>NC_018012.1:695833-1391666 GCF_000227745.2 Thiocystis violascens DSM 198 | reverse complement strand
CGATCCGTATTCTCGCCATGGAAGAACATGCTGGTCAGGGGCGCCACACCGAGTTTCTGCACCGACTTGCGGAAGAAGAGCCGCGCCTTGACATCGATCACGGTCTCGATACCGGGGCGGATCACGAAGCGATAGGCTCCCGCCACGCTTTCGCTATCCAAGAGAGCATAAAGCGTGATCTCGGTGGCGTCCGCGTCGGGCTTGCGGATCCAGAACTCGCGAAACACTGGGAACTCTTCCTGGCTCGGCAATCCGGTATCGATGGCTAGCCCGCGCGCGGAGAGCCCGTAGTTGAGATCCTTGCCCAGCGCGCGGAAATAGCTGGCCCCCTGGAACACCGTGAGATCGTCGAAGATCTGATCCCGATTGAGCGGATACATCAGGCGCAGACCGGCGTACCCAAGATCGCCGGGCATGTCGTCGGGCACCCGATTTTTGCCGTAATTGAACAGATCGTGACGAAACACGACCGGTGTCGACTGCCCCTCTTCGATCAAATTGATCGTTACCCGATCCTTGGAGAGAAATCCCCGATGAAAGAAATTCATCTGAAACGGCAAACTTTCGTTGCGCCACAGATTTTGCGTGGGATCAAAGCGGATATCGCGGTAGCGATCGTAATCCAGGTCGGAGAGATAGTCGGGCAGTTCCGGGCGGTCAGGCGAGTAGGGACCGGTTGCCAGTTCGGCCGCGCGCCGGACGACCG
This sequence comes from Thiocystis violascens DSM 198, assembly GCF_000227745.2. Lineage (NCBI taxonomy): Bacteria > Pseudomonadati > Pseudomonadota > Gammaproteobacteria > Chromatiales > Chromatiaceae > Thiocystis > Thiocystis violascens. Next base: position 1,390,960 of record NC_018012.1, on the reverse strand, counting down.
CCGCGAAGGTGAATTCGCCGGGAACGCCTTCGGTCAGCGCGGGTTCCGCGACACCGATCTCTTCCGCCGCGCAGACGCCACCGGCAATCGCGAGCGCCAGACCAAGGGGTATGAGTCCAATTCGACGAGGTGTCATTGTTGTTGAATCTCGATTGATGACTAAATCTTAAGGTGATTTCCGGGAACCCTCAGAACAAACTCAATCCGCTCGCGGCGAGTCCCGATCTCTTCGGCTCCCTTCGGCTTCGCTCAGGACGAGTCGCTCAGGGCGGCCGCCCGGGGCGAGTGGGAAATCGGTCGATCATTTCCCGGCAATCGCCTAAACCGCGTGCGGCATGGCATGCGTCGTTGATGGATCCGAATCGATCCGCAAGCCCTACCGTCTGGCATGGGTTGATGAGCGTCTTGACCAAACACAGCCTGCTCGTTTAGCCGCGCTATTGTAGCTTGAAACCTTGCTCCGCACCTTCCGATGCGCGCGCCCCGAAGGTTTGCGCAACAGTTCGTTATTTCCTTGTTTTTCTAATGCTTAATCACATTGATCGGTCACTCGGAGACGAGACGTCGATTTTGGTTCGAGGTTGCGTCTCTGGCGAACGGATCGAATTCTCCTGATTCCGTTTTTCCGTATCGATGTCGGGGCTCGCGTGCGGATCCTTGGTGTGGGCGGTCGCCGCGCGATTTCGACGCGACTGCCTAGGATCGACCCGGTAATCGAAGCGATAGAGCAGAGTCAGCGAGATCAGCGTCCCGCCCAGGAACCAGTCCGGTCCGATCAGCCAGAACAGAACAGGGGTCGCCAGGAGAAAGCCCCGGGTTCCACGGTTGTAATGTCCGCTGGCGCGGTTAAGGGTGTCGGCGGTCGATGCCAGGCCAGACTCGTTGAAATACGTGGACGGCAGGTTGATCAGGAAACCGGTGTGATTGTAATAGCGCAAGGAGAGGGCGAAGTGCAGAAAGCAGCCGAAAAAGATGGCGGCGATCAGCAACAGCTTGAGCCGGACCAGATTCGCGCTGGTCGGCGCGAGACTGAGCGCATGGGACAGATCGTTCAGGTCGACACCATTGAAGGCGACGCCCATCACCCCAAGCCCGATGAGCATCGACGTGGAGGCGAACAGGGTCGCGGACATCACCCAGTTGCGCAGCGTCTGGATCGCCAGGATGCCATTGGCGCTGTCGCGCATGGTTTCGACCCAGGCACGGCGCAGACGATCGGAACGGCCACGATGGGTGCGCTCGGGATCCACGCGAAAGACGCGCCAGAGAGACAGGTGGTAGCCAATCAGGAGCAGGAGTCCGCAGGCGTCCGCGATCCAGGCCAGGAGCGGACGGTCGAGCAGGGTTAGCATGGCGTCAATCTGCATGGATCGATTCTCGCAATCGTGGGGGATTTTCGTTCCTTCAACTGTTCGCAAGCCGACCGAGAGCGGTCGAACCAACTCTCTCCCGGCGCTACACTTCATGTCTTGCGAAACCAATCGAATTCAAAATGATGTCGACGCCTGCTCCGAACCAATGGAAAGAAAAATATCTCTCCACTCTCGATGAAATCGAGACAAAGGAAAAAGCCTGGGAACAGATCGAAACTATCCTTCGTCAGGCAGTCTCGCGACTCGCGCTGGCCGCCGAGACATCCGATACGCAGATGAAAGGACAACTGGAGACTCTGCGAAGCGCGATCCGCAAGAACGCGACAGCCAGTCAGATCGGCAAGCTGATGGAGGATATCTCCAGTTCCATGGTGCGTCTCGACCAGGAACGAGGAGATGGCAGCGATAGTATCAAGAGTCAATTGTCCCGACTGGAAGGCAACCTGGACAAACTCCGGGTGCCGGATGGACTGAAGCAAGACACCAAAGAACTCCGAACGCAATTGCGAGACGCCCTGCGGAGCAACGACCTCAAACCCGCGCTGGATGCCTACTCGGGTTACGTGGATAAACTCGTTGCATGTCTGGCCGCGCCCCAGCAGGATGGTCGGGACGGTCTGTTCGGCCGGTTCTTCGGGCGCAAACCGGCCGAGGGCATCCAGGAAAATCCGGGCGAGCCTGGTCTGGCGCCCGCCCTGGCTTTGGATACGCGCGAGCTGAACGTCCAGGATGCCAGCACCGATGCGCCGCCGGCCTTCAACCAGGTTTTGTTCGATCTGCTCCATCGTCTGGATCTGCCCGCGGCAGTGTCCGCCCAGTTTCAGTCGATCGCCACGCTGCTGCATGAGCCGCCATCGTCCGATTTGGCCCGCCGGGTGGTGGCGGACATCGCCGAACTGATGGCCAAGGCGCGTCAGCATGTGGAACAGGAAAAAAAGGAGATCGAGACCTTTCTGTCCCAGCTCACCGGACGCCTTCAAGATCTGGATCGCTACCTTGAGGACGCGGTCGGATACCGCGGACAATCGGCCCAACAGGGCGATGCCATCGATAAGAGCATGTCCGCCGAGGTCGACGGGATCCGCAAATCGGTGGACGAGGCCGAGAACATCGATCAGCTCAAGGCGTCAATTCAGGCGCGCCTGAGCAGCATCCAACTCCACATGGACGCCCGCAAGCGTCTGGAGCAGGATCGGTTGAAACAGGCGGACAGCGAGATCGATCACCTGAAGCAGGCGCTGGCCAAGGTGCATCAGGAAAGCGGCGAACTACGGGTACGCCTGAGTCAGGAACGTGACCGCGCCCTGCGCGACGCCTTGACCGGGCTCAATAACCGTCTCGCCTATGACGAGCGGATCACGCAGGAATGCGAACGCTGGGAGCGGTATGGCAGACCCACGGTGCTGAGTATCTGGGATGTCGATCACTTCAAGCGAGTCAATGACCAGTTCGGTCATAGCGCCGGGGACAATGTGCTGAAGATCCTTGGCAATCTGCTGAACAAACATACGCGTAAAAGCGATTTTATTGCCCGTTTCGGCGGCGAGGAGTTTATGTTGCTGCTCCCCGAAACCGATATCCAGACCGCGTTCGAGGTGGCCGACAAGCTTCGTGAATTTATCGCCGCGGCGAAGTTTCTGTACCGCGGTCAACCGGTCCCGGTCACCATGTCGTGCGGTCTGGCCGAATGTGTCGTCGGCGATACCCCGGAGAGCCTCTACCGCCGGGCGGATACGGCGCTCTACGAGGCGAAACAGGGGGGACGCAATTGCTGCAGGATTGGCGACTAGTACAACTGCGCCGAAGTTCCAAATTCCAGCCACCGTTCACTCGTGACACTGCGGAGCGGTGTCACGAGATCCATACGGACATTGTCTTGTCTCGCGGTCCGCTCAGAGGGTGTAGACAAAAATAATTGAGCTGCTATTTGTATACCAGTCTACAACTGAGCTGGTGTGCGCTGATGTCGAAAGCTGGTCGTCCCCCCAAGATTCACGAGGCGGAGCAAGCGGTATTGCGTCAAATTGTCACGGATCGCCCGACCTCCACGCTGTCAGAGATTGCCCGGGAACTCGCGGCACGGACGGGAATCGAGGCTCATGAAGCCACGATTCGCAAGTCCTTGCGGGAGGCGGGCGTCACGCGCCTCCGGGGCGAGAGTGGTCTCGAGGCGCAAGCGCGCGCAACGCCGCGTCGGTATGGGTATACGGATGCGCATCGTCGCCACGACCCCGACCAAAGCTACCCAAGTTGTCTGACCGATGCGGAGTGGGACTTGGTCGCCGCTCTCTTTGAGATGCCGGGCGGGCGGGGTCAACCGCCCCGCGTGTCGCGCCGGAGCATCCTGGAGGCGTGTTGCTACGTGGTGCGCACGGGGTGCGCGTGGCGGATGCTGCCGCACGATTTCGCGCCTTGGCAGAATGTCTACAAGACGTTTCGCCGTTGGAGTGCGGCTGGGAAGTTTGAGCAGATGCATGATCGACTGCGGGGGCAATGGCGCGAACGCGAGGGGCGTGAGATCGCGCCGACGGCGGCGGTGCTGGATGCGCAATCGACCCGCGGCTCGCCGCAGGGTGGACCGAGCGGCTTTGATGCGGGCAAGCAGGTCAAGGGGCGCAAGCGCAGCCTGGTGGTCGATACCTTGGGGTTCGTGTTGGCGGTGAGCGTGGTCGCGGCCAATCTTCAGGACCGCGATGCCGCCTCGGGGCGCCGTCGCTGACGCGGCCGCCAAGTACCCCCAGATCAACACGCTGTTTGTCGATAGCGCCTACGCCGGTCAATTTGCCCAAACCACCGAGCAGACCCACGCGATCCGCGTGGAAGTCGTGCGCCATCCAGCCAACAAAAGCGTTGGCTCCTGGCACGTGGACGGGGCGCCTGACCGAGTGGTGATCGCCAACGCCGACGGCTTCGTTCCGCTGCCGAAGCGCTGGGTTGTCGAGCGCACCCATGCGTGGAATGAGCGTGCCCGTCGATTGATCATGCATCATGACCGTCTGCCAGCGGTCTCCGAAACCTGGGTTTGGCTGGCGGAGGCGCGCATCCTGCTGCGGCGGTTGACCACAACGGTTTGATTTTGTCTACACCCTCTCAGAGGCTGTGAAAAAACCTCGCGGCCTGGCCGCTGCTCCTGGGGGGCGGTAAAATAGCCCCATCGAAGCAATGGCCCCCGGCGAGCAAACGATGGCGGATGATCTCCAACCTGGCCTGTTCGACGGCGTCCCGGACCTGCTGGCCCAGGCCGAGCAGCGTCAGGCGCCGCCCCCCGGGGTGGCGCGGGTGCGCTGGCCCAACCGGACGCAACGGGAACTGCGCCCGAGCGACCTGGACTCGCTGCTGCCCGAAGAGCACCGGGCGCGGGTTGTCTGGGCCTGGGTGGAACAGGCCGACTTGAGCCGGATGTACGCCGACATCCGCGCGGTGGAAGGCGGCAGTGGGCGCACCGCGATCGCCCCGGAGATCCTGTTCGCCCTGTGGCTCTATGCCACGCTCGATGGGGTGGGCACGGCGCGAAGCGTGGCGCGCCTGACCCAAGCGCATGATGCCTATCGCTGGATCTGCGGCGGCGTGCAGGTCAACCATCACACTCTGTCGGATTTCCGCAGCGCCCATGGCGAGACGTTCGAGGCGGTGCTGACCGACAGTGTCGCGGCCCTGATGGCGGTGGGGGCCGTGACCCTCAAGCGGGTCGCACAGGACGGCGTGCGCATCCGCGCCAGTGCCGGCGCGGCCTCGTTTCGGCGCGGTGAGACGCTGGAGCGGTGCCTGGAAGAGGCGCGGGCGCAGGTTGCCGCCCTCAAGCAGCAGGCCGAAGAGAACTCCGGGGCGCGGACCCGGCGCCAACAGGCGGCGCGCGAGCGGGCCGCGCGGGAGCGCCGGGAGCGCATCGAGCAGGCGCTGGAGCGGTTGCCCGAACTGGCCGAGATCAAGGCCAAGCAAGGCAAGCCGCGCGAGCAGGCGCGGGCCTCCACCACCGATGCCGAAGCCACGGTCATGAAGATGGGCGACGGGGGCTTCCGTCCCGCCTACAACGGTCAATACGCCACCGACACCGCCAGCCAAGTCGTCGTCGGTGTCGCGGCGGTTACCGTCGGCACCGACATGGCGCAACTCCTACCCATGATCGAGCAGGTCGAGGAGCGTTGCGGACAGAGCCCCGATGAGTGGCTGGTCGACGGTGGCTATCCGGCCCATGACCAATTGGATCGCGCCGGCGCGCACACCTTAGTCTACGCTCCGGTGCCCAAACCGAAAGATGCCGCCACCGACCCGCATGTCGCCAAGGACGGCGACAGCGCCGCCGTCGGCGCCTGGCGTGAACGCATGGGAACGGACGCGGCCAAGGCGATCTACAAAAAGCGGGCAGCCACCGCCGAATGCGTCAACGCCCAGGCGCGCGAACGCGGCCTGACCCGACTGCGGGTGCGTGGTGCCGCCAAAGTCCGCTGTGTGCTCCTGCTGCATGCCCTCGCCCACAATCTCATGCGTACACTCGCCTTGGCGCCGAGTCTGCTGGGCGACGGGAAAGGCGCGTCTAGCGGAACCACAGTAACCGCATAAGGCACTGATTATAAATAATGTCGTCGGTTTCGGCGCGAATTCTGCCGATCTCTGCCGATCTCTGCCGATTGATCGCCCCATTTCCCGATGATGGCTTCCTCTCCGCCTCGCGGCTCTGCGCGCAGCACAAAGGGCAGCGCTGTCGCCATCACTGGGCGAAAATCGATTTCTTCACAACCTCTCAGAGGGTGTAGACAAAATCAAACCGTTGTGGTCAACCGCCGCAGCAGGATGCGCGCCTCCGCCAGCCAAACCCAGGTTTCGGAGACCGCTGGCAGACGGTCATGATGCATGATCAATCGACGGGCACGCTCATTCCACGCATGGGTGCGCTCGACAACCCAGCGCTTCGGCAGCGGAACGAAGCCGTCGGCGTTGGCGATCACCACTCGGTCAGGCGCCCCGTCCACGTGCCAGGGGCCAACGCTTTTGTTGGCTGGATGGCGCACGACTTCCACGCGGATCGCGTGGGTCTGCTCGGTGGTTTGGGCAAATTGACCGGCGTAGGCGCTATCGACAAACAGCGTGTTGATCTGGGGGTACTTGGCGGCCGCGTCAGCGACGGCGCCCGAGGCGGCATCGCGGTCCTGAAGATTGGCCGCGACCACGCTCACCGCCAACACGAACCCCAAGGTATCGACCACCAGGCTGCGCTTGCGCCCCCTTGACCTGCTTGCCCGCATCAAAGCCGCTCGGTCCACCCTGCGGCGAGCCGCGGGTCGATTGCGCATCCAGCACCGCCGCCGTCGGCGCGATCTCACGCCCCTCGCGTTCGCGCCATTGCCCCCGCAGTCGATCATGCATCTGCTCAAACTTCCCAGCCGCACTCCAACGGCGAAACGTCTTGTAGACATTCTGCCAAGGCGCGAAATCGTGCGGCAGCATCCGCCACGCGCACCCCGTGCGCACCACGTAGCAACACGCCTCCAGGATGCTCCGGCGCGACACGCGGGGCGGTTGACCCCGCCCGCCCGGCATCTCAAAGAGAGCGGCGACCAAGTCCCACTCCGCATCGGTCAGACAACTTGGGTAGCTTTGGTCGGGGTCGTGGCGACGATGCGCATCCGTATACCCATACCGACGCGGCGTTGCGCGCGCTTGCGCCTCGAGACCACTCTCGCCCCGGAGGCGCGTGACGCCCGCCTCCCGCAAGGACTTGCGAATCGTTGCTTCATGAGCCTCGATTCCCGTCCGTGCCGCGAGTTCCCGGGCAATCTCTGACAGCGTGGAGGTCGGGCGATCCGTGACAATTTGACGCAATACCGCTTGCTCCGCCTCGTGAATCTTGGGGGGACGACCAGCTTTCGACATCAGCGCACACCAGCTCAGTTGTAGACTGGTATACAAATAGCAGCTCAATTATTTTTGTCTACACCCTCTCAGACCATCTTTCTGATCTCGTATTCCAGAATACCCTCGGCCCCGGCGGCGCACAGGCGCGGGATGAGATCGCGCACCTGATCGGCGTTGACGACCGTCTCCAACGCGAGCCATTGGCGGTCGTAGAGATGGCTGACAGTGGGCGCGTGCAGGCTCGGCAGCAGCGCGACGACGGCGTCGAGACGCTCCGCCGGCACATTGCATTTGAGCGCGACCTTGTGCCGAGCCGTCAACGCCGCCTGTAGCATCAGCGCGATCTGTTCGATGCGCGCGCGTCGCGCCGGATCTCGCATCGCCGCCCGATTGGCGATCAGCCGGGTGTCGGTGACCAGCAGATCCTCGACGATCCGCAGTCCGTGAGCGCGGATGGTGCTGCCGGTCTCGGTGATCTCGACCACGGCGTCGACCAGACCCTCGACCGCCTTGGCCTCGGTGGCGCCCCAGGAGAATTCCACCTCGGCCTCGATGCCGCGTTCGGCCAGATAGCGGCGGGTGAAGCCGACCAGCTCGGTGGCGATCTTGCAGCCCTGCAAATCCGCGACCGAGCGGATCTTGGAGTGTTCGGGAACGACCAGCACCCAGCGGCTGGGGCGGTTCGACGCCTTGGAATAGGTCAGGGTGCAGATCTGTTCGACGTCCGCCTCGGCCTCCAGGATCCAGTCCAGGCCGGTCAGTCCCAGATCCAGGGTGCCGCGCTCGACATAGCGCGCCATCTCCTGGGCGCGCAGCAAGGAACAGCGGATGTCGGGATCGTCGATGGCGGGGAAATAGTTGCGCGAATGCGCGGTAATGCGCCAGCCGGCCTGGGCGAAGAGGTCGATGGTCGCCTCTTCCAGGCTGCCCTTGGGGATCCCGAGTTTCAGTAGAGACATGATGATTGCGGAGCGGAGTGAAATTGGTGGATACGGCATTATCCCGCATTCGTGCCCCGATCACGAACCGGGATGGACTTCACGGCCTCGCGTCCAGCATACTCGAACCCCGACGGTCCCTGTGACGGAGGCGTCTTCCGGCGCCTGCCATCGTTCGCATCCGGTTCATTGAGAGAGCCCCCATGAGCATCGATTGGAACGCCTATCCCTGCGAGGATTTTTACGACGAACTGCTGGCCGCGCCGGGTCAGGGGCGCCCCGCGCTCGCCGGCCTGCTCAAGGATCTTGAATCGCTGGGGTCGGATGAGCTGGTGGCGCGTCAGGAAGCCGCGAATGTCTCCATCAAGGAAATGGGCATCACCTTTACCGTCTATTCGGAGGAGGGCGGGGCGATCGATCGGACCTGGCCCTTCGATATCATCCCGCGCATCATCCCCCAGTCCGAATGGGATCGGGTCGACGCGGGTCTGCGCCAGCGGGTCCGGGCGCTCAATCTCTTCATCGACGATCTCTATCACGATCAGAAGATCATCAAGGACGGTGTCTTCCCCGCCGAGGTGCTGGCCAAGTCGGTGAATTTCCGACCGCAGTGCGTCGGCGTCGACCCGCCGCTGGGCATCTGGGCGCATATCTGCGGCTCGGATCTGGTGCGCGATGGGGACGGCACCCTCTACGTGCTGGAGGACAATCTGCGCGTCCCCTCCGGCGTCTCCTACATGCTGGAAAACCGCCTGGTCACCAAGCGGGTGTTTCCGGAGCTATTCGAGCACTACGCGCCGCTGCCGGTCGACGATTATCCGTCCCAGTTGTTCGATACCCTGGCCGCGCTCTCGCCGCGTCCGGCGGACTATCCGGCGGTGGTCGTGCTGACGCCGGGGATCTACAACTCGGCCTATTTCGAGCATGCCTATCTGGCCCAGCAGATGGGTTGCGAACTGGTCGAGGGCCGCGATCTTTTCGTCGACGATGACGACTGCGTCTACATGCGCACCGTCGATGGCGCGGCGCGGGTGGATGTGGTCTATCGGCGGGTCGACGACCTGTTTCTGGATCCGGAAGCGTTTCTCCCCGAATCGACCCTTGGCGTACCGGGTCTGTTGCGCGCCTGGAAGGCCGGGAATGTGGCGCTGGCCAACGCGCCGGGGGCGGGGGTCGCGGACGACAAGGTGGTCTATGCCTTCGTGCCCGAGATCATCCGCTATTACCTGGACGAGGATGCCATCATCCCGAACGTCCCGACCTACCGCTGCATGGAGCCGGAGGCGCTCGCCTACACCCTGGAGAACATGGAGACGCTAGTGGTGAAGCCGGCCAACGAATCCGGCGGGTATGGGATGCTGGTGGGGCCGGCCTCCACCAAGGCCGAGCGCGAGATCTTCGCCGAACTGATCAAAAAAGATCCGCGCAACTATATCTCGCAACCGGCGCTCAAGCTTTCCACCGTGCCGACCGTGATCGGCCGCAAACTGGAACCGCGCCACGTCGATCTGCGGCCCTTTATCCTGTCCGCCGACCGCCAGCAGGTCACCATGGGCGGCCTGACCCGAGTCGCCATGCGCAAGGGCTCGCTGGTGGTCAACTCCTCGCAGGGCGGCGGCAGCAAGGACACCTGGATTCTGCCCGAGCAGCCGGAGGCCAATTAAACCGCGTCCGGTCGGCTATGCCTTGTCGGTGCATTGGTTTGGCCTCGTCAGCATCCAGGAACGTCGGAGCTGACGCGGTTTAAACATTTTATTATTCAATTATTTAAACCGCGTCCACTCTAACAGCCATGGGCTCGTGCGAACCTGGCCGATCACGCGAACCGACGCAAATCATGATGGACGCGGTTTAAATTAGGGGGCGGATTGCATGTTGTCGCGTGTCGCTGAACATATTTACTGGCTGGCCCGCTATGTGGAGCGGGCCGAGAATACGGCGCGTATCGTTACGGTCAATGCCAACCTGTTGCTGGATCTGCCCAAGGGTATCGCTCCCGGCTGGCGTCCGCTGGTCGACATTACGGGTTCCAACGCGCTGTTCGAGGAGCATTACAAGGATTACGGCGAGCGTCAGGTAGCGCGTTTCCTGATCGGCGACGAGCGCAATACCGGCTCGATCCTCTCGGCGCTGGTGGCGGCGCGGGAAAACTGTCGCACCATCCGCGATTTCGTGCCTCGCGAAGCCTGGGAGATGCTCAACGAACTCTATCTCTTTGCCCGCGAGGAGTTAGAAAAAGGCATGACCAAGGGTGGGCGACACGCCTATCTCAAGCGGGTCATCCAGGGCACCCAGACCATCAATGGCATGCTCTCGGGAACCATGTTGCACGACCAGGGCTATGACTTTCTGCACCTGGGCCGGTTTCTGGAGCGCGCCGACATGACCACCCGCATCATCGACGTGCGCTCGGCCAATCTGCTCCCCGAGGAGACCACCGAACTGCGTCCCTTCGAGACCATCCAGTGGGTCAGCGTGCTCAAATCGCTGACCGGCTATCAAGCCTATCGGCGCAGCGAGCAGGTGCGCGTCCTGCGCGGCCCGGTCCTGCGGTTTCTGTTTCAGCATGCCGATTTTCCCCGCTCGGTCAACCACAGCGCAGAATCGCTGCGGGACAGTCTCGCCAAACTGCCGCGCAACGAGGGCGCGCTACGGGTCGCCGGCCGGCTCAAGCGCACGCTGGAAGGGGTAGAGCCGCGCCGGTTGAATCAACAGCAACTCCATGCCTTCGTCGACGATCTCCAGGTCGGCATCGGCGAACTGCACGACGAGATCGCCCGCACCTGGTTTCCGCCGCCGCTGGTGCCGGAGACGCAATCACAGTCGCAAGGTTGAAGCGCGGTGCCCGTTAATGCGGATTCCAGCGCGATGGATTCCAAAGTGTAGGATGGTTTTTAAAAGGAATTTTAGCGTTTGTTGATAATCTATTAGAGTAGAGGTTTAAGACAATGAAAGTCAGCAGTATTTCGTCCGTCTTGTGCGTCGGGGGTTTGACGGCCTTCATTGCGGCACCCGCTCATGCGACGAATGGCATGGCACTCTCCGGCTATGGCGCAATCGCCGACGGATTAGGTGGAGCTGCCCAGGCTTATGACAGCGGTAACTCTAGCGCCATTAATAACGTTGCCGCGCTCGCTTTAATGCAAGAAGGTAGCCGCGTCGAAATCGGCGCTAACTTTATGTACATCAGCGCGGAGACATGGGCCGATGGCGTTTCCTCTGTCGAATCCGATGCGACTTTGTTTGTGATGCCGAACCTCAGTTATATCGTCAAGCGTGACAAACTTTCATTCGGCATTGGTGCATTCAGCCAGGGTGGAATGGGCGCTGATTATGGCAAGAAGAGTTTTTTATCGGTAGACCCTAACTCCGGAATACCGACTGGTTTGCGTGATGAAAGCAACGTCATGATTGGCAGATTGATTTTTCCAGTTGCCTTTCAAGCGACGGACAGATTGAGCATCGGTGCCAGCGTCGATGTGCTCTATGCGCTCATGACCATGAAGCAGGCCATGCCACAGCAGGCATTGATGGATATGATGACACCCGGCCAGCAAACCTTGGGTGTCGCGGCGGCAGATCCGAACACAGCCGCTGGACTTGGTGCCGCGAATTTTGCGCACTTCGATTTTAGCGAGATGGATAACTGGGGTTTTGGCGGACAACTCGGCTTGACCTTCAAGGCAACCGATACACTTACCTTCGGTGCAAGTTATCAGTTTGAAACCCGGATGGGCGATCTGGAAGCCGACGGCAGTATCCAGGCTGGTGTCGGCAATCAATACCAAAGTATTCCTGGAACGGTCAAAATCAAGGACTTTCAATGGCCTGCGACCAGTAAAATCGGACTGGCATTCCAGGCAACCGACGCCTTGCTCCTTGTCGCGGATATCAAATATTACGATTGGTCCGGCGTGATGGAGTCGCTCAAGATCCGCTTCAAGCCCGATATGGGCGGCTATGTGAATGTCGATATGTACCAGAAGTGGGACGATCAGACGGTATTCTCCATTGGTGCCGAATATAAGGTCAACCCCGCCTTGAGAGTACGCGCCGGCTTCAACTATGCCGCCAACCCTGTGCCCCAGGATTATTTGCAGCATTTGGGCGAAGCCATTACCGAGAGTCACCTGACACTCGGATTGGGCTACGACATTGACGATCACAGTCAGATCAACGCCGCTTATGTCCACACCTTTGAAAACTCGGAAACCAACGACAATCCGCTGGTCGGGGTGAGTAGTTCGCTTGCCCAGAACGCGATCAATCTTAGCTATAGCTATCGGTTTTAATTCACCGCGCGGCTTACCTGTCTCGCGCTCAAAACACTTACGCAATCAATCACGGCGTTTGATCTTCATCAAACGCCGTGATGCGGAGTGATCCGCGACAGAAATCTTAGCGCACCATATTGAACATGTACTCGGCGGGGTTCGTGAATGAGTTGACGCCGCGGCTCATATCGCCTCCCATCCTTGACATGATCGGCCCCATCGTCGCCACGGATGGCGCCATCCAAGAGACAGATTTGGCGAGCGTATCCAGATCTTCCGCCATCAGGCCATACATCTCTGAGATGCTCCCGTCCATGTGACGGATATCCTGGCGCATGCCCGACATATCGCCCGACATGGCGGTCATGTCCCCACGCATCGTGAGAATGGATTGATTCATCTCCAGCATCGCACCGCGCATGGCACGCATGGAGAGCATCATGTCGTACATGATTCCCATCATCATGGCGCCACCGAGAACACCAGCTAGAATCACTAACGGTTTTGCAAGCTTGCCCATTTGGTTGGCCTTGTTCGAGGATGAAGACGCGACGTGCTGGAAAAATGCTGTTTGATGGCGCGCAGCAGGTTCTTAGACCACAGTCCCCGAAGCAATCCCCGCCTTGCCGCTCCAATAGCCATCGCTCAGTCCACTGGGGCACCATTCGCGTAGTCTGGCCATGCCCTGGTCGAGATCCAGATCGCCTGTCAGCGCGTCGGCGAAGACCTTGACGATGTCCGCCGTGCGACTGGATTGCGGACTGATACGCAGCAGCTCGACGCCGAGTCGGGTGACTTCAGCGAGCGCAGGCAGCAGGTTGTGAGTGGTCGCGGATTGGGTCTGGATGCCGTTCAGGGAGAGGAAGGGAACGCCTTCCTGGGTGGAGACCAACAGGCCATCCGGGTAATCGCCGCAACAGAACTGGCAGTCGTCCTTGCCCAGATTGCGGTTGTAGGCGGTGAAGCAGCGGGCGGAATAGGCCAGCGGAAGCCGACCGTAGGCGAACAACTCGCACTCCACGCCGCTCGGACGCGAGCCGATCAGCGCGGCGGTCGTCTCGCGCCCGAGTTCGACCGGCAGCACCCAGCGTTTCAGCCCTCGTTGGGCGAGAAAGGCGAGCGTGCGCTGGTTGTAGAGGTTGATGGAGTGACCGGTGACGAAGGGGCGACCTTCCAGATAATCCAGGCCCGCGAGGTCGTTGGCCTCGATCAGAAAGCGCTCATCGGCGCAGAGACGTTGCAGGGTCTTGAGTTCGCCGTCGGATTCGATCAGGGCCAGGGTGGAGATCACCGGCTCTTTGCCGGCGGCGGCGACACGTTCGGCCAGTTCCCAATAGTCTTCGGGGCGCAGCAGTCGACGCTTGGAGCAAATGGTCTCGCCCAGATAGATGACATCCACCGGCGTTTCGAGCATTTCGGCGTAAAAATCCAGCACCTGTTCGCGCGGCCAGTGATAGAGAATCGGGCCGAGTGTGAGACGCGGGGTGTTCTGTGAATTCGTTGGCATGGGTCGGTTATCAGTTGTTAGTGCCAGGGCCGATGATAGGGCCCGATCGTGGTTTGCGCGCCCTCGGACACCTGGGCCAGGATCTGATGCCAGCTTTCCCTGGGGCGGAACGCCTCAGGATTGCGCTGGCAGGCGTCGATCGCCTCGCGCCAGACCTGGGTGACCTGGGAGACATAGCGGGTGCTGCGCTGACGGCCCTCGATCTTGATGGCGCTGACCCCGGCGGCCAGGATGCCGGGCAGGATGTCGAGCGTGTTCAGACTGGTCGGCTCCTCGATGGCGTGACGCAACTCGCCGGCGACATCATAACGTCCCTTGCACAGCGTCGGATAACCGGCAGGCTCGTCGCGCGAGCGGCGCTCGATCAGGACGCCACCGAGCCGGGTTTCCTGACCCTGGGCGGTATCGCGCCACTCGACATGCGCGGCCGGCGAGCAGGCGCCATAGGTATTGGGCGATTGACCGCAGGCATAGGATGACAGCAGACAGCGACCCTCGACCATCACGCACAGGCTGCCGAAGCCGAAGATCTCGACCGGCACCGGCGCCTCCTGAATCAGATGCGCGACCTGGGCCAGCGATAGCACGCGCGGCACCACGACCCGCTTGATGCCGAAATGACGGTGCATGAAGCGGATCGCCGCCGGGTTGGTGGCCGAGCCCTGGACCGACAGATGCAGATTGACGTTGGGATAGCGTTCAGCGGCATAGTCGAGCACGCCCATGTCGGCGAGGATGATGGCATCCACGCCCAGATCCGCCGCGCGGTCGACGGCGGCGGTCCAGCGTTCCCAGCCGTTGGGCTGCGCATAGGTGTTGATGGCGACGAAGACCTTGACCTTGCGATCATGGGCGTAGTTCAGACCCTCGCGGATCTGCTTGTCGTTGAAATTCAGACCGGCGAAATGACGGGCGTTGGTGTCGTCGCGAAAGCCGATATAAACGGCATTGGCGCCTTGATCGACGGCCGCCTTGAGCATCGGCAGATTGCCGGCGGGACAGACGAGTTCCATGGTGAAGGCTCTCTTACGGGTCAGCCAAGGCTGACAAGTTTCGGAAGGGATGGTGCCGCGACCCGGTCGCCCTGGTGGGCCTCGCGGCGGAACAACTCGGCCTCGATCGCGTTCAGGACCGCCCATTTCTGGCTGCACCAGTCGGGCGCCAGCAGAATATCGCGGGGCGCGGTCCCGGTCAGGCGATGATAAATCACCGCCGGGGGCGTGCGCTCGACCAGATCGGCGCAGATCGTCACATAGTCGTCCAGCGTCAGCGGCTGATACTCGCCGCGTTTCCAGTCGATGGCCAGACGGGTGTGACGCACGACATGCAGCGGATGCAGTTTCAGCCCTTCCACGCCGAGTTCAAGCACGCGGTCGAGACTGGAGATCGCCGCCTCTCGTCCCTCGCCGGGCAAGCCGACGATCAAATGGGTGCAGACCGGGATCCCGCGCCGGTGGGCGGCGATGACGGCGGTGCGATAATCGGCGAAGTCATGACCGCGGTTGACGCGCGCCAGGGTGCGGTCGTCAGCGGATTGCAATCCGAGTTCCAGCCAGATTTCCTTGCCCTTCGCCCGGTAGCTGGCCAGCAGATCCAGCACGGCGTCCGGCACGCAGTCCGGGCGGGTGCCGATCGAGAGCCCGATCACGTCCGGATGGGTCAGCGCGCTGTCGTAGCGCTCGCGTAGCGCGTCCACCGGATCGTAGGTGTTGGTATACGCCTGAAAATAGGCCATGAAGCGCCGCGCCCCGGTGCGCTTGGCGAGAACGGCGCGCCCGGCATCGAGTTGGGGCGCGATCGGTGCCTGACTTTCGGCGTTCGGACTGAAGGAGACATTGTTACAGAAGGTGCAACCGCCGTGTCCCTTGGCGCCATCGCGGTTCGGGCAGGTGAAACCGGCGTGAAGCGCGAGCTTGTGCACCCGCTGACCGTAACGCTTCAGCAGGTACTGACCAAAGGTGTTGACGCGATCACTGAGGATGCGATGTGGAGCAGGGGGGGAGGGCATTGTTATAAACCTAACCGGGGTTGGTGATGCAACGTTTGATCCAGATCAAGCCAATGTCAATTCAGACAATGTCAATCCCGGTTTCAGAGATGCAATCCCTGGCGCTCCTCTGCAAATATGGCCAAGGCATTCCGGACATTCGCCGCGCCCAGAGACGGCGTCGTCTGGAGATCGGCCGTAACCTCCTCTGGCTCGACGACAGAGGGAACCTTAGCATCTCCCGGCGGGATGAGCGAACAGAGAGCCTTTGTCATACCATTGCAATGTTTAGTCGCTATTTTGGCACGTATGAGGCGATTCCCCGTGTCGTCCCATGATGCGCTTCTCCAGACCGGCCGCGGCTAAAGTCTGTGTGGGGGTTAGGTTGCCTCGATAGAGGCGGGGCGATGCGCGGACTAGAGGATGCTCAACATGACGCGATGTTCGAGATCGCTTCCATTCGGGGTCAAGCTGTGATCAAGAACAGGCTGCTGGCAACCCATTCAATCGACACATCGTCCATCCCTTTGATCGCCCTTCTGTTCTGCTGCATGTTTTCGCCCTTCGCGGTGCGGGCGGAAGCGCTTTTTCGTTTGGGCGTCATCAATGAGCGGCCCGAGCGACCGAGCGAGGCCATCGCGCAATATGGACCACTGAACGAGTATCTGAGGCAGAAACTGAATGCGCGTGGGATTCGCGTGGGCGATCTCGTCATCGCGCGCGACATCGACGAGATCGTCCAACGCATCGACGCCGGCGATGTCGATGCGTTCATCGAGGGAGTCATGCCGACCCTGACCGTTCAGAAACGGACCGATAAAATTTCGCCGCGTTTGCTGATCTGGCGTAAGGGGCAACGGCAGTACCACACGGTCTTTTTCGTGCGCCGCGACAGTCCGATCGACAGTCTCCAAGCCCTTCGTGGAAAGACGATCGTCTTCGAATCGGAACGTTCCACCTCGGCCTATTTCGTGCCGCGGGCCGTCCTGCGCGCCGAGGGTCTGCACGTCGCGCCCGCCGAACGTCTCGGGTCGACGCCCGCTGCCGTCGGCTATCGGTTCGCCGGATCCGAGCTCAATCAAGCCTACTGGGTGCGGGCTGGGCGCGTGGAGGCTGGGGCCTTCAACGACGGTGACTGGGAGCGGGTTCCCGCGAGCATTCGGGACGACTTGCGCATCATCGACAGAACCCGCCCAATCCTGCGCTGGCTGTTCTCGGTGGTCACATCGCTTGAACCCTGGGTCCAGACCGCGGTGCTTGAGGTTCTCACGGACATGCATCGCGATCCACTGGGACAGGCCGCGCTGGATGCCGCCGAGCGGATCGCCAAACTCGAAGACCTGACCGATGAGGATCGCGCGAATCTTGCCTATTGGTCGAACGCGCTCTTCGCGCCCGACTGACCGATCGGTTTCACTAGATGTTTCCATTGCGTGGACTCGGCGCCCGGTACGCCCTGCTCATTGCCTCAATTCTGCTTGGGGCCATGGGATTCGTGCTGGCGCTCGCCGGCTATTTCGTCTTCGAGGGAACCAATGACCTGCGCACGGAACTGACGGAATCGTTTTCATCGATCCAGACGGCTCATGATCGTCAAGCGTTGCAGGACAGCGGCAGCTACCTCGGCAACCGTCTGTTCGATCCGCTCTACACGCTCGATATCACCGCGTTGAACGAGGAGATCGAGCGGATCAAGGCATGGCTGGCACCGGAAGCCGTCCTTATCCTCGACGCGGAGGGGCGCGTCGTCACGGATGGAACCATCGAGAATCGGGACTACGCACGTCTTTATCCGCTCCCCGATGACTTGATGCCCGGCGAGGTGCGCATCGAAACGACGGACGCGGGTCGCTTGGCGCACTTCAGTATTGGCTATGGTCGGGAGATTGCCGGCTATGCGCGGCTCCTGATCTCCGATGCGCACGGCCGGGCCCTGCTCGACAACCTGCGCGACAGGGTCGAGGATGCCTGGCATCGCTTCGCGAACCGCTTCTTCGCGATTGCCCTGATCAGTATCCTGGTCGCGATTGTCCTGAGCCTCCTGCTGGGCATCAAGCTATCCGTCTCCCTATCACGCCCCCTGCGCGAGATGAGCCGGGCGGTCGAGCAATATGCCGCGGGCAATCTGGAGCACAAACTTCCGGAATGGCCTCAGGACGAACTCGGCGCTCTGGCGCGCTCCCTGAACCAAATGGCGAACGCGCAGGAGCGCGCGCGCGAGCAACTCATGCTGCTCGCCAACTACGACAATCTCACGCGCCTGCCGAACCGGCACCTGTTCTACGATCGGTTACGGCAGGCGATCAGCAAGGCCAGGCGAGGGCAGCACCAGATCGCGCTCTTCTTTCTCGACCTCGATCGTTTCAAGGAGATCAATGACGCCCTGGGTCATGACTTCGGCGACGAGTTGCTGCGCCAGGTCGCCGATCGATTGAGTCGGGTCGTGCGTGACTCGGACACGCTGGCGCGCATGGGCGGCGACGAGTTCACGCTGATCGTCGAGGATGTCATGAACGATTATCCGCTCCAGGCGATTGCCGAGAAAATGATCAATGCCCTGGCCGATCCCTTCATGATCGAGGAGCGCCTGCTCGATGTCTCGGTCAGCATCGGCATTGCCATCTATCCCCACGACGCCGACGGCATCGATACCCTGATCAAGCACGCGGATACCGCGATGTACGCGGCCAAGGGTCAGGGGTCGGGAACCTTTCGCTTCTTCACTCAGGAGATGCAGGAGGCGGCACGCGAACGGCTATCGCTGGAACATGGTCTGCGCCGGGCGATCATGCGGGAGGAGTTCAATCTGCACTTTCAGCCCCTCGTCCGGGCCGACGATGGCAGACTCATCGCGATCGAGGCGCTGCTGCGTTGGTCGGATGGCGACACCCCGAAACCGACCGAGCGCTTGATTGCCGTGCTTGAGGAAACCGGTCTCATCGCGCAATTGACGCATTGGGTGCTTCGGGAGGCTACCCGCTCGCTCAAAGCCTTGCAGGAGGAAGGATTCGGCGAGCTGCGTGTCTGTGTCAATCTGTCCGCCCGGCAGTTCCAGCAAGCGGATCTTTTGGATCTCATCGACAGGGTTCTGCTGGAATTCGCACTGCCGCCTGGTCAACTGGAGCTGGAAATCACGGAAAGCACCCTGCTCGACGATCAAGTTTGTCAATCCAATGCGACCCAGTTGGCATCCCGCGGGATTCGACTCGCCATCGACGATTTTGGCACCGGCTATTCCTCGCTCACCTATCTCAAACGCTTCGATGTGGATGTCCTGAAGATCGACCGCTCGTTCGTGCGGGACATGCTGGAGGATCCGGGGGACGCCCAGATCGTTGCGGCAGTCCTGGCGCTGGCCGCTGGTTTGGGGCTCGAGAGCGTCGCCGAGGGCGTCGAGCGATCGGGGCAGAAGGAGCGGCTCAGCGCGCTGGGCTGCAATCTGATTCAGGGGTATCTCATCTGCCGACCGCTCCCGCTCCCGGAACTGATCGACTGGATGCGAGCGCAAGCCCAACATGGAGTACCATTTGTGCAGCGCAATAAAATCTGAACCGGCCCGACTTTCATGATGACCGATCACCAGCCCCGCATCCGCGAAATTCCCTACAACTACACCTCTTTTTCCGATCGCGAGATCGTCATCCGCTTTCTTGGCGAGCCAATGTGGCGTCTGATCGAGGAACTGCGCGGCAGTCGCCGCACCGGTCGCTCGGCGCGGATGCTGTTCGAGGTGCTGGGCGATCTGTGGGTGGTGACCCGCAATCCCTATCTTCAGGATGACCTGCTGGACAATCCGCAGCGTCGGCGTTTGCTGTTGCAGGCGCTCGCGCATCGGCTCGACCAGTTCGAGGCGCGGCTGAACGCGAATCAGGGCGCGGCCGCGCTGCTGGCCGCGGCCAGGGCCGCCGTGAATCGCTTCGGCGACTGGTTGGCGTCGGAGCAGCGCCAGCGGACCCGACTGCGCAAGGCGCTCGCCGGCGTCACCCGGCGCGACAATCTGGATTTCGGCGGACTGGCGCGCGTCTCGCATGCCACCGACGCGACCGACTGGCGCGTCGAACTGCCCTTCGTGGTCATCTCGCCAGACACCGAGACCGAGATCGCGGCCATCGTGCGCGCCTGCATCGACTGCGGTCTGACCCTGATCCCGCGCGGCGGCGGCACCGGCTACACCGGCTCGGCGGTGCCCTTGCATCCGCTGACCGCCGTCATCAATACCGAAAAGCTCGAAGACCTCTCGGGCGTCGAGCGCATTGCGCTGCCCGGCGTGGCTGAACCGGTGCCCACGGTGCGCTGCGGGGCGGGCGTGGTGACCCGGCGCGTCTCGGATCTGGCCGACCGTCACGGCCTGGCCTTCGCGGTCGATCCCACCTCGCAGGATGCTTCCTGTATCGGCGGCAATATCGCCATGAACGCGGGCGGCAAGAAGGCGGTGCTCTGGGGCACGGCGCTGGACAATCTGGCCTCCTGGCGCATGGTCACGCCGGACGCGGACTGGCTGGAGGTCGAACGGCTGGATCACAATCTAGGCAAGATCCACGATCAACCGCTGGCGCGTTTTCGCGTCAGTCGCTTCCTGCCGGACGGGATCACGCCCAAAGGCGAGCCCGAGATGCTGGAGATTCCGGGGGCGTCCTTCCGCAAGGTCGGTCTGGGCAAGGACGTGACCGACAAATTTCTCTCCGGTCTGCCGGGCGTGCAAAAGGAAGGCTGCGACGGTCTCATCACCTCGGCGCGCTTTGTCCTGCATCGCATGCCGGAGCATGTGCGCACCGTCTGTATGGAATTCTTCGGCACCGATCTGGAGCTGGCCGTGCCGGCGATCGTCGAGATCAAGGATGACATCGCCTCACGAACGGGCGTCCAGATCGCCGGTCTTGAGCATCTGGACGAGCGTTACGTGCGCGCGGTGGATTACGCCACCAAGTCGGCGCGGCGGGAACTGCCCAAGATGGTGCTGATCGCCGATCTGGTCAGCGATGACGAAGCGGCGGTGAGCGCTGCCGCCGCTCGCGTGGTGGAACTGACCCAGGTGCGCGATGGCGAGGGTTTTATCGCCGTCAGTCCGGAGGCGCGCAAGCGCTTCTGGCTGGACCGCGCCCGCACCGCCGCCATCTCGCGGCATACCAACGCCTTCAAGGTCAACGAGGACGTGGTCATCCCGCTGGACCGGCTGGCCGAATACAGCCGGGGAATCGAGCGGATCAATATCGAGCAGTCGATCCGCAACAAGGACGCCATCCTGGCGGCCGTGCTGGACTATCTGGAGAGCCTGGACGGCGGCGACGAGGATTCGGACGAAGAGACCGCGATCATCAACTCCAAGAGCGCGGTCGCCCGCGAGGCGGTCGGTACGGCGCGTACCCGCTGGCGGACCATTCTGGATCATCTGGACCAGCCCGCCGCCGAAAACCTGGATCTGCTGACCGCGAACGAACAGGGCCGGATGCGCGATCGGGACACCCTGCTGTCGATGCTGCTGCGCCGCGATCTGCGCCAGTCCTACCGGCGCGAGGTCGCGGAACGCTTGAACGAGATCTTCGCCGGTCAGGACCTGGCCCGCGTGCGCGAGCATCTGGCCGAGATCCATCGCCGGATGCGCGACTCGCGACTCTTCGTTGCCCTGCACATGCACGCTGGCGACGGCAACGTGCATACCAATATCCCGGTCCATTCCTCGGACTACGCCATGCTGCACGAGGCTGATCGGATCGTCGTTCGCATCATGGCGCTGGCGACCGACCTGGGCGGCGTCATCTCCGGCGAGCACGGCATCGGGATCACCAAACTGCAATTCCTGGAGCGCGAGAAGCTGGATGCCTTCGTCGCCTACAAACAGCGGGTCGATCCCGAGGCCCGCTTCAATCGCGGCAAACTGATGCCAGGTTCCGGGCTTCAGGACGCCTACACCCCCTCGCTGCGACTGGTCGAGCAAGAGGCCATCATCCTGGAAGAAACCGAACTCGGGGCGCTGAACGACGATGTGAAGCACTGTCTGCGCTGCGGCAAGTGCAAGCCGAAGTGCATGACCCATGTCCCGCGCGCCAATCTGAGCTATTCGCCACGCAACAAGATCCTGGGGACGGGACTCATCGTCGAGGCGTTTCTCTACGAGGAACAGACCCGGCGCGGTCTGTCGCTGCGTCATTTCACCGAGATGAACGACGTGGCGGATCATTGCACCGTCTGTCACAAGTGTCTGACACCCTGTCCGGTCGATATCGATTTCGGCAATGTCACCATGCGGATGCGCCGCATCCTGGTCGAGCGGGGTCGCAAGCGGTTTAACCCCGGTGCCTGGGCGGCCATGAAATTCCTGAACGTCACCGATCCGCGGGCGGTCCGATTCCTGCGCACGGGGCTTGCCGAATGGGGCTTCGCGGCCATGAACAGGGCGCATGGAGTGGCGAAATGGCTGCGTCTGACCGCCCGGCGCACCGCGCATCCCGGCGCGACAACCGGCCGGCCGACCCTGCCGGGTCAGGTGCTGGATCTGGTGAGCCGGCCGATTCGGGTCGATCTGCCCAAGCGCACCTTCCGTCATCGGCTCGGATTGGAAGACCGCACTCAGGTACCCGTTCTGCGCAATCCCAGGCTTGTGGCGGAGGATGAAGCGGAACTTGACGCCGTGTTTTATTTTCCGGGTTGCGGCTCGGAGCGCCTGTTCTCGGATGTCGGTCTGGCGACGCTGGCGCTGCTCTGGGAGCAGGGCGCGCAGACCGTGCTGCCGCCAGGGTATCTCTGCTGCGGCTATCCGCAGCGCGCCTCGGGTTTGGAGGACAAAGGGCGCCGGATCACGATGGAAAACCGCGTGCTCTTCCACCGGGTCGCCAATACCCTGAATTATCTCGACATCAAAACGGTCCTGGTGTCCTGCGGAACCTGCATGGATCAACTGCTCCAATACGAGTTCGAGCGTATCTTCCCAGGCTGCCGACTGCTGGATATCCATGAATGGCTGATGGAAAAGGGCGTCAGTCTGCACGGCGTCGAGGGTGTCCAGTATCTTTACCATGACCCCTGCCACACGCCCATGAAGACCCACGCGCCCATCAAGGTCGCGACCCGTCTGATCGGCCAGCCGGTCAAGCTGTCCGATCGCTGTTGCGGCGAGGCCGGCACCCTGGGCACGGCACGCCCGGATATCGCCAATCAGGTGCGTTTTCGCAAGCAGGAAGAACTGACGGCGGGCATCCGCGACCTGACCGGCCGGGAGCGGGTCGCGAACGGCGAAATCAAACTGTTGACATCATGCCCCGCCTGTCAGCAGGGCATGGCCAAGTATCAGGACGACACCGGGCTCAAAACCGATTATATCGTCGTCGAACTGGCCGAACGGATGCTCGGCGCGGGCTGGCGGGAGCGGTTTCTGGAGCAGGCGAGCGCGGGAGGGATCGAGCGGGTGCTGCTTTGATGGCGTCGCTGTGTCTGACAACGGCTGACAGCGCCGCCATCTTCTCGGCGTCCTGCTGGCGCGCGGCGTCCTCGGTCGAGTGCGATGATAATGGGACCATGGTCGATGCTCGGAAAGGCGTCCGTTACGCCGGGTTCGAGTCCAGGCCGCCGGCGAGGGCGAGCGGATGCCGCTGGGCGCGACTCTCGATGATCCGGAAGGCTTCCCGGACCGCCTCGCGCAGCTCGGCGGTTTTCCACGGCTTGGTCAGGAATTTGAAAATCTCGCCTTGATTGACGGATTTGGCGATGAGCTTCGGATCGATGGTGCCGGAGAGCAGGATCCGCATGGTCCCTGGGTACATCGCGCTGACCCGGACGAGAAACTCGGCGCCGTCCATCAGCGGCATATCGCCGTCTGAGACCACCACGTCCACGGCGTTTAGGGCAAGCAGTTCCAGTGCGGACAGCCCGTCACCTGCGCTCAGAACCCGATAGCCCTCGTGCGCAAATAGACGTTCGAGCATGAAACGAACTTGCGGGTCGTCGTCAACCAGCAACAGGGTGCGGCTGGCGGCGACGGTCTCGGCCGGAAACGCCAGCAGGCGCTCCGAGCGCAGCAGGGCCTCGAACTCGGACGCGGGGAGCGGTCGGCTGAAATAATAGCCCTGCATTTCGTCGCAATCGTGCGCGCGCAGAAACTGGAGTTGCGCCTCGGTTTCCACCCCCTCGGCGATGGCGGCCAGATTGAGGCTGTGCGCCAGGTTGATGATCGCCGTGACGATCGCCGCGCTGCCGGGATCCTGCACGATGTCATTGACGAAAGTTTGGTCGATCTTCAGCCGGTCGATGCGGAACTGGCGCAGATAGCCGAGCGAGGAAAAACCGGTGCCGAAATCGTCGAGCGAGAGCGAGATCGAGAGTTCCTTCAGGCGCTGCGTGGCCTCGATGAAGGCCAGCGTATCGGCCATCGCGGCGCTTTCGGTCAGTTCGAGTTCCAGATATTCGGGGGCGAGTCCGGTCTCGCGCAGGATGGCGGAGGTCAAGTCCACGACATCGTAGGCGGCGAACTGGAGCGCCGACAGATTGACCGCGACCGTCACCGGCGGTAGTCCGGCCGTCTGCCAGGCCTGGTTCTGGCGGCAGGCTTCGTGGAGAACCCACTTGCCCAACGGACCGATCAGGCCGGATTCCTCCGCTACCGGGATGAAGTCGCCCGGCGAAACCCAGCCGCGTCGAGGGTGCTGCCAGCGTGCCAGCGCCTCGGCGCCGATGATCTGACCGTTGCGCAGGTCGATCTGCGGCTGATAATGGAGCGACAGCCCACCCTGCCGGATAGCCTCGCGCAGATCGCGCTCCAGATCGAGACGTTCCAGGGCGCGCGCGTTCATGGCGGGGGCGTAAAAGCGGAACCCCTGTCCTCCCGCGACCTTGATCTTGGACAGGGCGACCGTGGCATGGCGCAACAGCCGGTCGGCCGTGTCGCCATCCTTGGGAAACGTGGCCATGCCGATGCTGGCGGAGAGCACGATTTCATGGTCGTCGATCCGTAGCGGCGCCATCACGGCATCGAGCATCGGCTGGGCGTAACGGATGACCGCCTCGCGTTCGTCGGCCTCCATCACCAGGATGAATTCGTCGCCTTCGACGCGCGCCAGGGTGTCGGTCGTCGCTGTCAGACGTGCCAGACGCTCCGAAACCAACCGTAGCGCGCGGTCGCCGGCACCGCGTCCGAGATGCGCATTGACGCTCTTGAAACGGTCAAGGCTCAACATCAGGACGATCAGCGGGCTGGCGTCGGCACGACTGCGCTCGATGGCTTGCGCCAGACGGTCGTCGAGCAGATTGCGGTTGGGCAGACCGGTCAGGTCGTCGAAATTCGCTTTGCGTTCGCTCTCGTCCTGGATGGCCCGGACTTCGGCGATGCGGCGCGCGACTTCGGTTTCCAGAAAGGCATTCTGATCGAGCAGCCAGGCGCGTGCCCGCCGCAGTTCCAGTTGGTTGCGCACCCGCGCCAGCACGACCGATGCGACGATGGGCTTGGTGACGAAATCCGCGGCGCCCTGCTCCAGACACAGCGTCTCGGTCTCGGCGCTGTCCATGGCGGTGACGAAGATGACCGGAATCTCGCGGGTTTGCGGGTCGGCGCGCAGATGGTCCAGCACCTCGTGCCCGTCCATTTCGGGCATCATCAGGTCGAGCAGGATCAGGTCAGGCGGCGGTTCCAACCTGGCATATTTCAGCGCGACGGCTCCGCGGTTGGCCGCCCTGACGCGGTAACCGGCCGCGCGCAGCAACTGGCCGAGAATGACCAGGTTTTCCGGTACGTCGTCGACGATGAGAAGTGTGGCTGACATCTTGGCCTTCCTGACGAGAGGGTTGGCAAGCGGCTGAATCCATGGAGAACAGCTTTCCGAGGCGGCACACTGAACCGGCATACCGCAGGTGTTCCGGCAATGGATGGAGATTGTGGTGGTTGGGGAGGAAAGCGGGAATTCGACCCTCGCCCCGTTTTTCGGAACGCGGGATGCGGTCCGTCGAGCATGGGGCAAAACGTCGTCTATAACAAAGTGGACTCGAGCGGCGTGGCGACACGCCGTTCGTTATCGTTCGACGGATGCGATTGACCGCCGATCGGAATTCAAGCGGTTTCGGTTTTTTTCTCGATTTCCCAATTACACTGATCGATCAGATCCTCTAATGATCGACCGAGTTCGACGGTGAATTTTTCACGTAAATCGAAACGCTGCCCATTTTTCCAGCACTTGGCCGCGTCGTCCGCGGAGAGCGGAAAGCCTTGTCGGCAGAGTTCCCAGATGGCGAGTGATTGTTTTGTGCTCATGATGCGTATCCCCTGACGTACGATGCAAAAGTTGGGACAACGATTGCTGATTTAGCTTTTGGCTAATTAAATATAAGCAAGTGCCGCGCCATAACGCCGTCCATGGGCCCACGAAGTCAGTTGCGAGCGAGCAACACGGCGGCTCGCAATCCATCGTTTAGTAGGGGTAATGGTAGCGCGAATCGGGCATTTCAGCGAGGTTCGCGATCCGCTTTATCTCCTTTCCGCAACGTGTGGCTAACTCAACAACTAGCATATAATGCCGGCCTTAGTCAAGGATGGCGGGAGGTGGGTTTTGTCGAAATTCCGACAAATTTGCGCTTTCTCAATGAATGACCTTTGATTCGTTGACGCTCGTCAATTGATGCGTCTGACCGTGTTTGGCAGGTGTTCGCGCACGATCCCGGCGAATGCCTCCAGCGCGAGTCGGCGCGGGAAACTGCGGCGGTAGACCAGCGAGATGCGTCGATAGGCATCTGGCAGATCAAGGGGGCGGGCAATGATGCCGCTGTCGGTCATCCAGCCGCCGCGGATCGCGAGCGCCGGAACCAGGGTGCAGCCAAAGCCGGCGCCGACCAGTTGCAACAGGGTCTCCAGGCTTGCAGCCCGCAGATCCGCCATCTCGCCATGCGTCGGGCGTTCGGCGAGTCGGCAGACATCCATCACCTGATGGGTGAGACAGTGGCCATCGGCCAACAGCAGCAGATCGATGTCCTCCAGATCCGCCGCGCTGATCTCGTCGCGTTGGTTGAGCGGATGGTGCATCGGGTGTGCGAGCCAGAAGGGCTCGTCGAACAGGGGCATGGCATCGAAGTCGGTCGTGTCCACCGGCGTGGCGAGCAGGGCGGCATCGATTTCGTGACGCGCGAGCCGCATCAGCAGCGAGTCGGTGATCTCCTCGGACAGCACCATCCGGAGTTTCGGATAGGTGCGTTTCAGGGGTACCAGAACCAGCGGCATCAGATAGGGTGCAAGGGTCGGAATAGCGCCGATCCGTAGCGGGCCGGCCAGTGGATCCTGATGGGCGCGCGCCACCTGTTCGATCGCTTCCGCCTGTTCCAGGGCCAGCCGGGCGTGGGTCAGGATGGCCTCGCCGACCGGCGTCACCTCGACCGAGCGGTTGGTGCGCTCGAAGATGACCACGTCGAGTTCGTCTTCCAGTTTTTTGATCTGACCGCTGAGCGTCGGCTGACTGACGAAACAATGCTCCGCGGCGCGCCCGAAATGGCGAGTTTCGGCGACGGCGAGGATATATTTGAGATCGCGAAGGTTCATCCGCGCATCATAGCGGAAATCGGCCCTGGCGCGCTGACCGGCGTGCACTGGCATCGTCTATGATCGTGTCGAAGCGAGCCTGCGTGGATCGGCGCATCAACCAACCGGAGACCCGAACCATGGCCCTGGCGCAACGCGACACCGACTCTCACACCTACGCCGATTATCTGACCTGGCCCGACGAGGTTCGTTACGAACTCATCGACGGCGTGGCCTGGGCGATGGCCCCGGCGCCGACCCTGGCGCATCAGGACGTGGCGGGCGAGATCTATCGTCAGCTCGCCAATGCCTTGCGTCACCAGCCCTGCCGCCCCTTCATCGCCCCGGTCGATGTGCGTCTGCCCAAGGCCAGCGAGGCGGACGAACGTATCGACACCGTGGTGCAGCCCGACGTACTGGTGGTCTGCGACCCCGCCAAACTCGACCGGCGCGGGGTGCGCGGCGCGCCGGATCTGGTGGTCGAAGTACTCTCGCCGGGGACCGCCAGCCATGATCACTGGCGCAAGCGTCAAGTCTACGAACGCGCGGGGGTGCGCGAATACTGGCTGGTGCATCCCAGCGATCGCATGCTGACGATCTATCGTCTCGCGGACGGTCAGTTCGGCAAGCCCGATGTCGGCGAACTGGTCGGCGAGACTCCGGTCGGCATCCTACCCGGCGTGGTCATCCTCTGGGACGAACTGAGCGCGCGTCTGCCTCCAGCCGATCCTTGATTCGGGCGGCGGCAGCTTGATTCGGTCGGCATCACGCCCCAATTTCCACAGCGAATCAACCGGAAATTTAGACAGGGTTGCACCCATGAGACAGGACAAACTGACCGCGAAATTTCAGATGGCCCTGGCCGACGCTCAGAGTCTGGCCTTGGGTCGCGATCATCAATTTATCGAACCCATCCATCTGATGGTAGCCCTGTTGGATCAGGAAGGCGGCACCGTGCGCCATCTGCTGACCCGCGCCGATGTCAACGCCAACCGTCTACGCTCGACGCTGGGCGAGGCGCTCGACCGCCTGGCGACGGTGCAGGGCGCGGGCGGCGACGTGCATCTCGGCAACGATCTGAACCGCCTGCTCAATCTGACCGACAAGCTGGCGCAACAGCGCAACGATCAGTACATCTCCTCCGAGCTGTTCGTGCTCGCGGCGCTGGACGACAAGGGCGTCCTGGGCAATGCGCTGCGCGAGGCGGGCGCCAGCAAGGCGGCCATCGAGAAGGCCATTCAGGAGGTGCGCGGCGGCCAACAGGCGGTCAATGACCCCAATGCCGAGGAACAGCGTCAGGCGCTCCAGAAGTACACCATCGATCTGACCGAGCGCGCCGAGCAGGGCAAGCTGGACCCGGTGATCGGGCGCGACGACGAGATTCGCCGCACCATCCAGGTGTTGCAGCGGCGCACCAAGAACAATCCGGTGCTGATCGGCGAGCCCGGCGTCGGCAAGACCGCCATCGTCGAGGGGCTGGCCCAGCGCATCGTCAATGGCGAGGTGCCGGAGGGACTTAAGACCAAGCGCCTGCTGTCGCTTGACATGGCCGCGCTGATCGCCGGGGCTAAGTTTCGCGGCGAGTTCGAGGAGCGTCTCAAGGCGGTGCTCAACGATATTGGACGGCAGGAAGGGCAGGTCATTCTCTTCATCGACGAACTCCATACCATGGTCGGCGCCGGCAAGGCCGAGGGTTCGATGGACGCGGGCAACATGCTCAAGCCCGCGCTGGCGCGGGGCGAGCTGCACTGTGTCGGTGCCACCACACTGGATGAATATCGCAAATATGTCGAAAAAGACGCGGCCCTGGAGCGCCGTTTCCAGAAAGTGTTGGTGGATGAACCCAATGTGGAAGATACCATCGCCATCCTGCGCGGGCTCAAGGAGCGTTACGAGGTCCATCACGCGGTCGAGATCACCGATCCGGCCATCGTCGCGGCGGCGGTGTTGTCGCATCGCTACATCGCGGATCGGCAACTCCCGGACAAGGCCATCGACCTGATCGACGAGGCCGCCTCGCAGATCCGCATGGAAATCGATTCCATGCCCGAAGAGATGGACAAGCTCAGCCGCCGTCTGATCCAGCTCAAGATCGAACGCATGGCCCTGAAAAAGGAATCCGACGAGGCGTCGCGCAAGCGTCTCTCCGACCTTGAGGGCCAGATTGAACGGTTGGAACGCGAGTTCGCCGACCTCGACGAGATCTGGAAATCCGAAAAGGCCGCCGTCCAGGGCACCGCGCACATCAAGGAGGCGCTGGACCGTGCGCGGATGGAGATGGAAACCGCACGCCGCGCCAGCGATCTGGCCCGCATGTCCGAGCTTCAGTACGGGCGCATCCCGGAATTGGAAAAGCAGCTCGCGCGGGCGGGCGAGGGCGGTCAGGGCGAGAATCGTCTGTTGCGCACCAAGGTCACCGAGGAGGAAATCGCCGAGATCGTCTCGAAATGGACCGGCATCCCGGTCTCGCGAATGCTGGAGGGCGAGCGCGACAAGCTGTTGCGCATGGAGTCCGAGATCGAGCGCCGCGTGGTCGGTCAGAACGAGGCGGTGCGTTCGGTCAGCGATGCGGTGCGCCGCTCGCGCGCCGGGCTGTCCGATCCTGGACGGCCGATCGGCTCCTTCCTCTTCCTGGGACCAACCGGCGTCGGCAAGACCGAGCTGTGCAAGGCGCTCGCCGCCTTCCTGTTCGACACCGAAGAGGCGATGGTCCGCATCGATATGTCGGAATTCATGGAGCGCCATTCGGTCGCGCGCCTGATCGGCGCGCCGCCCGGCTATGTCGGCTACGAGGAAGGCGGCTATCTGACCGAGGCGATCCGTCGTCGTCCCTACAGCCTGATCCTGCTTGACGAGGTGGAAAAGGCCCATCCGGATGTCTTCAACGTGCTGCTTCAGGTGCTCGACGACGGGCGACTGACCGACGGTCAGGGGCGCACCGTGGATTTCCGCAACACGGTCATCGTCATGACCTCCAATCTTGGCTCCAGCATCATCCAGCAGCGCGCGGGCGAGGCGAATTACGCGGCCATGAAAGAAGCCGTCATGGAGGAGGTGCGCCATGCCTTCCGGCCCGAGTTCATCAACCGGCTCGATGAAATCGTCGTCTTCCATCCGCTGCAACCGTCGCAAATCCGCGCCATCGCCCGGATTCAGCTCGATTTTCTGCAACAGCGTCTGGCCGATCGGGATATGCGTCTCACGGTCGACGACAGTGCGCTCGATCATCTCGGCGCAGCCGGTTTCGATCCGGTCTATGGCGCGCGTCCGCTCAAGCGCGCCATCCGCGCCCAACTCGAAAACCCGCTGGCGCAGGAGATTCTGTCCGGCAAATTCGGCCCGGGCGATCTGATCGAGGTCACGCTCGGGGATGGGCAACTCGCCTTCGAGCGGGTGTTGCAGGGCGAGTTGGTGGAGTGACGCCGATGGGCTGGCGGGAGGTCTGCGAGCATCCGGCAATGAAGTATCTGCGCTTCAAGCTCGAAACCGACCGCTAGCCAGATTACTTCGCTGAAGCCACAGCCATAGGCTTCTTGCGTCGGTTTAGCCCGACTAGGCCAAGCAGAGCGGAGCCAAAGAGCCAGGCGGTGGCAGGGATCGGTACCTGGTTGAGGCCGATATCACCGTCATGCACGGCCCAGGCGAGGGCCGTATTATTCCAATGTGTTATTCCATATGTATTCTTGTCTACGGTATAGAAGGCCCACGCATACATCGGGTAATCCTGGTTTTTTAAGCCATACCAATAAGTTGCGGACGTCGGCAGGTTTAGAAACAGGCTTAGGTCTGGGTTCGAAAACAAGTGTCCTAATTCGCCTCTTTTGTCACCGTATCCCCCAAAGTCAATGGATCCCACGAAGGTCAAGGTTGTCACGGTTGTTTTATCGACTGCTGAAGGCAGGCGCCAGTCGGTAAAACCGCCATACTCGAGGTTCGAGGCCCAGGTCATGGCGGCGCCCCAGCCCATGCTGCCGTTAGTATAGATGTTGTCGTTGGCGTCACTAGAAATCGTGTCCACTGCTGTAGCGGCATAGCCTGAGGTCACGGCAAAGTTGGCGTCCTTTAGCCAGGTGATGTTCAGCACGTCGTCGTAGATCAAACCGCTGCCACGGTCGATCAGGGCGGCCTGGGCGGAATTGACACCCAGGGTGAGCAGTGCCATGGTGGCGTAGAAGCTGATCTTAAGCATGGTAGACTCCTTGCCATTTTCGAAGATGATCGGATCAGAGAAGAATGGCCGATGGTTAGTTTGGATTTTCCATGTCGGTCACAGCCTAAACGCCTCTAAATCAAACCACCATCCCACGAAAGTAGGGCAGGCGATGCCTTTAAGGACCGCGATCCAATGCCGTTAAGTTAAGGCATGGCCTTTCGACATTAGCCATTATCCCTCTTTTTCCTAGGGTTTTCTGGGCAAGGCTGGTGGAATCGCATTCGAGCGACGCATGCCGATCATTTCAACAGAGACAAAAAGAAATAGCCGGTTATCTCAGGGATTGGCCACAGAGAAAATCTGGCGCCTTTCCCACGAGTTGTTCCGCGCCGACAGCCTGGCTGCCCTGGTGGAGATACTCTTCGATCATGGCGAAACACTGTTTCCATTCGATTCAGCAGTCTTCTTTCCTCTGAACAAGGCACCATTAGCGCCGCTGAATCGTGGTCACCTAGGAAGAAACATCGACGCGGAAAAGCTCACCGCTGATTATGCGCAGCGCTATTATCAGGTCGACCCTCTCAGGATCCTGGAGAAACCAAGTCATCACAATCGGGCACTGCGAATCCATGACGTTATTGACAATCAACAATATCGCAATAGTGAAATCTGGCATGACTTCTTCCGTCCGCTCGGGATAGACAAGATCATGGGATTGTGCATTGTCAACGATGGCAACCCAATTTGCGGCATCGGACTACATCGGGAGAGGACAGCCAAGCCCTTCTCCTGTCTACACAAAGACCGTCTGACCCTGCTCGCGCCTGCAATCGCCCTCGGCATCAGGCAACTTGGCATACGGAATGCCGCTGACATTTTATTATTGAATGAAGATGGCGACGATGGCGCCGAAGTCGCAGCCTGGGTGTTGGAGTCCCCCAATAAGATTCTCCGCAGCAATCTTTATGCGGAAAAGATTCTGTCGCTTTGGCGGAAAACTCATCAGGGATACGGAAAATCCTTATTCCCCCGGCCTGTCCAACTCCTGATTGAAACCTTGACCCAGAGACAACTCACCCTCGACGACTTTCAGTCAACGCTACCAGAGGCCGTTTCCGTGTCTCACCCCGTCAACAGGGAATACTATAAATTCACTGTCACGCGTATCGTCACCGGAGCCTGTCCTCATGGTAGTGAAGCCATTGTCGTCACCGCTGTTCGGCAATCCAAGGGAATAGATTTTGTCGATGCCATCCAAGGTTTTGGACTATCCGCTCGCGAGAAAGAAATCACCCACATGGTGATGCGGGGACAGACCAACAAGGAAATCGCCAACACGCTGAAGATCATGGAGCAAACCGTCAAAGATCATCTTCGCTCTATCTTCGCCAAGGCCGGAGTCAATCGTCGAACCCGCCTTGTTGCAAAGTTAATAAACGGTTTTACATCATAAGCGGTACCGATGTCGTTTCGCATTCCCTGGAACTCGCTCAAGACCCGTCTGACCTTGCTGACGCTGACCATCTTTCTGATCAGCCTCTGGTCGATGCTGTGGTATGCCGGTCAGATGCTGCGTCAAGACCTGATTGCGCTCCTGTCCGCGCAGCAGCTCACCACGGTTTCCCTGGTCGCGTCGGAGATCGACAACGCGCTGGCCCTGCGGCTCAAGGCGCTGGAAGGGCTGGCGGGGTTGGTGACCCCGGACATCCTCGGCAACCGCAATGCCACTCAGACGCTGCTGGCACGGCACCCGATGCTTGAAGGTCTTTTCAATGGGGGCATCGTCGCGCTCGACGCACGGGGAACCGCGATTGCCGAAGTCCCGCTGTCGGCGCAACGTGTCGGTATCGATTACGCCGACCGGGAGTATTTCAAGACGGTGATGGCGCGGAGCGAGGCAACCATCGGTGCGCCGCTCATTGGCAACAAGTCACACCCGATCATGGCGATTGCCGTACCCATTCGCGGCGAGGAAGGTCTGGCGATCGGGGCGTTGGTGGGGGTGATCGATCTGATTCAGCCGAATTTTCTGGATCGGATCACGGAAAACCGCTACGGCAGGACTGGCGAGACCTTTCTGGTGGTTCCGTCAACCCGGACGATCGTGTCCACCTCCGATCGCACACGCATCATGGAAGTGCTGCCCGCCCCCGGCATCAGCCCCTGGATCGATCGGTTCATGCAGGGCTACGAGGGCTCCGCGGTCGTCGTCAATCCGCATGGCATGGAGGTGCTGGTGTCCGTCAGGCAGGTGCCGGTCGCGGGCTGGTACACCTCCGTGATCCTGTCAACGAACGAAGCCTTCGCCCCGATTGTCAGCCAGCGTCGTCGGATGCTGATCGCCACGCTCCTGATCACCCTATTCAGCGCCGGGCTGATCGGGTGGATGCTGCGCCGTCAGCTCGCGCCCCTGATGGCGGCCACGCGAACCCTGGCGACCCTCGCCGCGTCAGCGCGGCCGCTGGAGCCCTTGCCAATGACGCGGGATGACGAGGTCGGCGCCCTGATTGCTGGCTTCAATCGCCTGCTGTCCACCCTGGCGCAGCGCCAACACGCCCTTGAGGAGAGCGAGGCGCGTTTTCGCGCCCTGGCCGACAACGCGTCCGCCTTGGTCTGGATGGCGGGCGCGGACGCGCGGTATGAGTATTTCAACGACCTCTGGCTCGATTTTACCGGGCGCGACCTGGCGCGGGAAATTGGCGACGGCTGGCTGGACGGCGTCCACCCGGATGATCTGCCGCGCCTCCGTAGCGCCTATGCAAATGCCTTCGCCGCGCGGCAATCCTTTAGCCTGGACTACCGGTTGCGCCGCCACGATGGCGAATACCGCTGGCTCACCGGCCACGGCGTGCCGCGCCATGACGAGCAGGGCGGCTTCCTGGGCTATATCGGCACCTGCATCGACATCACCGAGCGCAAGGCATCCGAAGCCCGGCTGCAACTCCTGGCCAGCGTCTTCAGTCATGCCCGCGAGGGCATCCTGATCAGCGCCGCCAACGGTACCATCCTGGATATCAACGACGGCTTCACCCTCATCACCGGCTACTCGCTCGCCGACGTTCGTGGCCGGAACCCGCGGATTCTCAAATCCGGGCGCCATGACGACGCCTTCTATGCCGCCATGTGGCGCGACCTGCTGACGTGCGGCCAATGGTCTGGGGAAATCTGGAACCGGCGCAAGAATGGCGAACTCTATGCCGCGCTGCTCACCATCAGCGCCGTGCGCGACGAACAGGGCGAGGTCGGGCATTACGTGGCGCTGTCTTCGGACATCACCGCGCTGAAGGAGCATGAGAGTCAACTCGAACGTATCGCGCATTTCGACGTGCTGACCAAACTGCCCAATCGCGTCCTGTTGACTGACCGTCTGCATCAGGCCCTGGTGCAGACGTTGCGGCGCGGCCAGCGCCTGGCCGTCGTCTTCCTGGATCTGGATGGATTCAAGGCCGTCAACGACCGGTACGGCCACGAGGCCGGCGACCAGGTACTGATCGCAGTCGCCAGCAGGATGAAGCAGGCCCTGCGCGAGGGCGACACCCTGGCCCGGCTCGGTGGCGATGAGTTCGTGGCCGTCTTGTTGGATCTCGCGGACATGCGCGTCAGCGCGCCACTGTTCGATCGCCTGCTCGCCGCCGCGGCCCAACCGGTGCCATTTGGCGCCGCGATGCTCCAGGTCTCGGCCAGCCTGGGGGCGACCTTCTACCCGCAAATCGAGGACATGGACGCCGATCAACTGTTGCGCCAGGCCGATCACGCCATGTATCAGGCCAAGCTGGCCGGCAAGAATCGCTATCAGGTGTTTGACCCGGAGCGGCCTTGAGCAGCGGGTGCTCTGTTGCGACGCATCGTCTCCCTCTGAAATCGTGCCACGCACGGTTTCAACCATTTCGGGCGTCAGCGTCATGGCGACATTTTCTCGTTTCCGATCGCCCGATTGATACCTCATCGAAACTGGAAGGACTGCGTACCATGAGTCAGGCACTTCAAACCGCTGTCGCGCGTCAGCGCCTGTTATTGCAGGGCCGGCTCGCCGGTCTGCTCGAACGCCTCGTCGGCGACTGCCGCGCGGTCTGGCCCGAGCGCGCGGGTCTGGAGCGGATTCTGGCGGACGCCCTGCCGAACCTGCCCTCCTGCAAATATCTCTACGTGCTCGACGGCGAGGCCAATCAGTTGACCGCCAATCTTTCGCCCCAGGGCTGGCTGCCCGAGCATCTGGGGCGCAACCGTCGCGAGCGGCCCTATCTGGCGGAGGCGCTCGCCGGGGCGCGGTTTTCGCTGTCGCCGGTCTATCTCAGCCGCAACGCGCGGCGGCCCTCGCTGACCGCGATTCAGCGCATCGACGACGGCGAGGGCGGTCTGCTCGGGTTTCTCGGCGCCGATTTCGATCTGCGCGAACTGCCACTGACCCGCGAAATCTACCAGCAGCCGGACCGCTGGCTCCAGCTCAAGGGCGATCCGGCGATCCGCGGCGGGCTGTTTCAGCAGGAGCGGGTGGAGAGTCTGATGGATCGCCGGATCGACGAGATTCTGGATCTGCTGGTCGAACTGGTCGCCGCCCATGGCGTCTTTCACGGCAAACTGCATTTTTCCAGTTCGCGTGCCACGCTGTGGCTGATCGAGGATCCCTTTCGGTTCCGTCTTCTGGATTACGAGGATCTGGCCAATCCCGGGATCTGTCTGGCCTACCCCCAGCGAGACTATCCGGCGGATGCCGCGATTCCGCTGGAGCGTGTCGGCGAGGTCTTCCGCACCTTTCGCGCGTTGCGTTTCATGGACGAAACCATCTATCTGCGTTCCGGCTCGCTCAACATCTTCAACGGCATCGTCGGATTGAATTTTTCCTGCGACGGCTCGCACTACATGCGCTGGGAGGAATTTCTGAGCAAGAGTCTGGGGTTCTGGATCGGGAGCGGCGATGCCTGCGCTTTGGAGCCGAAAGCCGGATAAACAACGGCTGTTCAGAAGGATCGATAGACGAATTTTGCGTCCAAAAAGGGGACAGATTTAATTAGGCTCGTCATCGAAACTCACTCTACGAGGCCGACCGCGCTGAGGCTTCTCGATTCGGCGATTGATCATGACCTCGACTTGATCGGTGAAGCGCTCGCTGCCGGTCAACTGGCCACGCTGCAACGCGTCTCTGATCAGCCTCCACTCCGCTTCTGGAATCGCGCCGCGTACAAACTCACGGTACCGAAGGGCGCGCTCTTCGGCGGTCGAGCCCAAAGCCACGTAACAAGGATCAACATCGAGCCAGCCGTCGTCCGCGCTCTCCCGAGTGTGCCAGCGATAGCTCGACCAAGGATAGGAGGCCGGTGAATCCGTCATCCCCGCACGCACGGGATTCAGCTCGACATAGCGGCAACAGGCGAGCAAATAGGCATCCGTATCAATCGGGCTCGACTTATATCGCCCCTCCCAGAGCGTTCCGCTTCGGGATTCCTGCCGGTTGACGAAGCGCGTCTGCCGCCCTGCTAGGCGCTTCATGAGCTGTCCGAGATCAGCGACCGCCTCGCCAGGCTGTAGGATCAAATGGACATGGTTCGTCATCAGACAGAAGCCGAAGACCTTGACGTCATAGACTTGCTTGAAGGCTTCCAGCGTATCAAGGTAGTAGCGGTAATCGGACTCTTCCACGAACACCACTTGCCGATTGTGCCCGCGCTGCACGACATGATGGGGATAGTTTGGGAGAATGACGCGCCCAATTCTCGGCATGCTGCGACCCAGCCCTGATCCAAGTGTCTATGCATCGTGTCAGTATAGCACTTAAATAAATCTGTCCCCTTTTCCCTTACTCATTATCATCTCAATTTTCTCGTCCTCGCCGACATCTCTAAAAACATAGCCGATGGAGCGGAAATGTTGGTTTTTTGAAGCTAGGTCATACTTATTAACATCCAGATCGGTGATCTGCTCTCCTTTCCCTTGTGACGGGTTGATGGTTAGATCACCGAAGGCTGTCGGGTAATTCAATACCAAGAACGCCTCTTTGATGCCTCCCGCAGCTCTGGGATTGGAATAACTGATATTGTCCATTCCTTTTAATCTTAGTTTGCTGACCAATCCGACCACCTGCTCAGTGACGCTGATCCTAATTAATCCGTCGTCTTGGGTCACCGGTTGCTCAAAGAAAATCAAAATCTCTTTGAGGGCCGAGTCGTTATTGCGAGTCGGTACTTGAAAAGTATTAATTGTCGTGTGGTTTTTGTGGGCTCTAATATGCAACGTGTCACTTGTAAGTAGGGAGCCTTCAGGCTCGTTCAGCAATGCATAGTAAATGCAGTAAATCGGCGAATTGGGCAGTGCGGATATTTCTAACTCATACATTAAGCGAGCAGGGCTGCCGAAAAACGGCATTCCTTCATCGATCAAGCAGTTTGCCTCTACGACACACTTCATCTGATAAAGAATGTATTTTGACTTTAAATGATGGCTCTGGTAGATTTTGGACAAAGAATTCATAAGAAACCTAGCTGTATCATTCGTCTCAAGCCATGGGTTTCGCATAACAGGAAGGCTTCGGGATTTCGAAGAGGCAAGCGCGTTGAACCAATCTAATGCTTCCTTTTTCTTGAGTAAATAATGGTCGCCCAGTCCGGTCTTTAATGCATCCTCAAAGCCAAACGTTGTTAAATGCGTATCTATTTCATACAAGTGCCCACTCAAACCTTTTCTTGCTTTTTCCATAGATGACTCTATTGCAACATCCAAAAGCGCTGCAGAAAATGAAAATAGCGACGTTGGATTGTCGGTTGGGCGCTTCTTGAATGAGATCGCGACGGTGCTGCAATTCTCGTCTTCATCAAGCAATGGAGCAGGAAGGTTTTCACATAAGCCACCGTCTACAATGATGGCATTAGAATTATTGTGCCCCCAAACACGAAATAAGTACGGTAAGCCGCTAGAGTCGAGCAGCGCGGAAACTAGGTTCTTATTATCATCATATAGGAAATGGGGCGTTCTATTGCTCAAGTCAGTGGATACCGGCGTAAAATTAATGTTTTTCGCTTTTTTAAGGTCGCCTATTGTTGTTATTTTCTTGGAGTCAAAGATATCAGAAAGCCACTGCCGAAGTTTTTTGTCATTCCAGGCAGGCTTCCCGAAAAATAATCTGTATAGCAACGCGGGCGCACTCACTTTATAATGCGCAACTAGCTGCTTTCCGTTTGTGTGCGCCAAGCTGTCCTTTATTTTAGCAATGTCTATATCAGCCGCTAGAAATGCGCCGACTATTGCTCCTGCGGAAGTTCCTATTACTTCAATTACTTGAATGATATTTTGTCGCTGCAAATCTTGTATGGCTTCCATGGTCGCAAGCAAAGCAGCAATTTTTGCGCCACCACCTTGAATTGCCAATCTTATTTTTAGTGGAGAGGGCTTATTTGTCATTCGCAGATACTCGCTGCATAGGAAACAAAGAGACGGATAAATGGTAAAAGGGGACATGGTAAAAGGGGACAGATTTATTTTTGCTCGTTATCGAAACTCATTCTGCGGCACTTAATAAATCTGTCCCCTTTTCTCTTACATGCGCTCCTTCCACCCATCGCTGATTGAGCGTTGTCAAAGGAACGGTTGTATTGGGCCTTAGGTTATTTACTGGACTTTCGGGCAAGAAATCAGGCTGATGAGAAGCATCTCGGTATATTAGATACAGCCCTCGCTGTTCGGGTATTTTAGAAAGATTACCTACGGCGAGTTCGGCTAACGGGCAGAATCCCCGAAAGCCGCTTTGCTTCAGCTCATTCCTAGTGAATTCCACATTCATATATAGCGCTAACGTCAACCACAGCCCGCGCCAAATTGCGGCCTGAGCAAGAGCGAAGGCCGCAGTTTGGCGTCGGAGCTGGTGGGTTTGTTAGGTGAATGAGGCATTGCAGGTGCCATTCATTAATCTGGTGGCCATTTCTTGCCCGTAGCCTGCTGTATGATCTGGGCCGCGCCCCGCATGAGCCCGGATATCTGTTCGTCCGTTAGCACATACTGAGGATCGTACTGTAGACCGTACTTGCTAGCATCGGGCTCAGGCATGGCGAAAAGTCCGCGACCTTCACCAAAAGTGTTCACTATCTTTG
Organism: Thiocystis violascens DSM 198; assembly: GCF_000227745.2. Taxonomy (NCBI): domain Bacteria; kingdom Pseudomonadati; phylum Pseudomonadota; class Gammaproteobacteria; order Chromatiales; family Chromatiaceae; genus Thiocystis; species Thiocystis violascens. The sequence goes on along the minus strand of NC_018012.1, from coordinate 1,351,309 downwards.
CTCTCAACCTTTTCGGAGCTTTGTCCGCATAAGCGGTTCGGAATACCGAAACGTCTCCGATGTACTCGCCGAACTGAATCCATACGTGCCCGTCCCAGTCAAGGTGCCCACCGGAAAACTCGTTGGAAAAATCTCTCCCAAGCGTGTCTTGACCGAAGATTGGCATTCCATCAATCGAGAGAATGCCCGCGACCGCATGTACCGGGTATTTTTTGGTATCTCGAAGGGCGGCGGTCCACATTGCGCTCATAATGGCGCACGAGCCGGGTTGAGGCGGGAATGTTTGCAGAACGTATCTTCCGGAAGAGGCTAGGTCGTTTATCTCTAACTCGCCTGGCCGGAACTCTGCTGCTGCCCTTGCAGCTTTGGCACCGTAAGAGGCTGTGATCAACTCAAGAAGCTTGTCATCCATCTGATCGTCACGTATGTGTTTCACCTAACGCCAACCAAGCTCACCCGAAAAAAACCGCGTAGCGGTTTTTGGTCGGGTGAAGCGCCGTGTTAGCTAGATTTTCCAGACCCTCCGCAGCAACCACATGGAGAGCCAGAAGGAAGAGCAGAGATCGTATTTGCGCGAGCTTCCATTGATACACTCTCAGTAACTATAGCTCTTCTTTTTCGAGTAATAGTCACAGTAAATATCTCATCGGACTGTCCTGACACTGAAAACGATTTCTCGTATTTTTGCTCACCACTTTTAGCCAATTCTATTACCGCTTGCTTTACCGCCTTCTCATTCATATTTTTCCCCTGTTAATTAAGATTTTTAACTCTATCTTGGTCGAGCCGCTCTTGATCAAGCGATATGTAAAACTGAGTTGCAGCTCTATTTTGTTTTAGAAGCTCTTCTCCATCATAGGGCAAGCCGGGGATGTTGCGACATTTTCTCACATCCTCATAGTGCATCATGAACGGCTCTCTAAATGTCCGTCGGATTACATTTTCGTCGATCATTCCTCCTTCGCAGCAGAGGGCGATAAGCTCAAGAGTATTTACAACCTTTATTATGTCAGGAGTAATTGGCTTGTTAACGTCAATCTTGCTGAGGGTCGCCATGTGATCCCACAACGGTAGCAATAACTGCCGTTGTGCAAGTAGTTTCTGATTTTTATGAACCTTATAAGCAACGACAACGGCAATTGTAGTAGCCAAGCCAGACAGCATTGCTCCCATTGAGGTTGCTATTGATGTTATTAAATTGGTATCCATGAATATCGTTGTGGTAGCTAACGCCAAGCTCAGCCGACCGGCGCACGGCACTGAACAGAAATTGAACTAAGCGCCGACCGCGCCGGGTCGGCTGGAGTGACTCGTTAGGTGATTTTTTCACACAATGATTCCCATCCATTGGCCCGATGTATCAAATTTCAATAACACATCATCTTTGGCTGGAATAACAAACCCTATCCATTTACCAGATACATCAAATATATTCTTACCCTCTTTTCCATTCGATACTAAATAACTTGTAAATCTTGCTGAGCTATCAAAAATCAACGAAATTTCTTCATTAGCACGAACCACAAATCCTTCTTGATTTAAATTTACATCATATAGATAAGGCCCTCCGTAGTATCTGTTTCGGCGAGGGTCGATTGTCATATTTCGATTGGGATCAATCGTCATATTTCGGCGAGGGTCGATTGTCATATTTCGATTAGGATCAATCGTCATATTTCGGCGAGGATCAATCGTCATATTTCGGCGAGGGTCGATTGTCATATTTCGATTAGGATCAATCGTCATATTTCGGCGAGGGTCAATCGTCATATTTCGCCGTGGATCAATCGTCATATTCCGATTGGGGTCTAAAGTCGGATTCTTCCTTGGGTCTTTCGTTGCAATAAATCCTGATCTACTAGAAACAGATTGAGCCTCCTCAACTATATCCAGCAAAATCAAATACTCTTCATCACTGCCACCATCAAAACTTGCAAAAACACTGTAGTTTCCGTTCTTAAGTACTAAGATTTCGCTGCTAAGAGTTCTGACTTCAATTTCGGACCTATCCCTGATTAGGTTTTCTCTTGAAGTATTTTTTATGTAGGAAGCAATGCCTGCAATAGCGACAAGCCCCTCAGTTGCTAGTGAAGCAAGTTTTTCGTTAAAATCTGGAGTTACAAGAAATTTCATTTCAGTATTTTCTCAAATTCTTCCATGGCACTCACAAGTTCTCCTTTATCTCCTGTGCGAATCATTTCTTTGTATCTATTTGCTGCTTCAGGAAGACACTTGCTTCTCATGTAGGCACGACAATAGTCATCGTCGATAAAACGTTCAATTTCGCGCTGGTAAAGATATGCGGCTCGGTTGTAGATAAAAGTTAATACAACAATTCCCAATAACCCATAGAAGCTTTTAGTTAAATAGAACGCAGACCAATTTAGGCCATCATCAGTCGAGATTTCGGTCACGAAGAATCCTGATAGAATCCCAACAACTAAAGGAATTATTACGGCGAAAAAGGTTTTCCAACCGGGCGATTCTAGTAAGCTATCTGGAATCAAGAGATTCACTTCTGTATCAAGTACTCCATGCTTGGATAGTATCACCTAACGTCAAGGTTAAGCGGCCCCGCTGGCACGCCGTGGCAGAAGGGGCACCGCTCCGTCTGCGGGGTCCGCGCTTGAACCGCTGGTTAGGCGATTGCTGTTTATAAAGTTGGGGTTCACTCCCGTTCACCCCAACCGCGCTGAACTGGCAACTGGCGTCCCCGGAACTGGCCGGAACTGGCCTCTTGTTAATTGGGGTCCGACGTCTTGTTCCGGCGAATTGCTTCTTCCATTGCAGTGATCGCTCCATGATCATGCGCTCTTACGATTAAAGCGAGAGCCCATACTTCGCAATATTGAATCGCCGTCGAGAGTTCCGTGGTATCCAGCCTGCCCGAAATATTCTGCTTACACGCACGCGTTGATAGGTCTATGTCATGCCCGCCGACTCTGACAGATTCAGCTCCCGCCGCTATAATGTAGTCGACCATAGCCCTCCTTTGCTGTGGGGTGCCCCCAAGCCGCGCATCCTCGCTCATCGCTTGTCGTATCTGTTTTTCTTTCTCATCATTTCTTCCTTTGTCCTCAAGCATGATCGCGAGCGCTGTTTCTTCCATCTTCAATCTTGTCTGTTTATCCATCGCGTCGAATTCTGTTAAACCCGGACTTGCGATCCGTTTCATATATTCCATGTGTGCACGCTTGTCTTCCTCCGTCATTTGAGAAAATGGCTTGATTCTATTCTGAGTTCGCTGTGGTGCCACGGAGCGACGCGTTGCGTTGGTTGAACTTCCCTCGTCGATGACTCGCCGAACAACTTCCTCATTTTCTTGGCATGCGATCTCATAGAAAGCATCAGCGGTCGTTCCAGGCTTAATAGGAATCCATTTTAGCTCGGATGCGTCGTTTGCTTTTTGAATTGCAACGCGTTGGCCGTCGAGTTCCTTACCCGCGTAGACGGCTAGCGAGCCACTGGCCCACTTGCGCTCGCGGCATATGAATATATAAAACGATGTGCTCGAACGGTAAGTGCCACCGGAGAACGCTCGCTGGGGTTTGTCATACACTGTTTTTCCCCAAACCATAGAGTATTGTCCGTCGTGGATGATCGTGCTGGGGTCGACGTAGTTCTTAGATTGCCCATTTGATGCTAGATAGGTCCACTTTGATGGGTACTTAACCTTCGGTGCCGTTGATGATTGGGGGGTATCATATGAGTTTCCAGGGGGGGTGTACACGCATCCGCCGAGAGCGAAGGTTGAAACCGCAACGAAAGCTATGACGTCGTTTCTTTTCATGTCAGGTTTTTAGAATGTTTGTACAGAGTTGCCTAACGACAAGGGTAAAGCGACCCAAACCGCGCGTTGGCACGACGTTGCGGATTGCCGCGGAGCGGAACGCGCGGTTTGGGGTCGCTTTTTACCCGCTGGTTAGGCATTTGGTTCTTTCGGCGATCCGAGAAATGGCGTGTAAGGGATACGACCCCTTATTCTCGGGCCCCTTTTCACCGTTAATTCACTTTAGAGGCGCTCGAGCAGTCGCTGTAATCGTTGTACGCTCTGTCCGGATAAGAAGAATCGGGGTAGTCATTATAAGGGCCATCAGAATAATCAGAATTATTCATGTAAGCAAATGGAAGGATGTTTCTGGCAATTGCATTATCTAGCGCAAGTCTAAGGCGACCCTCATTCTGTCGGTAATATGCAAGCCGTAAAATAGTTGGACCACATTCAATGTTCCTTTTTGACGAAGATCTTGCTATAAAAGCCTGGCAGCCGTAAGAACATATTTTTCTTGCATCGCAAATCTCGCATTTGGCAAAATTATCTTGGTGATCATTGTGGAACAAGTTTAGTTTGGCGATGTACCAGTCATCATTGAGTGCGCCAAGACTGCCCAATCTATTTTCTTTATCATTCCAATCAAACCTCCCACAGGGAAGGATGTCGCCGTTAGGGGTAACGCCAATAACATATTTCCCAGCCCCGCATCTCTTTTCACCACAGAGAGTCGTTTTCCCTCTTCCTGAGAAATAGCGATAAACCTCCGATAGCAGATTAATCTCTAAAAGACCCCTTCCCTCTGTTTCACAGAAATAATCCAAAATGGCTTTCTGCGCAAAATATACTTGTTCTGTAGAAATTTCTGGAAGCAACAAACCGTTTCCAACGGAATGCGAAATGTTTGCCTTAAACACCTTTATTGCTAGTTCGCTATCAAGCCAAGCAAGGGTATAAGCCATGTCAGCATAATTAGAGCGATTGATAGTAAGTAGGGCAGATATATGCAACCCTAACTGGCTCGCTCTTTTGATGTTCTTAATTGTCGAATCTTGCGATCCCCTTAAGCTGTTGGCTAGTCCAGGCCCATCAACGCTTACGCCACAGTTTAATTCCAATTGCTTGATTTTTTTTAATTTTGGTGTGGATATAGACTTAAAGTTACTTTGCAAATTAAAGATAAAAGTTTTCCCAGTTTCTTTTGCGCGCAAATGCGCATATCCAACAGCGGAATCAAGCCACTCTTCCGACATCAATGTAGGTTCTCCGCCATGCAAAATAAAAACTATACGATTCATCTTTGAGTTGGCGTTGACTTCATCAATCATTTGATAAAAAACAGATAAAGGCATATCGCCATTTTCTGAGGCAGCAGAAATATTCTCATAACAATAATCGCATTTCATGTTACAGCGGCTTGTTGTCTTGACAATTACTGCCCCAACCGAACTCATGATGTGGTCATTGCTCATCGATCTGCCTCTATTGTGAAAACGGTTGTTGGCTCTGTTATCTCAAGACAAAGGTTTTGTCAAAGGCGCCGCAGGAAAAGCGTCGCCATCGGCCTCGGTACTGCGCTCGCCGCCCTAACGAATAGGTTAAGCGGCCCCGCTGGCACGGAATTGTAGAATAAGCTCCGCCGCGTCTGCGGGGTCCGCGCTTTAACCGCTTGTTAGTTCTACTTTGTTAGCTTGACATAAGCTTATGATTTTCAAATATTATTTTCAGGGAAAATTTTATTTGGAAATGGCAGATCATGGCTAACGCGATTGGTAGCGAAACCGATGCGATGTTAAAAAACATGGTTGGTAACCTCTCCGCTCATCTGGAGGATTATCACGAATTTTTTCAAAACGAAACAGCTGATGGTCATGAACTGAGTCGAGCTTACATCATGGGTCTTCTCAAAACTGAAGCCGGAAAACGGAATCTCGAACGCATCAACGAAGAAATTGATGTGTCCGGTGGTGATGGTTATCAACGGATCCAACAGTTCATCACAGATTCACCGTGGTCGGCGGGAAACCTCATCGGTGCGATCGCCCAAGACACCTCAAGTCTGTATGCGAATCAGCCGAATTATCGCGGTCGGGATGTCGGCTACATCATTGATGAGTCAGCGCATCTCAAGAAAGGCAAGTATTCCGTTGGCGTCGCGCGGCAATATGCCGGTGTCATTGGTAAGGTTGAGAATTGCCAGGTGGGCGTTTATGCCAGCTTAGTTTGGGAATCACAGAGCACGTTAATTAATGAGCGGTTGTTCCTTCCAACGTCCTGGACCGCTGATTTAAAGCGATGTGACCAAGCGGGTATTCCTGAAGAGGCACGTCAGTTTAAAACGAAGATCGAACTCGCACTGGAGATGATTCAATCCGATCTGGCGGCGGGCGTAGACATTGGTTGGGTGGGCGGTGATGGCCTGTACGGACACGGGTTAGAGCTTGGTGTTTCTTTAGATAACATAGGGTTAAATTTTCTGCTTGATGTTCATTGCGATCAGATGATCTATCCCCTCAAACCCATTCTATCGGTTCCGGAATCCGCTGGGCGAGGACGAAAGCCAACCAAACTTCAAGCTGATCGCGACCCCACGCAAGTGAGATGGTATGCCGACCATCTTTATCCTTTCCAATGGCGCACGATGGCCGTTCGCAATGGGGCCAAAGGGCCGATCACGCTGTCCGTTCATACCGCTCCCGTGTGGGTTTGGGATGGCAAGTCGGAGCGCGTGACCGAGCGGGTATTGGTCATCAGCCGAAATCACGCGGACAACAAGATCAAATACTCACTCAGTAATGTCGATTATCGGAGCACCCCGATCGAAAGGCTGGCTTACATGCAAGCACAGCGCTATTGGGTTGAACGGGCATTTCAAGAAGCCAAAAGCGAATTAGGAATGTCAGATTATCAAGTCAGAAAATGGAATGCCTGGCACCACCATATGGCGCTGGTGATGTTGTCGCTGTCCTTTATTGTTAAAGAGCGTCTTTTGCACAAAACCGATTATCCATTGGTGAGTTGCCGTGATCTTCGGCTTCTCATCATCGCTTTACTACTCAACGATCCGGATGCGGTCGAAAAAAGAATCCAGCAAATGCGGGTCAGGCATGAGCAAAGGCGCAAGGATATCGAGCGTTATTACAAGCTGACCGCGACGGGATAGTCAATGCGTTTGAATTAAAGTAACAAAGTAGAATTAGGCGATTCTTGATTGTAAGACTTGACCCCGATTTTCTGCTCTTTCGATATTAGTAGAAGGCAAAATATAGGGGATAAGAATCACAAAACCAATAACGAGCAAAGCTAAAGTGGCTGGCAAAGGGACGCCAACTGGATTAACCGAAAAAATATTAGACAACTCTAGCGATAACTGATAGACCTCTCGTAAGTTATCGGAAAGATATGCAATATTTTGCCCGCTTAGCACTTTACCTAAAGTCCAATCCTGAACATGTTGATTTCCTGCAATTTCAATCCGATTTGATTCTAGTCCCCCTAGTAACCTGCCAACACCGTTTGTTTGAGTTACGCCATATCTATTTTCCATCCCAAGGTAATTGTCTTCAATCCCGTATGTGGAAATCTCAGGGACAGATCCCTCAAGATACTTTGCATAGAAGTATGTCCGTGTGGAACTATAATAAGGAAATGCTGTACTTATGCTGCCATCAGGTAATATGGCTATACCTTTATAGTCAAAATCCACTTCAAAAACATAGAAAACAGACTGGCCTACTGCAAGCCCGGTAGTTACACTTGAACTAGGAAAAGCAAAGCTTGTTGGACCATTATTAAACCCATTATTGTCAAAGTGCTGTTCTTGAATTTGAGTGAGTGACCCCTCAAACGTATAAAAGACAGGAGAAGCTTTTATTAGTCCTGGAAGAAAAAATATTAATATTAATAATAATTTATTCATTTTTTAACCTTGTCAAACGGAATTCTTAGAAGATACAGTTAACGGCCACTACATCAGGGAAATTAGTTGCAGCGAAATTTTGTCCGATTTTGTGATTAGTAGCGCTAGTCATTTTGGTTAATCACCGTACCAAAAGCAGCGCCAACCATTGGCGGTAATGTTGCACTAACACAACCGTAAATTAGCCGATGAAACTCACCAGATGCCTCGGCATTCGCGATAACTGCCTTAATTAGTTTCCCTTTTGAAGCATCGTATTCATAGTGCTTTAGATTTTCTTTCGCAGTGGTAGCTGATATAGAGAGCTTGTATTCTTTTTGTTTCGAGTTAGTACTCCACTGCTGGATGTCTGATTCAAAAAACACATATAGCCTCTGGTCTGATTCACAAAAAACCAGATACAAAAAAACAATAAAGCCACTGCTGACATGGTTCTTTGCAATTGTGACATTACTAGAGGCAGAAGAAAGCAGGGAACGCCCCTTACTTTGAATACGGCAAAATTTAATGCCATCCTTCATATCAGTAAACGCAAGCAAATCCGTGCCAAGTATGTCGAACTTTGGTTTAGCCACAAGAATTCCATGCTGCTGAAGCCTTGAACAAATATGATCTTCAGCTATGTGCTCTAGTTGAGATGTATCCATGATTTACGGTATGCCTAACGAATCGGTTAAGCGGCCCCGCTGGCACGCCGTGGCAGAATGAGCACCGGGCCGTCTGCGGGGTCCGCTCTTGAACCGCTTGTTAGGTTATATTCCGTATTTTCGTCATTGCACTATTCCAAGTTACAAGCTGGTTATTGCAAATCCAGCGCTCCACTGCACTGACAAGCCCTTCATGATCATTGTCTAACACTAATAAACCAGACAACGGCGGACCCAATTGCTTTAGAACTGAAGCGAGTTTTGCTCCTGCCATAGTCCGAACCTCAAAAACACATCCGGGTTTATTTTGGTACTCTCTTTCTATGTGTGGCCAGCATTGGCTATGGTGCAATTCATTTTTTGGGAGTTTTTTACCTGTCTCGGGATCAACGGCGGGTGCCTCTCTCCAACGATCCTTTATGCCGTTGCGTGAAATTCCTGTATATCTCATTAGCCCATCATCGCCGCCGACAAAGTAGATGCATGCATGTTTTCTCAGCCACGCATCTCGATCTAGGACGTCATAATTAGCTGCGTGCCATGGACCTGTGCGGGGGTATTGTTTTTGATCGTTTCTCCGCCACTTCCGACTGGTAAGGGAATTAATTCTAATTATTGGGGTAGCGGCATCATAAAGTTGGTTGGCTATTTCATGCGGTTTCATCATTTCTTCTGTCAATGCCTTTTTTACCTAACACCCTGGTCAGCCGCCCGCGCCGGTATGACATCACAGATAAAACGCCGACACTGGAGCGCGGGTCGGCTGGAGCAGCGTGTTATGAGTATGGTAACGGACTTTCGAGTCCTCATGAAGCTTGCGAAAGAATTGGGAGCCGCCGAAAAAAGCGGCGACAAAGAGCGCATTGATGTCGCTCAAAAAGCGCATGACGAGTATCGCGATCTTTGCTTGCAGTCTGACGAGATGAAAACGGGTCGCACGCATGGGGTTCTGTACTCCTCATAACGCAAAGGTTAAGCGGCCCCGCTGGCACGGCCTAGCAGAATAAGCTCCGTCGCCTCTGCGGGGTCCGCGCTTTAACCGCTTGTTAGGCGATTATTGCTAATTGTTGGGTTGCCAAAAGCGGCAACCCAACCTACGCCGCAAACCCATCTTTTGAGGCGAAGGTTCGGCTGATCTTCATTGCAGCATAAATGAACTGAACTATCCCCGCAATTTGCGCCCCCCAAGCGACTTCGTTTAACAACCACTCGGGAACAGCCGCGCCAAATGCGTGGATGCGTGATAGCCTATGCTTTCAGCTAGGTCACCAACGGAATATTCATAATCGGTTTCGGACAACACGATTGCGAGCTTTGACTTCAAGAACTCCGGCAATTTCTTCGGGCTCGTCCCGTCAATTATCGCAACGATTACCCGTATTTCACCATTACTGATCTCCTCAAGATGCTTTGTTCTCCACTCTTTCTCCACCCAGCCGGATGCTAGGCTATTAGCTGAAGCAAAAAGAATGACAATATCCGATCCGGCGACGCCAAGTTCTACTTTTTGATGAATATCATCACCAGGTCGGATCTTCCACTTGTCAAGCCAAAAATCCGAAGGAAATTTAAGATTGAGCCTATGTTCTAATAATGGAAGAATCTTCTCAAGAAATAATTTATCAATTGACGAATGAGAAAGGAAAATTTTCGGAACACCATTGTGCTCGCCCTTAGACAGCCATTTGCGATCTATGCCAATAATGTTTACGCGGTTAAGGTTCATTCCGCGTTCTCTACAGATTGAACTCGTTAGGCCTGGATGAAGCAAATAGATCGCCTTCTCGACAAGTATCTCCTTCTGATTCCAGTCAAATTCAAAAGGCTTTCTGAAGTACTGAAACTCTCCGCCGGATGCTGCGTTTTGTTGGACTCTGCCAAGCAGTCCGATGTTGAAGAGTTCGCAAAATGGATGCGAGAGATCAGGTGCCAGGCCAATCCGCTTCGCAAACTCGTCGTTGATACTCTTTAAAGAGCTTGCAGTGAGCACGTTAGATGGAATCAAGCGCAGCAAAATGCGCAGCCTCCCTAAGTCAGTTAGGGTTTTCAGAAATGGTGTTTTTTGGCTTGTCAGGTAATCGTCAAATATGCTTTTGGCCGCGATAGTATCAACCTGATCTCGGATTTCCTCCGCCCGCTCGTCAGATTCAAGTTTAAATAATTGAGTATCGTCTAGCGCTTTACCGAAATGCATCAAGGCGCGAGGGGAGCCTGTCGAGTGACGGTAAATATAGGCAAATGGGTCTTCCTGTTCATTGCAGTAGGTATTTTGTATTTTTTCAACGCCCAAAAACTCCTGAACCGAAGATTTTCCTGCGTACCGCTGCACGGCTGCAGTGAAAAGGGTTTTTAGCTCTCTAGCTGAATAATCGAGGATAATCGCTTTTCCTTCTATGACTTCCTTGTCGTCATCGACAAGAGCTGCCCAAGCTTCTTGCCGAATAGTCGCGATAACCTTAATATGGTGGTTTGTAGTGAACAGGGAGTGGGCAGCTTTTGCCAATCCTAGTTGACCAAATTGCCATGCCTCAACATTTTCGGGAAATGCTTCCCGAAGCGCTTGGTCAAACGCATCAATTAATATAATGACTTGACTTGTAACATAATGCACTGATAGATCATCGAATGCGTTGCTGGTGCGCAGAAATTTTTGTAACTCTTTTTCGGTGTAGCGATGCAAAAATATTCCAAGATAGTGAGAGGGTAGATAGAATTCGCCTTTGCGGACAGATCGAAGATATTCGTTCTTAAAATCATCATCAATATCAAGTGACTCTATTCTATCGATCAGCAGATTGAGTCGGCTCTCTGGCTCATCGCTTCTTGCGCAAATGTGAGCAAGTACCGACAGCAGTATTGATGCTGACCAGATGCCTTTCCAGAGAAGCAAGCTGCCGAAGCCGATTTGCGCGAGAGTTGATTTTATTTTCGGCTCGTCAAATTGCAGCTTTTCAGTAGACGTGCCAGACGGGATTAAAAGTGATCCGTCACTCTCAGAAGTAAGAACTGTGTGCTTAACGCGTATCAGGAGGGTCTTTCCCATGCCCTTACTAGCAATGATTAGAGATATCCTGTCGCTGTCGAGGAAACGTTCGATCTTAGCGTTTAAATAGATACTCTCTCGAGTTAAATCCCGATGATCATGCCCGTCTGATGGCCAAGAGTCACCTTTCTTATTTCCAGATCGCATAGTGGAAAATCCGTAATCTTAAGTTGCACAGGAAACGGCGCAGTTTGCTGCCTAACGCCTTGTTCAGCGGCACCGAATGCGCAGCGGCTTGCTGCGAAATAATGCCGAAGGCATTCGCAGCAAGCCGCGGAGTGTTCGGGGTCCGCTGGAACTACTTGTTAGAGCTTTCACTGTTCTTTTTGAAGATTGCTACAGCCAAACGCTTAATCGGCACAAACGAAGACGAGTACAACGCAATGACGCTGGAGACGTATAACGGTACAAACAAAGCGAGTGAGAAAAAGTATGCAAATAAATACCTAGGAGCTTCCTCTTGATTCCAATAGAACTTGGCCATATGAAGGGCACTGCCCCAGAAATCGACAAGCAACCATAAATAGAACCATGACCAGAGCCAATAAGCGTAGTACGTAAGCACGCATGCCAACGATGTTTTTATTGAATACGCGAAAATGGTAAGCACACGCTCAGACAAAGGCGATTCATTTTTGTGAAAATAGCTCCATGACAGCAATCCACTCAAGCCGAGTATTGTCATGGCACCCGCGATCAGCGTGACGATATCTGCAAGGTAGCTCAAAGTCATGATTTCTTGTGGCTCTAACGTCAAACCTAAGCCGACCCATACTGCGCTGCTGTGATGCCGAATGAAAGCACTGAGCCACGCGCGCAGTATGGGGTCGGCTTTAGGTACTTGTTAGGCCATTTATAAAAACCACCGCTATAGATTGTGGTTATTTAGCTATACAATGGAGTAGTAGCATTTTTTTTGATATTTCTTATCGCCTTTAACTGAAAAGTATCTTGTGACAAATCGTCGAAACTCAAAAATTTCAATTAAAGAATCTAAAGTATCTTCAAGCTCAGGATCGCTAGTCTTCTTAGAATCATGGGCTTCGATTGATTCGCGCAGTCTTTCTTTGCAAATTTTTTCTAAGAAATTTACAAATGGCTCATATTGATCGCTCGATATGAAAATGCAAATTGCTTGCTCAGCTCTAGGCATTTCTCCTTGAGCGATATTTACATCTCCTTTTTCTAAAAAAAGTTTCTTTTTCGTAAAATAGATAGATGCACGATCCAGGTCTTCCGCATTTTTTTTGCTTCTGATCGAATACCTATCACACTTTTCGTTGTATCGAATCGAGATTGCATCAATGCTTGCCTCGTCAAGATAAAAGTCTAATATTGATCCCATTTTAGTTACCTACCAAATTGCTCGTCATATACTGACAAACATTCATCAATGTGCACCTCAATTCCATTCCTGGTCCATTCTTCTGCCGCAGCAAACGCTGTGCTAGCTGCTGTATGACACTTTATTATCACGCAACCGGAATTTGGGTCTGACGCGCTTACGATATTGTTTCTGATGGCGTTTCCTACAATAGTGTCTACCTGAGGGCGTGACAATCGTGTTTGCCTGTATTTAAACTCTAACGCGATTCTCTTCATGGCATTTCACTAGTAGTCATTATTTAGCAAAATATTACGCACACGACCGTAAACGATCGAAGCGCCATGTTCAGTAGGCGCTGAAATTGTAAAAATAACATCAATGCCACCATCAGCCCCCCGCCGCAATGGCAGTGTTATTGGTCTTCCATAGACATCGGTTATCTCGACTGTGGAAAACCCTGCGAATCGGTTAAGCAATCTTTTAACTTGATCCTCTTGTACTCTATATCCCATTTCTGAGCGAGACATCTCGATCTCTTCTCGAAAAAATCCTTGCAGAGACTTAATCACTATCTTTGCTAGTTTCAGCATTTCGAATTACCTTTATTGGTTCTAATTTGACAAAATAGGCTTAATCTGTGTTGGCCGTCCTACCGCGATGGCATCATTTTGGTGGGCCGCATCGTACTTCTTCAAATCTTACTTCCAATTTGGAGAAAAAGGCGCCTTTTTCTTTTATGTTATTTTTAATTTCATTTGAGAACTCATCACTCTTCTGTGACAAATCTTCTTCACGGATCAATGTGAGATCGCCAACAGCCTTAATTGCCCCCTTTGCGTCATCAGGCAATTCTGATATGTCAGCATCAGCAGCAAGATATAGCAGGTATTTTGGCTGTGATGCTCCTCTGTATAACTTTACTTTCATTGTTTTTCCTTGTTTGTGCCTAACGACAAGCTAAGGAGCGCAGTACCGCGCCTTGCGAAAAGCTCTAATACGGCTCATAGCTCGATGCGCGGTACTGCGTCGCCTTGAGCTTTTTGTTATGTCAATATTGCTCCGCGATCACATCCCTGTATACCGAGCGCCAATTTCCCTTGACTCCAATAGATTGCATCCCGAAACCATTCGTTTGCCAGTCATTCAATGGCCAAGGATATCTCGATCGATAGAATTCCAAATAAGCTTGGTACTTTTGCCTCACGTTTGGAAGCGCGTGTTCCCTAGCGTTTTTCGTCAAAATCTTAAAAAGATACATCTCTTGCGCTATCAGATGCGTGGATAGCTCCTGATCTAGAACGGACAACGACAAATTGGGCCAACCTTTGTAGTTTTCAGAAAAGCGGTAGTAATTTTGCTGGAAATATACAAACCAAAGAGCTTCAGTATAGCGCGACATCGGGAATATATTTTGATGCTGGGACGCTGCTTCCGTAATAAATGTTCCTATACATGGAACCTCCTTTTCTAGCTGATAACACCTAATCAGGGATGTTCCATAAAACTTTTCGCAATTTCTCAGCCGTGAATGCTCGAAATCGCCATAGTCAATCACAGCCCGAAAGAAAAGACCACGCCTCGAAATTCGGTAGAACAGGTCTTGCGAGAACTCAATAGCATACATGGACATATATTCATGACAGCTTTCATCAGAACAACACAAATCAGAATAGATTAGCACTGTATCCGAAAACACAATTGTCTTAAATGCATGATGTCGATGAGCATTTAGGTCGTCTATGACGCTATAGAGCCATTCCACTGTGGAGGCATCGCGTTGTACAAGTTCAGAAAACCCTAGAATGTCGATATAAACCAAATAGCGCATTGCTCTTACCGCTGGTCGTAATTCAAAGTGCGCGTTTAAGACATAACGTCAAGCGTAAGCCGACCCATACTGCGCCGCGATGGGGTCGAATGAAAGCGCAAAGCTGCGGGCGCAGTATGGGGTCGGCTTGAGGCGCGTGTTAGGCATCGTGCTAATTGATGTAAATTTTCTTAATCTCATAAATAAATTCTGGCTTGTTGGCGTATCTCAGAGCTTGGTCCCATAGTGGGTTTGTGCGGTCGTTAAGATTATTCGCAAGCACCTTTATTTCCGGTGGCGCGTCCTTCCGGAAAAAGTCTTTGTTGCCTCTATTCTTATCGTAACTTGTACCTGTTATCTTGAATTTCCGCGACGCCTCGTTCTTTGATTTTTGCTGTTCAATGTCCTTGTGCGCGGTTTCCCATGTTAAGGCTCGCACCATTAAGTAATACCCGTGCTCGTCAAATTTTCCATCAATGGTGTATGCGGATTTTGAAGGATAACGTGGTTGAATTTTTCGTTTATATAGGCCGCCAATCACGAATCGGAAATGTAAATTATCCGACGACATCTCATATCGTCGACAGTCGACAATATCCACCCAATGCCCTTTTGCTTGAGCGAGATGCTTTTTCACAAAGAGAACTGCAAATGCCTCTTCGGTACTGGCGTATTGGAGATATTTTTTAAGTAGCTGGTCGTCCATAAATCAAGCTTTTCCGGGACTCCGTACATGGTGCCTAACGTCTTGGCTAGCCAGCCCAAAACCGCGCCGAAACGCCGCTGCGCGATTACTCAGAGCTTGGCGCGCGGTTTTGGGTCGGCGCTGAGCCATTTGTTAGGCCAGTTGATGCCCTCGCTATCCTGATGAGAGATAGCAGAGCGTCATTGACGGCCTCCTCAGAAGGAAATGCCTCCGCGACTTCTGGTCTTAACAAGACAAGATTGTGAGACTCGATGTAGGACCGATAATATTTGCCCCGCACACCGACTCCCAAATCCTCTCGCTTGTACTCCGCGCGCATCTCATCGTCTTTGGGTTTAGCCTTCTTCATAGATTCTTCTCTCACGCTTGTTCATCTCGCGAGCGCTGATGATTCTGGTGATGCCCGCCTCTTCCGTGTGGCATACGATCAAGAATTTGGAGGTTCTGGTGACGCCAAAGGTAAGGAGGCGTCTCTCACCTACCGAGTGGTCTGGATCATCAAATGTGAGCGCCATGGGATCGCCGAACACCGTTCCCGCTTCCTGAAAAGAGACGCCGTGCTTGCGCAAATTGGCTGCGGCTTTCTTTATGTCCCAATCAAGTTTCACTTCGACGGATTCCGAGCAACCTCTTCTCGCCTAACGTCCAAGCTCAGCCGCCACGGTGAAGCGCAGCAGAGCGGAGCGTAACTGGGGTCGGCTGAAGCGCCGAGTTAGCCTGCGCGTGTGGGCGTCGACGGTATTTCACTTTCAACGGCCTGCGCAACAGGTGGTTCAGGAATGGACTGCGCAGAACGCGCTTCATCAAGAGATGCGAAATTTGTCGCTTGCTGATGCAGGTAGGACACATCTCTAGCGATAGCAAGCCCAGGAAGAACCTCGCCGGTGGCACGGTTGGGAACATATGCAGAGACCACACCGACGACCCTTGGTTTATCGATATCGAGCGCGAAAACCACACCTCCACTGACTCCGTTAATAGCTACGCCGTCAATGAGATATGCCTTTTCATCTTGTCGCCATGCACTGATACGTCCGCTGAAAAAGCATAGTGATGGCGTTATTGCCGGAAACCCAAGCCACCCCACCTCGTTACCAACACGAAGGTACTTTTCTTCCGGGACAAACTCGAGATTCCCATCCGGTTGGCTGATAGCGCCGCGCTCAAAGACAATGACTGCCGTATCCAGCAATGCGTTCGAAAAAATGGCTCGTTGCTCTTGACGAATCAGCACAGAGTTCCCTGTTTCTACTTGATCAAGGCGAATTGGTTGTTCCCAGTAGAAGGCATGATCAACAACGTGTGCTGCCGTAGCAACCGCGCAAAGACCAGACTTGCTTTGCCAAGGAAGAAGGAAGCCGGAACCAGTTCCAACCGGAGTAGCAATTCGGACCATTCGTGGTTTTAGCGCATCAACTGCTTCGTACCACTCGAGCATATTGGACTCCTGTGCGGGCTAACCATTGATTGTGCCGTTTGCGAGGACGTCAGGCGTCTGATGTCGTCGCGTCGGCGGTCGATCCGTCGAAGTCACCCCATGTCAAGGTGCGGATACGGTCTCTCCCCGCGGCGGCCAGGCGCGTAACGCACCAATCCGGCTTTCCAGTCGAGCCAACTCGCTGCTGACCACATCCTGTCCGCGCAGAGCGGCTTTCAGCCTTTTCTGTTGTTCGGCATCACCTTCCACCAGGTCGATGATCATGCAGGCGTCTAAATACAGGCGGGCCATCAATGCTCGTCCCAGCCGGCGCGCTCTTCATCGATTCCGCGCATGATCTCGTCGCGACCGATACCGCCGCTCCGGTTGAGCGGAAGGCTGTCAAGAAAATCGTCAAGATTGCCCCGATGACTCGACGATACGTCGGTCTCGAATAACACGATAACCCTCGCCGACCCGGTTGCGGTGTGTTCCGGAAGCCTTAGATGAAGCTCGTGCTCGGCGGAAATCTGGGTAACAAGTTCGATGGCTTGCATCGGAATTCCTCATGATATGAATGCGTATCGTGGATTGGGCTGATGACTGCGATTCATGCGGCTGGAGATTGCCTATTCGGTCAACTTCTCCACAACCTGCCGCACCTCAAGGATGCGCCGCGCTGCGTCCAGCATTTCCCGAAAGAACTTAAGTTTATCCACGCCGTCGAGCTTGATCTGGTGGGCAATCCGACGTCCGCGCGGTTCGTCGATCAATCATCCCAGGAAAACTCAGACGCCATCTCGTCGGTTGAGAGTGTGACGACTGGCGTTCCCGCGCGACTGGCGGCCAACAGGAATTCGACTCGCCCCATGCCACAGAGGCGTCCGGCCTTGCCGGAGGACACCCGCCCCAACTCGAACAGCTTCAAGGCCAGCAGAAAACGGGCCTCGGCGGCAAATCGTTCGGGGGGATCGGTGGGCATCGGCCAGGTATCGGTTGGAATTTCAAGTTAAGAGTGTCGGCATGAGATGGCCTTGGGCGAGCGTGGCGATGGGTCGATTGTAGTCTGGGCCAGCGCCACGCTCCCAGGTTTACCCCCACGGCCATTCAGTTAAGCCGTTCATGGTTCGAGGGCCTCACCACGAACGGCTTAACTGAATGGCCGTGATGGCTACCCAGAAGCGGTCCATGTAGGCCAGATTTTGCCTCACCACGAACGGCTTAACTGAATGGCCGTGATGGCTACCCAGAAGCGGTCCATGTAGGCCAGATTCTGCCTCACCACGAACGGCTTAACTGAATGGCAGTGATGGCTACCCCGCCAACTGCTCCACCACAGCGCCGACCGCCCGCAACCGCTGTCGCGGTTCGGCCATCTCCCGAAAGAATTTGAGCTTGTCCCCGCCGTCGAGCTTGAATTCCTTCGGCTTGGTCTGAATCAGCCGGATCAGGTTGGCGGGGTCGATGTTGGGCGCCTCATTGAAGAGGATGCGTCCGCTCGCCGGTCCGGCCTCGATCTTGCGGATCCCGAGCGGCTGGATCCTGAGCTTGAGTTCGGTGATTTCCAGCAGATTCTTGGCCGGTTCGGGCAGCAGGCCGAAGCGGTCGATCATCTCGACCTGAAGTTCGCGCAGTTCGTCACTGTTGCGAGCGCTCGCGATGCGTTTGTAGAGCACCAGGCGCGTCTGGACATCGGGCAGATAGTCGCTCGGCAGTAGGGCGGGGAGCCCGAGGTCGATCTCGGCGCCGTGATCGAGCGGACGGTCGAGTTCGGGCGTGCGTCCGGCCTTGAGCGCCGCGACGGCGCGTTCCAGCAGGTCCATGTAGAGCGTGAAACCGATCTCGGTAATCTGTCCCGATTGTTCGTCGCCCAGCAGTTCGCCCGCGCCGCGAATCTCCAGATCATGGGTCGCGAGCGTGAAGCCGGCGCCCAGGTCTTCCATCGATTCGATCGCCTCCAGGCGCTTCTTGGCGTCCGCCGTCATGGCCTTGGCGGGCGGGGTGATGAGATAGGCATAGGCGCGGTGATGCGAGCGCCCGACCCGTCCGCGCAACTGGTGCAGTTGGGCCAGCCCCAGCTTGTCGGCGCGGTTGATGACGATGGTGTTGGCGCTCGGCACGTCGATGCCGCTTTCGATGATGGTGGTGCAGACCAGCAGGTTGAAGCGCTGATGGTAGAAGTCGCGCATGACCCGCTCCAGATCGCGTTCGCGCAACTGGCCGTGGGCGACCTGGATGCGCGCCTCCGGGATCAGCGCCTCCAGCTTCTGGGCCTGATTCTCGATGGTCTCGACCTCGTTATGGAGGAAATAGACCTGCCCGCCGCGTTTCAGCTCGCGCAGCACCGCCTCCTGAATCAGCCCGTCGTTCCAGGGGCTGACGAAGGTCTTGATCGGGTGGCGCTCGACCGGCGGGGTGGCGATGATCGAGAGATCGCGCATCCCGGACATGGCCATGTTCAGCGTGCGCGGGATCGGGGTGGCGGTGAGCGTGAGGATGTCCACCTCGCTGCGCAGATTTTTCAACTGCTCCTTGTGCCGCACCCCGAAACGGTGTTCCTCGTCGATGATGGCGAGCCCCAGATTCTTGAACTTGATGCTCGGCTGCAACAGCTTGTGGGTGCCGACCACGATGTCGAGCGTGCCGTCCTCCAATCCTTCCAGGATCTTTTTCTGTTCCTTGGCGGTACGAAAGCGCGAGAGACTCTCGACCTTGACCGGCCAGTCGGCGAAGCGGTCGGAAAAGTTCTCGAAATGCTGTTGGGCGAGCAGGGTGGTGGGCACCAGCACCACCACCTGACGCCCGCCATTGACCGCCATGAAGGCGGCGCGCATGGCAACCTCGGTCTTGCCGAAACCGACATCGCCGCAGACCACCCGGTCCATCGGTTTGGGATCGGCCATGTCGGCGATGACCGCCTCGATGGCGCGCATCTGGTCCGGCGTCTCCTCGAAGGCGAAGGCGGCGGCGAAGGCCGCGTACTCGTCGCCGCCATCCGGGAAGGCGACGCCCTGGCGCGCGGCGCGGCGGGCATAGATGTCGAGCAATTCGGCGGCCACGTCGTGCGCCTTTTGCGCCGCCTTGCGCTTGATCCGATCCCATTGATCGCCGCCGAGGCGATGCAGCGGGGCGTGCTCGGGCGAGGCGCCGGTATAGCGCGAGATCAGGTGCAGCGAGCTGACCGGGACATAGAGCTTGTCGCCGTTGGCGTATTCCAGCGCCAGGAACTCGGTGGTCAGGCCGCCGACCTCCAGCGTTTGCAGGCCCAGATAGCGCCCGACGCCATGCTGCTCGTGGACCACCGGCGCACCCTCGGTCAGCTCGGTGAGGTTGCGCACGATGGCGTCGCTGTCGCGCTCTCGCTCGCGGCGGCGTCGCTCCTGGCGCACCCGTTCGCCATAGAGCTGGGTTTCGGTGATCAGGGCAAACCCTGGTGCGCCGTCGTTCGATTCCAGCCGCAGCCCCTGTTCCAGCGGCGCGACTGTCAATCCAATTCCTGGCTCGCCCGCGATGAATGCCTGCCATCCAGCAACCGGTTTGGCGCGGATGTCGAAACCGTGCAGGTGCTCGGCCAGCAGCTCGCGTCGCCCGGCGCTTTCGGCGACGAACAGCACGCGCTGATCGGGCGTGGCGAGAAAGTCCCTGAGCGCCTGCGCCGGCTGGGTCGCGCGGGCCTGGATGGCGAGCGGGGGCAGGGTGGCGGTGGCGAAGTTGCAGGCGGCGGCGTATCCCTTGCGCCGGTCGGGGAGTTCCGGCGACTGATAAAGCACGCCGGACAATCGGTTGAGCGCGCCCGCGAGTTCGTCGGGCATCAGATAGAGCCGGTTGGGCGGCAGCAGGGGACGTTCGCGGTCGTGGCGGCGCTGCTCGTAGCGCTGACCGACCGCCGCGAAGAAACTCGCCGCCGTCTCGCGGCAGCTCTCCGGTTCCAGGGCCAGCACCCGTTCGGGCAGATAGTCGAACAGGGTCGCGGTCCGCTCGAAAAAGAGCGGCAGATAGGATTCCAGCCCGCCGGGGGTGCGCCCCTCCGAGACCTCGCGATAGATCAGGCTGTTCTGCGGATCGCCCTCGATGCTGGCGCGATAGCGTTGACGGAAACCGGCGATGGCCTCTTCCGTGAACGGAAACTCACGGGCTGGCAGGAGTCGGATGCGCTCCAGTTTCTCCTTCGAGCGCTGGCTCTCCGGGTCGAAGGTGCGGATGCTCTCCACCTCCGCGTCGAAGAGGTCGATACGCAGCGGCACCTCGCTGCCCATGGGGAAGACATCCAACAGCGCGCCGCGTACCGCGTATTCGCCGTGTCCGATGACCTGGGAGACGCAGGAATAACCGGCCCGTTCCAGGCGTCGGCGCGTGGTGTCCAGATCCAGCCGGTCGCCGACCGCCAGCACCAGCGACTGCCCGTCCACATAGTCGCGCGGCGGCAGACGCTGCATCAGGGTACCCACCGGCACCACCAGCACCCCCGCGCGCAGATCGGGCAGGCGATGCAGGGTCAGCAGGCGCTCGGAGACCAACTCGGGCAGGGGCGAGAAGACATCGTAGGGCAGGGTCTCCCAATCCGGAAAACCGAGCACCGGGCGGTCGCTTCCGGCGAGGAAGAAGCCGAGTTCCGCGCGCAGGCGGGCGGCGGCCTGGACATCCTCGGTTAGCGCCAGGATCAACCCGGCGAACTGGCGCGCGGCATTGGCGATCGCCAGTGCCGCGCCGGCGCCATAAAGCCGACCCCAGAGCAGACGCTCGCCGGGACGTCCCGGCAGCGGCGGGGCGAGCGGGGAAAAGCGGGGGGACGGAGCCTCCTGGGACATGAACGGCTAACCTCGGAATCGACGGCTGGGTGGCGATTTTCGCATAGATGGGGGGTGATCGCCGCCTTGGGGTTTGGGGGGCCAGCAATATTCAGTTTGACCTGACGAAGCGAAAAACTCAGACGAATCAGGCGAACAGTGAAGGGTTTCCCGTTCGTCCTGAGTCCTGAGTCCTGAGTCCTGAGCTTGTCGAAGGGTCGCAGGGTCGCAGGGTCGAAGGGTCGAATGATGAACGGGAAACACGAAGCCTCTGAGCGTGAAGCCGTTCATGGTTCGAGAACCTCACCACGAACGGCTTCAGGCTAAGTTTTTCCCGAAAATTGCCTTCGCCAGATCACTGCGCGGTGAGAAACCCATCATAAAAATCTGCGCCACGGTCCCGAGGCATTGCGCCCGTTTTGGATTGGTTCTATAACGCCGCAGTGTCGGCCCTGCCGAATCCCAGGCGTCGGTTGGCCGTTGCGCGGCCGATGAGCACGACGAGGATCCGTCGCCGATCACTGGCCGTTCGACACGAAAGCAGGTTAGAGTGTGCGTCGGCCCGCCTCCGTGGCAGGGATCAGGCGCGAGGTACGTCGCAGGGCGGCGGAACCTCTGGATCAGAACCAAAGCGATTCCCAGAGTGCATGCAATGGCGAAGACAATCCTCACGGTGGATGACTCCGCGTCCATCCGTCAAATGGTGTCCTATACGTTGAAAGACGCCGGTTACACGGTGACCGAGGCGGTCGACGGACAGGATGGCCTCGATAAGGCCCGTGCCGGGCGTTTCGATCTCGTGTTCACCGACCAGAACATGCCCCGCATGGACGGTCTGTCCCTGATCAAACAACTCCGCGGGCTTCCTCAATATCAGTCAGTGCCGATCCTGATGCTGACCACCGAATCGAGCGACGCGATGAAGAGCCAGGGGCGCGCCGCGGGCGCGACAGGCTGGCTGGTCAAACCCTTCGATCCTCAAAAATTGCTGGACGTTGTCCGTAAAGTGATCGGTTGAGCACGCGGTTCGGACGCCAGCGAGGGGAACGGGCATGACCATCGATATGAGTCGCTTCTATCAGGTGTTCTTCGACGAGGCCGGGGAACATCTGGCCGCGATGGAGTCCCTGCTGCTGGAGTTGGATGTGGACGCGCCCGATCTGGAGACGCTCAATGCCATCTTCAGGGCCGCGCATTCCATCAAGGGTGGCGCCGGTACTTTCGGCTTTCTGGATATGGCCCAGTTGACGCATGTCCTGGAGACGCTGCTGGACCGTCTGCGCAAACAGGAAACGCGCCCCACCGTCGAGATGATCGATGCCTTCCTCGGCGCTGGCGATGTGCTGAAGGCGCAATTGGCCGCGCATCAGGAGGGCGCGGAATACGAGGATCCGCGCATCGCCGAGGTGTCCGACCGTCTGGAACGCTTATCCGAGATTGCCGCGCCCCCCCCCGCCTGCCCCGCGATGCGACCGCCCTCGCCATCCCTGCCGGGGGCCGACGCGTCGGCGTCGAGTTGGCTGATCGAATTTCGGTCGGACGCCATCGACTTCCAGTCCGGCGCCAACCTGCGTGCGCTGAGGGATGTCCTGGCTGAAATGGGCACGCTCGAATGGCTGACCGGGGAAGACGCCGAGGTGTGCGTCTGGCGCCTGAGGACAGCATTTGGCCGGGAGTCCATCGTCGAAACCTTTGCCTTCGTGTGCGATCCGGAGTGCATTTCCATCCAGGCGGACGCGGCGGGTTCGCCGCCGTCGCTCGTCGACACCGACGCCGACGACGATGCGGGGTTCGGATTCTTCGCTGGCGCGCCAGGGAGCGAGCGGTTCGACGAGCGCGTGCTGGATCAGATGGACGCCGCCGATTCGCATGATCCTGGATTTGGTTTTTTCCCCGGGGCGCCGGGGAGCGAACGGACGCTGGATCAGGAACTCGACGGCTTCGGACTGTTCGGCGGGAGTCCTGGCATGGAACAGGTGGCGGCGGTCGCGCATCAGGCGCGTGACGAGCGGGAACAGGGCTACGGGTTTTTCGATCTGGCGCCCGGCGCGCCCGAGGCTGAAGCCGGGGACGCCGTGCTTTCCGGCCGGACGGCCGGCGGGCGAGCCGCGCCGGTCGCCGGGACGCCAACCGCGGTCGCGCCGACCCGCCGGCCGGCGGCGGCCGATACCTCGATCCGGGTCGGCGTGGAGAAGGTGGACCAGTTGATCAATCTGGTCGGCGAACTGGTGATTACCCATGCCATGCTCGCGGAGTCGGCCTCCGATCTGGATCCGGTCATCCATGAGCGAATTTTTGGCGGTCTGTCGAATCTGGAGCGTAATTCGCGCGATTTGCAGCAGGCGGTGATGTCGATCCGCATGCTGCCGATCAGCTTCGTCTTCAACCGTTTTCCTCGACTGGTGCGCGATACCGCCGCCAGCCTGGGCAAGAAGGTGACGTTGACGCTGATCGGCGAGGAGACCGAACTCGATAAAGGACTCATCGAGCGTCTGGCCGATCCGCTCAATCATCTGGTGCGCAACAGTATCGACCACGGCATCGAGCAGCCCGAGCGCCGCCGCGAGGCGGGCAAGTCGGAGACCGGCGAGATCACCCTGCGCGCCAGTCATCGGGGCGGGAGTATCCTGGTCGAGGTGCGTGACGATGGCGCCGGCCTCGATCGCGACAGGCTGCTGGCCAAGGCCGTTCAGCAGGGGATCCCGATGCCCGAGAACCCATCGGACAAGGAAGTCTGGCAGTTGATCTTCCACGCCGGTTTCTCGACCGCCGAACGGGTGACCGATATCTCGGGGCGCGGTGTTGGGATGGATGTGGTGCGGCGCAATATCGAGGCGATGAACGGCCGCGTCGAGATCGACTCGCTGCCGGGCCGCGGCACGCATATCACCATCCGGCTGCCGCTGACGCTCGCGATCCTCGACGGACTCTCGGTGCGGATGGGGAGCGAACTCTTCATCTTGCCGCTGACCGCCATCCAGGAGTCGCTCCAGCCCACCCGGGATCAGTTCAAGACGGTGGCGGGCAAGGGGCGGGTGGCGCACGTCAATGGCGATTATCTGCCGCTGGTGGTGTTGCGCGAGGTGTTTCGTCTCGACGGGCAACCGCTGCGCCACGAGGATGGCATCCTGGTCATCGTCGATACCAGCGAAGGACGCGCCGCGCTGCTGGTGGACGAACTGGTGGCCCAGCATCAGGTCGTCATCAAGAGTCTGGAAACCAATTACCGCAAGGTCGACGGCGTGTCCGGCGCCACCATCATGGGCGACGGACGGGTCGCCCTGATTCTCGACGTGGACGCGCTGGTGCGTCTGAACCGCAAGAATGCCTGAATCCGTGCGAGCGAAGGGGTGTGCCAACATGAACGACGAACGCAAGGACGGAGCCATGATCAACCCGGAAGGTGCGAGGGAGTATCTGACGTTCACCCTCGGGGACGAGGAATATGGGATCGATATTCTCAAGGTGCAGGAGATCCGGGGGTTTGACGCCGTGACCCGGATCGCCAACGCGCCCGCCTTCATCAAGGGCGTGATCAACATGCGCGGCGTGATCGTGCCGATTCTCGACATGCGGCTCAAGTTCAATCTGGGGCAGGTCGACTACAACGAGTTCACCGTCGTGATCATCCTCAATGTGGCTGGGCGCGTGGTGGGGATCGTGGTGGATGGAGTCTCCGATGTCATCGCGCTCAAGCGCGAGCAGATCCGTCCGGCCCCGGAATTCGGCGCGCTGATGGATACCGCCTATATCGACGGCCTGACCACCCTGGACGATCGCATGGTCATCATGGTGGACATCGAAAAGCTCATCAACAGTGGCGAGATGGGGTTGGTCGATCAGGTCGGAAGCGACATGGCGTAACGTGATCCGGATGTTTCATCTGGCGCATGGGCGTCGACCGATCCACCGATGTCGGTGACGATGCCGGGGTTGAATTCATGAGAGCGGAAACATGGCCAAGATGACCGTCGCGGCACGATTAGGAATGGGGTTTGGCGCCGTGCTGGCGCTGTTGGGCGTGGTGGCCTTGATCGGATTGTTCAGCATTCACACGCTGAATAAGGATGTGGGCCGGCTTCACACGGATCTGTTTCCAAAAACGATCTGGGCCAACAACATCGTCGACACTGTCAACGAGGGTGCGCAGGCGTTGCGCAATGCATTGATCCTCAAGGATCCGCGCGCCATCGCTCGCGAACTTGAACGGATCGGTGAAATGCGCAAGTTCATTGACGAAAACGCGGAGGCACTCAAGCGGACCATTGTCTCCCCCGAGGGAATCAAACAACTAGCGGCGTTGACGGATGCCCGCAGCTCATTCATTGGTTCTCAGGATCGACTCATCGCGCTGCTTCGCGCGGGCAGTAGGGATGAGGCTGGCGACCTGCTCTTCGGTGAATTCCGCGCCTTGCAGCAGACCTATTTCAACGCCGTGACAAGTCTCATCAAGTACCAAACCGACCTCATGGACAAGACCGGCGATGAGGCCGAGTTGAATGCCGACTTCGCCACCCTAGTCATGCTGATTTTGTCCGCGCTGGCGCTCCTGCTCGGCATCGGCACCGGTATCTGGATCACCCGCGCGCTGACCAAACAACTCGGGGGAGAACCCGACTATGCCGCCGCCATGGTCCAGGCGGTGTCCGCCGGCGATCTGTCGCACACCATTGCCATCCAGCCCGGCGACACTGCCAGTCTGCTGGCCTCGCTCAAGCAGATGCAGGAAGGACTCAGGCGGCTGGTCGGGGAGATTGCGGCGATCGTCCAGGCCGCCACGCGGGGCGATTTCAGCCAGCGCCTGGAACTCGGCGATAAACAGGGATTCGGCAGGGAGATCGGCGAAGGGCTCAACCAACTGGCCGCAACGACCGAAATCGGTCTCAAGGATGTCACGCGGGTCGCCAATGCACTGGCCATCGGCGATTTGTCGCAGACCATCGACCGCGATTATCCAGGGCTCTTCGGCGAAACGAAAAACGGCGTCAATGGTACCGTGACCGCCTTGGCCGACGTGGTGAACGAGATCCGTCGGATCGTCGATGCCGCGGTTCAGGGCGATTTCAGCGCCAGGCTGGATCTGACGGGCAAACAGGGCTTTGCCAGCGAGATTGCCCAGTTGCTCAATCAGTTGTCCGACACCACTGAAGTGGGCTTAAAGGATGTGATGCGCGTGGCCAGTGCACTGTCCGAGGGCGATCTGACCCAGACGATCACCCAGGATTATCCGGGGCTCTTCGGCGAGACGACGACGGGCGTCAATACCACGGTCGCCAACCTCAAGGAACTGGTGTTGCGCATCAGGGAAGCGGTCGAGACCATCGGGACCGCGGCCAACGAGATTGCGACCGGCAATCAGGATCTCAGTCAGCGCACCGAGGAGCAGGCCAGTTCGCTCGAAGAAACCGCCAGTTCCATGGAAGAACTGACGAGTACCGTCAAGCAGAACGCGGACAATGCGCGTCAGGCCAATCAGCTTGCCGTTGCCGCCTCCGACGTGGCGGTCAAGGGCGACGACATGGTCGGCGCCTCCGTGGAGACCATGACCGGGATTGCCGAATCCAGCAAGAAGATCGCCGATATCATCAGCGTGATCGATGGGATCGCCTTCCAGACCAATATCCTGGCGCTCAATGCGGCGGTCGAGGCGGCGCGGGCCGGGGAGCAGGGACGGGGGTTTGCCGTGGTGGCCGCGGAGGTGCGCAATCTGGCCCAGCGCTCGGCCAATGCCGCCAAGGAAATCAAGACCATGATTGGCGACAGCGTGTCCAGGGTCGACGCCGGCACGCTTCAGGTCAATGAAACCGGTCAGCGCATGCGGGACATCGTGCAATCCATCAAGCGCGTGACCGATCTCGTCGCCGATATTTCAGCGGCATCGGTGGAACAATCCACGGGCATCGAACAGATCAACCAGGCCATCGTCCAGATGGATGACGTGACCCAGCAGAATGCCGCCTTGGTGGAGCAGGCCGCCGCCGCCGCCGAGGCGATGGCGGATCAGGCCAGTCGGCTTGGCGAGGTCGTCGCTGTCTTCAAGGTCGATCCGGTCGACCGCCGTGCGATGGTCGCGCGTTCGGCGCCAACGGCAACCGCGCGCCGGATGTCCGCCGCGCCTGCTCGCAAGTCAACGCTCGCCTCTTTGCTACCGATCAAGACGACCGACGATGATGAATGGTCAGAATTTTGATCGCGAATTCCAATTCACCGCGCACGACTTCGAGCGGATTCGGAGCCTGATCTACGAACACGCCGGGATTTCGCTCAGTGCCGGCAAGACCGATATGGTGTATAGCCGAATCGCCCGGCGTCTGCGGGCGACGGGTCTGACCTCGTTCGAGGACTATCTCGCGTATCTGAATCGCGAGCCCGATGAGTGGCAGCACTTCACCAATTCATTGACGACGAATCTGACCTCTTTTTTTCGGGAGCCGCATCATTTTCCAGTCCTTGCGGAACAGGTCATCGACGCCAAACGCAAGGGGCGAAGCCCGATTCTGCTCTGGTCCTCGGCCTGCTCGACCGGCGAGGAGCCCTACTCGATGGCCATGACGGTCATCGATGCGTTGGGCACCTGGACGCCGTCGGTCAAAATCCTGGCGACCGATCTGGATACCAATGTCGTGCGGCAGGCCGCCGAGGGCATCTATCCGATGGAGCGGCTGGAAAAGCTGCCCGAACGGGATCTGAAACGTTTTTTTCTGCGCGGCAAGGGCTCTCAGGAGGGGATGGCGCGGATTCGTCCGGAGGTGCGCGCGCTGGTCCGTTTCCATCCGCTCAATCTGTTGAGCGACCAGTGGCCTATCAAGGGGCCATTCGATGCCATCTTTTGCCGCAATGTCTTGATCTATTTCGATAAATCGACGCAACATAACCTTCTTGCGCGATTCCATCCCTTGCTGCTTCAGGATGGTCGGCTGTTTGTGGGTCATTCAGAGAGCCTGACCCAGGTTGCAGACCTCTTCAAATTGCAAGGCAAGACCGTTTACGTGCCCCATGGCCAGCCAATGAGGCATGCCTGAGATGTCGCATCGATGCGAGGAAATGCTGGCCCCCAATCTGTATTTCGATCGCCATTTCGACATGGACGCGGTCAAAATCCTGCCTGGCGAATACTATGTCTCCGTGCGCGAACTGCTGATGGTGACCGTGCTGGGTTCCTGCGTCGCCGCCTGCGTGCGCGATTCGGTCAGCGGGATCGGCGGGATCAACCATTTCATGCTGCCGGACGACCGGCGCGACGATGACAGTCGCTTCGGTCGTTCCATGCGCTATGGCGATTATGCGATGGAGATCCTGGTCAATCAGCTGCTCAAATTGGGTGCCCGGCGCTCCAATCTCGAGGCGAAGGTCTTTGGCGGTGGCAATGTGTTGCCGGGTTTCAAGAATCATGTGGTTGGAGAGCGTAATTCGCGTTTCGTCATCGACTATCTGGCGGTCGAGGGAATTCCTGTCGTGGCCAGGGATCTTCTGGGTAATTATCCGCGAAAAGTGTATTTTTTCCCTAACAGCGGACGGGTGCTGGTGAAAAAGCTGCGCAGCATGCACAACGACACCATCATCGAGCGCGAACTCAGCTATAGCGAAACCCTGCGTCAGTCCAAGGTCGAGGGCGACATTGAGTTATTTTCCTGAGACGGGCGCGCGCAACGCCCGTGCTGACGATGAATCGACTGGTTCGAGAGGAGATGGAATGTTCGACACATTGAGACCGCACTGGCCGCCACTCTTGATGAGCGTTGCGGCGCTGATGCAAATGCTGCTGATGCCGGACAGTTTGCCGAGCTGGGGCGGACTCCTCGCGATTGCACTGGCATGGCCCTTGTCACTGATGCTGGGATCCGCGTCGGCGCGTCCTCGCGGCGTCATGGTCGCGCCAGACGTCTCCCAACCGGCCGAGCGGGAGTTGTGGGATCTGGTGGTGGAAACCGATCAGCTGATCGGTCCGCAGATGCTTGAGTTGCGGGCGCTGATCCGACAGGCGACCGACCTGATCGGCCATGCGGCGATCGATTTGCAGAGCAGTTTCGCGGGGCTGTCGACTGAATCCAGGTCGCAGCACCAGCTCGTGATGCGATTGGTGACGCGAGACCAGCATTCGGACGCGCAGGACGCGGATTTTATCGATCTGAATGCCTTTCTCGAGTCCAACAGCCAATTGCACATGGAAAATGTGAATCGTCTGATCGATATGGGCAAACACAGCGTCAAGGTGGCCCATCAAATCGACGATCTGTCGTCGCAGATGAACGAGATTTTCAGCCGGCTGGAAAGTGCTAAGCGGATCGCCCGCCAGACCAATTTGCTGGCGCTCAACGCCGCGATCGAGGCGGCGCGGGCGGGCGAGGCCGGGCGCGGTTTCGCCGTGGTCGCCCAGGAAGTGCGTAAACTGTCGCAGGATGCGGCCGAGTTCAACGATCAGATCCGCCATCAGGTCGAGCAGGCGCAGCTAATTTTTGTCGAGACGCGCGACATCGTCGGCAGGATGGCCTCTCAGGACATGAATGCCTCGATTACGGCCAAGGGCTCGATGGATGACATGGTTCATCGGGTGCAGTCCGTGAATCGCATGATGGCTGCGGGACTCGAAGAGCTGGCCGTCGTGGTCGAGCGCGTTCAGGATAACGTGGGTGCGGCCGTACGCCTGCTCCAGTTCGAGGATATCGCCCGTCAGGTCTTGGGTCAGGCCGAGATGCGTATCGACTTCATGGATCGCTTCGTGGCGGAACTGCGTCAGATCCCTTTGGGCCGGATTCGCTCGTCCGAGGATGTGACACAGTCCAAGACGCGACTGGAGCATCTCCGCGATCAACTGATCGCGGCGAGCCATCGTCCGGTGGACCAAAAATCCATGCACGAAGGCGACATCGAACTCTTTTAGGTGCGCGGCGGTGATCGGCGAAAGGCGATTTAAGCGATGATGATTCAAACCAGGCGCGGCGAGGAACAGATGTGGCTGAACCAATTCGTGTCTTGATCGTGGACGATTCGGCCCTGGTGCGACAGATTCTGTCCGAAATCCTGGAGACGGCCGCGGGGATCGAGGTGGTGGGGACCGCGGAGGATCCTTACGTGGCCCGCGAGAAGATCAAGGCCCTGGCTCCGGACGTGCTGACCCTGGATGTGGAGATGCCGCGCATGGATGGCCTGACCTTTCTGCGCAATCTGATGCGGCTGCGGCCCATGCCGGTGGTGATGGTCTCCTCGCTCACCGCGCGTGGCGCCGAGGTGACGCTTCAGGCGCTGGAACTGGGCGCGGTGGACTTTGTCCGCAAACCCGATCAGGGTTTGGCGCAGGGTTTGCCAGAGTATGCGAGCGAGCTGATCGACAAGATCCGGATGGCCGCCAGGGTCGGGGTTCGTCCGCTGACATTCCGGGACGCGGCGATCCGCCCGCGCGCGATCCAGTCATGCCGCGCCTCGGATCGCGTGCTGGTCATCGGCGCCTCCACTGGCGGTACCGAGGCCATTCGGGAAGTGCTGCTGCGCTTGCCGCCGGATACGCCAGGGGTCGTCATCGCCCAGCATATTCCGGCGGGATTCAGCGCCGCGTTCGCCGAGCGTATGAATCGCCAGACGGGCCTGGTCGTCAAGGAGGCGGAGGATGGCGATCGCGTGATGGTGGGGCATGCCTATATCGCTCCCGGCAACCGTCATCTGCGGCTGGTCCGCGAGGGTATGCACTATGTCTGCCGACTCGACGACGGCGAACTGGTCAATCGTCACCGACCGAGCGTGGACGTCCTCTTCCGTTCCGTCGCCCAGGCGGCGGGCACCAAGGCTTGCGCGGCACTCCTCACCGGCATGGGCGCGGATGGCGCGCAGGGTCTGAAGGAATTGCATGATCTGGGGGTGCATACCATCGCCCAGAACGAGGCCACCAGCGTGGTGTGGGGCATGCCCGGCGAGGCGGTGAAACGCGGCGCGGCATCGGAAATCCTGCCGCTGGCGGAGATCGCGGCCGCCTTATCCGCGGCGGCGACCTTCCCGCGGCGATGAGCGATCCGCATCGGCACGTTCGGTCGGTTATGCGTCGGTTTCATGGCGTGCGCGCCGAGGCAAATTCATCATGGTAAATCGCAAGGAAAAGGCGGACGACAGCGAGCTTCTACGCTGGAAGATGCGCGTCATGGAGGCCATTAACAGCGGCGTCAGTGTCGCCGACGCGCGTGAGCCGGACTTGCCGCTGGTGTATGCGAATCCAGCCTTTCTTGCCATGACCGGTTACACGGCCGCCGAGATACTGGGGCGCAATTGCCGCTTTCTCCAGGCCCATGACACCCGCCAGCCCGAGATCGAGACGATTCGAGCGGCGCTGCGCGAGGGGCGCGAAACCTCTGTTCTGCTGCGTAACTATCGTAAGGACGGCAGCCTGTTCTGGAATCAGTTGACGCTTGCGCCAGTCCGCGATCAGTGCGGACAGATCACCCATTATGTCGGCATCCAGCAGGATATGACCGCGCTGAAAGAGGCGCAGATGCTCGCGGAGCGTGCCCAGCGGTATGCGCAGTCGATCATCGATTCGCTGCAGGCGTTGATTTGCGTGGTGGATGTGACCGGCGCCGTCCAGTCGGTCAATCGCTCCTGGCGGCAGTGTCTGGCCAGTTCGGGTGTCGATCTCACGCGGCTGTCCGAGGGCGGGAACTATCTCGCCTTCTGTGACCAGTGCCAGTGCGCGGGCCAGGAAGAAGCGGGTCTGCTGGCGCAGGGTATTCGCGATGTCCTGGCGGGAACGTGCGACAGTTTCGAGATCAGGATGCCCTTGTGCGTGACCTCGCGGCACGAAACCTACCTAATTCGCGTCAAGCCATTACTGGAGACCATCGATGGTCGGCCAGCCGTCGTGATCAGCCATCAGGATGTGACCGCGGAACTCCAGTTCCAGGTGGACCTGCGCAAGGCCAAGGAAGAGGCGGAGCAGGCCAATCAGGCGAAGTCGGATTTTCTGTCGCAGATGAGCCACGAGTTACGCACGCCCATGAATGCGGTCCTCGGCTTTGCCCAACTGCTGGAATGCGACGACAGGCTCGACGAGATCCAGCTCGAGAGCGTGCAGGAGATCCTGCACGGCGGCAGGCAGTTGTTGCGACTCCTCAATGAACTCCTGGATCTGTCCAATCTGGAATCGGGCCAGATCGACGTCGTCCTTGAATCCGTGGTCCTGGAATCGCTGGTGTCGGACTGTTTCGCGCTGGTCGAACCGCTGGCGCGCGTCCGGGGGGTCGTGCTGCGCGCTGGCGCCATGCGGGGGCTGGCGATGCTGGCCGATCGGAGACGTTTGAAACAGTTGCTCGTCAATCTGCTCTCCAACGCGATTCTTTACAATTCCCCCGAGGGATGCGTCAGTCTCGACGTGCTGCCGGTTCAGGATAGCCCGCGCGCGCTCCGGTTGTGGGTGTCGGACACGGGGCCAGGGATCCCGCCGTCACGGATGACCGAGCTTTTTCAACCCTTCCAGCGACTCAACGCCGACGATCCGCAGGTCGAAGGGAACGGGATCGGTCTGGCGGCCTGCGGACGCATTGCCGAGGCCATGGGCGGTCGGGTCGGGGTGGAGAGCGTGCTGGGCGAAGGGAGCCGGTTCTGGATCGAATTGCCGCTTGCCGAATCCACGTAGCCGGGTCAAGATGCGTGAAGTTGGAATTTCTTATTAAGAAACAAAATGGTGGAAGCGTGTCCACGAGCGAAGTCGAAAGGAGCTATCTGGTCAGAGGGGCAGCACGGATTCTGGTGGTCGACGACGAACGCGCCAATCTCGTTCTGATGGATCGCCTGCTGCGTGCCGAAGGCTATGCGAATCTCGTCCTGATTCAGGATCCGCGCGACGTCATGTCCGCCTACCGGGAGGCGCCAACGGACCTGATCCTGTTGGACATCCGCATGCCCCATCTGACGGGCTTCGACATCATCAAGCAAATCGTCGATCTCGAGGATCCGCTGGCGCCGCCGATCCTCGTGTTGACGGCGCAACACAGTCGCGATTACATGCTGCGCGCACTGCAGGCGGGCGCCCGCGATTTCATCGGTAAACCGTTCGACCGGGCGGAAGTGGTGGCGCGAGTCCGCAATATGCTGGATGTACAACTGGCGCTGCGGATGATCCACGCGCAAAGGGATGTGCTCAAAGCCATCGTCCACGAACGCACACGCGAGATTTGCGCCACCCGCTTGCAGGTGGTGCAGCGTCTCGGGCGGGCGGCCGAGTATCGCGATAATGAAACCGGTCGTCATATCCTGCGTATGAGTCATATCTCGACCCTCATCGCCCAGCGTCTGGGTTGGGACGAGGAACACTGCGAGATCATGCTGCACGCCAGTCCCATGCACGACATCGGCAAGATCGGCATTCCGGATCGGATCCTGCTCAAGCCCGGCAAGCTGGATCCCGAGGAATGGGAGATCATGCAGACCCACGCCACCATTGGCGGCGATCTTCTGAGCGGCGACGATTCCGATCTGCTGCGGATGGCGCGCGAGATTGCCCTGAGTCACCATGAGAAATGGGACGGCAGCGGCTATCCGCTGGGCCTGGCCGGCGAGTCGATTCCGCTCACCGGGCGCATCGTCGCCCTGGCCGATGTCTTCGATGCCCTGACCTCGGAACGTCCCTACAAAAAGGCGTGGGGGATCGACGAGTCGCTGGCCTTGATCCGCAGCGAAGCCGGCCGTCATTTCGAACCGCGGTTGACGGCGCTGTTCCTGCAGCTGATTCCGGAGATCCTGGCCATCCGGGATCGCTACGCCGACGTTTGATTCAGCCACTCTCCGAGCACCGTCCGCAGCTGACTGAATTCATCCTCCACCCGCTGCGCCAATTGCAATGCTTGCGCAAGCGCACCCGCGTTGTCCGCGGTCATTTCCAACATTTCCAGGCTTGACGCCACCTCCCGGAGCCTTGGGGCGGAAATGTTGGCGGCCAGCCCGCCCAGACTATGCGCCTTGAAATGCGCCTCGGCCAGATCGCCCGCGCCGAGACATGCCTTGAGCTCGAGGACGCGGGTCGGCGCATCGCTCAGGAACTGCTCGATCACGACCGCTGCAATCTGACGATCGCCCATCACGCGGTAGAGCATGTCCGCTTCGTCGAATACCGCTTGCGACGGCGGCGGGCGCTGGTCGGACGTGGGCGCCGCTGTCGTTCGATCGATTCGAGGCGTTGCCGGCTCCCGACTCGCCGCCCGGAGCGCGCTCGGCGGCGCGGATGCCGGGGCGAGTTGTGCCGCAATTGCCGCGGCCAATTCCAGGGGTTGCACCGGTTTGGACAGATAGTCATCCATCCCGGCTTCCAGGCAGCGTTCACGGTCGCCCTGCATGACCAGCGCGGTCATGGCGACGATGGGAACGTCGCGATTGGCGGTGCCGGCCTCGCCCAGGCGGATGCGGCGCGCGGTCTCGAAGCCGTCCATGTCGGGCATCTGGCCGTCCATGAGCACCAACTCGTAAGGATCGCGCGCAAGCGCCTCCAGTGCTTCCAGACCGTTGCTGGCGGTCGCCGTGCGAGAATAACCGAGTTGTTTCAGAATGCCGGTCGCCACGATCTGATTGGTGAGGTTGTCGTCCACGATCAAGATCCGCGCCTGGCTGGAGGCTGAGGCGCCAAGCGCCTGCCGGTTGATGTCGGCCAGGGTGTGGCGGGTGACGATGGCCGGCGGGGCAGCGCGTAGCGTCGCGACCTCCCGTCCCATGACCAGGGCGAGACAGTCATGCAACAGCTGCTGGCGCAGGGGCTTGGTCAAATAGCCGTCAAAACCGGCCTGTTGCATGCGCGCGGCGTCGCCGCGGGCGACCAGCGAGGTCAGGAGCACCAAGCGGGTGTCCCGAATCTCGGGATCCTGCTTGATCAGGTTGCCCAGTTCCAGGCCGTCCATGGCCGGCATCTTCAGATCCAGCAGGGCGGCCTGAAAGGGGTCGGCGGCCCGGGCGGCCTGATGCAGCCACTCCAGTGCCTCGGCGCCATTATTCGCCTCCTCGATGCGACATCCCCAGGAGCGCAGCAGGGTGCCGGCCAGCAGACGATTGGTCGCATGATCGTCCACCACCAGCACCTTGCCTCCCTTCAGGTCCGCGTAGGTTGGAAGGGGGGCGACAGGTTGGACGGCGGGCAGCTCGAATTCGGCGGTGAACCAGAAGATGGAACCCCGTTCGGCACGGCTCTCCACGCCGATGGCGCCATTCATCAACTCGACCAGCTGCTTGGAGATGACCAATCCCAGACCGGTGCCGCCGAAGCGCCGGGTGGATGAATTGTCCAACTGGGAAAAGGCCGTGAAGAGATGGCCTCGCAGGTCTTCCGGAATACCGATGCCGCTGTCATGGATCTCGAATCGGATCAGCACCTTGTCCGCGGTTTTGGTTGCCGCTTTCACATGGATGGCGACCTCGCCATGGTCGGTGAACTTGATGGCGTTGCCCGCCAGGTTCACGAGGATCTGGCGCAGGTAGCGCGGGTCGCCGCGCACCGAGACGGGGACGTCCGGATCGATCTGGTACGTCAGTTCCAGCTCCTTCGACTGGGCGTTGAAGGCGAGCAGCTCGACGACATCCTCCAGCGTGCCACGCGGATCGAATGACAGCAGATCCAGTTCCAGCTTGCCGGCCTCGATCTTCGAGAAATCCAGGATGTCGTTGATTAGTGCCAGCAGACTCTCGCCGCTGGTGCGTGCAATTTCGGCGAAGCGATGCTGTTCCTCGTTCAGTCCGGTTTCCAGTAACAGTCGGGTCATGCCGATGACGCCGTTCATGGGGGTGCGGATTTCATGGCTCATGTTGGCCAGGAAGCGGCTCTTGTCCTGGGTCGATGCCTCGGCTTCGGCCAGTGCCCGATCCAGTTCGCGATTCTGGCGTTCCATCTGCTGCGCGGACTGCTCAAGCTGTTGTTCCGCTTGCTTGCGTTCGCTGATGTCCTTGACGCCGCCATAGACTCTGCGGCAGCCATCCGGATCCAGGACGCATTGATTGGTGATTTCCACCCAGGTCAGACCGCCGTGTCGGCGGCGCAACCGCAACTGACAGGTCGTGGCCTCGCCGGTCACCATCCCGCTGACATGCCGATCGAAGAGCGGGCGGTCCTCCAGGATTACCAGGCGCCGCCAGGTGCCCATCGCGATGATCGCCTCGGCGGTGTGGCCGGTGATGCTGGCGACAGCGCCATGCACCCAGTCCAGGGTAAAGCGGTTCGGGCTGACCTCGACACAGGAATAGGCGATGTCCGACATCAGGCTGGAGAGGTTGCGAAAACGCCCCTCGCTCTTGATGAGCGCCTGCTCCGCGCGGCGCTGGTGCACGATACGCCAGGTCGCGTTAGCGATGAGCTGGACGCTTTCCACGTCCAGCGCGGTATAGTTCGTCGGCTTGTTTCCGACCCCGGCGATCATGCGCGTCAACCCGGCATCCATGACGGGAATGCTGATGAACCGCTGCAAGTTCAGATGACCGTCCGGCAGCGTCTTTTTGTCGGTTGCCGCCGCATAGTCGTTACAGACGACCGGCTGACCCTGACGCACGGCATTGGCCCAAAGACCGGCCTCGCCGATGGGTGCATGGAGGTTGCCGGTCGCGATCGGGCAGCCCGCCTCAAGGGTGGCCCGCGACCAGGCGACGAACTCGATCGTCTCCTGATCGTCGAGGATGAAATGCATGAACCCCATCGCACTGCCCGTGAGCGATTCGGCCAGTCCCAGGCTGTGTTGCATGAACGCGGCATCGCCCCGTCCCTCGGCGGCGTGCGGCAATTCCAGCAGGGCGTCGGCGCGTCGCTTCTGGAGATCCAGGATGATCTCGGCCTGCTTGCGCTGGGTGATGTCGCGGTTGACGCCGCGCCAACCCAGGCGAGTGCCTTCGCCATCGTAGACCGGGCGGCATTGGTGCTCGATCCAGCGCATTTCGCCATCGGGTCGGCACAGACGCAGTTCCAGCTTGACCAGTGGCGTGGCGCAGCATGCCGGGGTGGCCTCGGAGGCGTGCGCCATCCAGAGCGGATGATCGTCGGGATGCACCAGGCGCCGCATGACATCGGGATCGGCCAGAAAGATGTCCGGCGCATGACCGCAGATGGATTCGCAGGCGGGCGAGACATACCGATAGCGCCCATCCGGACCTAACCAATAGTCCCAATCCGCCGAATAATCGGCCAGAATGCGATAGCGGGCCTCGCTCTCGCGCGAGCGCGCGTAAGCGGCGCTAATGATCGCCTTCTGGCGCAAGCGCTCGCTCAGATCCACCACCGAGCAGATGAACTGGCATTCGCCATCCTCGTCCAGGGGCAGACGGGCGACCTGGAGTTCGCCCTCGAAGCTGCCGCCATTGGTGGTGAGAAACCGCATGTCGCTCGACCGGCTGGCGCTGGACTCGTGGGCCAGTTTCAAGGCGTCATCGAGTTGAGTCTCCGACTCCCGCGCCACCAGGCGGGGCAGATAATGGTTGCGCCGATGCCCTTGCCGCAGGTCGAATAAACGACAGGCGGCATGATTGGCCTCCAGGATCATGCCGTGGCGATCGACGACCAGCACCGCCTGGGGAATACTGGAAAAAAGCGTGTTATAGCGGGCCGCCATGCGCTCGGCGGCAGTTTGAGTCACGCGTAGTTCGGCGTTCTGCAGTTCCAGTTCCACCTGATAAATACGCAGGTTCTGGACCAGTTCGGCCAGGTCGATCTCGGTCTCCGACAGGTACTTGTCCACACACTCGAAATCCCCGCTATCGAGGGCTTGTTTCGCGCGCGCGCGGATCTGATCATGATCGCTGCTGGCGTCGGTCAACAATTTTTTCGGCGAGGAAATCATCGCGACGTCCTGAATCCAAATTTAAAGATAGTCAATTTGGGGTTTGACCGCATGGCGTCAAGCTTCACTGTTTTACGGTCAGCAATTTTCAGCATATGGTCCGATTTCGATTCAGGGGCACCGAAAGAGCATGTACGGATATTTCGTTGCGTGACCATAAACCAATTAAAACGATAAACAATCGATTTTAGTCTACCGAGATCAGAAATTGCCAGAGGAATGGAGAGGGCGATGGAACGAGCGCCGATTCCCGCAAACCACTCGAACAGGCTTTTCCATGCTTCTTTTGCCGCGTCGACGATGCGTCATGGGCGCTCCATCCCCGTCTTCGGGATTGCGTCCGGCAGCCAGGAAAAATGCGTGTGTGTTGCAATCGAATCGGGTTAGGGTAAGCTCGATTCGCAACGATTGCGGGATCCAGGACCATGATGATACATCGGGTAGGGCGGCATGCAAGCGGCACCGCGTGGCCGGGACGCCAGAACAATTTCCAAGACACAGACCATGGCAAAGACAATCCCCGCCGCGGACAGTCCCGCATCCATCCGCAAACGGCCGTATCGTCAGCCGCGCGGCGCGCGACGCCGAATCCAACAACACGGAGCCAATCCAACCATGAGCGTCATTCGTCGTATCGATGAACAGAAATCCCAGGTCACCATTGCCATCGATGGACGTTTCGATTTTGCGCAACACAAGGCGTTTCGGGATGCGTACAAGGATGTCGATTCCAAGTCCATGAAATTCGTCGTCGATTTGTCCGAAGCCTCCTATCTGGACAGCTCGGCCCTGGGCATGCTGTTGTTGCTGCGCGATTTCGCGGGAGGGGATGCGGCCCGGGTCTCCATTAGCGGCTGCGGCGAGGATGTGCGCCGGGTGCTCAAGATCGCCAATTTCGAAACGCTGTTCAATCTGGATTGAAGGTCCGTTCATGACGCTTTCGGAGCTTGCCGCCGCGCCCGGCATGACGCTCAATGCGGTCGCCAAGTTAGCGCCAGGCGCTCGGGGCTGCGCGCTGATCGTGGATGACGAGCCAAGCAACCGCCGTCTCTTGAGCCTGATGCTGGCCCAGGAAGGTTTTCGCACGGTCGAGGCCAGCGACGGCGCGGATGCGCTGCGGTGCTTTGCCGACGAACGGCCGGATATCGTGTTTATGGATATCATGATGCCGGAGATGGACGGTTTCGAGGCCACACGCGCCATCAAGGCGATGTCCGAGATGGATTTTGTTCCGGTCATCTTTCTGACCGCCCTGACCGAGGAACACTCCCTGATGCGCTGCATCCAGGCGGGCGGGGACGATTTTCTCTCCAAACCCTTCAGCTTCATCGTTCTCAAGGCCCGCATCCTTGCCATGGAACGGGTGCGTGACCTGCAACGCACGCTCGCGGCCAAGCAGCGGGCGTTGTCCGCGTTACTCGAACAGGAGCTTGAAGAGCAGGCGCTGGCGGAGCGGGTGTTGAGCCGCGCGGTCATGAATCGCAATGTCGCCATGGACCGGCTGGGTCTGGTCCAGCGTCCGGCGTCCATCTTCAATGGCGATCTGGTGCTCACCCAGCATCTTCCGGATGGCGGGCTGCGACTGCTGGTGGGCGATTTCACCGGGCATGGACTGGCCGCGGCCATCGGCGCGCTGCCCGTGGCCGATGCCTTTCACGCCACCGCCCGCAAGGGTGTCGACGATGCACACGTGCTCGCCGAGATCAACCATAAGCTCTATCGAATTCTTCCCGCCGATCGTTTTCTGGCCGCCTGCCTGATTTCGATCAGCGGCAATGGCGATGAACTGCGCTGGTGGAATGGCGGCATGCCCAGCGCCTGGCTGCGCACCGCCGACGGTTTGCATGAACTGTCCTCGCACGCGCTGCCGCTGGGTATCCTGCCGGAACTCCCCGCGCGGGGATCGCCGCGGCGGATCCCTCTGAGCCGGGGCGATCGCCTGCTGCTGATGAGCGACGGGCTTCTGGAGGCGAGCGACGATCAAGGGCAAATGTTCGTCAATGCCGGTTTCGATGAGGTGTTGAGCAACTGGGCGTTCGACCAGCCGCTGCTGCCGGCGCTGCTCGCCGCGCTCGATGCGCATAGCCTCGCGACCGAGCAGTCCGACGATATCGCGGTGGTTGAAATTCCCCTGGATTCCGATCTGTTGGCGACACCGAACCTTGATCGGGATGCGGCGCCGGGGAGCGGCTGGCGTTGGTCGATGGAGTTGAGCGACGAACGCCTGGGTAGCCAACCGGCCATCGTGGCGGCGCTCAGGTCGCTCGGTTTGCTTGATCGCCTTGAAGCGCATGCTGGCGCGCTTGAGACCATCTTGACTGAACTCTATTCCAATGCGCTCGAACATGGCGTGCTGCAACTGGATTCGTCGATGAAGGCAACCCCGGACGGTTTCGATGCCTATTATCGCGAGCGCGAGCAACGTCTGGCCGCCGGTTGTGTCGGGCGCGTCACCCTGAGCCTGAGTTACGAACCCCACGCAGAGGCCGACTGCGTGCGGATTCAGGTCACGGATACGGGCGACGGGTTCAGCGAAAAAGCGGTTTCCGAGCTGGCGCCGGATTCCATGCGCCCTTGGGGGCGCGGGATCGCGATGGTCAGGAATTTATGCGAATCGGTGGTCTTTCGGGAGAATGGCTCGCAGGTCGAGGCCGTCTATCGCTGGTCGTCGGAACCGCCGCTGTCCGCCATCCCTATTGAATGATGAATCCGGTGAAATAGAGTTCCCTTATCGTGGGCGCGCCCGCCACCTCGGTCAGAGTCTCGCGCAGTTTTTCCAGCAATTCGGCGCGCAATCGATCGCGGGCTTCCGTGGACATGATCTGATCGGCGTCGCGTCCGCCCAGCAGGGTGATCAGACGGTCGCGGATCAGTGGCATATGCAGGGTCACCCGTTCGGCATCCTGGGCGGTGTCAAGGTAGCATTGGATCTCAACCCGCAGATACCTGGTCTTGCGCTCGCCGGCCAGATTGACCACGAGCGAGGGCTCGATCGCCAGATAACCCGGATAGGCGCCAGCCTTCTCCTCGCTCGCCTGTCCGAGCGTGGGCGGCAGACACAGTATCAGGGTCAGAAAAAAAGCGGTCTTGAAGTCGATGCGTTTCATGCGTTTCTGTCCTTCTGGTTGAACGCGTGGCGGCGATGTCGCACCGCCCCGCTCATGGGCGTGATCAAAACTCTTCCCAGTCGTCTTGCTCGGATCCAGGCGTCCTGCGCTCGGGCGCCGGCCCGCTGACGGGCGGCGGGTTGGGCGTTGCCGCCGTTTTGACGGTGCTGGCCGGCAGGCGCGAGACATTGGCCGGGCGATGCGGTCCGCGCCGTTCCGCGATCTCCCGCTTGACGTTGTCGGGTGCGCCTTCGGCAAGTCGGAAGATGGACACGGCCCGCGCAAGCTCCCGCGCCTGATCTTCCAGACTTTCGGTCGCGGCGGCGGCCTCTTCCACCAGCGCGGCATTCTGCTGCGTCATCTCGTCGATCTGGGTCACCGCCTGGGTCACCTGCTCGATGCCCGCGGACTGTTCGCGGCTGGCGCCGGCGATCTCGGTGACCAGGGTGGCGACCTGCTGGAAGCTGTCGACGACGTCATCCATCGCGGTCCCGGCCTGCTGGGCCAGTTTGACCCCACCGTCCACGGTGTTCATGGAGTCGGCGATCAATCCCTTGATCTCCCGGGCGGCCTGGGCGCTGCGTTGAGCCAGCGTCCGCACCTCGGCGGCGACGACGGCGAAACCGCGGCCCTGCTCGCCCGCCCGCGCCGCTTCCACGGCGGCGTTCAGCGCTAAAATATTGGTCTGGAAGGCGATCGAGTCGATCACGCCGATGATGTCAGCGATCTTGCCGCTGGATTCCTGAATCGCCCCCATGGTGCTCACCACCGCCTTGACCGTCTCGCCGCCATGCTGGATGGTCGCGTGGGCGCCACTCGCCAGTTGGTTGGCCTGATGGGCGTTCTGGGCGTTTTGCCGCACCGTGGCGGTGAGCTCCTCCATGGAACTGGCGGTTTCCTCCAGTGAGCTGGCTTGCGATTCGGTCCGGGCCGACAGATCCGAGTTGCCCGCGGAGATTTCCTGGGCGGCGCTGTTGATCGACGCGGCTGCCTCCTGGATGCGACCGACCACCTCTCGCAATTGCGCGACCGTGGCATTGGTGTCGTCCTTGAGTTGACCGAAGGTGCCGGCATAGTCCGCCGTGATCTGTTGCGTCAGATCGCCGTGCGCGATGCTGTTGAGGACACGCGCGATGTCGGACAACCCGGCGGAGACGATTTCCACCAAGCGGTTCATGCCCTCGCCCATCTGTTGGAAAAAGCCCTCCTTATCCGCGGTGTTCAGCCGATGCTCGAAGTCGCCACGCACCGCGGCCTCCAGTAATGCGGAGAGTTCCTGCTGGACCTTGGCCTCATTGGTGCGATCGGTCCATTCCACCACCGAGCCAAGGCGCTCGCCTTGAGCATCGATCACCGGATTGGAAACCAGACGGAAAAGACGTCCGCCGATTTTGATTTCAGAGACCTTTTCCTCGGTCAGCCGGCCGAGCATGTTTTTCTGGTGAGCCGGGTTGCGATGGAATTCATCGAAGTTGCTCCCCAGCAGACGCTCGGCGCGGAAGTTGGGCAGATCCTGGCGCATATCGTCCTCGGTGGCGCGCATCATCCGCTGGACGGCCGCGTTCATATAGATGATCCGGCCCGCGTTGTCGGCCACCATCATGTTGGTCGAAGCCTTGTCCAGGGCGTTTTGGATACGTAGACTCGCGGCCGCGATTTGTCGCTCGGACTCGATGCGATCATGCAGCTGGGATTGCATGTTCTTCATCGAGGCGAGCAGGCTGTCCGTGTCGCCCCGCCTCAATGGAATCTCGTTGTCCAGCTTGCCTTCGGCGATATTGCGGGCGACCCGAGCGGCAACGTCCGGCTCGCCGCCCATCTGGCGCAGGATTCCCCGGACGATCCCGACACCCAGCCAGAGGGTGAGCAGAAGCGTGAGGCCGATCGCCGTCAGATAGACGGTTATGGCGGTGCGGGCGGCGCTGGCGCTGGCGGCGTTGGTATTGGTGATGTCGGCCGAAAAACGCTCCTCCACGATCCGCAGCAGATCGATCTTGGCGGTGATCTGATCGAACCAGGTTACCGGCGGATAGTTCAATTCCGCCTCGGCACCGGTTTCCCTGACCATCCGCTCGATGCCCTCGACGACCTTGACGATCGGATCGTTCAAGGTGGCGTCGACAAAGGCCATCTGTTCGGGAGTGGCGAATGAATTGAGGATTCGCCGATAGTTGGACTGATCGATGAGTAGGGTCATCAGCAGGTCGTAGTCGGCGCGCGTGATGCGCCCGGCGCTGAAGGCGCCGGACAGGAGCGCGCGCTCCTGCCCGTTGCGTTCCTTGAGGAACAGCAGCGCGCTTTTGGCATGCGTGAGACGCGCAATGCCGGCATCGTGCAAGGCATTGCCGGTGCGCGCGGCGATCTCCAGCAGTTGCGCGATCAGTTCGCTATAGAGTCGAAAAGAGGCCGGCGGTTCGACCTTCAGTGCGCTGATGGATTTACGCCACTCCTGGAGGGTGAGGAGGGAGGCAGGCAATTGGTCAAGCCGCGTGCGGTAGTCCGCTTCCAGCCCGTCGCGATCCACCTGTGCGAGCGTCTGCTGCAAATGCGCGATCGCGGCATCGGACGCCTGGCGCTGGGTGGGCAATCGGTCGGCAAACTTGGTACCCTGGCTGGACAGAAATCCGGCGGTCATCCCGCGTTCCTTCTGCAATTCGTGGGCGACTTCTCCCAGCCCGACGACTAGTTCGCCGAGCGATTGGCCATGCCCGATCTCGCCCAGATCCTCGACCATCCGCGTCGTCAGAAAAAGCGCGATGGACAGCAGCGCGAGCGCCGGGACGCCCGCCAGCAGCAGCAATTTGGTTTTGATCTTGAGTCGATTCAACATGGGCAACCATCCCCTTGGAAAAGGATATGCGAATGACTTGAGCAGTATTCGGAAATCATTCAGACATCCGGCGATTCGTCGAGGCCACATTGCAGAGGCCGAGCGGAGAGTGTCGGAAGGATGCAATTGTCATCGCAACGGCCGCAATCATGCCACAGGCTGAGACTCATGAACGGCAAACTCGCGTGCGCAAGCCGGATACTGTGACGGCAATGCGCGATCTGATCGGGCAAATCCGCGAGGCCATCCCTTTCGACGCCCCCGACGCGCGGATCTGTTCGGGTTCCTGCCAGGGATGTTCCATGAAGCTGCTCGATTTTCTGGCCTCCGAACTGGAGGATTGCGAGCGCGGATTGGACGCGGGCGTCAAGCCGACCCTGAAGGATCTGTCCCGCTTGATCAGGATGGCGCGCAAGGTACATGACGTGTTGCGGAAGAATGGACTGGTCGATGCCGTGGATCCGACATCGCCGACAGCGGTGGCTGTGCCGAAAACCCGGTTTCGCGGCATCCGATGAGGGGAAGGCATGGACGTTTCAGCCGGTCTGCGCGCGCAACCGTTGGATCTGCGTTTCCACGTCGCGAAAGCTCTCCGCGCTCCGCGCCGGATCGCCGATGCGGGCGGCCCGCTCCAGCGCCTCGATGGCCGCATCCAGGGCGGGGACACCGCAATACCGCGTGGCGCCGCGAATTTGATGGGCGTA
The DNA here is from genome assembly GCF_000227745.2 of Thiocystis violascens DSM 198. Taxonomy (NCBI): domain Bacteria; kingdom Pseudomonadati; phylum Pseudomonadota; class Gammaproteobacteria; order Chromatiales; family Chromatiaceae; genus Thiocystis; species Thiocystis violascens. The sequence goes on along the minus strand of NC_018012.1, from coordinate 1,306,462 downwards.
TTCGGCCAGCCCCGGCCAATCGGATTCGGTGAGGCACGCGCGCAGATCCTCAAGCTCGGCGGGGAGCCCCGCCAGCAGCGTCTCCAGCAATTCATCGGCGAGCGCGGCATCCCCACCCGCGCTGACGAGCGCGGCGTCGGCGTCCCGCGTTGGCAGGGCGGCGTTTCCAGTTGCGTCAGTCATCTTCATCTCGGTGTCTCATTCCGGTCGGCTGAGTGCAGTGCCTCAACCTGTGCCACACGCAGTCCCGTGACCTGAGCGATTTGCCCATCGCTGAGCACGCCCAGCGCGATGAGGTTGCGGGCGGTGTCCAGGGCGGCTTCCAGGCGGCCTTCCTGACGGCCTTCCTGACGGCCTTTCCGCATCCCGATCTGCTCACCCTCTTCTCGCGCCTCCTTGAGCAAGGACACCTCATCGTGCAGCGCCCGCTCGCGCACGAACGCCAGGCGCCGCGCTTCCTCGTCGGCGCTCAACTGACGCACCCGGTTCAGCGCCTCCTGGATCGGGGCGTGTTCGATCGTGGCCATGGTTTGCTCCTCTCGCCAATGCTCGAAAAAGGTGATCCACGCGGACAGCGGATCGGAACCGAGTCCGAGCCGATCCGCTTTCTTCAATTCTATCAGCGTCAATTGTAGCCGGTTCCCCAGCGTGACCTCGGGCTGACGCGCGTCGCGCATCTCGAAGCGCCACAGCGCCTGCGCGCGCTGCTCAGGGGTATCGGTAAACAGATCGAAGTCCAGGAGATGGATGCCGACCGCCGCGCGCAGCGTGGCGTAGTCTTCGCCCTGCTCCAATCGATGCGCCAGCATCCGCGCCAGATAGTAGAGCGCCCGCTGGTGCCAGGCGCCATAGCGGCGCACCTGAATCTCGACATTGTAGGCGTGTCCCTCGCCATCGCGCGCCAAGACGTCGAGGATGATGTACTTGCCGCGTAACTCCTCGGCGTTGATGCCGGGATTGAGAATCTCCACCGAGCGAATCTCGGGCAGGTCCGGGCGCAGGTCGTTGATCAGCGAGACTAGCAGCTCGGGGGCTTCGCCAAAGAGACGCTTGAAGACGTAGTCGTTCTTGGGGTCGAGCAGCGGTCCAGTCGCAATGGATGGCATGGCGGAAGGGCGGGAGGTGGTCAGGGTGCGTGAAGTCGCCAAAGTATAACCGTCTCACCCACTCGATCACCGATGAGCTGAGCACCTTGTCCGGCACCGCGCGCGGCATCGGCTTGGTTGAGCACGAATGCCGCACGTCACGGGCGCGCAACATGCTCTAATATCGCCCTCTAAACCGCGTCTCGCGGAGCGCTTTGGGTGGCAGCGACGTTGAGCAAGGCGGCATTATGACGCTTGCACGCTGGACGCGGTTTTCTCTTGGTCGTCCGCGCGGCGTGAGGCGGATTTCTTGGGTCAGAGGCAATGTTAAAGCCGACTGTTTTGATCGTCGACGACGAGCCGGCCAATCTGTCGGTGTTGACGAAAATTTTGAACCCGGACTATCAGGTCCGCGCCTGCAAGACCGGCGAGCAGGCACTGGCGGCGGTCCTCGTCGCGCCATATCCGGATTTGATCCTGCTGGATGTCATGATGCCGGGCATGGATGGCTATGCCACGCTGGCCCGGTTAAACGCGGATGCGCGAACCCGGCGAATCCCGGTGATGTTCGTCACGGCCTTGAGCGATGACATCGATGAGGAAAAGGGACTTCGGCTCGGCGCGGTGGACTATCTCGTCAAGCCGGTGAAGCCCGCGATCATGCTCGCGCGCGTGCGCACGCATCTGGAGATCAAACAATCCCGCGATCGGTTGTCGGTGCAGAATGCGTGGCTGGAAACCGAGGTCGACCGGCGCACCCGCGAAAATCTGCTGATTCAGAACGTCAGTCTGGCCGTCATCCTGGAACTGGCCGAGACGCGCGACACCGAGACCGGTAATCATATTCTGCGCACGCAGACCTATGTCGATCTCCTGGGCCGCCAGCTTCAGTGCCATCCCGATTTCGCGGCCGACCTCGACGCGTCGCGCCTTAGCGTCATCGTCAAGGCCGCGCCGCTGCACGACATCGGCAAGATCGGCATTGCGGATCGGATTTTGCTCAAACCCGGCAAGCTGGATCCCGAGGAGTGGGAGATCATGAAGACGCATGCCCGCGTTGGCGCCGAGGCGATTCGGCGCGCCATCGACAAGTCGCTGCTCCTGAGCGCGGGCGGGACGGACGACGCCAAGCCGCGACCGCTGGCCATGCTGGAGGTGGCCGAGGTTATTGCCATGAGCCATCACGAGAAATGGGATGGAAGCGGTTATCCGCAGGGGCTGGCGGGAGAGGCGATCCCGCTGCCGGCCCGTCTGATGGCGCTCGCCGATGTCTATGACGCACTGACCATGCGCCGTGTCTACAAGGCTCCCTGGGAACCGGAGGCGGCGGCCAACTTTATTCTCGAACAGCGGGGACGGCACTTCGATCCGACCGTCGTCGACGCCTTCTTCGCGGTCCGCGAAGCCTTTGCCGAGGTCCGGGAGCGGTTCGCCGATCCCCTGCCACCAGAGCCTGCATGAGCACGACCGACCTCCACCCCGACCTCGGCGCGCGCGTGGCCGAGCGCCGTGCGCAATTGCAGGAATTTATCCTGGAATCCTGCCTGACGATCCCGGATCTGTATTTTCTGACCGATGCCGATGGCACCCTGCTGGACTACCGGACGCGCCGGGACGCGTCGCTCTATGTTCCGCCCGAGGTGTTTCTCGGCAAGCGGGTCGATGAGGTGCTGCCGCCCGAGGTCGCCGCGCGCTTCAACGAGAAGCTTGCCGCCGCGCTACGCACCGGCGAGTTGGTGGTGTTCGACTACGCCCTGCCGATGTCGGATGGTCTGCGTTATTACGATGCCCGGGTGAGCCGCGTGGCCGACGGTCAGGGCTGCGTCACCATCATCCGCGACATCACCGACGGCAAGCGGGCCGAGGCGCAACTCCAACGGGAGCGTTTTCTGCTGGGCGAGCGCGTGAAGGAGCAACGCTGTCTCTACGAGGTCTTTCGCGTCTCCGAGGAGTCCGCGACCCCGATTGAGACGATCCTGCGTCGCGTGGTTGAACTGATGGGGCCTGGCCTGCAATTTCCCGAGCTGGCGACCGCCCGGATCCAATGGAGCGAGCGTGAATACGTCACGCCGGGGTTTGCCGTTACGGACTGGATGCTGACGGCGGAGGACCGAACCGGGCAGGGCGAACCCATGTGTCTGACACTCGCCTACGACCGCGCGCCGCCGCCGGGCTTGGATGACGCTCCCTTTCTGCCGGAAGAAGTGCAGTTGGCGCAAACCATCGTGCGTCGTCTGGTCGACATCGTCGATCGCCGACAAGCGGAGCGCGTGCTCCGGGAGCAGGAGACGCTGGTCGAAACGATGTTTGGCCAGACCACGGACGCCATTCTTCTGGTGGATCCGCTGACCAACTGCTTCATGCAGTTCAACGCCGCCGCCCATCAGGGACTCGGCTACACACGCCAGGAGTTTTCGCAACTCTCGGTATCCGACATTCAGACCGACCACTCGCAGGAACGGATCGCTGCGAATGTCGCCGCCATGTTCGACGGCAGTGTCGCCGGATTCGAGACCCGCCACCGCTGCAAGGATGGCGGACTCCGGGATGTCGCCATCACGTTCAGGATGGTGAATCATGGCGGACGTCCGCTGATTTCGGCGGTCTGGCGCGACATCACCGAGCAGAAGGCCCGCGAGCGCGAGCAATCGGAGCGCACCGAGCGGCTTCAGTTGCATACCCGCTTGATCCGCGAACTCAGCGTCTCGGAAGCGGGCATCAATGGCGAGTTGGAGCGGTTTGCGGGGGAATTGACGGAACGGCTCGGTCTGGCGCTCGGGATCGCGCGGGTCTCCGTCTGGTGCTTCGACGCGGATGCGAGCCTGCTCGAATGCGTGGATGCGTTCGACGCAACCGCTGGCCGTCATACCCGTGGCGAGATTCTGGAGGAGCAGGCCTGTCGCGCGGAGTTTCAGGCGCTGAAAACCGCTCGCTATCTGGACGCCAGCGATGCCTTGACGGATCCGCGCACCGCCGGGTATGTCGAGCAGTATCTCCGACCGCTGGGAATTACGTCCCTGCTGGATTGCAGTATCGTGTCGGGCGGGCGCCAGCGGGGCGTGATCTGTTTCGAGCAGGTCGGCCGTTCCTACGCCTGGAGCGCGGATGAGGTGGTGTTCGGCTGCCAGGTCGCCGATCAGCTCGGCATGGCGCTGCTCCATCGGGATCGTCTGGAGGTCGTGCGCGCGTTGCGCCAGAGCGAGTCTTTTCTGAATCGCGCCCAGGCGGTTTCCCAGACGGGTCACTGGCGTCTGGAGATCGCGCATAACCAGTTGGTCTGGTCGGATGAAACCTATCGCATCTTCGGTCTGCCCATTGGCGCTCCCCTGACCCTGGAGCGGTTTCTCGCGTGCATCCATCCGGACGACCGGGCGCTGGTGCTCGATGCCTGGAATCGCACGCTGGCCGGCGAGCCCTACCGGATCGTCCACCGCATTTCGGTCGGTGACGAGACGCGCTGGGTCGAGGAACGGGCGGAACTCGAATTCGCGCCCGATGGCCTGCCTACCGCCGGGTTGGGGATCGTGCAGGACATCACCGAACGGGTCCGCACGACCCGCGAACTGGAAGACTATCGTCTGCATCTGGAGGATCTGGTCGCCTCCCGCACCGCCGAACTGGAGACGGCGAAGCTTGCCGCGGAGGCCGCCAACCTGGCTAAAAGCGCCTTCCTGTCCAACATGAGCCATGAAATCCGCACCCCCATGAACGCGGTTATCGGCTATGCCCATCTGATCCGGCGCGATCCGCTGACCTCCCGCCAGCTCGACCAGCTTGAAAAACTCTCCGACTCCGCCCGGCATCTGCTGCAGATCATCAACGACATCCTGGATCTCTCCAAGATCGAGGCGAACAAGATGACGCTGGAGGTACAGGATTTCGAGCCGGCGCGGGTCATCGATCATGTCTGCGACCTCCTCGCCGACAGTATCGCGGCCAAGGGGCTGGACGTACTGGTGGATCTGGATCATGTGCCGCCCGCGCTGCGCGGCGATGGGGTGCGCTTGAGCCAGATTCTGCTCAATCTAGTCGGCAATGCCGTGAAATTCACGGAGCAGGGCGGTCTCTCCATCCGGGGTCAGGTGCTAGAGCAAACGCCCGAGCGCCTGCTCCTGCGGGTCGAGGTGTCGGATACCGGTATCGGTATGACGTCCGCCCAGGTCGGGCGTCTGTTCCGTGCCTTCGAGCAGGCCGACGAGTCGACGACGCGCCGTTTTGGCGGCACCGGACTGGGTCTGACGATCAGCAAACGCCTGACCGAACTCATGGGCGGGCGCATCGGCGCGACCAGCGCGCCCGGCCGGGGCAGTCTGTTCTGGCTAGAGATCCCCTTCGGGATGGCCAGCGATTGCCCGCTGCCGTCGCGGACGCTGGAACCCTTCCGGGACATGCGAGTGCTGGTCATCGACGATCATGCCGATGCCCGCGACATCCTGGCCAGTCTGCTCGTCGAGCTTGGCATGCGCGCCGACACGGCGGCGAACGGCGAGGCCGGACTGGCCGCCGCCGTCGAGGCCGACCGCATCGGCGATCCCTATCGACTGCTGATGATCGACTGGAGAATGCCGGGTCTGGATGGCATCGATACGGCCTTGAAACTGCAATCGCTCGCGCTGGCGCGCCACCCCGATTTTCTGATGGTGACCGCCTATGGTGACAGTCTTCCGCGCGACGAGGCGGCGCGCGCCGGTATCACCGAGATTCTCGCCAAGCCCGTGACGCCTTCGGTGCTCCACGACGCCCTGGCCGCCGCGCTGCTGGGACACGCCGAAGGCCGTGGCCAGATGCTGCCGGAAATGCTGGCGCATGAACTGGAACGGCGACAGGGCGCGCGCATCATGCTGGTGGAGGACAACCTCGTCAACCAGGAAGTGACCTGCCAGTTACTGGACTCGGTGGGCATGCGCGCAAGCGTTGCCGAGAACGGCCGGGTCGCGCTGGACATGGCCCAGTTGACGGACTACGACCTGATCCTCATGGATATCCAGATGCCGGTCATGGATGGCTTGCAGGCAACCCGCGCGATCCGCCAGCTTCCAGGGCGCCGGTCCGTCCCGATCCTGGCCATGACGGCCAACGCCTTCGACGAAGACCGCCGCCGCTGTCTGGAGGCAGGGATGAACGATCATCTGGCCAAGCCCATCGAACCAAACAAACTCTACAAAAGCCTCCTGAAATGGCTCCCGCCGCCACCTCAGGCGGAGTGGGGTACCGGTGATGCCCCGATTGACGCGGGCGCGTTGCGCACGCCGGTCGATCCGCCAGACGGTTTGAATGTGCTCGCATCCATCCCTGGTCTGAAGTTCGCGGTGGGGTTGCGTTTCCTGGGCGGGGACGCGGCCCACTATGTGCGTTTGCTGGGCACCTTTCTCGACAGCCACGGTGAGGATGCGGCACGCATCGCCGACTCGATGGTAACGGACGATCTCGCGGCGGTGCGGCAAATGGCCCACTCGCTGAAGGGCGTGAGCGCCATGCTGGGGGCCGAGGGAGTGCGCGAGCAGGCCGCCGAACTGGAACGCCTCGTCCGGCAGGGCGCGCCAGCCGAGCAACGCGACCGGGCACTGGCGGCGCTGACGAGGGCGCTCGGCGAATTGACCGAAGGGCTGCGGAGCCGTTTGCCCGCAATCACGCCGGAATCGCTTCAACGCACCGCGAAGGATGGCGCCGAGGCGGTGGATTGGCCGCGCGTCAACGCGGTACTGACGAGACTGGACGCGCTGCTTGTCAGTAGCGATACCGATGCGAACGAACTGTTCGAAGCCTCCCGTGGGCTTCTGTTCTCCGCCCTGGGCGCCGCGGCCCGCACCCTGGACTGGCAGATTCGGAATTTCGATTACGCACAGGCGCTGGAAACGCTGCGCGCGGCCCGCGGGTCGGAGGTGTCTTAAACCGCATCTGGATGAGGCGGGATTGTCGCTCCGACTGATCATGGATGAAGTGCTCGCGAAGGTCATCACGCTCTTCGAGTAATCCGGAACCCCTTTTGTTTTTCTTCGCGTCCTTTGCGCCTTTGCGGTTCAATTTGCCGAATGAAGGCTTCAGGATCCGTCGGGCGTGTGCTGGAGTGCGCGTTCCATGGTGTCCAGTTCCGTCAGCGCCGCCTCGAAATCGTATTCCTCGATGGCCTGGGTCATCCGGATCAGCGAAGGCGTCAGGGGCGTACCGGACAAGAGCGGCTCCAGCGTCTCGATCAGGTCGGCGGCGTCCGTGTCGTCGTCCTGGAGCAAGGCGCGCAGTCGGTGCAGCATCGGCTCCAACTCGCCCTGATCGACCGCGCCCGTTCCCGATTGGATCGCCTGGGGTTTCTCCAGCGCGGCGAGCCCCCGGAGCACCGGCTCCAGCGCCGCGACCGTGTCGGCTAGCCGGGCGTCGATCATGTCCCGATTCTGGCGCGCGTTGCAGGCCAGTTCCAGCCGCCGCGCGGCCTCTTCGATCCCTGTGGCGCCGATATTCCCGGCCACGCCTTTCAGCGAGTGCGCGCAACGGGTCGCGCCCTCGGGATCGTCATCCATGCGCGCCGCCGCGAATTGCGCCGCGAAATCGCGCTGACTCTCGCGGAACTTGAGCAGCAGCCGGCGATAGAGCGTCGGATTGTGCTGGGTGATCGCCAAGCCAGCGGCGGTGTCGATGCCTGGCAGATCGGGGATCTCCAGGCTGGCATCCGCAAGGCTGGCCGGTATTGTCTCCGCCGCTGGCTGCGCGGGGACGATCCATTTCGCCATCGTCGCGAACATCTCGCGCACGTTGATGGGCTTGCCGATGTGGTCGTTCATGCCCGACTCCAGCGCCTTCTCGCGATCGCCGGTCATCACATTGGCGGTCATGGCGATCACCGGCAGCGACTGGTAGCGCGCCTGTCGGCGGATCTCTCGCGTTGCTTCGTAGCCGTCCATCACCGGCATCTGACAGTCCATCAGCACGCCGTCGTAGCTGGCGGCGGCGAGCATCTCCAGCGCCTCCTGACCATGGTTCGCGACCTCGACGCTCAGTCCGTTCATCGTCAAGAGTTCCAGCGCCAGTTCCTGATTGATTTCGTTGTCTTCCACCAGCAGCACATGCGCGCCGCGCAGCCGGGCGATCGCCTCCGAGGCCTCTTCCTGACGCCCGGTGGCGCGCGCCCTGGACGCGACCTCCCGCCCGATCGCCACCATGATGGTATCGAGCAGGGTGGATGGCGTCACCGGCTTGGTCAGGAAGCCGGCCAGATCCAGCCCAGCCGCTGCCTGCCGCGCCTCTTCACGGCCATAGGCGGTGACCATGATCATGGTCGGCACATGGGTAATCCGGGCATTGCCCTGAATGGCGCGAATGGTCTCGACACCGTCCATCCCAGGCATCTTCCAATCCATCAGCACCAGATCGTAAGGTGCCTGTGCGTCGGACTGCTCCAGCAGTGCGATCGCCGTGGGTCCGGTCCCGGCCTGATCGACCCGGAAGCCGAAGGCCGCCAGGATTTCGGACAGGATTTCCCGCGAGGTGGCATTGTCGTCCACGATCAGAACATGCAACGGATGCAACGCGTCGGTCTTGGCGCGGGGTTGCGAGACCTCGCCCCGCTGCGGCGCGAACCGGGCGGTAAAGACGAAGGTGCTGCCCTTGCCAAGCGCGCTCTCGACCCGGATTTCACCGCCCATCATCTCGGTGAGCTTTTTGGAGATAGCGAGTCCCAGCCCAGTGCCGCCGTATTTGCGGGTGGTGGACATATCGGCCTGACTGAAGGACTGGAAGAGTCGCTCCAGGTGTTCCGGCGACATCCCGATGCCGGTATCGCGCACCGTGAAGTGCAGCAGAACACTGTCCTCTGAGGTTTCAAGCGCCGCGACCGAGACGACGATTTCGCCGCCCGGCTCGGTGAATTTCACCGCGTTGTTGCCGAGATTGATCAGGATCTGACCCAGTCGCAGCGGGTCGCCGATGAGCGCCGTCGGCACCTCCGGGCGCAGATCGAACATGAGCTCGACGCCCCGTTCCTCCGCCTTAAGACCCAGCAGACTGGCGAGGTTGTCCATGACATCCTCCAGCCGGAAGTCGATCGACTCCATGTCCAGCATGCCCGCCTCGATCTTGGAGAAGTCGAGGATGTCGTTGATGATCCCGAGCAGCGCCCCGGCCGAGCGGTGGACCTTTTCGATGTAATTGCGCTGTTTGTGGTCGAGTTCGGTCTGTAACGCCAGATGGGACATGCCGATGATGGCGTTCATCGGGGTGCGGATCTCGTGCGACATGTTGGCGAGAAACTCCGATTTTGCCCGCGTCGCCTTCTCGGCCACGTCCCGCGCCAGTTCCAATGCCTCATGGAGTTGCTTCAGATTGTCGATGTCGGCGCGAATGCCCGCCACCCGCGCGGGTTGGCCATCGGCATCGCGCTCGATCACCTGCCCGGCGTCAAGCAGCCATTTCCAGCCTCCCTCGGCACAGCGCACGCGATATTCGGCGCGATAGGCGGCGGTCTCGCCGTCCAGATGTTGACGGAACCGCTCGGCGGCCTGCGCCACGTCATCCGGGTGGATCTGCTGGCGCAGAAACCCCTGACCGCCGATCACGCGCGACCATTTGTCGTCCGTCTCGCGAATGTCGCCGGGGTCATAGCCGAGCATGGCGGCGAAATTCGCATTGGCGAACTCCTCGTCCCGCAGCGGGAAATACTCCCACAGACCCAGATTCGCGGCGCTGGCGGCGGCTTCCAGACGCGCCTCGCTCTCGCGGATGCGCGCCTCCGCTTGCTTGCGGTCGGTGATATCGAGCAGCCAGCCGAGCACCCCTGGCTCGCCCTGATAGTTGAACGCGATGAAGTTGGCGAGCATGTCCCGGACCTGATGACCGTGCCCATACATCTGCAATTCATGATTCTCGACCCGGCCCTGCAGCGACAGGTGCTCGATGATCGCCGCGCGTTCTTCCGGGTGGACATAGTGCATGCTCACCGGATCGCCGATCTTGACGTCGAGCATGTCGAGAAACCGGGGGTTCGCAAAACGGATGATGCCCTGGATGGAGATCGCCACCCCGAGCGGGGTGGTGTCGAGCAGCGATTTGAGTTGCGCGCGCTCATCGGCGAGGGCCGCCTCCGCCTGCTTGCGATCGGTGAGATCCCTGGTCATGGCGATAAAGTGCGTCACCTTGCCCGCATCGTCGGTGACCGGGGCAATGGAGATGGAGCCCCAGTAGAGTTCGCCGTTTTTCTTGCGGTTGCGGATCTCGCTGTGCCAGATCCGACCGGCCTGGATGCTCTCCCACAGATCGGCATAGCGCTCGGGCGGCGTCAGGCCGCTTTTCAGGAGGCGCGGGTTCTGCCCGATCGCCTCATCGGCGGTATAGCCGGTGAGCGTGGTGAACATGGGGTTGACGTGTTCGATGCGCCCCTCGACATCGGTGATCACGATGCACAGCGGGTTCTGTTCGACCGCCTGAGCCAGTTTGCGCAACTCGTTGGTGCGCGCCTCGACCAGCACTTCCAGGCGGGCGCGGGTGCGCTCGCCCAGCCAGATGAGGAGCGCTGTGAGACCCAGCGCGAGGAGCGCGATCCCGAACAGCGAGCCCAGCACCAGCAGGCGCATGGTGCGATAGTGCGCGAGCGCTTCGGTCAGGTCGATTTCGGTGGCCAGGCCGATGCCGAGCGGCGCCGACCAGGTCCATGCACCGATGACCTCGACGCCGCGATAATCGCGATACCCGTCCGTATCCACGCCATCCCGTCCGCTCAGGGCCACGTGTGCCATCCGGGTCAGTGGCCATTGCGCGCGCAGGGCCGGGGGGCGATATCCCTGCAACAAGTCGCCGCCGGGATCGCGCGCGCGCAGACCCAGTAGGCTGGTTTCGTCCCGGTAGTAGGCGGCAACAGGCGCCAGCGCATCGGCGAAACGCGAGGGCGTCAGTAGCCTGGCGTCGCGATCGAAGGCATAGGTCTCGCCGGTCTCGCTCACCCGGGCGACCTGGGTAATGGGGCTGAATTCCAGGCGTGGATCGAAACGGAGCGCGAGCACGGCAATGATTCGGCCCGTGGTGTCCGTCACTGGGGTGACGAGGAACATGGCGGCGGAGTGCGTCACCGGGTTGTCCGCGGTCTCCGGAGGCGGCGTCTCTTCATAGACCGGCGGAATGAACAGGGTCTCTCCGGCCAGCGCCCGGTCCAGTAAGTCGGGTTGCCACACGGCAATGCGCGTGCGCTCGCCAAGCTCGCGCTCCTGCGTGGCGGCGAGGATGCGGCGATCCGGTGCAATGAGGCTGAAGCCCGTCGCATTCATGGTCTCCAGCGGCTGGCGGTACAGCTCGCGGAGCGCTTGTTGCGCCGGGTGGTCGCGGAGGGTCGCGGCGGTGCGCGGCGGTTCGCAGAGCTGCTGGATCCAGAGCGGAAGCGCGGGTACCTGTGCCATAACGCGAATCTCGCGCGCATGGCTCTCTAGCCAGATCCGCATCGATTGCGCCGCCGACTGGTTGACGGTAACCAGTGTTTCGCCCAGTTCCGTGCGCAATTGACGTTCCATGTCGTGCAGGCCATGGAGCGCGACCATGAAGACCACCGCCAGGAAGATCGCGACGACGGCCAAGCCGACCTGACGCAGACTGCGCTGATCGATCAGTCGGTCCTCGACGCCATGACCCATCCGGCGCAGGACGATCAGGGTCAGCGTCAGCACCGCGAGCATGGCGACAATCCAGGGCGCGGCGGACCAGAGCGAAAACCGCGTGGCCCGCTGGCCCGCCGGCTCGCCGCCCGCGACCGCCGAGGTCTGCTGCAACCACCGCTGCCGCAGTGCGTCGATCTCCTCTGGCGCGACCGCGGCCATCGCCTTGTCGAGCGCCGAGCGCAGCAGCGGCCAGTCGTTGCGCACCCCGATGCGCATGTGCGCGATGTCCGGGTCGCTGATCGTCAACTCGCCCGTGATTTTCAAGTTCGTCAGCAGATTTTTCTTGATCTGATAGCGCAGCACCGCATCCCGGCCCAGTGCCGCGTCGGCCTGACCGAGGGCGACCGCCTTCAGCGATGCCAGGGCATCGGCGACCGGCAGCCGTCGAATCGTTGGATACTCCCTGGTCAGCACATCCTCGTAAAAGAACCCCTTCGGCAAGGCGACTGTGCGCCCTGCCAGTTCCGCGATGCTTTGGATGGGGTCGTCCAAGCGGCTGACGATGACGTTGGGGGTCGTCGCATAGGGCTCGGTGAAGAGCAGGTATTGCCGACGTTCCTCGGTTTGCACGATGTTGAGCATCAGATCGAGTTCCTTGTCGCGGATTCGCTCCAGGAACTGGTTCCAACTCGGGCCGCTTTGATAGTCGACCTGGAGGCCCAGCTTGCCGGCCAGCAGGTTCATGTAATCGATGGAAAAACCGCGCGGCTCGCCACTGGCGTGAAAATTAAAGGGCGGCCAGTCCTGTTCGTTGTGCACGCGAATTCGGGGGTGTTGTCGCAGCCATTCACGCTCCGGCTCGGACAGCGGGATCTCGGCGGCGGGCAGCGGGGTCGCTCCATCCCGGGCGGCGACGGACACGCCGCCTGACAATCCCAGCAAGACCGCGAGGATCAAGAGGGATGGAAAAGACCCAGTGAATCGGCTGCGCATGATCGATCACGTCCTTAATCGGCGGTTTCCGGGTTGGAAATCGCCTTATGCTTTCAACACGCTGGCCACGCGCTCCAATAACCGCTCCGGATCGATCGGTTTGACGAGCGTGTCCAGCGCGCCCAGCGTCAGCCCTTTTGCGTGCTCCGCCGCGTTCGCGTGCCCAGTGACGAACAGGATCGGGATCGCCGCCGTGGCGGGATCGGCCTTCAGTTGACGGCACGTCTCGTGTCCGCCCATGCCGGGCATCATCACGTCGAGCAGGATCAAATCCGGCGCTGGCGTTTTGGCCGCGATGTGCAACGCCTTCTCGCCGCTGGTGGCCGCCTTGATCTTGTAGGTCTCGCGCAGAATTCCCTTGAGCAGGTCGATATTGGCGGGAGCATCGTCCACGATCAGAATCGTTGGTCGTTCGGTCATCTCATTCATCCTAAAATGACGGAATGAAGTTGCCGCGCCTCAGGCGGCGGGCAGGGTTACCGACACCGTGGTTCCCGTGTCGTCGGCGGTCTCCATGTCGATCCTCCCGCCCTGGGTCTCGGCCATGAGTTTCGCCGAATAGGTGCCGATGCCGGTCCCCTGTTTCTTGCCCGAGGTGGCGTATTTCTCGAAAAAGGTGTCGCGGACCGGCGCGGGAACGGCCCCCTGGTTATGGATGGCGATTCTGACCTGCAGAAAGTCCGGCTCGATCTCGATCCGGATCGGGCTGTCGCGCGGCGCCGCTTCGGCCGCGTTGCGAATGAGGTTGGAGAACAGCGCGTGGCACAGCAGTGTTTCGCCGCGCACCATGAGGGGGGCGGATGACGGTTGCCGGATGTCCACTTGCAGTGCGCCAAAGGCGGCGCGCGTTTCGGCGATGACCTTTGCGAGCAGGTCCGAAATGCTGAATTCCACCGGCGCGAGTTGGTAGACGCCCATCTCCATGCGCTGGAGCGCCAGCGAATGATTCACCATGTCGAGGACGTATTGCGCCGATTCTTCCATGGCGGACACGGATTCCCGTTGATCGGGGAGCAGATTGTCGCTCCCGGCCAGCGCGTGCGTGAGCGCCAGCAGCGCATTCAATGGATTCTTGATGTCATGCCGCGCCATCCGCTCGATTTCCTCGCGCAGACGGGCATGCTCCAGCGCCAGCGCGCTCTGCTCGCGCAGCTCGTTCTGCTGACGACTCAGCCGCAGATGGGTGCGGATGCGCGCCTTGAGCACCGGCGGGTTGGCCGGTTTGGTGACATAGTCGACCGCCCCGAGTTCGAGTCCGGCAATCACGTCCTCGGTCTGGGCCTTGACGGTCAGAAAGATGATCGGAATGTCGCGGGTGCGCGGGTCGCTCTTGAGTTGACGGCACACCTCCAGTCCATCCATCTCGGGCATCATGATGTCGAGCAGGATGAGGTGCGGCGGTTCGTCGGAGCGCGCGATCTGCAAGGCCTTGGCGCCGCTCTTGGCCCCTTTGACGCGATAGTCGTCCTTGAGAATGCTGGTGATCAGGCGAATGTTGTCGGCGATGTCGTCGACCGCGAGGATGGTCGCGGCGGCGTCGAACACGCCAGGATGTGGATGCGCGCTGGGTGGCGACGACCGCGGCACGGCGGTTTCGGGCAGATCCAGAATCTCGTCTGGCGTGAGTGGGGGCGGCTCGGTGCCATCGATCGCGCGCTGCACCTTGCGTTCAAAGGTGCCAAGGGTAAACGGCTTGATCAGAAATTCGGACACGCCCGCGTCGATCGCGTGGCGCACTTGGTCGCGGTCACCCTCGGCGGTGATCAGGATGACGGGGACATCTCGATGCCGTTCGGATTGGCGGATGTACGTCAACAGCTCCAGGCCATCCATCAGCGGCATGTTCCAGTCGGTGAGCACCAGATCGAAGCGCCATTGTTTCAGCAGTTCGACCGCTTCCCGGCCATTCGCCGCCAGCATGCTGTTCTCGATCCCCATGGCGCGGAGATTGTTTCGCACCAATAGGCGCATCACGCCAATATCGTCGACCACCAGCGTCCGCAGGCTCCCGTTCATCGCGTTGATACTCACTGGTTACTGACCCTGAACTTCGGCATGGCGCGCCTTGATGTCGAGGATGTCGGGCAGCGCCTCAATGAACAGCGGGACAAGCTGGGGGTCGAAATGGGTGCCCGCCTCCTGCCGCAATAGCGCGACGGCCTGTTCCACCGGCCACGCCGCTTTGTAGGGACGCACGGACGTCAGGGCATCGAAGACATCCGCGACGGCGACGATACGACCCACGCGCGGGATCGCCTCGGCGGCGAGACCCCGTGGATAACCCGTGCCGTCCCATTTCTCGTGATGCGTCAAGGCGACGATGCGCGCCATGTCGAGCAGCTCCGAATCGCCCGCGTCGCCGAGGATATCGGCGCCGATCTGGCAGTGCGTTTGCATCACGACCCATTCGTCCGGATTCAGTTTGCCGGGTTTCTGAAGCACTCGGTCGGGGATGCCGATTTTGCCGATGTCGTGCATGGGCGAGGCGTTCAAGAGTAACTCGGCCTCCTGTTCGTTCATCCCGACCGCACGCCCGAGGACGTGCGAATAGTGACTCATTCGAATGACATGCAACCCCGTTTCGTTGTCCTTGTATTCCGCCGCGCGCCCGAGTCGCTGAATGATCCGCAGGCGGGTGGCATGGAGTTGCGCCGTCTGTTCCTTGACCTTGCGGTCGAGAACCTGATTCTGGTCGTAAAGCGCGAGTTGCGCGCGCACCCGCGCCTGCACGACGGGCGGGCTGATCGGCTTGGTGACGTAGTCCACGGCGCCCAGCGCGAATCCCCGGATCTCGTCCTCGATCCCGATCTTGGCGGTGATGAAGATGATGGGGATATGGCGGGTGGTGAAATCCTCCTTGAGCTGCCGGCAGACCTCGTAACCGTCCATGCCCGGCATCATGATATCGAGCAGAATCATATCTGGCGGATGGTCGGAGCGGACGATCTGAAGCGCCTTTTCGCCGCGCGTCGCCGCTTTCACGTTGTATTCCTCCTTGAGGCTGCCGACCAGCAGGTCGATGTTCGCGGGCGCGTCGTCGACCACCAGGACGGTTTGTCTCCGTGTGGATTTCAGATCCTTCTCCGCGTTCGACGGATTCGAGACTGGATATTCTGACATCTCAACTCATCCGAATGAAGAGGCCGTGACTGCCTGAGGACAAGAGTACAGGTGATTGGCGCTAAAATCCGTGAACATAGGGGCAGGAGCTGAGGCTTAGCGCTGCGCGCGGGTCTTGGAAACGCCGCGCATGGGCCGAAAATCGGCTTTACACTATCGGACCATCGTTATCCTGCGATCAAGTCAATCTCATGCCCTATCCAACCATTGAAGAATTCGTCGGCAAGACGCCACTGGTCCGTTTGCAGCGTCTGCCTGGTGCAACCGACAACCTCATCCTCGCCAAGCTCGAAGGCAATAATCCTGCCGGATCGGTGAAGGATCGCCCGGCGTTGAACATGATCCGGCGCGCCGAGGAGCGTGGTACCATCAAACCCGGCGATACCCTGATCGAAGCGACCAGCGGCAACACCGGCATCGCGCTGGCGATGGCCGCGGCCATCCGGGGTTATCGGATGCGGCTCATCATGCCCGAGCACATGAGCGCGGAGCGGCGAGGGGCGATGAAGAGCTTCGGCGCCGAGATCGTGCTGACGCCCAAGGAGGGCAGCATGGAGGCGGCCATCGATCTGGCCAACGCCATGGAGGCGCGCGGGGAGGGTATCCGGCTCGATCAGTTTTCCAACCCGGACAATCCAGCCTCCCATTACGAGACCACCGGTCCCGAGATCTGGCGCGACACGGACGGGCGCGTGACGCACTTCGTGAGTTCCATGGGCACCACGGGGACCATCATGGGTACCGGGCGTTATCTCAAGGAGCGGAATTTGGCGATCCAGATCGTCGGCGTGCAGCCGGAGGAGGGGGCCAGCATCCCTGGTATCCGGCGTTGGCCGGAGGCGTATCTGCCACGCATCTATGATCCCGCCGGGGTCGACCGCATCATCGATGTCTCCCAGACGCTGGCCGAGCAGACCACTCGCGATCTGGCGGCGAAAGAGGGGATCTTTGCCGGCATCTCCTCGGGCGGCGCGATTGCCGCGGCGCTGCGTCTCTCGGCCGAGGTCAGCGGCGCGACGATCGTCGTCATTGTCTGCGACCGGGGGGATCGCTACTTATCGACCGGCGTTTTTTAAAAACAATCATCAAGACTTAAACCGCGTCGGCTCCAACGCTTGTGGGTTCAGGCAAGGCTGAGGCGATGCACGGCAATGCATGATACCGGACGCGGTTTAAAGCTCCTGCGAGGCGAAATCGGCGAGCCGCGAACGCTCTCCGCGCATGAGCGTGATGTGCCCGCTGTGCGGCCAATGCTTGAAGCGATCGACCACGTAGGTCAGGCCGGAGGTGGTTTCGGTCAGATAGGGCGTGTCGATCTGGCTGATGTTGCCCAGACAGACGAATTTCGTCCCTGGACCGGAGCGGGTGATGAGCGTCTTCATCTGCTTGGCTGTGAGGTTCTGCGCCTCGTCCAGGATGATGTATTTGTTGAGAAACGTCCGCCCGCGCATGAAGTTGAGCGAGGAAATGCGGATGCGGTTGCGGATCAGGTCGTTGGTGGCCGCGCGCCCCCATTCGCCGCCATCGGGGCGGTTCAGAACCTCCAGATTGTCCATCAGCGCGCCCATCCAGGGCGTCATCTTTTCTTCCTCGGTGCCGGGCAGAAAACCGATGTCCTCGCCGACCGGGACCGTGACCCGGGTCATGATGATCTCGCGATAGAGACTGCGGTCGAGCACCTGCGCCAGTCCGGCGGCCAGCGCGAGCAGGGTCTTGCCGGTGCCGGCGGCGCCGATCAGGGTGACGAAGTCCAACTCGGGATTCATCAGCATATTGAGCGCGAAATTCTGCTCGCGATTGCGCGCGTTGATGCCCCAGACCGCGTGGCGGGGCAGGCGGTAGTCATCGATCAGTTCGATGACCGCTTCGGTGTCGGTACGCTTCTCGCGCACCATGGCCTCGAAGGCGCCGTCCTCGCCCAGACTGACGCATTGGGCGGGATACCAGTCGGCGATGTCCGGACCCTGGATCCGATAAAAGGTCCGACCCGCTTCCTTCCAGGCGTCGAGCGTCTTCTCATGGTGCTCCCAGAAGTCCGCCGGCAGGACTTCCAGGCCGGTATAGAGCAGGCTGGCGTCGTCAAGCACCTGATCGTTGGAATAGTCCTCGGCGGGGATGCCGAGCACGGCGGCCTTGATGCGCAGGTTGATGTCCTTGGAGACAATGATCACCTGGCGGTCGGCGCGCAGTTCGCGCAGTGCCTGGGCGGTGCCGAGGATGTTGTTGTCCGGCACCGTGCCGGGCAGCGAGGTCGGCAGTTTGAGATCGAGCGGCTCGGTCTGGAAAAAGAGACGGCCGGTCGCCGGCTGGACGATGCCGCCGCCGTTGACCGCGGCGGGACTGACGGGCAGGCCCGCGTCGATCTCCTGCTTGTCCGCGTTGCACATGAGCTGGTCGAGGAAACGACTGACCTGACGCACGTTACGGGCGACCTCGGACATACCTTTTTTGCCCCGGTCCAGTTCCTCCAGGACGATCATCGGCAGAAAGATGTCGTGTTCCTGGAAGCGGAAGAGGGCGGTCGGATCGTGCATCAGCACGTTGGTGTCGAGGACGAACAGGCAGGGCTTGTCGTTTTCGCGTTTGATCATTTAAACCGCGCCCAGAGTGACATGGATTGTTTTGGATGACCCAGGCATCACAGCAACCGACAGCGGCTGGCGAGACGCGCTTTAAATCATAAAAATCAAATTTTCAAATGGCATCAACGGTAACGCTCGCGGGTTCGGACGAGACCGGGCCGATGCACGGACTGCACACGCTATGCCTGATACGGTTTGATGTCATGCGGGAGGCGATGTCGCGAGTGACCGGGCGGCGGCCAGAACCTCCTCGACATGGCCCTTGACCTTGACCCCGCGCCACTCTTGGCGCAGAACGCCAGCCGCGTCGATCAGAAAGGTGCTGCGTTCGACGCCGACCGTATCCTTACCGAACATCTTCTTGGGCTTGATGACATCGAAGGCCCGGCACAGGGCTTCGTCCTGATCCGACAGCAGATCGAAGTTGAAGCCCTGTTTGGCCTTGAACGTTTCCTGGGCCTTGAGGCTGTCGCGCGAGGCGCCGAGAATGACCGTGTTGGCGGCGGCAAACGCCTCGGCCGCGTCGCGGAAGTTCTGGCCCTCCTGGGTGCAGCCTGGCGTGCTGGCCTTGGGGTAAAAATAGAGGACAAGGTGTTTGCCTTGGTACTCGGAGAGCTTGACGCTTCGACCGCCGGTGGCGGTGAGATCAAGATTCGGGATGGTGTCGCCGATCGATACAGTCATGTCTTGGTGCTCCGGTCTTCAAGGTGAATGATGGATCGCGGCCCGTGGCCGCGTTGAATGGCTCAGGGGACTCCGGACGTCGAGCAAGCTCGCCCCGACGCTCGACCGCCATCAGCCTTTCAGTGGTTCCAGAACCGCGTCCAGGTTGAGTCCGTCGCAGTAATCCATGAATTCCTCGCGCAGACCGGCGATATGAATGTCCGCCGGAATGCCCACCGTCATGTGCACCGAGAACATCGGGGTTCCGGTATGTGCCGCGGCGTAGGTGCTGGTGGCCATGTCCTCGATATTGATCTTGCGGTCCGCGAAGAAACCCGCCAGATTGTTGATGATGCCGGGATGATCCATGGAGACCACGTCGACCGCGTAGGGGAGCAGACTGCGATTGGTGGCGCGTTCGCCGGTTCGTTTTGAAATGATGGTCATGCCGAGCTGGCGTTCCAACTCGGGGAGCGTGTTCTCGATCTTGGCCAGTGTGTTCCACTTGCCTTCCACCAGCAGGATCGCCGCGAACTCTCCGCCGAGGACCGTCATGCGGCTGTCCTCGATGTTGCAGCCATGCTCAAGCACGGCCCTTGAGAGTTGATTGACGATACCGGGGTGGTCTTCGCCGAGTGCCGAGATCACAAGGTAGGTCTTCTGCCTGGTCATGTCCTTGCCGAGGGTTGTGGGTGAGAGGGGAACGAATTGGGGCTGAGTGTAGCATGGAGCAACTGGTAGCAATATCGATGGGGCGGTCGGACCCAGGGCGAGTGCGTTTAAATCCTCATCCGAACACGACCTTGGCGCGGTAGTCGTCGTTCCACGCAGCCTTGAGGCGCTTCTTGGCCAAGCCGATCGCCGACCCCTCCTGATCGAACAGGTTCATGCTCAGGTGGCGCACCGAGGTCATGATGGCGGGGGCCTGGCCCTTGCGGATACGGCTGGCATTGTCACCGAAGATCACGTCCAGGCGCCAGTGCAGGCGGTTTTCCACGCTCCAGTGTTCGCGCACGGCGTGGGCGAAACGGGCGGCCTCGGGCGCCATGGAGTTGATGAAGTACCGGCGCTCAAGGCTTTCCTGGCCGTTGCTGACACCGGTGCGCTCGACCATCCCGATGCTGCGCAAGCCGGCCCACCGGGCCACGTTGGGCAGGGCCCGCAGATCGTCAGCAATCCAGTCGCGGCGCACTTCCATCCGACCATGATCTTTGTCCAGTTCTTCGGTGAAGTCAGCCTGGACGTGGGCAAAATCAGCCTGCTGCGCCACGGTCCAATCATCCTCGACCGCGTCCTGCGGGGCGCTCTGGTTGCCCTTCAGTCCCAGCACATAATCAGCGCCTTGCGCGACGATCTGGGCGGCGATCGCGGTTTGGCAGCCCATGGCATCTATGGTCACCAAACACCCCTTCAGCTCCAGCAGCTCCAACAACTTGGGGATGGCCGTGATCTCATTCGACGTCTCGCGCGTCGCCTCCTGCCCCAACGCCAGGCGGTTGGCGCAGGCCCAGGCGCTCACCCTGTACAAGGGCTGATGCCCCCGCCGACGGTCGCGCGAGCCGCGACCCGTCTTCCCATCGACGGCGATGACGTCCCCGTCGGTGATCTCGGCCACCGACTGCGTCCAACTCAATAAACACGCCTGAAATCCCTTCGGGGAAAGACGCGCGATCACGTTCGCCATGCAGTCATGGGAAGGCACGCCATTCTCGAAGGGGGCAAACTGACGCAGCCAATCCAGCTTTTCGTGCCCGAAATCCTCAATGGCCTCCCAACCGTTCGTCCCGCTGACGACGGCGCAGATGGTCAACAGTACAAGATCGGCCAGGGCATGCCGCTTTCGACGCTCGATCCGATGGTCTTCCAAGGACGTGAAATGCTCAAGAAGGCTGGCTGACATGAGAAACTCCAACAGTCGTTTCTCGTCAGCATCCGTCAACGACCCGAAAAACAGAATGTTTAAACGCGCTCGCCCTGGCTCCTCGATCACATTCACCTCGCGGTCCGTGGAATCCAGGATCAGATCGACCTTGGGATGCCGGGCCAGGAAGCCTGGCAGGATCGGCGCCAGATAGCTTTGAGTCATCAACGGGCACAGCTCATCCGCACCGTCCCGGCCGGCTCCCGACGCAGCTCGGCGATGCTCTCGTAGGCGACACGGGCACCCTCAACCGCCGCCAGGCAATGGTCATAGAACCGCTGGCCGGCCTCGGTCAGCGCCAGACTGCGCGTCGAGCGTTGCAGCAGTCTCACACCCAGACGCCCTTCCAGTGCCGCGACCCGATGCTCTGACGCAACGGTTTTTGGCGATTTGGCCATCTTATCGCCGGATTGCTGCGCCAGCACACTGATCGAGGAAGCGGTTCGCGAGCCGCTCGCCGGCCTCGGCAAGCCGGAGCCGCCGCTCGGTAACCCCTCCGGCTACGGGTCGAGACGCATCGACGACACCCATCGGCGGGTCTATCGCGCGACCGAGGCAGAGCTTGTCGTCATTGCCTGCCGCTTTACATTACGACTTAATAGAGTGGCAAGCCCGGCGCGTCGATGAGGCGCTACGGCCGGGCCGGTGCATGTCGTGAGGATCTGAAGGCGGCTGCGTGACAGGTTACGACGATGTCGATGTGATGATGGCGCGGTTCGGGGGCGACGTGAAATGATGTTTGATCTGGTCATGACCCGACATTTCGAGCGACAGGCAACGACGTGATTGTGCAAACATCCGGACCTTGAAACCACCGTCCTGCAGAAAAGGCTCAGGCAATCGTGGTACGACCCCGAGGCATCACCACGAAATATCAAGCGTTATCAGTTATTTGGCGCGACACTGCTGGTCAGGTTAACACCCTGGCACCATACTTCTTGCGATCAGGTTGATTCCAAGAGAAAAGTTGTGTGGATACATCAGGGTACGACCCCGATTTTCCCTCATCTGTTCGCTGTAGGCGATTTTTTGTTGACAAATAGCGAACAGATAGATATCTTCGGTGCAGGTTTCATTCGTGAAGAGGATTTCGGGTTACTATTTGGGCTTGTTGCCCGTGGAGGCTATGCCTCTCCCCCGTCGTGACAAACCGGTCGCTAACTGCGCGCACGAAGTCATGGCTATGGCCGCCCTCCGAGAGGGGCGGGTTTGTTACTAGAGGGACAAACGTTTGGTTTTACCTCTGTTGTCATAGCTGTCAGCGTTACATCCGAGAAGGTCAGCATCCTGCTGACCTGTAACCCTGAGGAATAATCGCTATGACAAGCGCGTCAAATGAAACTAACCAAACGTCGCCAGCTTATCCAGAACGGAAATGGTCCCGTAAGGTGCTGATTTCTGTTTTATGGACGATCAACCTCATCATCAGCCTCGTTCGGTGGTGGGATAGAGCAGTAAGGCTTTGGGAAATCCTAAAGTCTTGGCTGGCTAACCTCTAGCAAACAATTACTTAAGAATTATTTGGTTGCATATTTCATGAAGGCGAAATTGGGTGAAGCGCTAAGGCTAGTAAGATCATTTCATGATATAAGCCAAATCGAGTTGGCTTATCGGTTAGGAATTTCCCGCTCCTATTTATCCGAGTTAGAATCGGGAAAAAAAACCCCAAGCATTGATCTGCTTGCTAGCTATGCAAAAGTGTTCGAAATCCCGATTTCGTATCTCTTGCTTTTTTACGAAACACTTGAAGAAAACGATACCTCTTCGAAAGTTAGATCAGTCGCCACGCAAAAGGCGCTTAGGCTCCTTAACTGGATTGAGTCAATCCGAAAATCAAATCAATCAGATGCAGCGTAATCCTGCATGCCAAACGGATACAGCATCAATCAATCCCGATTATTTAAACTAGCTAACAAGCGAAAATTGGCTGGCATCCTTGGAATAACCATAAAAGAGTTGTCGCTTTGCGCCAACACCGCTAACAATTATCGGCTATGGAGCACTAAGTCAAAATACCCGTCCAAACTACAGATACTCAGCCACAAACCACGCGATATTCAAGAACCAATTGGCTTGCTCAGGAGAATTCAGGACAGACTCAGCGATCTTCTGGTCAGGATAGAGACCCCGGAATATTTGCTGTCAGCAAAAAAAGGCGGCTCATACGTAAAGAACGCAAGCTTACACATGGGGTTTGGGCAAGTCATTCGTATTGATATTAAAGGTTTTTACAAGAACGCGAGTGAGGTTTTTGTTTTCCGTTTCTTCTGGCATGACCTGCAGTGCAGCCAAGATATCGCTCGAATTTTGACAGATCTTATTTGCTGGAACGGCTGTCTTCCTACCGGAAGCCCCGTTAGTCCAATAATATCTTTTTTTGCTTATCGCCCGATGTTCGACGAGCTTCACGCTCTTGCATTAGCGATTAATGCCGTGATGACCGTCTGGATCGATGATATTGTTTTTTCTGGCGATAACGTAAACGGAACCCTTATCCCAAAAGCAAAAATCGTAATCAAAAAATCAGGTTTGCAAGGACACAAAATATCAGTTTTCAATAGAGGGCAGGCTAGCGTTGTAACGGGTGTCGCAATAACAGCAGACGGGCAACTACATATCCCAAACAAACGTTACAGAAAAATTCGAGCATTGGAAAATGAATATTGCGCCGCAAGCAATCAAGCCGACAGAGCCATATATGGTAAGGCGCTGATTGGCCAATACTTCGAGGGAAGCCAGCTTGACCCAGGTCTTGCAAAAAAAGCAAAAGTACTGCAAGCCGACATGAAATGTAAAAACAGTAATCATCCCCGGTAGAGCCGGGGGCTTTGAATTCGTGAGCCGATCTAAAGCGGCAAGGGGTCGGTAACGCGGCCACACGGTTCACGGGCTGCCTAAAGGCAGGGCAATCGAATCCGCACGGGTTTCCCTACAGCCATCCTGAACTGCGGGCATCACGATCGCTTCAGCAAAGAGACGCATCCCATCTGCTCGAAATGCGCATCGAAGCCGGCGAAGCACCCGATACCGGCATCGCGCATGACGACGAAGCTGCAACAGTCGGTGACGCTGAAATCTTTGTCGGCATATTGCCGAAACAAAGCGAGCGCCTGCGCCTTCACCGGCTGGCCCACTTCTACTATGTCAAACCTGCCCGCCGCCACCTTGTCGAGGAAGCGTACCGCGAGATCATGGCGACCCACGGAGCAGTTGAGATAGGTCAGCGTCTCGAACAGCACGAATTCGGACAGCACGACTCGGTACGAGCCCAATAACCTGGGCAGCAGCTCTTTCGCAACCCTATGATATTGATCGCGGCCGTCCAACAGCGCGATCCAGTAACCGGTATCGACGAACGCTGACGGCTTCACTTTCCCTTCCCGACGAGATAACGGTCGTGCCCCTCTGCGCCGTCCTCGCGAACGTCGATGACGCCGATCAGATCGTCGAATAGATCAGCCGGGGTGGATGCGGCTGCGTCGGCTGCCCCTTCGGGTATCGGGTCGACGACTGTGACGATCAGCCGCGCCCGGCGAACCGCCGGCAGATCTTCCAGCAGCGTGACCTTACCGTCTTCGTATACCGCATGGACAGATAGCATGTCTCTCTCCGGATGGAAAAAGGGAAGAAGGGATCGGCTCATTTTCACTGTTCTCTGCACGGCGCTTCAGGTGCGAACAGGCACCTGAACTCCGGGGAAGCCTCCCCGACAGTATATCTGGCACCCGGTCAGCCGCCTGAAACCTGAACCTCCCCCCATCGCCGACTCCGCGTCGATCACCTCACACAACTCCGAGAGGGATCATCAACCTTGATTGGCGCTCCGATGATGCAATTGAACCGCCCCGGGTTTCGCAGAGGCTGGTTGGTTTAAGTTGAGACCACAGTCTCGGGCTTTTCGGCGAGTTGCCGATAGTCGTTTGCTTCAGCTTCGGCAGATGGCATGTCGCCGATGGACTCTAGCAAACGTTGGTGGTTGAACCGAGACACCCATTCGAGGGTGAGGTTCCCTCGGTTTTTCGTCTTCCAAGAGAGTGTGTTCATGCGACCTGTTTTTCTCTCCGCTGAGTGCTGATCCAGTCTTTCAGGAACTGAACCGGTGAGGTGTCCCCGAGGGTCGAGTGCAGACGCTTGCGGTTGTAGAACACCTCGATGTACGCGAAGGCGGTGGCCGTCATCGCCTCTCTGGAGGCGAAGCGTTCGTCAAAAACCCGCGCGTGCTTGAAGCGGCTGAACCAGCTCTCGGTGGGGGCATTGTCCCAGCCGTTTCCCTTGCAGCTCATGGAGCATGATCATCCCGTATTGGGTCAGCGTGTCTTGGAACAGATGGCTGACGTACTGGCTACCCCGGTCGGAGTGGCGAATCAGACCCGGCGCCGGCTGGCGCCGGAACCAGGACATGGTCAGCGCATCGGTGACAAGGTCCGCCGTCATGGCGGCTTCAACGACCAGCCGACCACCTCGCGATTGAACAGATCCAGCACGATGGCCAGATAGAGCCAGCCTTCGTCGGTCCAGAGATCGATGATGTCGGCGCTCCAGACCTGATTCGGCGCGCTGGGGTTGAACGCACGATTCAACACATTCGCTGCCACCGGCAGGGCGTGCTTGTAATCGGTCGTGACTTTGTCACGGCGTTGGTGGCGCCCCTGGATGCCATGCTCGCGCATCAGGCGTTCCACCCGTGTCTTGTCGCCGGGAAGCCCCGGGCGCGCCGTTCCCGCACCATCCGGGGGCTGCCGTAGACTCCCTTGAGTTCAGCATGGATGGACTGAATCAAGGCCAGCCGTTGGGCATTCGTCAGGCCCTAACGATCCGCGGTGCCGCCACGCTTCCAGGCACGGTAGCCGCTGAGACTGACCTCCAGCACCGCACACAGGGTCGCCAGATCGAACGTCGAACGTTGCGCGTCAATCCAGGCGTACTTCACAGCGCATCCCTCGCGAAGCCTGTCCTGAGCGAAGCCGAAGGGTACGCCGTCGCTTTTTGTTAAGATGTCGACCTCGCGCTTGAGACGAACATTCTCTACACGCAAACGCGACAGTTCCATCTCCTCCGGGGTCACCTTCCGCGCGCCAAGGCCATCGACTTTGCTGGCAGCGGAGACCTTGACCCAGTTGCGCAACGTTTGCTCGACCAGACCCATTTCCTTGGCCACGGCGCCCACGGTTTTGCCATCCTTGACGCGCTTGACCGCCTGTTCCTTGAACGCGGCGGTGTATTCCTGCTTCGGGATCTTCTGCATCATCGTCTCCAGTGTGAACGTTAGTTTACGTCACCCTTGGAAGACGAAGTTTCGGGGGAACCTCAAGATCCTGTTCCCTTCATGAGGGTATAGAATAACGACAACCGATACACCACGGTTGCATATCATGACGAGGCACCGAATGATCCTGAAGGCCATCATCGATGATCGATCCTATGACATTGGAGTACCGGATTCGCTCTTGAGCCGGGCGGGAGAGTTTTACGACAAACTGGATCAGGATATGGATGGCGGTTGGCAGATGAGCCGCGAGTGGGTTGAAAAACCGGACCGGCTCCAACGCTGTCAGATCGTCGCCGACAAACTCCTGACGGCCCTGGAATCCGAGAACAGGAAGCTGACGATGATGATGGCGGGCTATCTCCTGACACGTCTGCCGGGGGTGGAGTCCGTCGAACTTGATATTCAGGGGGAGATCCAGAACAACCGTTTCAATCTCGCGGAACGCGTGGCCGAGCGGCCGCCCATACCAGAAGCGATGGCAGGCGCGGGTCTGAGCAAACTTGAAGCGATGGAGCAGGCCGGAAACGACGTGACGAAGGTCTTCAAGGTCGGTCGCGGCTACCGCTATTCAACCTTTGACCATGCCGCGAATCTTTGGCGGGACTCGCCGCTATCCGCGACGGAACAGGAGGCGTCGCGGCTGCGCCAGGAGGCATTCAAGACGCGTTATGAGGAACTTCTGCGGGGTTCGAGTCATTAGCGCGAAGGCAAGGCGATGAACGGAAGGCCGGCATGGCGCGTTCAAGTTATCCGCAGCCATCCCGACGGGATGGCCGCGCGTCGTCATTCCCGGTTTCTCATGCGCCCTGACGATGTCCGGCGAGCGGCATCGCGCGAATGCATGCGTTCCGGGAGGCGATTTAGCTTTCGCTGTTCTTGATGGTGTTGATCTTGAACGGCAGGTAGGCCGGGCAGAAGCCAAGCCACCCGGTGGCAAGGACGATCAGGCCCAGGATGTCCAGGATGATCTTTCCGGTCATCAGGCCGGCCAGGATGAGTATGCCGGCGGCGACGAGGCGAATATTGCGGTCCATGGCGCCGACGTTTTTGGGTAGTGTCATCACTTTAACTCCTTAAATTGATCCAATGGGATGCGGATGAGGAAAACGCGCGCGGGTCAGATGGCCGACTGCCCCGGATGCTCCGAGCTAACCACATGAGCGGACGATGGTGCTGGGTGGCCCCCAGTCCATTGCGGTCGTCTCGCGGGTATTATACGCATGGCCAGCCGACGTCGTGGCGGCGATTCGTCGAATTGAACGGTCGTGCGTGTCCGCGCGTCGCCGATTGAGTTCGGTCGCGCTCAATACAGCGCGTGAGAGCGGCTGACGTATTTGGTCAATTCCACATGCTGTGCGTTCATGCGCCGGAGGATGTCCTGGCTGACCTGAACGATCGTTTGCATGACGCGATACACCAGCCAGGGATGGTCCGTAAGCAGTGACTCGAACGCCTCCCGCTCGAAGCTACAGACCTGAGTCCGGCCAAGCGAGCGCAGGGTTGCTGTGTGCGGCCGGCCGCTGATAAATCCCATCTCGCCGGCCAGGTCGCCCGTGTGTAAAACGTGTATGGTTGTGTAGTCGCCCTTGCCCATGTTGCGTGTGACGGCAAGCGCGCCATCGGTGATGATGTGCAGGCTGTTGTCGACGTTACCTTCTTCGATGAGGATCTCCTGGTCCGAGAGGCGGCGACAACAGGCGATGCTGGCCAATGCCTCGACCTGTTCGTCGCTCAGGCCGGCGCTCAGACTGGAACTGCGAAGCGAAACGAAATCGTGTTCAATGCTCATGGCTGTCCCCCAATATTCTAATTTACTGTCGCGGCGACAGTGTGATCCAGGCTGATAGTTTGATCAAGCAGGGCTGGGCGAGAGAATTGCGCATCATGGGGGGTTCAAAAAGCTATATTTTCAAGTATGATGGCGGATTACCCGCTGTAGCGGGAAACTCCTTGCCTTACCGTTATTGACGGGAGGCTGCCAAATCCGAAGGGAGCAGCAATGCGACATTACGAAGTGGTTTTTCTGGTTCATCCGAGCCAGAGCGAGCAAGTGCCAGCGATGGTCGAACGCTACCAGGGCAATCTGGAAAAGCGCGGCGGCATCGTGCATCGCATGGAAGACTGGGGGCGGCGTCCGCTGGCCTACCCGATCAACAAGGTGCACAAGGCGCATTACGTGCTGATGAATGTCGAGTGCGACCAGGAGGCCATCGACGAACTTGAAAGCGCGTTCCGCTTCAACGATGCCGTTCTGCGCAACATGATCATCCTGCGCAATGCCGCCGTGACGGAGCCTTCCCCGCTGACCAAGGCCGGAGAGGAGCGTGAGCGCGCCGATGTCTCGGGCGACGATGTCCGCCATGACGATTCCGGTCGTGACGACTAATCCCCTGTCGATCGGAATCCACGCTTAAGCTTCCCGCAACGGAGAATCACCATGTCCCGCTTTTTTCGCCGTAAACGCTACTGCCGCTTCACCGCCGAGGGCATTACCGAGATCGATTACAAGGATCTCAACCTGCTCAAGGCCTATGTCAGCGAATCGGGCAAGATCGTGCCGAGCCGCATCACCGGCACCTCGGCCAAGTCCCAGCGTCAGCTCGCGCAGGCCGTCAAGCGCGCTCGCTTTCTGGCCCTGCTGCCCTACACCGACGGCCACTGAGCCGGGACGATGTCCTGGCCGTCGGCCGGTTGGAACTGGCAAAGTTTAGGCCGCTGCGTTTCGCTCCCGCCGAGACCATCCGGTGCTGGGCCTCGCCGATGAAGCTGTTGGCGACTTTCATCATGCGGGGTTACTCGCAGGCCGCGCTCGCGGCCGCCGTGGCCGCGCTCCTGTCGTTGCTCATGCCGCTGCTGGGGCCTATCAGCGCCGCGGCGGTGGGGTTGGTGACGCTGCGCAATGGGATACGTCAGGGACTGCTGGTCAGCGCGCTGGCCACCCTGGGCGCCAGCGTTCTGGCCGCTCTGGCGCTCGGCTCGCCATGGCCCGCGCTGGGGATTCTGGCGGTCTTCTGGTTGCCGGTCTGGATCCTGGCCGCCGTGCTGAGAGCTTCGCGATCGTTGGCCATGACGGTCCAGTTTGCCGCGATGCTTGGTCTGGCGCTCGTGTTGGTCTTTCATGCGCTCGTCGGCGATCCGGCGGCCTATTGGCTGCAACTGCTGGAGCCGCTACGCCAGACCCTGGTCGCCGACGGGCTCGTCGAAGCCGACGCCAGCCAGGCGTTATTCGGCGAATTGGCCAACTGGATGACCGGAAGCTTTGCCGCTGCGCTCGTCTTTCAGCTTCTGGCAGGTTTGTTGATCGCTCGCTGGTGGCAGGCAACCTTGTACAATCCAGGCGGATTCGGGGAGGAATTCAGAGACCTTAGGCTGCACCGCGCGGTCGGGATTGCAATTCTGGTTCTGATGGCTCTGCTGGGTGTCGTCCAAGGGGCTGGCCTGATCGCCGATGTCCTCCTGGTACTCGGGATCCCACTGGTTCTGCAGGGGCTTGCCGTCGCGCACGGAGTGCGTCGGATCACGGGCGCTGGCGTGGGCTGGATGGTGGGGTTGTACCTGCTGTTAGTGTTATTCATGGCGCAGGCTTTATTTCTGATGGCCTGCGTTGGATTGGTCGACCTCTGGGCGGACATCCGCGCGCGCGCCGCGCGGCACGCCAAGAAACTTGGCTGAGACCGCCAAGCCGCGACTTGCAGACGAATTTTGAGAGGAATCTATACGTGGAAGTCATCCTGCTGAAAAATGTTGCCAACCTGGGTGTACTCGGGGACAAGGTGAAGGTGCGTTCGGGCTATGGCCGGAACTATCTGGTTCCCTCTGGCTTCGCCGTGTCGGCGACCGCCGAGAATCTGGAGGCATTCGAGGCGCGCCGCGCCGAACTGGAGCGGGCCGCCGCCGAGGTCCAGGCGGCCGCCGAGGCCCGCAAGTCATTGCTCGACGGTATCCGCTTGACCATCGCGCGCAAAGCTGGCGATGAGGGCCGTCTGTTCGGCTCGGTCGGAGCCAGCGATGTTGCCGCGGCAGCGGTCGAGGCGGGTTACGAGGTGGACAAGACCGAAGTGCGTCTGTCCAGCGGACCCTTCCGCACCACTGGCGAGTACGAGATCGCGCTGCACCTCTATACGGATGTGGACGCGGTCATCAAGCTCGATATCATTCCCGAAGCCTGACACTCTCCGCCGCTGCGCTCCGGTTCCGCCGGGGCGCCGATCCCGCCTGGCGCCGGCGACTCGTGTTGTGGGCGCGGCGAACCAGGCGTTCGCGCCCGCATCCTTTCCGCTCAATCCATGGCCAATGGGCCTCTTCGCCCGTGCGGGGAACGATGTTCGAATCAGATGATGTCATGGCGACGCCCCCGGCCGATGCCGAGTTCGACGCCTTGCGTGTCCCGCCTCACAATATCCACGCGGAGCAATCCCTGCTCGGCGCGCTGATGCTCGATAACAGCGCCTGGGACCGCGTCGCCGACATGGTGACCGAAGGCGATCTCTACCGGCGCGAGCATCGCTTGATCTTCGGCGCCATCGCCAAGCTCGCGGCGGGCGATCAGCCCTTCGATGTCGTCACCCTGGCCGAAACCCTGGAGCGCACCGAGCGGCTGGCGGATGCCGGCGGCCTGCCGTATCTCGGTACACTGGCCAACGAGACCCCGAGCGCCGCCAATATCAAGGCGTATGCCAAAATCGTGCGGCAGACCTCGGTGCTGCGGCAGATGATTACGGCGGGCGTCGAGATCGCCGACAGCGGCTACAACCCCCAGGGGCGCGACGCCGCCGAATTGCTCGACGACGCGGAGCGACGGGTCTTCGCGATCGCCGAGCAGGAGGCGCGCGGCGGTGGCGGTTTCCAGCCCATCAAAACCCTGCTGAGCCGGGCGGTCGAGCGGATCGACTTGCTCTATCAACGTGACGAGGCGATCACCGGTCTTGCCACGGGTTTCTCGGACTTCGACGAGATGACCTCGGGACTGCAACCGGCGGATCTCATTATCGTGGCCGGCCGTCCCTCGATGGGCAAAACCAGTCTCGCGATGAACATGGCCGAGCATGTCGCGATTCAGTCCAAGCGTCCGGTCGCCATCTTCAGCATGGAGATGCCGGGCGATTCGCTCGCCATGCGCATGATGTCCTCGCTGGGGCGGATCGATCAGCATCGGGTGCGGACCGGGAAGCTGGAGGACGACGAATGGCCGCGCTTGACCTCGGCGGTGAACATCCTCTCCGCCGCGCCCATGTTCATCGACGACACGCCGGCGCTGTCGCCCACCGAGGTGCGCGCGCGGGCACGGCGTCTCAAGCGTGACCAGAACGATCTGGGGCTGATCGTGCTGGACTATCTGCAATTGATGCAGGCGCCGGGCTCCACCGAAAACCGCGCGACCGAGATCTCGGCTATTTCGCGTTCGCTGAAGGCGCTGGCCAAGGAGCTGAACGTGCCCGTGATCGCGCTCTCGCAGCTCAATCGCAGTCTCGAACAGCGTCCGAATAAACGCCCGGTGATGTCGGATCTGCGCGAATCGGGCGCCATCGAACAGGATGCAGATTTGATCGTCTTCATCTATCGCGACGAGGTCTACAACGAGGACAGCAACGACAAGGGGATCGCCGAGATCATCATCGCGAAACAGCGCAACGGACCGATCGGCACCACGCGCCTGACCTTTCTCGGCAAATACACCAAGTTCGAGAATTATATCGGCAACTATTACGGTGAAGGCGGCTCCTGAGCCTCGACTCGCCGATCATGACGGGTGGCGTAAAGACCGCTCGCAACCACGCATGCGAAACCGGATGCAGTTGAAGGCGCCTCGCGGACGATGATCGACCAATTCGAGAAATTCGCGCATCTGCACTGGCAGATCCTTCTGGGGATGTCGCTGCTGTTGATGGCCTGGCGTTTGGGAAATGTGTTCTTGTTTGGCCGATGGCTTGCCAGACGCTTTCCGATCATGCTCGCTCTGGCCGATCTGGTCTTGATTCCCGCACTGCTCTTTCTGGGCTGGAATTTGCTTAATTTGGTTGTTCGGGAACTCGGGCTCACGGAACTGGATGACGCGATCCAGACGGGCGCCTTGGTCGTCGGCTACCTGGTCGGCGCCTGGCTGCTGGCGCATCTGATCGAAGTGCTCTTGCGGAAGCGGGCTGGCGGGATGCTGCCCGATCAGCTGCCAAAGCTGGTCGTCGGTTTGATTTACGTCGTCCTCATGCTCTTTGGACTCGGGTTGTTCATGTGGCAGCAGGGCTATTCCTTTGCGGGGATCTGGGTCTCCACCGGGGTCGCCGCCGGCGTCCTGGGCCTGGCGCTGCAACGAACCCTCGGCGATCTCTTCTCCGGCATCGCCCTCGGCATCGAACGCCCCTTTAAACTGGGCGACTGGGTTGAGTTGCGCGACGGTACCGTCGGTCAGGTGATCGATCTCAATTGGCGCGCGACCTGGCTTCGCGGCTGGGACAACGCCACGCACGTCATTCCGAATGCACGGATGGCCGGCGAGCCGCTGAAGAATCTCCACGATGATCAGCATCTGTTCGCGCCCTGGTACTTCGTCCAGATTCCGGCCGAGATCGATCCGCGCTTTGCCACGGCGCTTATCCTCGACGCGGCCTTGCGGTGCGAAAGCGTCCTCAAGTTTCCCTACCCGATCGTCCGGCTCGCGGACGCCAGCACTGTTCCCTACAAATACATGGTCTGGGTCCATCTCAAAAATTACCCGGCGGTGTTTCGAGGCCGCGAGGAACTCTTTCGCGAGATTCACTGGGCGCTGCAACGCGCGGGATCAGTCTGGCACCCGAGGTTCACGAAATTCACACGCGCCGCGCGTCCATTGCGCAGGCCGAGCCGCCCACCATCCTGCTCGCGCTCAAGGGGTTGGATGTCGCGGGTCAATTGACGCAGGTGGAATTGGAGCAGATCGCGGCGCGTAGCGTCTATTGTCATTTCGACAGCGGCCACGTCATCCTGGCGGAAGGCGCCGCGAGCGATGCCTTCTATGTGGTGGTCGGCGGTCTGGTGGAAGCCGCCATTACGCTGCCGGACCGTACCCGCAAAGTGACCGAAAACCTGGCGCCCGGCCACCACTTTGGCATCGAATCCATGCTGACGAATGAGCCGTCATTCCTGGAATTGCGCGCCAAAAGCGATGTCACCCTGATCCGCATCGATCTGGAGTGCGTGCAAAGCCTGCTGTCGGCGCGCCCGGAACTGGCCGAGCGCTTCGCCCGCATCGTCAAGGAGCGCGTCGACGCCGCGGATGCCGCGCGCGCCGCCAGCCGTCAACCGGTCGGCCGCTTGAGCTTGCGCGACATCCGCCAGCGGATCGAGGGGTTGATGACGCGTCAGTCACGCGGCAATCGCAGTCGTTAGGGCGTGCTTTTTGAAATGCAGGATGCCCCACCGGAGATAGCCGGCGGTTCCGGCATCGACCCAATGTCCCAGACCATCGAGCATGCGGTCGAGATAGACGTCCGAGACCTTTCCGGCGAGTGCCTCGCGGGCCTGGGCGAGTTTCTCGCACACCCTTCCGTAGTGGGTCACCAGGTTTTCCGTCGTCTCGATCGCCGCCGACGCCGCGAGGCCATGGCGGGCGGCCGTCTCATTGTAGAAGCCGATGGATCCCAGGCTCTCCAGATGGATGCGTTCGAGGACCGGGCGCAGCACGCCCTCCGGACAGTCGTCCGCCTGCATGGGGTCCGTGAAGACGAAGTCGCCGCCGTGTCGCAGCACCCTGGCGGCCTCGGCGACGACCCGCGCGCGCAGTCCACTGTGCAGGATGGCGTCCTGCGACCAGACTAGGTCGAAAACGCCGTCGGGATAGGGGACGGCCTCGAAGCTTCCGTCCACCACCTC
Organism: Thiocystis violascens DSM 198; assembly: GCF_000227745.2. Lineage (NCBI taxonomy): Bacteria > Pseudomonadati > Pseudomonadota > Gammaproteobacteria > Chromatiales > Chromatiaceae > Thiocystis > Thiocystis violascens. The sequence goes on along the minus strand of NC_018012.1, from coordinate 1,272,413 downwards.
GATCAGGTGGTCGAGACCCTGTTCGCGATTCATCTCCCGGTGGCGCGCGTTTTCCTTTTCGCTCAGGTTGAGCGCTGTCACCTGGCAGCCAGCGGGCCGCGCCGCCATAGCCCGCGACCATGTCGAGCACCTGGTGTCGGATCCCAGCCCCGGTACTTGCGCGGCCATGCGTGCGCCGGCTGGCATCGGCGATCGCCTCGTGCGGTTGCTGGCAGAGACCGATGTGGATGTCCTCGCCGCCCCAGACATGGAAGTAGAAGTTGTCGGCGTCGTCGCTGTTGTGGTAGTGGCGGGCGGTCTCGACGACCGTTGAGTGCGGCTCGCTCATTCTTCCTCGCCCCCTTCCACATAAAGTTTTTCGGCGACATGAATGAAGAAATCGGGCTCGTCGTCGCGGTAGGTCTCCTTGAAATCGCCGTAGGTCGTCACGTGTTGGAAACCGACTTCGTATAGCAGACGACGGGTGTAATTCTTGCGCAAGGGAAACATGTTATAAGGTAGGAGACGTGCTCGCCGGGGAACTCGTAGAGGAACCGGGCCAGGGACTCGTCGACATGCTCGGGTTGGGCGCGTGCATTCTCGCCGCAGTAGTAATAGTTGTGGGTGGGTGCGATCTGATGATCGAGAATGGCGTCATAGTTGCGCTGATCGAGGATCAGGATGCCATCGTGACGCAGCGTGGCATAGAACTCCGCTAGCGCCTTACGGCGATCGTTTTCGTCGTGCAGATGGGTGAACGAGTTGCCCAGACAGATGACGGCATCATAATAGTCGTGTACGTCGCGGTTGAGCCAGCGCCATTTTGATTCAGCACCAATTCGGTCGTCATGCTGTCGTCATAAAGATCGGCGACGATGCGGCATGCCGGTCACACGTTCTGATCGCATGCGGATGCCTCGCGGGGTATCCGCGTTCGACGGCGCGTTGGCACGGTACCACGAGGCGCGCTTGCGGGCCGATCGCCGGTCACGGAGCTGCGCTCTGACAGACCTTTCCGACCGCTTCGGGGACAGACCATGGCTGATCGAATTTACAATGTTCTTTTTCTTTGCACCGGCAACTCGGCACGCAGCATCATTGCCGAGAGCCTGATGAATCGCTACGGTCGCGGCCATTTTCGCGGCTACAGCGCCGGCAGTCACCCCAAGGGCGAGGTTCACCCCCTGGCGGTGGAGGTGCTCAGGCGCAACAATTATCTGACCGACGCACTGCGCAGCAAGGATTGGTCCGAGTTTGCCGAACCGGATGCGCCCAGGATGGACTTTGTCTTCACCGTCTGCGACCGTGCCGTCGCGGAAATCTGTCCGGTCTGGCCGGGGCAGCCGATGACCGCTCATTGGGGGCTTCCCGATCCCGCTGCAGTCGAGGGCGATGAAGTGACGCGCATTATGGCCTTCCGTCAGACTTTTCGGGAATTGGAAAACCGGATCAAGATTTTCGTCAGCCTACCATTGAATTCGCTGGACCGGCTCAAGCTGCAGAAGAGCCTGGATGACATTGGCCAGGTGCGTCTGGACGACACGGAGCGCGCGGACGACTGAGCGCCTTTGTCCATTCGCGAATCGAGTCCATAATCGCACCTTCATGGTGCGGTTTTTGCCTCGGTTCGGCCTTTTGCCTCAATTCAGGCAGACGAACAGCGGTGTTGTCACGCGCCTCGGGAGGTCTGGGGGGCGATGACGATTGAATTTCCAGTAAAACACGGCATCAGGCAGGGTATGGCATGTTTCTTGATATAATTTAACGATAGAAACAGGCCAGGTCGAGGGGGCTTTCTCGCCATGCTGAAACAGTTCCAATCCGGTGGCACCGGGCAATTGCAGGACCGCGACGAGGGTCCGGTCATGGCCTTTCACGAGTTCTATCAGGACGATTTCCGTCCCCGCGAGCACTATCTCCCGATGTGGGAGCATATCCAGATCGCCGGGCAGCAGATGCTCGGGACCAAGGCGCGGGACGCGCACCTCGCCCTGCATAACGAAGGGGTGACCTTCACCGTCTATTCCGACGCGGACGAGGGCATCGAGCGGGTCTGGCCATTTGATATCCTGCCGCGGATCATCCCCGCCGCCGAATGGAATCAGATCGAGGCGGGTATCAAGCAGCGCATTCGGGCGCTGAATCTGTTCCTGAAGGATCTCTACCACGGTCAGCGCATCCTCAAGGATGGCGTGGTGCCGCCAGAGCTGATCTATCGGGGCAAGGATTTCCGCCGCGAGATCATGGATATCATCCCGCCGCACGACATCTACACCCACATCAGCGGTGTCGATCTGATCCGCGACGAAGACGGCCGCTATCTGGTGCTGGAGGACAATCTGCGCACCCCCTCCGGCGTCTCCTACATGATCGAAAACCGCATCATCGAGCGTCGCATCCTGCCCGAATTCTTTGCGCGTTATCGGGTGCGTCGGGTCGAGCACTATCCGGACTTGCTGTTACAGGCGCTGCGTCACCTGTCGCCGCGCGGGGCCGAGTCGGCGGTGATCGTGGTGCTGACGCCCGGGATCTTCAACTCGGCCTATTTCGAGCATACCTTCCTGGCCAAGGAGATGGGCGTCGAACTCGCCGAGGGGCGAGATCTGGTGTGCAAGAACGACAAAGTCTATCTCAAGACCACGCTCGGTCTGCGACAAGTCGATGTCATCTATCGGCGGGTCGACGACGATTTCCTAGATCCGCTGGTGTTTCGCGCGGACTCGACCTTGGGTGTGGCGGGCGTCATCAATGCCTGGCGCGCGGGCAATGTCGCGCTGGCCAACGCGCCGGGCGCCGGGATCGCCGACGACAAGGCGGTTTATGCCTATGTCCCCGACATCATCCGCTATTACCTGGGCGAGGCGCCGATTCTGGCTAGCGTGCCCACCTATCAAATGACCGATCCGCAGGATCGCACCTATGTGCTCGATAACATGCAGAAAATGGTCATCAAGGCGGTGGCCGAGTCGGGCGGTTACGGCATGTTGATGGGACCATCCTCCAGCGCGACCCAGCGCGCCGAGTTCGCCCGCAAGATTGAGGAAAATCCGCGCAACTACATCGCCCAGCCGGTCGTCCAGATCTCGCGTCATCTCTGCTATCTGGACGGCGAACTGGAGTCGCGCCATCTGGATCTGCGCCCCTTCGCCATTTTCGGCAGCGAGATCGAGGTGGTTCCTGGCGGTTTGACCCGCGTGGCCATGACCAAGGGCTCGCTGGTGGTGAATTCCTCGCAGGGCGGGGGTAGCAAGGATACCTGGGTGCTGGCGGACTGACGATGCTGAGCCGAATTGCCGAATCGCTGTATTGGATGTCGCGTCATCTGGAGCGGGCCGATAACACCGCGCGCGTTCTGGATATCAATGTCGTCCACATGCTGGAGTCCGACGAGGGCGTCACCGAGGAGATGCAGTGGAAGCCGCTGTTGGCGATTGTCGGCGCGGATGAATTCTATGAGGAATTCCACCCGGACGGTCGGATCACGGTGCAACGGGTGATCCATCTCCTGACCCAGGATCGCAAAAACCCTGGATGCATTCATAACAGCCTGAAACTCGCCCGCGAGAACGCGCGCGTGGTGCGCGACCGGATCTCCAACGCCATGTGGGAGACCCTGAACCAGTTCTGGCTGACGACGGACAAACATCTGGCGGCGACGTTACAGCCCTGGCGGGCGGCGGAGTTCTACGCCTTCGTGCATCGTGAGGTCGCGACCTTTTTCGGGTTGAGCCAGAGCACCATGATGCGCGGTCAGGCCTACGGATTCACCGCCCTCGGCAGCCTTCAGGAACGCGCCGACATGACCGCGCGCATTCTCGACGTGCGTTATCACCTGCTGCTGCCCGACCTGAGTCTGGTGGGATCTCCCCTGGACTACTACCAATGGGGCGCGCTGCTCAAATCGCTCTCGGGCTTCGAGCCCTATCGCCGTCAATACCAGGGCGGTATCCGGCCGATCGAGGTGGTTGAATTCGTGGTGCTCGATCCAGATTATCCCCGTTCGCTCGCCTACTGCGTGGAAGGAATCGAGCGGGCGCTCGGGCGCATCGGTCATGTGCCCGATGGCGCGGTCGCGGATCGGCTGCATGCCTTGCGCGGACATCTTTCGGGTGTGACCGCCAACGACATCATCGATCAGGGACTGCATGAATATCTGGACGATTTCCTCGCGCGGCTGGCGGAATTCAGCGATGCGTTGCAGGCCGACTATTTTGACGCTCACCTTGGGGACGCCCAGTGAAATATCACATTGAGCAAGCCTGTCGCATTCGCTTCGCCTCCGCCGCGCGCGAGCATCATGTCCAGATCCGTCTGGCGCCTTGGGATGACGAGAGTCAGTCGCTGATCCGGATCATGCTCGCGGTCGAGCCCGAGGTGCTGGCGGTCGCAGGGTATGACGGCTTCGGCAATCTCGCGCACCATTTTGCGGTGCTGGGCGCCCATCGGGAGTTGAGCTTTGCCATGGTCGCCGAGGTCGAGACGAAACGGGAGAACCCCTTCGATTTCCCCCTGATTCCGCCCGCGCGCGAGTTGGCCTGGATCGCTGACAGTCTGCGTCAGGCCCCGCGGCTGTGGGATTTCGTGCTGCACCAGGGCGTCCTGACGCCGGCGCTCCCGGAGCGGATCGCGGGCCTTGCGGTGCCGGGACTGCGCGACGGCGTACCCTTGTTTCAGCAGGTGAGGGATGCCTTCGACTGGATCGGCAAGATCGCCGAATTCGATCCCGCCGAGGAGACCTCGGTGACCGCGCTGCCGGCACTCTTCGAGGCCGGGCGCGGCACTGCGGCGGACCTGGCACATCTGCTGATTGCCCTGATGCGTCAGTGGCGGATTCCTGCCCGTTTTGTCTCCGGGTATCTCGATGCGTCCTACTTCGACCCCGACGACGCGGATCCGCCCGGCACCGAGCCGCGTCCGCAAACGCTGCATCAATGGGTCGAGGTGTTGATTCCGGGAGGCGGGTGGCGGGGTTTCGATCCTTCCCTGCGATTGCTCGCCGACGCCACCTATCTGCGGGTGGCGATCGGTCGGGATGCGCGGGATATTCAAGCCTTGCGTCAGACCTGCCGGGGCGATGGCGAACAGCCGGAGCTGGAACAGACCCTCAGAGTCTCGCGCATCAATTAATTCTGGATCCTGGACGCCCGCGTCAATTCGGCGAAGCGCACCCCGCGCAATCCGCCGATCTCGTGACTGAGCAATTCGATCTCCGCCGGCATCCCGCGAATGATAATGGTCTCCAGGCAATTATGATGGTCCATGTGCACATGCGTGGTGGCCACGACATGGACATACTGACGATGCTGGATATCCAGGATATGCTGCGTTAATTCCCGCTGATGGTGGTCGTAGACGATGGTCAGCACGCCCGCCACTTCTTCGTCGCCACGCTCCCAGGTGTCTTCTACGATCCGCTCGCGGATCAAGTCGCGGACCAGTTCCGAGCGCGAGGCATAGCCCTTGCCGACCACTCGTCGATCCAATTCGTCGAGGAGCGGCTTGGGCAGCGATACGCTGAAACGGATGGTTTCGTCAGGATTCGACATCATCTTCTCAGTCACTCGGTCAAACGAAAAACCCCGACGCGCGCGGTGCGTCGGGGTTGATGACCTGCGAGGGTCACCCGATTTAGCGTTCGGTCAAGTCGAACGATCGGGTCGCATCGGTTTTCACGGCCTGAACCTCGACGACGGGCTCTTTCGTTGCCTCGGCCGCCAGGCGGTCGTCTTCCGACATCACCATCGTGGTCTGAACACCGCCAATCAGGACGGCGACGGCGGCAAGAATTCCAAGTGCACCCATGATACATCTCCGTTAAGGTTGATTGGTATGATAGTTAATCATTATATAATCATTTTCTAATTTATCAAGCGTCGATCTTGTTTTTTGGCGCGTCCGACCTAGCGTGTAACACGACGTCGCGGATTGCTTGATCGGGACTGCGTCGATGGCGATCTTCGGCGACAATTACGCCCGAATCGTCCGTTCAACCCCGTGGAGTCTTACCCGTTATGGCTATGCCGGAATCCAGTCTGATCGGCCGCATCACCGATATCCAGGGGGGTTGCCTGGTGGTCACCCTGTTTCCGGCGGAAGAAGGTTTTCCATCCTTCGTCACCCTAGGTCAGGAAACCCTGCCCATCGGCCAGTTGGGCAGCCTGGTCGAGGTGCGGGATCGGGCCGGCCACCTGCTCGCCGAGGTTTCGCGTAGCCTGGAAGAGACGATCGAGCGACGCCCGGTTCAGGATCAGGCGGCACCCGAGAAGCGGCGAGGTACAGTCCGCGAACGACGTCTGGAGTTGATCGCGCTCGGTGAGATCGGGAAGGATGGGCGTCTCGAACCGGGCGTCAGTCGTTTCCCGCTGATCGGCGCGGCCGTGCATCTGATCGCCAGCAGTCGTCTCGCCGCCCTATTGGTGCGCGAACGGGAGGGCGCGCTGGAACTGGGCCGACTGTCCACCCGACCGACGCTCAAGGCGTGCCTGGATCCCTCGGCGCTCTTCGGCCGGCATCTCGCCATCCTGGGTCAGACCGGCGCGGGCAAGTCCTGGACCCTGACCAGCCTGCTGCAACGGGTGGTCACGTCCATGCCCCGCTCGCACATTGTCCTGCTCGATCTGCATGGCGAGTACGGTTGGCGCGCCTCTCCTAGTGCGCCCTACGAGGGCGTGTTTCCAGACCGGACCGCGCGGCATATCGATGCCCGAGAGCTGGAGATTCCCTACTGGCTGCTCACCTATGCCGAGTTGGTCGATCTCTTCATCGATCGCAGCGACGCCAACGCCACGGTCCAGATCGCCTTTCTGCGCGAGGCGCTCTACAGCCTGCGCCGACAGTCGAATCAGCACATGGGTCTGGAACGTCTCTCGGTGGATTCGCCGGTCTATTTTTCCATCGAAGAGCTGTACCAAAAGTTCAAAAAGGCCAATGAGGAAAAGCTGGAATTCGGCAAGGTCAAGGGACCGCTGTACGGCGCCTTCGACGATTTCCTGGTCCGTTTCCAGTCAATGTACAACGATGCCCGCTACGATTTTTTCCTGCATCCGCGCAAACACAGCAGCTCCGCCAGTCTCGAAGGTCTACTGCGCGACTTCGTTGGGCTGGGCGAACCCAAGCGTCAGGTCACGGTGATCGATCTCAGCCCCATCCCGGTCGATCTGCGTCCCGTCGTGTCGGCCCAGATCGGACGTCTCGCCTTCGAGTTCAACTACTGGAATCCGCGCCGCCACGAATTCCCGCTGCTGCTGGTGTGCGAGGAGGCCCATCAGTACATCCCGCGCGATGCCGAGACCCAGTATGTCGGCACGCGCCGCGCGATGGAGCGAATCGCCAAGGAGGGGCGCAAATACGGCGTGACGCTCTGTGTTGTCAGCCAGCGGCCGACCGAATTGTCCGAGACGGTGCTCTCGCAATGCGGGAATTATCTGTGTCTGCGTATCTCCAACGCGGACGATCAGGAGTATGTCCGCCGTCTGCTGCCCGAGGGCGCGAAGAATCTGGCCGACATGCTGGCCTCGCTACGGCGAGGCGAGGTGCTGGCTGTGGGCGACGCGGCGCTGCTGCCCTCGCGGATCCTGGTCCATCCGCCAAATCCGGCGCCGGCCAGCCATGATGCGCCCCTGTCGCGGAGCTGGCGTGAAGGTCCGGAAGACCTGGATGTGGCGGAGATCGTCAACCGCTGGTGGCGGCAGATGCGTTGAGCTAGATGCGTACAGTCACTGCCTCTCCGACGCGCACGACCATCCTGCTGTGGGGTGTCTTGGGTCTGCTGCTGGCGGGAGTGGTTGCGGTTGCGGTCCAGAAAGTCTGGCCGATCCTGTATCCACCGCTGCTTCAGGTCACGGAACCCGACCCCGACTGCGATCTGCGCGCCGGTCCCTGCACGGCGCGTTTCCCGGATGGCCGCGCGGTCAGCTTTGCGATCACCCCCCCTGCCATCCCCATCGCGACGCCACTGCGACTGGTTGTCGAGGCCAGCGGTTTCGCGACGACCGCCGTCGAGGTGGATTTTGTCGGCGTCGACATGAACATGGGCTTCAATCGCGTGACGCTTCGGGAGGTGCGGTCGGGACGTTACGAAGGGCAGGGCATGCTGCCGGTGTGCGCGCGCGCGCGCATGATCTGGGAGGCCAGGGTGCTACTCCATACCCCGGAAGGCATTCTGGCCGCGCCCTTTCGCTTCGCGACCGAGAGACACTGACACCTTGAAATCGACCGGCATTCGAGCGCTGATCACGTTGGCGTGCCTGGCGCTGTCCGCCATCCCGCTGCCGGCCACGGCCCTGCTGGGTGGAGAGGTCGACGCGCGGGAAGATTTCAGCGCCGTGGTCGCCTTGACCCTGGGTGAAACCCCGCATTGTTCGGCGACCAAGATCGCTCCGGATGCCTTCCTGACCGCCGCGCACTGTGTCGCGGACATGCGCGCAGGAACCTTGGACGCCGCGTTTCAGCCGGGGCGACGGATCTTCGTCAGCAACCGGACGGAGCCAATGACACGCGAGGATTTCATCGGTTTGACGCTCCGGAAAACGCAGATACATCCCCGTTACCGGGAGGCGTTGCAACGCTTTTTCGCCTACCGGGAAGAGAAAGTTCGTGACTATCGCGCGCGCTACACGGGCGAGGAACTGGCGCGCCGCATCCGCCTCATCGAGGCCAGTCACCATTTCACGTCCCGTTTTCCGGATGTCGCCATCCTGTTCGTGCGCGAACCCACGGCGTCGATTCCGCTCGCCAGGGTCGATTGCGCGCCGCTGCTTCCGGGCGACGCGGTGCAACTCGTCGGCTATGGGTACGAGAGCCTGAAAAACATCGCGCTGGCCCGCCAGAAGCACCCCTTCGGTCGGCGCCACTGGGGCACCACCGAGGTCATCCGTGTCGATCCGGTCAACTTCTACACCTATGGCGGTCTGATGCGCGCGGGCGAGCCGTCCTTGAGTCCAGGCGATTCCGGGGGGCCGGTGTTGCGCTCGGGTCGGGTCGTCGGCGTGAACGGCACCGTCTACGGCTTGAGCCGTCTCGATGCCGCGCGCTCCAACATGTCCGTCAACCTGAACGGATTGGGCGCGGCGGACGATGGCGATCGGCAGGAGGGGTGTCGTGCCTTTTTCAAGATGGCGCAACCGCGTTCGGATTGATCATGGCCCATCCGGGACATGATGGTCCGCGTGGGCTGGCACGGACGAATCATGTTCGTGCTCGGCGCTGACGCCGGGCGCGTGCAGATGGAGATGGGCGTGTCGATGGCTGTGTCCGTGGCTGTGTAGGATGGCGTCCGTCAGGCGTCCATCGGCCAGTCGGACGGCGCGGGTCGCCAGCCGTTCCAGGAAACGCCGGTCGTGAGAGACGATGATCATGGCCTGATCCAATCCGGACAGATGTTCGACGAGACGCTGTTCGGTGGCCTCGTCGAGACCGTTGGTCGGCTCGTCGAGCAGCAGCGCCTCGGGGTTCATTGCAAGCACGGTGGCCAGCGCCACCAGTCGTTTTTCGCCGGCGGACAGACGATGGGTGACGCGCTCGGCAAATCCGGCCAGCCCGAGCGCCTCCAGCGTTCGCAGGGCATCGTCACGCGCGACCGAGTGCGGGCGGCCCAGATTCAGCGGTCCGAAGGCGACATCCTCAAGCACGGTCGGGCAGAACAACTGATCGTCCGAATCCTGGAACAGCAATCCGACCCGCGCCCGCACCGGGCGGAAATCGGCCTCGCTCCGGCGTGCCTCGCCAAACGCCAGCACCTGCCCGGCGCTCGGGCGCCGTAGACCGACCAGCAGATGCAGCAAGGTCGTCTTGCCGGCGCCATTCGGCCCGACCAGCGCGACCCGATCGCCCGCGTTCAGCGTGAAATCCACGCCGCTCAGTACGGCGCGCTCGGGATACTCAAAGGTGGCCTGGCGCAGTTCGAGCAGTGGCGCCGTCATGCCAGCCAGTCCAGGGTCGTCAGGCCGCCGAGCAGCAGCGCGAGTCCAAGCGCCAGCGCGGTATCGGCAGGCTCCCAATGGGTCGAATCCAGCAGATAGAGTCGGCCCTGAAATCCGCGGCAGCGCATCGCCGCCAGCAGGCGTTGCGAGCGCGCCAGACTGCGCACCAACAGCATGCCCATCAACCAGCCATAGCTGTTCCAGGTGTGCCGATCGCTGCGCGGAACGAAGGCGCGCGCCCGCATGGCCTGGCGCAGACGGATGAATTCCTGATGCAGCAGATGGATCTGGCGGATCGTCATCAAGAGAAGATGGACCAGCTTTTCGGGCACGCCCAGCCGCGCCAGCGCATGACCGAAGACGACCGGTTCCAGGCTGCCGACCAGGGCGAGCAGCACCAGCACCACGGCGTTGGCCCGCAGCAGGATCGTGACGGCGAGCGCCAGGCCCTCCTGACTGGCGGCGAGAGGGCCGAACGCGATCCATGGACTGCCGGGCACCGTGAAGGGCAGGGTGATCAGCAGGACGAGCATGAATCCTTCCAGTGCCAGCAGTCGCCACAAGAGATCGGGTGCGCGCATCCCGGTGCTGGCCGCCAGCGCGGCAGCGAACAGAAAGGCGGCCAGAAGCGCGGGCGGATGCTGAAGACTGATGGCGACCAGCGCGAACGACAGGGCGGCGACGATGCGCAGACGGGGATCGCGGACGGCGATCCAGCCTGACCCGCGAGGGATGAGCAAGGCCGTCTGGCTCATGATTGGGTGTCGGGCCGACGGCTGCGCCACCAGAGCGCAAGCCCGGTCAGGCCGAGGATGTAGCCGATCCCGCCCAGGATGTCGCGCAACCGAACCTCATCCCGCGCGGCGATGAGTTGTTCGCGCAGCGGACGCATCTGACGGGCGACGGCCTGGTCGATGGCGGCGATGAGCGCCGGGTCGATGTCGTGTGTCTCGCCGGAAACCGGCGCGGCGACGGGATTGGGGAGACGGGCGCGCTCGGTTTCCGCGGGCTCGGAGGTCGAGGTCTCGTGGGTCTGGAGTTGGGGTGATTCGGCGCCCGCCAGCGGAAACCCGCCCGCCAGTTCGTCCGCCCGTATCCGCCATTGCGCGCGATGACCGTCGCCGCTCTCGGCGACGATGAGATAGTCGGTCAGCGTCCGCGCCCGATAGCGGAACTGGCCGTCCTCCGTCGGCGTCAGTTGGGCGAGCACCTGTCCAGCGGTATCCTGGATCTGGATGCGCGCCCCCGCCGCCTTCGCGCCGCCGGCGAAATAGGTCGTGCCCTCGATGCGGTCGCCCTCGGCGAAGGCAAACACCTGGAGTTTGTGGGCAGCGACCGGCAGGCTGGTCAACGCGAGCATGAGCGGCAGAATCAGGCGGCGGGGGAATGGGTGCCTGGCGCGCGAACCGGGATCAGGCATGGGAGACCTCGGAAGACCGCAGCAGTTCCGGGGCAACCCGCGCGAGAAAGGCCACGACCGTTCCCGTGATGACCGCCTCGACCAGCGCCAGCGGCAGGTAGGTCACCACCAGTACACCCGCCGCAGGCAGAAACGCCTTGCCGCTCAGTCCCAGGCTCAGCGCGACCAGTACGCCGGTCATCAGTACTCCGAGTCCGCCGGCCGCCGCGCCGATCCAGAACAGACGATCCGGCGCGACCCGCCGCATCCAGGGGGCCAGCAAAAGCGCGCAGAACAGCGCGGGCAGGGCCATGTTCATGGTATTGACGCCAAGCACCAGAATACCGCCATAGCCGAAAAAAGCGGCCTGGAGCACTAGGGCCACGAACAGCGCCGGCAGCGCGGTCCAGCCGAGCAGCAGACCCATCAGCCCATTGAGCAGCAGATGCACGCTACTGGGGCCAATCGGGACGCTGATGAGCGAGGAGACGAAAAAGGCCGCCGACAGCACGGCCGTCTGAGGCAGGCGATCATAATCGAGTCGGCGCAACGCGACCGCCAGCAGGCCCACGGACACCAGTCCGCCGACGATCAGCACCGGCGCCGAGAGCACGCCATCGGGAATGTGAGCCATCAGCCGGCTGCCCTAGTTCATATCCCGCGCGCGCACCCAGATCAAGGCGCCGGCCTCGACCGGAACCTCCTTGCCCTCCGGGTTCTTCATCGGTGTTTCGCCTTCCAGCAAGGCCGCGAAGCCCCACCAGCCGGCGCGCGGCATGGCGTAGTGAAAGACCCCATTGCTGTCCGCTTTCACGACCTGAGTGATGAAAGCGTCCGCAGGCGGCGTGACCGAGCCGTCGTTGCGCCATTCCACCTCGATCTCGGCGAACGGGACTGGCTGGCCAGACTGCTTGACGATGCCGCTGAACAGGTTGCCGGTCCAAAGCCCATAGGGGCGCGTGAGCGGCACGATCTCGACCGGCAGTCCGACCTCGGCATCCCAGCCTTCCCCGGCCCCGAAGGCGTCGACGACGACTTTGGTGTAGTGGACGATCATGACCCCTTCGGCCGGCTCCCAATAGGGCGCGGGTTCGACGAAGAAGACATGGTCGCCGGGTTGTTTGACGCGATACTCGGCTGCGTAAGCCTGTTTGCCCTCGACCTCGCGGGCGGTCAGGCTTGCCAGCAAATCCTCCTGTCCGGCGGGACCGAGGACGCCGAACCGCGCCGGCTTGCCCATGTCCATCGCCGGGCCGCGTTCCATCGGATGGGTGAACTGGAGTTGGAGCACAACCGGATTGCCGCTCTTGATCGTGACGATCTCGACGGCGGGGATGAGTTCCTGGAAATGGGCTGGCGCGCTCGCGGAGATGGCGAGGGCAGTCGCCCCGGTCAGGGTGACGAGCAGGCGTGTCAAGATCGGTCGAGTCATGGCGGATCGTCGATCACCGGCAGGAAGTGTGATCGAATTTTCATTTGTAACACCATCGATGTCAACTCGTCCCGAAAGGCGTGCATGCGAAGTCATCCAATGCAATCTGGCGCTTTTGAGGTGCGTTTTTTCCGGTTCCGCACTGAATTCGATCATCCGGATTTCTGTGTTGCCCATATTTCTCGCGGGGATCGACTGTCTTGCTGTTGGCCTGATCCATGCTTAAAGCCTCGTTCAAAATCCTAAAAACGAGATGACAGATGGAATCATTGCAGGCAGGTACCGACGTTCTCTTTATCCTGATCGGCGCCGTGATGGTGTTGGCCATGCACGCGGGGTTTGCGTTCCTGGAGCTTGGCACGGTCCGGGCCAAGAATCAGGTGAACGCCCTGTCGAAAATCATGAGCGACTTCGCGATCTCCACCATCGCCTATTTCTTCATCGGCTACAGTTTGGCCTATGGGGTCGACTTCTTTACTGGCGCCGAGGCGCTTCAGGAAAAAAACGGCTACGCACTGGTCAAGTTCTTCTTTCTGCTCACGTTCGCTGCGGCGATCCCGGCCATCGTCTCGGGCGGCATCGCCGAGCGCGCGCGTTTTTATCCGCAGTTATTCGCCTCCTTCCTAATCGTCGGTCTGCTCTATCCCTTTTTCGAGGGCATGGTCTGGAACGGCAACCTGGGGATGCAGACCTTCATCGAGGCCACCTTCGGCGCGCCCTTTCATGACTTCGCCGGCTCCGTGGTGGTGCATGCGGTCGGCGGCTGGATCGCGCTCGCGGCCGTGTTGCTGCTCGGTTCGCGTACTGGGCGTTATCGTCACGATGGCGGCATGACCGCCCATCCGCCATCCTCGATTCCCTTCCTGTCGCTGGGCGCCTGGACCCTGACGGTCGGCTGGTTCGGGTTCAATGTCATGTCGGCGCAGACGGTGGAGGCGGTGAGCGGTCTGGTCGCGGTCAACTCATTGATGGCGATGGTCGGCGGCATCCTGGCGGCCTTGGTCGTGGGCAGGAACGACCCTGGATTTCTGCATAACGGACCGCTGGCCGGTCTGGTCGCGGTGTGCGCCGGCTCCGATCTCATGCACCCATTGGGTGCGTTGGTGACGGGTGGGGTCGCTGGCGCGCTCTTTGTTTATGCCTTCACCCTGACCCAGAACAAATGGAAGATCGACGACGTGCTCGGAGTCTGGCCGCTGCACGGACTCTGCGGGCTTTGGGGTGGGATCGCCGCCGGGATCTTCGGGCTTCAGGCGCTGGGCGGGGTAGGGGGCGTGACTCTGACCGCGCAGTTGGCGGGAACCCTGATCGGCGTGCTGGTGGCCTTTGCCGGAGGTTTCGCGATCTATGGTCTGATCAAGCTGGCGGTCGGGGTACGTTTGACCGAGGAGCAGGAATATCTCGGCGCGGATCTCAGCATCCACAAAATCACGGCGCAGCCCGACTACAATCGCGGCGAGGTGTGACAGCAGGCGGAGACTCGCACCATACCCGGCACGAGGGCGGGAGACGCCCTCGCTATCCAATCTGAGTGTCGTCTGTCAGACGCAACCAGTCGGTTTCGGCAGACCGCCCCATTTGCAGATGAGCTTCATCGGCCCCTTCTTGAAGATGTCGTAGAGATCCTTGGTCGAGACCTTCTGTTTTTTCGCGAAGATTCGGATGGGCGGCACCACGCCATCCTCCTCGAACATGGCGCGGGCCTCGCGGATGAAGGACATGACCTGTTCGGTCATCTCGAAATCGTCGGTCCGGGCCAGTTCGACGGCGATCTCCTCGCTCCAGTCGTCGCGGTTGAGCAGAAATCCTTCGTTGTCGAGCGGAACGCTGACGGTGGCGGTCATGATGGAGTCCTCGTTGTCTGGATAATTGATAATTTTGGTTGGTTTATGCAACGTGGAGACGAGGAATCGCGAATCAACCCGCGCCGGGCGCGATTCAACCCGCCCGAATCGCCTCCAACACGCCGTCCCAGAAGCGGATCCGCGCGCAGAGCGCCTCCTGCGCGGCCGTTTCGGCCTCCGCGATGCGCTCGGGATCGTCGCCGCAGAGGGTTTCGAGCAGCTTGAACGACAGCGGGCCGTGAAAATCCTCGTCCAGATGGATGTGCCGGTTCAGGTAATAGTGGAAGGCGGGCGCCTGAGTCTCGCTGATTTGCATGTGTTGGAGGAATTTGCGGAACATCGCCGGAATCAGATTTTCGCGGCCGAGCGCCAGGGCGGCAGCGACCTCATGCGGCTTATCCTCGCGGATGAAGCAGAAGGTCGTCTCTGAGAAATAGCGCGCGGGGAGGGGCACGGTCGGCGAGTAGAGCGCCTGGTCGACGCCCTGTTCCTCGACCAGCTTGAGGAAACGCCAGGGCATCTCGCCGTCGGCGCCGATCTCGGTCATGGCCTGACAGTAGGACTCGAAATGGCTGGCATAGCCGACTTGACCGCCGTCGAGCGGAAGAGTGTCGGATTCCTCCTCCAGCACCAGTTGGTTGATGAAGTAGCGCAGGCTGGGGTCGCCTTGCGGGATCCAGGGCACCTGGACCGGGGCGATGGACCGTTGCAGATACTTGATCAGCGACATGAAGTCCCAGACCGAAAAGACATGGTGGTGCATGAAGATTTGCAGATCCTCGACGCGCTGGATGGCGCCGTAGATCGCATGTCCGTCGAGTTGCTCGCGCAGGGGTTGCAGATGGTCCAGGTTCAGTGATGCCATGGTTCTCGTCCTCGTGATTCAGTCTTTCAGCGAATGCTGAACCAATGATATACCCAACGATGGTTCAAGGGATTGCGGGTTATTTCAGGTCGAAACGGATCGGTACCCGCAGCGGCCAGGATGAACGGCCAAGCGAGGTTGGGATCGGCTTGAAACGCCCGAGTCGGCGCAGTGCGTCCAGTGCGGCACGGTCGAGTGCCGACTGTCCGGAGCCTTTGGCAAGACGGATCTGGTCGATGCGGCCATCCGGCCGGATCACGAAGGCGACCGTCGCGATACCGGTCTGCTGACGGCGCCGGGCCTCCATCGGATAGTTCTGATGGCGCTTGATGGCCTGTTGCAGGGCGCTCAGATACTCCTGTTCCGACCGATCCCTGACCGCCGAGGCGCTTTCACCCCCCGATCCGGACGGCTGTGTCGCCTTTCTCGTGCCGGATGCCGCTCCGGCGTCGGGGCGCGGGTTGCGCGATGTGCCTGATGGCGCGGCGGCGGTCGTCGGTGCCGTTTTTTGGGCCGTTGCCGAGGGTTTCACGGTCGGTTTAGACTTGGTCTTAGGCTTCGATTTGGCGACTGACGCGGGCTTTGGCTTGGGTTTGACCGATGTCTGGGGGGGTGACGGAGCCTTCGTCTTCGGTTCGAGTCTGGCGGTTTTCGCGGCTATCCGCCCGTCTGGCGCGGGCGGTTGGACGGGGAGCGGAGGGATTGCAGGCTCGGGCGCGCTCCTGACCTCCGGTCCCACAACCGATAGCGGGCGGTCATCCTGGTTGATTGCCGGCTCCGGCTCCGGCTCCGGCTCGCGGGGCTGTTCCTGAAGGGGGGCCGGAGTGGGCGCCGCAAGCGCCGTTTCCGGCACGGGCATCGCCATCGGGCCAGTCGACTCGCTCGCTTCGCCAGCGCCAAACAGCGCGAGATCGAGACTCACGACACGCTCCGCCGACGCGGTCGACGCCGGCGCATCGACCCGCAGCAGGGCGGCGGCGATGGCCGCATGCATGAAAGCCGAGAACAGCAGCCCGAGCCAGACGCAGCGCAGACAGCCCCTAACATCCTTCATGATTTGCGTGTGAGGATGGTCAGTCGATCGAGTTGGCGGGCCTTGAGCTGATCGACCACGGCAACGAAGCGGTCGAAACGGGTTGCGGCGTCGACCCGTAGCACGATCGGGGTGGCGCGGTCCAGGGCCGCGAGTCGGGCGCCCAACGCCTCGATCGGGAGTGGTTCGGTATCGAGAAAGAGTTCGCCCTCCGCATCGATGGCGATCTCGACGGCGGCGGGGATGTCCGACCCGGTCTGGCTCGCCGACTCCGGCAGGCGGATCTCCAGTCGCCCCTCGCCGATGAAGGTCGCCGTGGTCAGGACGATCGCGAGCAGCACCAGCATGATGTCGATGAAAGGGATCACATTGATCTGATCCATGCGCTTCATCCGCGCCGTTCCTTGCGCCAGCGGGCCTTGAGCACGTCCGTGCGCCGCAACAGCGCGTTATAGAAGACCAGCGAGGGGATGGCCACCACCAGACCGAGCGCGGTGGCCTTGAGCGCCAGGGCCAGTCCCAGCATCATGGTGCCAGTCTCGATGGCGCCCGCCTGCCCGATGTCATGGAAGGCGAGCAGGATTCCGAGGACCGTTCCGAGCAGGCCCACATAGGGTGCATTGGCGCCGATGGTGGCGATCGCGGTCAGATGGCGGGTCAGCACCAGGTCGAGATCTTCGGCATCCTCGAAGGCGCTCAGATCCACCCGCGCGAAGTAGAGATAGCGTTCGATCACAAACGCCACCATCATGAAGCTCATGAATCCCAGCAGACCCATGACGCCCAGATCCAGATTGGCCTTCAAAAACTCCACGCTCGGAACTCCTCGTCTGACCTCGGTGCCTAGCATTGTATCGGGATGCGTGGGCATTGTCGGGGGCTTTGGGTTGCTGACTCCACGCGAGGACGCACAACCGACTCGCCCACCTGCGAAACACCAGAGGTCGATTCCATGTACATCCTTCTGCTCAGTCTTCACGGCCTGATTCGTGGCCATGATTTAGAACTCGGACGCGACGCGGACACCGGCGGACAGACCAAATATGTCGTCGATCTCGCCCGTGCGCTCGGCGAACGCGCCGATGTGACGCAGGTCGATCTGGTCACCCGTCGCGTCGTCGACGCGGCCGTCAGCGCGGATTATGGCGTGCCGCTCGAACCCCTGAGCGAAAAATCCCGCATCGTCCGCATCGAGGCCGGCCCCGAGGGCTATATCGTCAAGGAGCAGCTTTGGGACCATCTCGACGGCTTGATGGATAATCTGGCCGCCTGGCTTCAGGAACAGGGACACTGGCCGGATGTCATTCACAGTCATTACGCCGATGCCGGATACGTGGGCGCGAAACTGGCCAGTCTCATCGGCGTGCCGCTGGTGCATACCGGCCATTCGCTGGGGCGCGACAAACGCCAGCGTTTGCTGGCGGCCGGACTCGATGGCGAACAGATCGACGCGCGTTACCACATGCTGCGCCGCATCGACGCCGAGGAAACCGTGCTGGCCAGCGCGGACCTGGTGATCACCAGCACCCATAACGAGATCGAGGGGCAATACGCGCTCTATGACTATTATCAGCCCGAGCGGATGGTCGTCATCCCGCCCGGCACCGATCTGAAGCAGTTTCATCCGCCCGCGCCCAAGGATCCGCCGATCGCCTTTGGCGCGCGGGTCAAGCGCTTTCTCGACGCCCCCGACAAACCCTTGATCCTGGCGCTGTCGCGCGCCGATCATCGGAAAAACATCGTGACGCTGATCGAGGCGTATGGCGAATCGCCCGAACTCCAGGCGCTGGCGAACCTCTTGATCGTCGCCGGCAACCGCGACGATATTCGCGAGTTGGACGAAGGTGCCCGCGAGGTGCTGACCGAGATTCTGCTCACGGTCGATGCTTATGACCTCTATGGCAAGGTCGCCGCGCCGAAACATCACAGTGCCGACGAGGTGCCCGAGATCTATCGTTTGGTGGCCCGTTCCAAGGGCGTCTTCATCAACCCCGCGCTGACCGAACCCTTCGGTCTGACGCTGCTGGAGGCCGCCGCCACCGGTCTGCCGCTGGTCGCCACTGAAAACGGCGGGCCGGTGGACATCGTCGGCAACTGCAAGAATGGTTTGCTAGTCGATCCGCTGGACCGCGCGGCCATCGCCGCCGCTCTGCTCGACATCCTGAGCGATCCCGAACGTTGGCAAACCTTCTCGCGCAATGGCCTGGCGGGGGTACGCGAACGTTACTCCTGGCAGGCCCATGCGGAGCTTTACCGCCAGCGCATCGCCCCGCTCGCCAAGCGTGCCGTGCCCATTCCCGATACGCCGCCGGCGCGCCGGCGTCTCATTTATCGCGATCGCGCGCTCTTCACCGATCTGGATCAGAGTCTGCTGGGCAATGCCGAGGGCGTCGAGCGCTTCGTCACCATGATGCGCGACAATAAGCGTTGCGCGAATTTCGGCATCGTGACCGGGCGGCGTCTCGATTCGCTGTTGACCGAACTCAAGAAACATCGTATCCCGGTGCCGGATATCCTCATCACAAGTCTCGGCACCGACATTCATTACACCGGGCATCTGATCCCGGACGACTACTGGAAGGATCATGTCGACCATCTCTGGAAGCCCCAGGCGGTGCGCCGCGCCCTTGAGCGGATCTCGGGGCTGACGCCGCAGCGCAAGGTCGAGCAGAGCCGTTTCAAGATTTCCTATCACTATGATCCCACGGTCGCGCCCACGGTGGAGGAACTGGCGACTCTGTTGCGCACCCAGGAGCAAAGCGTCAATGTCGTGCATTCCTTCGGGCAATTCCTCGACATCGTCCCGATCCGCGCCAGCAAGGGTCAGGCACTGCGCTATGTCGCGCATCGGCTGGGAATTCCGCTCGAACACATCCTGGTCGCGGGCGGATCCGGGGCGGATGAGGATATGATGCGCGGCAACACCCTGGCGGTGGTCGTGGCGAACCGTCATTGCGAGGAACTGTCCCAACTGGGCGAGCACGAGAACATTTACTTTGCCCAACAGGCGCATGCGCTGGGGATTCTGGAAGCCGTCGAACATTACGACTTCTTCGGTTCCTGCCGCGTTCCGCAGGTGTCGGGATGAACGACGCGATGCCCATCAGGCTGCTGCTCTGCACCGATCTTGACCGCACCCTGATTCCGAACGGGCGCGAGCCCGAGTCGCCCGAGGCGCGTCCCCGTTTCCGCCGTCTGGTCGCTCGGGACGGGGTGACCCTGGCCTATGTCACGGGGCGACATCGGGCGTTGGTCGAACAAGCGATCGCCGACTACGCGCTGCCCTGGCCCGCGTATGTGATCGGTGATGTGGGTTCAAGTATTCAGGCCGTGACGGTCGACGCGGAGGGCACGGCAGTCTGGAGCCCGCTGCCGGGCTGGAGCGACGAACTGGCGCAAACCTGGCCGGGCGCGGCGGCACTGCAAGCCTTGTTCGCCGATCTGACGGAACTGCGATTACAGGAAGCCGAAAAACAGGCTCCTTTCAAGCTCAGCTACGATGTCCCACTCGATCTGAACGTCGACGATCTGCTCGCGCGGCTGCGGAAACGTCTTGAAGCGGCCGGAATGCGCGCCAACCTGATCTGGAGCATCGACGAAACCGCCGCCGTCGGACTGCTCGACCTGCTGCCCGAACAGGCCAACAAATATCATGCCGTGACCTTCCTGATGTGCGCGCTCGGCTGCGACGAAAACGCGACGCTCTTCGCTGGCGACAGCGGTAACGACCTGGAGGTGCTGACGAGTCCGATTCCCTCGGTCCTGGTCGCCAACGCCCATGCCGATGTCCGCGATCGGGCACGCCGCGGCGCTGCCGAACGTGGTCTGAGCGAGCGTCTGTATTGCGCCAAAGGCGACTGGTCGGGGATGAATGGCCACTACAGCGCCGGCATTCTGGAGGGCGTGGCCCATTTTCGACCGGATCTGCTGACGTTCGTCGAGCCTGAGTCCGGGCGTTGAATCAATTCGACGTTCGCCCGCAGGAACGCGCCAGCGAGAGCGGAAAAGGAACGCTTGCCGGGTCTGCTCAAGCAGGCGGGTATCGATCCCGAGGGCCGTTCTTGAGCGCGTATTAGCGAAGCGCTCAAGCCTTCGTTGCCGGATTTCATGTGGAGAAACGCAAACCATGCATCTTTCCCCGATCTGTATCTTCGGAGAAGTCCTCTTCGATCGGTTTCCCGATGGTCATCGGGTTCTGGGCGGGGCGCCCTTCAATGTCGCCTGGCATCTGCATGCCTTCGGCGCATCCGTGCGTCTGATCAGCGCGGTGGGCGACGACCCGGATGGCGCGGCGGTGCGCGCCGCCATGCGCGACTGGGGGATGAATGTCGCCGATCTGCAGACCGACCCCGACCACGCCACCGGCGAGGTCACGGTGTCTCTGACCGACGGCGAGCCCGCCTATGACATCGTCCCCGACCGTGCCTATGACTCGATTCGGTCTCTCGCCGCGGGCGCGGGCTGCGGTCTGCTCTATCACGGCACCCTGGCCTTGCGTCAGCCGGTCTCGGCGGCGACCCTGCAAGCGCTCAAGGCGGAGGGGCCGGACCGCGTGTTTCTGGATGTCAATCTGCGCGCGCCCTGGTGGTCGCGCGACGCGACCCTGGGTCTGGTCACCGACGCGGACTGGGTGAAACTCAATCGCGACGAACTGGCCTGGCTGGAAGACTCAGGTCCAACATCGCCGGATCTGGCGACGCGCGCCCGTGCCTTTCTCGAACGCCACGACCTCGCCGGTCTGATCGTGACCCTGGGCGGCGATGGCGCGCTCGGCCTGACCGCCGATGGCACGACGGCTCAGGTCGCTCCCGCGCCCGCGACCGAGGTGGTGGACACGGTCGGCGCGGGCGATGCCTTCGCCGCAGTGCTGATCCTGGGTATCCTCGACGGCTGGCCGCTGGCAACCACCCTGGAGCGCGCCCAGTCGTTCGCCTCGCGGATCGTCGGCCAGCGCGGCGCGACCCGTGCCGATGCCGGGCTCTATGTGCCTTTCATCGGGCAGTGGGGGTTGTAAGCCAATGGGGCTTTGCCAACGTTTCAGGTAAGACCGCAATCCTGTCAATCCCGTCTATTTTTCAACCGGAATCAGCATGTACGAACAGGTCTCTCACGCCCTGCTGAACGATATCCTCGACGAATTCGCCTATGACCTTTCGTGCCAGGATCTGCGTCATTTTTATACCCGGCTGGGCGCCAACTTTTACGCCATTCATTCGCTGTTTCATCATCTTTACGGTCATCGCGAGGACTTCAAGCAACAGGCGACCCATCTCACCGAGCGTCTCGCCCGCGCCTATCTCGATCGCCCGGCGGCGCTCCAACAGCTCGATATGGCGCGCGAGGAGGATTACAACTGGTTTCTGAGTCAGGAATGGGTTGGCATGGCGCTCTACTCGGACGGCTTCGCCGGCAATCTCCAGGGACTGACGCAGCGGCTGCCCTATCTGCAGGATCTCGGCGTGAACCTGGTCCATGTCATGCCCATCCTCAAATGCCCGCTGGGCGCGAGCGATGGCGGCTATGCGGTGAGCGATTTTCGCGATATCGACCCACGCGCCGGGCGTGTCGAGGACGTGGTCGCGCTGGCCGAATCGATGCGCAAGCGCGGCATGCTGCTGACCCTGGATGTCGTGGTCAACCACACCTCGAACGAACACGAATGGGCACAGCGGGCGCGCGCCGGCGATGCCGAGTATCAGAAGTTCTATTACATCTTCCCGAACCGCGACGTGCCCGACATGTTCGAGGAGACCCTGCCCGAAATCTTTCCCGAGACCTCGCCCGGCAATTTCACCTGGGATCCGGTCATGGGCAAATGGGTCATGACGGTCTTCAACGACTATCAATGGGATCTCAATTATTCCAATCCGGCGGTCTTCATCGAGATGCTCGATATCGTCCTGTTCTGGGCCAATCAAGGCGCCGATATCGTGCGCCTGGACGCCGTGGCCTTTCTCTGGAAAAAGATCGGCACGACCAGCCAGAACGAGCGCGAGGCCCATCTCATCCTGCAACTCATGAAGGACTGC
The DNA here is from genome assembly GCF_000227745.2 of Thiocystis violascens DSM 198. Taxonomy (NCBI): domain Bacteria; kingdom Pseudomonadati; phylum Pseudomonadota; class Gammaproteobacteria; order Chromatiales; family Chromatiaceae; genus Thiocystis; species Thiocystis violascens. The sequence goes on along the minus strand of NC_018012.1, from coordinate 1,249,912 downwards.
TGTCAGGTGGTCGCGCCCGGCGTGCTCTTCATCGCCGAGGCCATCGTCGCGCCCTCCGAGATCATCAAATATTTCGGCGAGGACGCCATCATCGCCAAGGAATGCGAGATCGCCTATAACGCCACCTTCATGGCGCTGCTGTGGGACGCGGTGGCGACCAAGAATGCCAAACTGCTCAATCAGGGCGTCAAAAACCTGCCCAACAAGCTCGACCGCGCCACCTGGCTCAATTACATCCGCTGCCATGACGACATCGGTCTCGGCTTCGACGATGCCGACATTCGCGCCTGCGACTATGACCCCTATGCGCACCGCCGCTTTCTGGTGGACTGGTTCACCGGCGCGTTCGAGGGCTCGCCCAGTCGCGGACGTCCGTTCGGCGTCAATCCCAAGACCGGCGACGCCCGCATTTCCGGGGCGCTTGCCTCGTTGGCCGGACTCGAAACCGCCCTGGAGTCGGGCGATCCCGAGGCCATCGACCACGCCGTCAATCTGATCCTAACCCTGCACGGGATGATCATGTCCTTCGGCGGCATCCCCTTGATCTGGTATGGCGACGAAATCGGAACCCTCAACGACAACTCCTTTCTGGAGGATGTCAACAAGGCCAGCGACAGTCGTTGGGTCCATCGTCCGCGCATCGATTGGAACCGCGCCGAACGCCGCAACGAGCATGGGACGGTCGAGCAACGCCTGTTCGACGGTCTCAAGCGCATGATCGCGGTGCGTAAGACCACACCTGCCTTCGCCGATTTCAACAACCGCGAACTGCTCGACGTGGCCAATCCGCATCTGTTCGTCCTGTTGCGCACCCATCCGACCATGCCGACCGACAGCGTGCTGGTGGTCGCCAACGTCGATGTTCAGTCCCAGTATCTGGATCTGAAGGATCTCGGTAACCGCGGACTCTTTCGCTTCGGGCAGGTCAAGGATCTGCTGACCGGCGAGTCGCCGGCACTGTTCAATACGCGCGTGGTGATTCCGCCGCTGCGTTTTTACTGGTTGACCGATCAGCGTCCGGGCGCTTTGCTCTAACGAAAATATGTAGAGATATTTGGCGCCGCGGAAAACGCGCTCGGTCACGGTGGCGCGGCGCGGACGGGATTCGTCGTACACCGAATCAGCAGATCGTCCGGGCGGATCAGCACCTCTGAGTCCAAGACCATGATCATGCTCCCCGGCTCCCCGTCCCAGTTGACATACGCGCCGCGTCCGTTCTTATTCAGCCAGAAGATTGAGTGTGATCCGCGCGATGGGGATGGTTTACGATGTCGCGCCACCTCGTCACAGGAGAACGGCCCAGCCGCTTTCATCCTGATGGCACAATGCAGGCCGTCGTCACGAGCGGTTTCGGCCGTTGTTGAGTTTTTGGTGAAATACCCATGAAGTTGATCGATCACGCAAAAATTAGAACGAAACTCGCGATGCTGGCACTGGTTCCAAGTGTCGTCATGCTCCTGATCGGGTTACTGGCCGCGGATCTTTTACGACAGATCAATGAGGGGGTCGACCGCATCTATCTGGATCGAGTGGTGCCGTTGCAGGATCTGAAGACCATCGCCGACGATTATGCGGTCTTCGTCATCGATGCGGTCAACAAGGCCAACGCCGGCCGCTTTACCGCCGAACAGGCGTTGCAAGGCGTCGACCAGGCGCAAGGGCGGATTCGCGAGCGGTGGAATCGCTATCTCCAGACGCAACTCACGGCGGAAGAGCAGCGTCTGGTCGACGAAGCGCGGCAGCGTTTTGTCCAGGCCGATGCCGTGATCGACAGGTTGGTGGAGCGTCTGCAAGGGATGCGGGGCGAGGTCGCCAATCGCTTGGCGGATTTCGACGGTCCTTTATACGATCAAATCGACCCCATCAGTCAAACGATCGCCGCGCTGGTGGACTTGCAGTTGGAGGTCGCCGGCCAGGAGCGGGAGAACGCCCATGGCCTCTATACAGCCTCCCGGCGGGCTTTTGCCGGTCTGTCCGTCACCGCCGTGCTGTTCGTGGGCATCCTGGGATGGCTTTATTACCGCTCGATCACCCGGCAACTCGGCAGTCTCCGACGTGCCATGACGCATATTCTCGAACAATCGGATCTCGCCACCGGCGCGACTCTGGATACGCCCAATGAGATCGGTGACATCGCGCGCGAGTTCGACAAAATGGTTGACCGACTGCGGGAACTGGTCGAACGCATCGGCGGGTCCGCCATCACGCTGTCCGTGGCGACCGGGCAGATGTCGGAGAATCTGATGGCGGCCCGTGGCGTGGCTCAACGGCAATCCATGGAAACCGAGCAGGTCGCCACGGCCATGCAGGAAATGACCGCGTCGGCCGAGGAGTTGGCCCGCAACACCGCGTCCGCGGCCGACTCCGCGCGGCAGGCCAAGACACTGGCCGATCAAGGTCGGGGAGCGGTCGTCGAGACGATCGGCGCCATGTCCGCCTTGGCCGGGGAAATCGCCGCCATCGCGGAAACGATCCACGCGCTGGAACAGGACACGCTCGGCATCGGTCAGGTTCTGGAGGCGATTCAGGGCGTGGCCCGGCAGACCAACCTGTTGGCGCTCAATGCCGCCATCGAGGCCGCGCGGGCGGGCGAACAGGGGCGCGGCTTCGCGGTCGTCGCCGATGAAGTGCGCACGCTGGCGCGGCGCACCCAGGATTTAGCCCGCGAGATCGAGACGATGGTGGCGCGTTTGCAGCAGCGTTCGCGCCAGGCGGGCGGGGAGATGGGCAACAGTCGCCAGAGTGCCCAAACTTCCATGGAAACGGCCGGCCAGGCTGGCCAGGCGCTGGAGGCGATCACGACGGCCGTTGACGGGATCTCCGCGACCATGGCCCAACTCGCCAGCGCCGCCGAGGAACAGACCGCGGTGGCCAATGAAATCAACCAGGGGATCGTGGCGATCAGCGATGCCACCCATCAAGGAAGCGCGGGGATGACCCAATTGGAGGCGGCCGGTCGGCAACTGATGCGACTTGCCAGCGAGTTGAAGGATCAGGCCGGGAGATTCCAGACCTAGCTTGAAGCCAAACGCTGGCAGGGCCGGGTTTGGATCAATGCAACCGCTGCCCCGTGCACCAGCGATCGAAATAACGCTGCATGACCTCGCGCACCTGAGCCGGGTAATTCCGCGCTTCCATCTGACCGATACCCTCCCGGAAAAAATCCGGCGCGTCTTCTGGCAGATGCTCAACGACGTCGGCAAAGGCCTCTTCCATCAGCGCGGGCTGGTGGCTGCGGGTGGCGACAATGGCGCGGTTGAGCAGCAGGACGCGCCAGGGTCGCGCGGGGTTTGTCGTTTCCGATTCCAGCGCGCGTTCGAGGCCGATGCCGTCGATGATTTCCCGCATGAGCCCGAAAAGCTCCACGAGTTGATCGGGTTCGCGAAGGCTGTTGGCCAGTTCGGCGGTAGCATTGATAACGGGTTCCGGATGCGACAGCTCGCCGCCGCGGCGAAGCAGCCAGCAGCAGAACGGGAGCGTGAGTCGCTCAAGGGCGCGCGCCTGCGGCGGCAGGTTCAGACGTCTGGCCAACTCGGCGAGTTGGATGAGCAGAGCGATCCCATGATCGAGGAGAACCGCGGGCTCCGAGCCGGTGGCGTCGCGGAGTGCGCGGGCGGATTCCTCCAGCGTATCCTGTTCGGCGGCGCGGATGAGGTCGAACAGGCGTTCGAGCCCGATCAGGATCACTCGTGGATTCGGCTCGATGGGCGTTTCCGATTCATCGAAGGCGCGCAGAATCTCGTCGCCAGATTCGACGAGCTGGTCCGCGATGTAGGACATATCGATGGGTGGCAGCATGGCGAGCAAGCATCTCTTGATACAAAACAACGGCGTGATCGCGAACGAGCTTAAACCGCGTCCAGCGTGCAATGCATCCTTGTAAGCGGCCTTCGCCTTGCGCTGACTCTCGACGATCGGCGGGACGCGAACTGAAAGCATAGCAACTCGATGGATCTCCGTCTTGCCGATGCGCTCACGCGGTCTCGCGCCTTCGGTTAAACTAGCGCGATGAACTCCAAGCATGATTTGCACACTCACTCGACCGCGTCCGACGGCACCCTGACGCCTGACGCGCTGGTGCGCCGCGCCGCGGCCGCTGGCGTGACCGTGATGGCGCTCACCGATCACGATACGACCGAGGGCGTGGCGGAGGCCGATGCGGCCGCCCGTGACCTGGGGATCGCCTTGATTCCAGGGGCCGAGATTTCGGTGACCTGGGGTGCGCGCACCGTGCATGTCGTGGGTTTGAATCTCGACATCGAGAACCCGTTGCTTCAGGCCGGGCTCGCTGGTTTGATGGAGTTTCGCGCCTGGCGGGCCGAGGAAATCGGGCGCCGGCTGGCGAAGCATGGCATCGATCAGGCGTATGAGGGAGCGCGTGCGCTTTCCAACGGAATCCTGATCGGCCGCACGCATTTCGCCCGTTTTCTGGTGGGTCAGCGGTTGGCCGCCGACAACGCCGAGGTCTTCAAGCGTTTTCTCGTCAGCGGCAAACCGGGCCATGTCGCCGGACAATGGGCGACCCTGGAGGCAGCGGTCGGCTGGATTCGCGCGGCCGGCGGTCAGGCGGTGATCGCCCATCCGGCCCGCTACGGACTGACGCGCACCCGGATACAGCGTCTGCTCGGCGAATTTCGCGAACTCGGCGGCGCGGCGGTCGAGGTGGTGACCGGCAGTCACAGCCGGGATGACGCCTTTACCTTCGCGCGCCATGCGCGCGAACAACGTCTGCTCGCATCCAAGGGGTCGGATTTTCATGGGCCGGAAAATCCCTGGCTCGAACTCGGTCGTCTGCCGCCGCTGCCGGAGGGTTGCATCCCGATCTGGCACGATTGGCCCGACCTGGAGAGCCACTGTGCACCGCCCCTGGCCGCGCTTGGCGTCGCCTGATTGGAGTCGAGAGGATAAGGAATCGACATGGCGCAATTCTTTCAAATTCATCCGGAAAACCCACAGGCGCGGCTGGTGCGCCGGGCGGTCGAGATTCTGCTGGAAGGCGGCGTGGTGGTCTATCCGACCGATTCGTCCTATGCCTTGGGCTGTCAGATCGGCGAGAAATCGGCCATGGAGCGTATCCGCCGCCTCCGTCGGCTGGATGACAAGCACAATTTCACCCTGGTCTGCCGCGATCTTTCCGAGATCACCACCTATGCCCGCATCGACAATCAGGCGTTCCGGTTGCTGAAAACCTTGACGCCCGGCCCTTACACCTTCATTCACGAGGCCACCAAGCAAGTGCCGCGACGCCTGCTGCACCCCAAGCGCAAGGCGATCGGCATCCGGGTGCCCGATCATGAAATCTGTCGCGCGCTGCTGACCGAACTCAATCAACCCATCCTGAGCACCACGCTGATTCTGCCGGATGACGATCAACCGCTGACGGATCCCTATGAAATGCGCGAACTGCTCGACAAGCATGTCGACCTGGTGATCGACGGCGGTTTCTGCGGCCTGGAGCCGACCACCGTGGTGGACATGACCGCCGACCCCCCGGCGCTGGTCCGACTTGGCAAGGGCGACGCGACCCTCTTCGAGGAATAATGGAAACGCTTAATCAGATGCAACTTCTGGCCGTGTTGGCCATCCCGGTCATTTTCGCGATCACCGTGCACGAGGCCGCCCACGGCTGGGTCGCGAATCGGCTCGGCGACAAGACCGCCTCCATGCTCGGGCGCGTGACCTTCAATCCCATCCGGCATATCGATCCGGTCGGGACTATCCTGGTGCCCTCGCTGACCTTTCTGTTCACCGGAATGCTGTTCGGCTGGGCCAAGCCGGTGCCGGTCAACTGGCGCAATCTGCGTCATCCCCGGCGCGACATGGCGCTGGTGGCAGTGGCCGGGCCGGGCGCCAACCTCTTCATGGCGCTGCTCTGGGGTTTGATGATTCAACTGGGCCTGCTGCTCATGCCGACCAGTCAATGGGTTGCGCTGCCGCTGATTTACATGGGCGCCGCGGGCATTCTGATCAACGTCTTTCTCATGGTCCTGAATCTGGTGCCACTGTTGCCCCTGGATGGCGGACGGGTGTTGAATTCGCTCCTGCCGCCACGCCTTGCCGTCTATTTTTCCCGGCTGGAGCCCTTTGGGCTTGTCATCCTGCTGGCGCTGCTGGCCACTGGATTGCTCGGTTCCATTCTGTTTCCGCTCGTGATCGGCGTCGTCGATCTCCTGCCTGGCGCCGGCGCCGTGAAAACACTCTTCCATTTCTGACGCGAGGTTCCCCCTTGGCTTCTGCCTCCGCACAACACGCGCGCGTGCTTTCGGGCATGCGTCCCACGGGCCGGCTGCATCTCGGCCACTATCATGGTGTCCTGAAAAACTGGCTGGAGTTGCAGCACGAGTACGAGTGCTTCTTCTTCGTCGCCGACTGGCACGCGCTCACCACCCATTACGAGGATCCCTCGATCATCCCGGAGAGCACCCGTGAGTTGGTGATCGACTGGCTGGCCGCTGGGATCAATCCGGGCTCGGCGACCATCTTCGTCCAGTCGCGGGTACCCGAGCATGCCGAACTGCATCTGCTGCTCTCCATGATTACCCCGCTGGGCTGGCTGGAACGGGTGCCGACCTACAAGGATCAGCAGGAACGGCTCAAGGAACGCGATCTGGCGACCTACGGGTTTCTGGGCTATCCGCTGCTCCAGAGCGCCGACATCCTCGTCTACAAGGCCGGACAGGTGCCGGTGGGCGAGGATCAGGTCGCCCATGTCGAATTGACCCGCGAGGTCGCGCGTCGCTTCAATCATCTCTACGGACGCGAGCCGGGCTTCGAGGACAAGGCCGAGGAGGCCAAGCGCAAGATGGGCAAGAAGAACGCCAAGCTCTTCGACAGTCTCAAGCGCCGCTATCAGGAACAGGGCGATCAGGAGGCGTTGGAGGTCGCCCGCGCGCTGGTCGAGGGGCAGGGCAATATCACGCTCTCCGACCGCGAGCGTCTGCTCGGCTATCTGGAGGGCGGCGGTCGCGTCATCCTGCCCGAGCCGCAGCCGCTGCTCACCAAGGCGTCCAAAATGCCGGGGCTGGACGGGCAGAAGATGTCCAAGTCCTACCGCAACACCATCTCGTTGCGGGACACGCCCGCCGAGGTGGAAAAAGCGCTGCGGACCATGCCGACCGATCCCGCCCGCGTGCGCCGCACCGATCCCGGCGAGCCGGAAAAGTGTCCGGTGTGGCAGTTCCACCAGGTCTACTCCAACGAGCAGGTGCGCGATTGGGTCCAGCAGGGTTGCCGTTCGGCGGGGATCGGCTGTCTCGAATGCAAGCAGCCCATCGTCGACGGCGTGCTCGCCGAGTTGATGCCGATTCAGGCGCGCGCGCTGGAATACGAGGCTCAGCCCGAACTGGTGCGAAGCGTCCTCAACGAAGGCTGCGAGAAGGCGCGCGACGTCGCGCGCGAGACGCTCGAAGAGGTACGGCACGCCATGTCGCTGGTCATGGCCTGATCCTGCGATCGCCAACCATGGGAACGCCGACATGTTGTCGGCTATTCATGCGGAATGCCGACGGATGCCCCACACTCATTCAGAGAACGCCGAATCAGAAAACGCTGACAGAATGTCAGCCTCGCTACTCGCCGACACATTGTCGGCACTTCCAACAAAGGTCGAGTTACCGCCAAGATCCCGACTGCGAGACAACCGTTCCGGGTTGGGGGCGCCGCCACCGGACAACGGAGACAGTCCGCCCGCTACCGCGCCCATCGGTGTTCACCAGGAACTCCCCTTCGCCATGGTGCAGGGCGCGCCGCTCCTGAAGCTCCCGCTGGATCTCTACATCCCGCCGGACGCGCTGGAGGTCTTTCTCGATGCCTTCGAGGGACCGCTCGACCTGTTGCTCTATCTGATCAAGCGCCAGAATCTCGATATCCTGGACATCTCGATCGCCGACATCACCGCGCAATACATGGAATACGTGGATCTGATGACCGAACTGCGGCTGGAACTGGCGGCCGAGTATCTGGTCATGGCCGCGATGCTGGCCGAGATCAAATCGCGGATGCTGCTGCCGCGCTCCAGTGAGGCGGGAGAAGACGAGGAGGGCGACCCGCGCGCCGAGCTGATCCGCCGCCTTCAGGAATACGAACGCTTCAAGCAGGCCGCGCAGGATCTCGACACACTGCCGCGACTGGAACGGGATGTCTTCGCCGTCCATGCCGAGATCCCGCCGGGCCATTCGCAACGGGTGCCGCCCGAGGTCGATCTGCGAGAATTGTTGCTGGCGCTGCGTGGCGTGCTCTCGCGCGCCGATCTCTTCACCAGCCACCGGGTCGAAAAGGAATCGCTCTCGCTGCGCGAGCGCATGTCCCGGGTGATGGAGCGGCTGCATGGCGGCGGCTTTCTCTGTTTCACCGAACTTTTCGAGCTGGACGAAGGTCGTCCGGGCGCGGTCGTCACCTTTCTGGCCCTGCTGGAACTGATCAAATCCAGCATCCTGGAACTGGTTCAGACCGCGCCCTACGCGCCCATCCATGTCCGGCTACGCGAGTCGACACACCTGGAGCCCGATGACCTCGCCCTCGCTTAAACAGATCGCTGAGGCGGCGCTGATTGCCTTTGGCGGCCCACTGACCCTGGATCGCATTCTGGAACTTTTCCCCGAGGAGGAGCGCCCGGAGCGACCCCTGCTTCTGGACGCGATTCGGGAGCTGGAGACCGACTATCGGACGCGCGGGATCGAACTCGTGGAGATCGCCAGCGGTTATCGCATCCAGGTGCGCGCGAGCGTCGCGCCCTGGGTCGCGCGTCTGTGGGACGAAAAGGCGCCCCGGTATTCGCGCGCGCTGCTGGAGACGCTGTCCCTGATCGCCTACCGTCAACCCATCACCCGCGGCGAGATCGAGGACATCCGCGGGGTCGCCGTCAGCACCAACATCATCAAGACGCTCACCGAACGCGAGTGGGTGAGGGTGGTCGGACATCGCGACGTGCCCGGACGGCCCGCGCTCTATGCCACCACCCGCAAGTTCCTGGACTATTTCGGCCTGCGTTCGCTCAACGACCTGCCGCCGCTGGCCGCGATCCGCGATCCCGATTCCTTTTTGGGCGAGGAACTGAAGTCCAGCGATCCCAATCGCCCTCAGTGCTGCGACGCTGGCGGCGCATGATGGGTGTGTTCGGCGAAGAGTTGGCGGGCATCCACCCTGTCCAGGCGATATTCGCGATTGCAGAATTCGCAGTTGACCAGGACCGTGCCCTGTTCGTCGAGGATCTCGTTCACTTCAACCTCGCCCAGTAATCGGATCATCTCCTCGATGCGCGCTCGCGAACAGCCGCAACGGAAGGCGAGGGGATCCGGCTCGAACAAGCGCACCGGCTCTTCATGAAAGAGCCGGTAGAGCAGCCGGCCGCCAGGGAGGTCGATCAGTTCCGCCGGCGTCAAGGTGTCCGCGAGCAGGCAGATCCGTTCCCAGTCCTCGTTGCCCAGGCTGTCGCTCGGGAGCCGCTGAAGCAGTAGACCGGCGGCGCGCTGGCCGGTCGCCGCGAGCCACAAGCGGGTCGGCAGTTGTTCGGAATCGCTGAAATAGCGTTCGATGGCCGCCGACAGAGTGCATCCTTCGAGGGGGACGATGCCCTGATAAGGCTCGCCCTGATGGCGCTTGATGGTCAGCACCAGGCGCCCAGGGCCGAACAGATCGGCCAGTTCGCCCGTCGCGGGCACGTCGCCGTTCCAGGTGGCGAGTCCGCGTACCGTGCGCTCATGGGTCGCCTGGGCGACGAGGGTACGCATGGGTCCGGTGCCCTGGGCCTGCAGGATGAGCGAGCCGTCGAACTTGATGGTGGCGGCGAGCAGCGCGACCGCGGCCAGCGCCTCGCCGAGCGGACCGCGCACGCTGTCCGGATAGGCGTGGGTCGCCAGCACCGCGCGCCAACTGGCGTCCAGGTGCACCAGGTTGCCGCGAATGCCGGTGTGCTCGAACAGGAAACGCGAGAGTGTGTCGGAGTCGGTCATTCTGGTGGTCAGTGGTCAGTGGTCGGTGGCTAATGGTTAATGGCTAGGCGATTTCCGTGAAAGAGCCCACCCGTAGGAGCCCGCTTGCGGGCGACGCGATTCGCCAAGACGCCTTCCATGCGCGCCTCCGTCGCCCGCAAGCGGGCTCCTACGAGGTTTGACGCTTGGTCAAGTCATTTCCAGAAATCAACCTTGGTGTTCGGTGGCCGGTCGGTCCAGTGCCGCGAGGAATGCCGCGACGGCGGGTTCCAGCGGGCGTTCGCCGGCGAGCACTGCCGGTTCGTACTCGCGGCGCCAGCGCGGCATCAGGAGGCAGGCCCGGCGCCATTCCTCGAACAGAATGCGGGCCAGCGGTCCGCCTTCGTCGATGAATCCGGATTCGCGAAAATCCCGTTCGGCCCGCGCGCGATCATATTCGAAGCGGACGATCTTCCAGCGCCAGCGGCCGGCGCGCAGTTCCAGCAGGGCATAGCTGCCGCGCGGGTCGCCATCGAAGGGCGAGCCGACCGAGCCGACGTTGAGGATCGGCGTGCCGTCGAGCACGCGCTCCAGCGGGCGGTGCGTGTGGGCGGTGACGAAGAGCGCGATGTCCGGGGGCAGAGCATCCCGCAGATCCTCGTCCGGGACGTTGGCCGAGATGCCTTGACGATTGCTGGTCATGGTGCCATGGGTCACATGGACCCAGGTGTCCTCGCGGCCGCCATGAAAACACAGATGATCCGGCCAGTGCTCCATCGCCGCGATCCTCGGCCGAAGCTGACGATAGGTCCAGTCGGCGAAGCGCCGCATCTGTTCCTCCAACTCGGTCTTGGGCGCCTCGCGGGCGCAACGCTGGATCCAGGTCTCGTGATTGCCCTGGACCGGGAGCCAGCCGTGTTCCCGGCGCAGTTGGTCGAACAACTCCAGACAACCCAGACTGCTGGGGCCGCGGTTGACCAGATCGCCGGCCATGACCACCAGATCCGGATGCCAGGCGAGGATGTGCTCCACCGCCGTCTCCATGGCGGGAAGATTGGCCTGCACATCCGAAAAGATTGCGACCTTCATGGTGATGTTCCCCGTGCGTTGCAATGTCGACACCATACCGGGATCGGGCTAGGAGGAACACTCGACAGGACCATTGAGTTCGCCGATCCGCTCCCGAATCGAGTCGACCTTGCCCGCCAGACGCCCCAATGGTCCCTGACGGATGTCGAACTTGGCGATCGCGTAGACGCGCGCGCAGCCGCGTTCGTCGAGCAGCGACTGCGCGCGGGCGATCAGTTCGAGCGCCTCGGGCAGGGTCGCGGTCTCGACCGCCGTGCCCATGGGCGAGAGTCGATAGGCGTGGCCGCTGTCGCGGATCATGGCGATCACGGGAGCGACGAAAGCGCTGACGCTGATTCCCTGATCGGTGGGGAAGATGGCGAGATCGAGGATAACCGACATGCTGCTGGACCTGTTATGTTGAGGATGGCATGGTAACGTGTCAGCCATGGGATTGCCGCGCTCGGGTTGCCGGTCGTAGACTGGAGACACTTCGAGAATGCCTGACAAGACGCCGCAACGAGCCGGATTTGAGATCGACCATGACACTAGAAACCGACGCCGCCGAACCCGACTGGGACACCCCCCTGTCGCTGACCATCACCCCGGCATTGCTCATCCATGCATTAATGGGGACGGCGAGCGCGGTCCACACGGGTTGGAGCAGTTGCGTCGACGAGACCCTGCTGTTATCCAATCTGGTGGCCATGGACGATACCGCCGGAAACTATATTCGTCTGGCCGAGCAGGAATTCGTCGATGACGAACAACCCGATATCCTCTGGCACGACTGGACCCTGGAGTTGCGGATCGGTTCGCTGCTGACCACGGGCCATTGGCAGTGCCCGTCCACGGCCCATCCATCCGAATGGGACTGGAACGCGCGCGAGGCGTCCGGTGCCTTTGAGCGTGCCTGTACCCTGATCGGACGACGAGTGCGGCGAGCGATGACGGTCGAGGAGCCGACGTCCGCCGATCCGGTGCCGCGCACCAGCCGTCATTGACGTTCGCGTCCACGTACCACGACAGTTGAACCGAAAATCAGCCGCGGCCTGTTGCCGTGTCCCTCGGAGAGCATCATGAAGGTTACCGTCGATTTTGACATCACCCCGGACGAGGTTCGCAAATTGTTTGGCCTGCCGGATGTGGAGGCATTTCAGCGCCAGATGATGGATGACATTCGCGAGCGCATGATGGCCGGGGTCGAGGGCTATGACCCCATCAAATTGTTCCAGCCCTATCTGGCGGGAACCATGGCCTCCTGGGACATGTTCCAGAAAATGTTGACCAACGTCCCTGGCATGTCCGGCGCGGGAGCCGCCGCGTCGGACGCGACAACCGGGAAGAAGTAGCCATTCAACCGCGTCCGCCATGGCCAGCATGGTTTGTGCCTAGGCGCTGGCCTTGCATCGATCAACGCATGTCGCCGTTGACGCGGTTGAACAAGATTCGCTGGCCTCTGGCGTTGTCGCTGTGCCTGTTCGCGTCGACGTTCGCTCGCACCGCGCTTGCCGAGACCTGTGTCGACGAGATTCCTCCCGCCCAGCGACCGGACAGCCGTTTTGTCGCCAATCGGGACGGGACGGTGAATGATCGCGTCACGGGCCTGATGTGGAAGCAGTGCGCCGAGGGGTTGAGCGGAGTCGGTTGCGCTGTTGGCGATGCGCTGTTGTTCAAATGGAAATGGGCGATTCGGCAAGGCCGCGGCGTGGTCTTCGCGGGGTACTCCGACTGGCGCCTGCCGGACCGAACCGAGTTGTCCTCGTTGCTCCAGCGTCGCTGTTATGGCCTTGACATCGACGCGATCCATTTTCCAAACACCCCCCCGGACCGCTTCTGGTCCGCGACCCAGTCTCCCTATTATCCAGGCAGCGCCTGGACCCTGCACTTCGGCAATGGCACTGTCGGCTATGGAACACGGCAGGATTCGGCCTATGTGCGCCTGGTCCGCGATCGCGTGTCCTGTTCTCCGGTCAGCCCCGAATCCTGCGTTACCCGTTGAACCGAGCCGTCGACTGAAGAACGCCAGAACGGCAACGGGCGCGAAAGCTTTCACATCGAGTTGTTGGTGCCGTTGCGGTTCACATTGCCGGGTTCGGAAGGCGAGTCCGGCATCCATGGATGCGTCATGGCTCCGGCATTGGCTCCCCATCCAGCCAGGGTCGCCCATCCTCGCCGAGCTTGAGCCGTCCCTCCGCGAACCAGCCCACGGCGGCGGGATAGATCCGATGTTCCTGTTCCAGCACACGGGCGGCGAGTGTCGCGGCATCGTCCTCGGGCAACACCGGTACCCGCGCCTGAAGGATGATCGGGCCGCCGTCGAGTTCGGCGGTGACGAAATGCACGCTCGCCCCGTGCTCCGTCTCGTCGGCATCCAGCGCCCGCTGATGGGTGTGCAGGCCGCGAAATTTGGGCAAGAGGGAGGGGTGGATGTTGAACATTCGTCCCCGATAGTGGTTGACGAACTCGGGGGTTAGAATCCGCATGAAGCCCGCCAGGACGACGAGCCCTGGATCATGACGATCGATCAGTCGTTGCAGATCCGCGTCATACGTCTCGCGATCGGGATAGTCCCGGTGGCTCAGAATCTCCGCTGGGATGCCGTGGTGGCGGGCGCGATCAAGTCCCGGCGCATCCGCCCGATTGCTGATGACGGCCACGATGCGGATCGGCAGCCCAGCGGCCTGGGCGTCGATCAGGGCTTGCAGATTGCTACCGCCGCCGGAGATCAGCGCGACGACGCTCAGTCGGTTGTCTTCAGACATGCGCGGTCCCGCGATCGTAGATGACGGCAGGTTCCTCCTCGCTGGTCTCGATTTGCCCCATGACCCAGACCTCCTCGCCCGCGGCCCTGAGCTGTTCTAGCGCGGGCTCGACGTCCTCGGGCGCGAGGCAGACGACCATGCCGACCCCGCAATTGAAGGTGCGCAGCATTTCCGCATCGGAGATACCGCCCTGCGTCTGGATCCAATCGAAGACGGGTGGCCGACGCCAGGCGTCCAGATCCACGCGCGCGAGGGTACCCGGCGGCAAGACCCGCGGCAGATTTTCAGTCAGACCGCCGCCGGTGATGTGGGCGAGGGCATGGACGCGCAGCGCGCGCGTCAGCGGAAGCACCGAACGCACATAGATGCGCGTGGGCGCCAGCAGTCGCTCGCCCAGCGATGCCCCGTCCAGATCCTGGGCAAGCGTGCCAGCCGCATCCGCGCCACTCACCGCGAGCACCTTGCGGATCAGCGAATAGCCGTTGGAATGCGGACCGGACGCCTTGAGCCCGAGCAGGACATCGCCGACGGCGACGCGCTCGGGCAGAATCAGGTTCGCCTTTTCGGCGATGCCGACGCAGAACCCCGCCAGGTCGTAATCGCCGTCCTGGTACAGACCGGGCATCTCGGCGGTTTCGCCTCCGGTCAGGGCACAGCCGGCCAGTTCGCAGCCACGGGCGATGCCGGCGATGACCGTGGCGGCGACCTCCACGTCCAGCCGGCCAGTGGCATAATAGTCGAGAAAAAAGAGCGGTTCGGCGCCGCTGACCAGGATGTCGTTGGCGCACATGGCGACCAGATCGATACCGATGCTGTCGTGCCGACCGAGATCGATCGCCAGCTTGAGCTTGGTGCCGACACCATCGGTGCCGGAGACCAGCACCGGTTGGCGATAGTCCGCCAGGGGTAACTCGAAGAGCGCGCCAAACCCGCCGAGTCCGGCGAGGATACCCGGCCGGGCGGTGGCGGCGGCGAGCGGTTTGATGCGTTCCACCAGACGGGCTCCGGCGTCGATATCGACGCCGGCGTCACGGTAGCTCAGGGACGTGTTGTGGGAATCCTGCGACATGATGGCTCCAGTGATGTCGGAATCGGCCAATTGTATACCGAGAGTCTTGGACAGTTGGCGGATGCCGGGCTAGCATCTTAGCGATCAATTACCGCGCAGCATCAAGGTTGTCTTCGTGAAGCTCAAGGATCTCCCCAATCTCATCAGCGCGATGCGGCTGATCGCCGTGATTCCCGTGGTTTATCTGCTGCTCGTGCATGAATTCGGCTGGGCACTGGCGTTGTTCGCCGCCGCCGGCGCCTCGGATGGACTCGATGGTTTTCTGGCCAAGCACTACGGCTGGCAGAGCCGGCTTGGCGGCATCCTCGATCCGCTGGCGGACAAGACTCTGCTCATCTGCTGCTTTTTGGTTCTGGGTTCGCTTGGTTTGATTCCCATCTGGCTGGTGCTGGCGGTGGTGTTCCGGGATCTGGTGATCGTCGGGGGCGCGGTGCTCTACAACTATCGGGTCGAGGAAGTGGAAGCCGCGCCGATTCCCGTCAGCAAGCTCAACACCTTGTTGCAGATTCTGCTGGTGGTGGCAGTGATCACGGATGCCGGTCCCTATCCCTTGCCGGCGGAATGGTTGCCGCCACTGATCTGGGCCTGTTTTACGACCGTGGTGGTGAGCGGTTTGCAATACGTCTGGATCTGGGGCCGTAAGGCGATCCGTCGCGGTTTGAAGGATGAGTAAGAAGGTGGTTTCCGGAAAACGTCTTTTCCCGAAAACCGCCTAAAGATCGCCCTGCATCGCGCGCCGGATGAGCGGGATCGTCGGCTGGCGTTGCTCGCGCAGGCTCAGGCTGTCGAGGCGCGCGACCAGGGCCAGCAGGGACGTCGGGTCGCGGGCATGGTAATTCATGATGTAACGCGCCTGGTCGTCGTTCAATGTCATTCCGCGACGACGAGCCGATTCGATCAGCAATTGTTCGCAGTCCGCATCGGATAAGGGCAACAGGCAATAACGCGGACCCCATTGCAGACGTGAACGCAGGTCCGGCAGTCCCAGCGGGAGCGCGTCCGGAGTCGTTTTCGCCGCGGTGAGGAGGTGGCGGCCCTGTTCGCGCATCCGGTTGAAGAGATCGAATAGGGCGCGCTCCCAGATGGCATCGCCAGCGATGGCCTGCACGTCGTCGATCGCCACCAGATCCAGTCGCTCCAGGTCGTCGAAGAGGCTCGGCTCCAGACCCGTGGTGCCCAGCGGAACAAAATGCGTCTGCAGGCCCTGCCGGGTGGCGGCAAGACAGGCCGCTTGCAACAGGTGGGTCTTGCCCGTGCCTGCGTTCCCGAACAGAAACAGGAAAGGCTCGCCATCGCCAGCCGCCATGGTCGACACGAGCGCCAGCGCTTCCGCATTCGGTCCCGGTCGATATTCGGCCAGGGTCGGTTCCCTGATCCACTCGATCGGCAGATGAAGCTGCTGCTGGAATGCGCTCACTGACAGACGATCCACCTGGTGGCGCTCGGATGGTTCAGGATCCTGGACTCATGGGTCGCGCGGGGCTAACCGGGCCGCGGTTTCGGCGAGGCGTTTACCCAGCGCCTGACAGAGTCGCCGCTCCTCGTCCGTGACGGGTAGCTGGCTGTCGGGGCCAGCAAGGTGCGACGGGCCATAGGGCGTACCGCCGCCGCGGGTATGCAACAGGTCCGTTTCGCTGTAGGGCAATCCCATCAGCAACATGCCGTGATGCAGAAGAGGCAGCATCATGCTGAGTAGTGTCGCCTCCTGTCCCCCGTGAGGACTGGAGGTGGAGGTGAAAACGCCGGCTGGCTTGCCGGTGAGTGCGCCAGCAAGCCAGAGACTGCTGGTTCCGTCCAGAAAATATTTGAGGGGTGCCGCCATGTTGCCGAAGCGGGTGGGACTGCCAAGCGCGAGTCCGGCGCAATGACGCACATCGTCAAGGTTCGCGTAGGGCGCCCCGCTGGCTGGAATGTTGTCTTCCGTGGCCTCGCACACCGTGGAAACCGCGGGGACCGTGCGCAGGCGCGACTCCAGGCCGCCGGCCTCGACGCCGCGGGCGATCTGCCTGGCCATCTCCGCTGTGGCGCCATGTCGGCTGTAATATAAAACCAGAATGTAATTCATAAGAACGCACCCGGACGAAGAGAAGGTACTCGTTGAACTGCCCCGCCGAACTGAGGACAATCGGCGGCATCGCGGCAGGGGTCATTTTCCGACTGATCGCGTCTTGAGTCCATTGGAGCTGAAACCATGAACATCTCATTCCCTGATGCCGTCCATCCAGCATGGATACCTTCCTTCTTCCGGCGGACGCTCTGCGCGCTCCTGCTCTCGGCCGGTGGCTGGTCGGTGGCGATCGGCGATCCTGCCGAGCCTTTTTTCGATACGACCTTCGGCGATTTTTCCGAGGAACTCGAAACGGTCAAGGCCGAGGGTAAACAGGGTATTCTGCTCATGTTCGAAATGGACGAATGCCCCTTTTGCCAGCGGATGAAAACCACGGTCCTCAATCGGCCCGAGGTGCATGAATACTTCAAAAAACACTTTAAAATCTTCCCGATCGATATCGAAGGGGAGGTGGAGATGACCGATTTCTCCGGCACTTCGATGACCCAAAAGGACTTCGCCCTCAAATCCTATCGGGTGCGGGCGACGCCTGTGTTCGCCTTTTTCGATGCCGAGGGGAATCTGATGACCAAGTTTATCGGTGCGACCGGGGATTCCAGCGAATTTATGTGGCTTGGAAATTATGTCGTCGAGGGTCGCTACAAGGACACCACCTTTCAGCAATACAAGCGCGAACGTCAAGCGGCTCTCGCGCCTTGAAACGTTGAACGATCAAGTGCGCGCTCCATATTGATCGCAAGCGGGCGGTCGTCAACCGAGTTCACAGGAGCCGAGTATGGATGAGTTGCAGTCAGAACAAAGAGTTTGCTACCGCTGCCTCATTGGCGGCCGCGTACAGGGAGTGTTCTTCCGGGCTGCCGCACGTGAGCAGGCCATGCGGCTCGGAGTGACTGGATCTGCCCGCAATCTCGCGGATGGGCGAGTGGAAGTGCTCGTTTGCGGCGAGGCGGCGGCCGTTGCGCAGTTCCGCGACTGGCTGCGCACCGGACCGGCAACGGCCGAGGTGACCGGCGTGGCCTGCGAACCGCTGGATTACCATCCGCAGGCAGGCTTTCTCATCGATTAACTGACTTTGTCAAGAGAACCAATCATCCGATGGACCAAATACACGCCGACATGAAGCGGCTGCAAGCGCGCGTCATCCTGGTCACCGGCGCTCTCGAGGGCATCGGCCGCGCCGTGGCGCTCGCGTGCGCGGCCCAGGGTGCGACCGTCGTTCTTTCGTCCTTCAAGGAAGCCGATCTGGAGCCGGTGTACGACGCCATCCTCGCCCAGGGCGATCCCGAACCCGCGATCCTGCCGCTCGATCTGGAGCAGGCGACCGAGGCGGATTTCATCGCCGCGGCGAACCTCGTGGGCGAGACCTTCGGCCGTCTTGACGGACTGGCCCACTGCGCCGCTTTCGCGCCCTATCTTAGCCGTATCGACGACTATGACGCCAGCGAGTGGGAGCGGGTGATCCGGATCAACCTGACCGCGCCCTTTCTGCTGACGCAAGCCTGTCTGCCGCTGTTGCGTGCCTCGAAGGATGCCGCCATCGTCTTCACCTCGGATCGCGTCGGACGCGCCGGCAAAGCCTACTGGGGCGCCTATGCCGCCGCCAAGTTCGGGATCGAGGGACTGATGCAAGTGCTGGCGGAAGAAACCCGCGACAGCAGCCAGCTTCGGGTCAACAGTCTCGACCCCGGTCTCGTTCGCACCGCCCTGCGGGCCACCCTCTATCCGGGCGAGGATCCCGGCATCCATCCCGCGCCCGAGACCGTCGCGGATACTTATCTTCGACTGCTGGGGCCGGAGAGTCTGGGTATTACCGGTCAGGCGTATCACGCCCAGGACGCCATCCTGCCGCGCGCGCTAGAACAGTGAAACCCGTCACTTAGCCCATCAGGAAGCGAAGCCGCAAGATCACGACAGCGCTCCCGACTTTTATGACCCGCGTGGGTGTCGGTTCATCCGTCTGCTCTTGACGTCTCGCCGTGCATCAGCCGGTCGACCCAATCGAGCATTTTTCCCATCGCCATCTCGCCGATGGGAGTCAGGCAATAATTGGAGTAGTCGAAAGAGTCGCCGCCGGCTGAGACCAGAAAACTCTCGGGTACGCGCCCGTAGAGGGTCTCGCACCAGGCCAGGAGTTCCCGTGGGTCGAGAAAATGGGCCATGGTCGAGAGTGCGTGGGCGTCGGGCGCGAGTTGCTGGCAGCGGACCTCGCCTGGTTCGGCATCCACGGCGGCATCCAGAAAGATCACCCGATCCTGCTCCGCGATGTCGGCGACCAGCTCGGCGGTGAGGATGTGACGTGACATCACCTCCACGCCCGCCGGAACCCCCGTGTTTTCCAGTCGGTCCGCGACCAACGGGCCAAGTGCGTCGTCGCCCCGGATGGGGCTGCCGTAGCCGATGATCAGAATCTTCACGGGCGGCGCTCAGGACCGGCTCAGGGTGTCGATGACCCGTCCGGCGGCGTCCTTGAGTTCGATCCGCAGCGGCATCTGACCGAAGGCGTGCGAGGCGCAGGACAGGCAGGGATCGAAGCAACGAATGACCGCCTCGACCCGGTTGAGCATGCCTTCCTGCAGGTTGTTGCCGTCGACATAGGCGTCCGCGACCTGCCGGATCGACTGGTTCATGGCGAGATTGTTGTGACCGGTGGCGATGATCAGGTTGACCCAGGTGATGAGTCCATCCTCGTCGATCCGATAATGATGGATCAGCGTGCCGCGCGGCGCTTCTGAGACGCCGATGCCCTCGTCGCGATTGCTGCGCGCCCGTGCCCGCACCCGATGATCGAGGATTGTCGGATCCTTGAGCAGGCGTTCCATCATTTCCAACGCGTGGATGATCTCGACCAGCCGGGCATAGTGATAGTGGAAGCTGCTGGCAATGGGGCCGGATTCCTCCTGGAGCATGTGGAACTCGGCGAGCGCCACATCCGCATAGGGCGTGCCGCAGGCTTGGGCGTTATTGAGCCGGGCCAGGGGACCGACCCGATAGATGCCCTTGGGATAGCCCTGGGGCTTGTAGTAGGGGAACTTCATGTAGCTGAAGTCTTCGACCGCCTCGCCGATCACCCGCTCATAGTCCTCGGGTGGCACCATGTCCTCAATAATGCGGCCCTGGGCGTCCTTGATGCGTAGCAGACCGTCATAGTGCTCGAAGTTGCCCTGGGGCGTGACCAGGCTCAGGAACATCGTTGGCAGACTGCCGAAGTGCGTCGCCTCGTCCTTGAACTTGGGCACCAGCGTCTTGAAGAAGTCATAGGTGCGCCGGGCGATCGCCAGCCCCTCCGGGAGCAGCTTGAGCATGGCGTCGCGCTTTTCGAGCGTCAGGGGTTCGTTGACGCCGCCGGGCACGACCCAGGTGGGATGAATCTTCTTGCCGCCAAGCGTTTCGATGATGCTCTGACCGATCTGGCGTAGCCGTATGCCATCCCGGGCGAGCGCGGGATCCTGGCGCATCACGCCGAAGATGTTGCGCGTGGCCGGATCCGAGTCCCAGCCGAGCAGGAGATCGGGCGAGGACAGGTGGAAGAAGGACAGGGCATGCGATTGGGTGATCTGCGCGAGATTCATGATCCGGCGCAGATGTTCGCCAGTCGGCGGGATGCGGACCGAGAGCAGATGGTCGCACGCCTTGTTGGAGGCCAGCAGATGGCTGACCGGGCAGATGCCGCAGGTGCGCGCGGTGAGCGCGGGCATCTCGCGGTAGGGGCGGCCCTCGCAGAACTTCTCGAAGCCGCGGAATTGAGTGAGATGGAAGCGCGCGTCCTCGACCGCGCCATCATCGCCGAGTTGCAGGGTGATGCGGGCGTGGCCTTCGATACGGGTGACGGGTTCGATGGCGATGGTGCGGCTCATGGATCAAAGTCCCCTGTGGGTTGCGGTGGGCCGGAGTTTCCCGGTCGACCGTCGGTTACGTACGCAATGCCGTCACGAAATCTTTGACCGATACGGTCGCCGCGGAATTCACGCAGGATCGGCCCGCTCCTCGTTCTCCAACGCCTTGGAGGTGATCTCGTGATAGAGATGAACGATGGTGCCGATGATCGCATTCATCTCGGGGTGTTGCTCCCATCTGGGCTGTAGGGCTTTTGAATCCTCGAAGACTTCCTGGAGAAACTGGATGTCGAAGCTGTCGAGCCGCTCGCCGCGGTCGACTTTTGACTTGATGTCCAGGGCGCGCGGCAGGCGCTGAGTGCGCATCCGGTCCAGCAGGGCCACGATGATGCCAGCGTCGTTGTTTGCGTCGTTCATGCGATCAGCCTTTGCATCTTGATGTGTAAGTTGCCGTTCAGGCTCCGAAGCGCGTCACCGAACTCGGGTCCGGCGTGCGTCCCTCGATCAGTTCGTTCAGGACATACCAGATGGCGTCCGCGCTCGGCGGACAGCCCGGCACGAAGACATCGACCTTGACCTCGCCATGGACCGGCTTGACCGGCGTGAGCAGGGCCGGAACGCCACGCGTCGGGATCTGGAGTTGCAGGGTGACGTTTTCGCGATAGGCGCGATCCATCACGTCGGCGAGTTTGAAATGATTACGCATGGCCGGGACGTTGCCGGTGACCGCGCAGTCGCCGAGACTGATCAGCAGATGGCAATGCGCGCGGAACAGCCTCGCTTTTTCCAGATCGTCCTCGGAGCTGATGGAGCCTTCCAGAATGCCGACATCGACGCGATCCGGCAGTTCCTTGGTGTCGACCAGCGGGCTGTAGACGATGTCGACCTTCTGGGCGAGTTCGATCAGCCGCTCGTCCAGATCCAGAAAGGACATGTGGCAGCCCGAGCAGCCGTCCAGCCAGGCGGTGGCGACCGTGATCTTGGTGGGTGTGCTCATGGGAGGTGTCTCCGGCGCGCGAGAATCGGTAGAAAATGCTGATCCTTGACCATTTCGCCCACCGAGGTGCCTTGTTTGACCAGGGCGCCGGTCGGACAGACCTGCACGCATTTACCGCAGCTCGTGCAGGTGTCGCTGTCGCCCCAGGGTCGCGCCAGGTCGCTGATGATCCGGCAGTCGCTGCCGCGGCTCATGACATCCCAGGTGTGGGCGCCCTCGATCTCGTCGCAGACCCGCACGCAGCGGGTACAGAGGATGCAGCGGTTATGATCGAGCCGGAACATTTCGTGCGAGCTGTCGACCGGATAGGTGGCCTGCCGGTAGGGGATGCGCACATGGTCGACGCCGCATTTCTGGGCGAGCCATTGCAGTTCGCAGTGACCGTTGGACACGCACACTGAGCAGACATGATTGCGTTCGGCAAACAGCAGTTCGATGATGGTGCGCCGATAGCGTTGGAGCCGTTCGGTGTTGGTTTGGATCCGCATGCCCTCGGCGACGCGGGTCGAGCAGGCCGCGTAGAGTCGGCTCTGTCCCTCCAGCTCGACCATGCAGAGACGGCAGCCGCCCCACACCGAGAGCCCGTCGAGGTGACAGAGACTGGGGATCGGGATGCGGTTTTCGCGACAGACCTCGATGATGGTCTCGTCCTCGCGGGCGGACAGATCCCGGTCGTCGATCCGGAGCGTGACGACACGGACGTTGGGTATGGTGGCGGGTTGAGCCATTGTGCCTCCAGGGTGGTCGTCGGGATACCGTTAGACGGCCTCTGTCGTCAGGTCCAGTATTCAGGATCGAGCAGTTGCTCGACGGTCAACGGGCATCCGGTTGGGAAGGTCGCCGCGGGCAATCCGGTTTCGAGGATGGCGCCTTGTCGCGCGGCCGGATAGCGTCGCGCCAGAATCTCGGGCAGTTTCCCTGTCAAGCTAGGACTGTCCTCCAGCAATTCCGCGATCTCGTCGCGGGCGTTAGCGATCGAAAGTTGCCAACTCAGGCTTCGCAAGGTCGGTTGATAGCGCCATTTCAGCAAGTGCAGGATCAGGATCTTGAGATGGCTGGCAAGCGCATGTTTTTCGGCGCGACCCATGCCTTCGATTTCCTCGGCAATGCGTTGCAGATCCAGGCCCGCCAGATTTCCCGCGCGCAATCGGTTGGCGCTCTCCAGCGCCCAAGCGTAGAAGTCCCGGTCGTGGCTCGCTGGAATGCTGGTTTGAGTCGCCATCGTCGGTTTCTCTGGGGCGCGCTCAACCGCCCGCCAGTTTCTCCTCATACTCATCGCGAAAATACCGCAACGTACTCAGCACCGGATTGGGCGCAGTCTGCCCCAGCCCGCAGAGACTGGTCGCCTGGACCACCTCGCAGAGTTCTTCCAACAGGGCGAGATCCGCGTGGGCGCCCTGTCCCTTGGCGATCTTGTCCAGCAGACCATGCATCTGCTGCGTTCCGGCGCGGCAGGGAATGCACTTGCCGCACGACTCGGTCATGCAGAATTCCATGAAATAGCGCGCGACATCGACCATGCAGGAGGTTTCGTCCATGACGATCATGCCGCCTGAGCCCATCATGGTGCCCAACGTTTTGAGACTGTCGTAATCGACTGCAATATCCAGATGTTGTTCCGGGATGCAGCCGCCGGACGGGCCGCCGGTCTGGACCGCCTTGAACGCCTTGCCATCGGGAATGCCGCCGCCGATGACCTCGATGATGTCGCGCAGGCTGGTGCCCATGGGGACTTCGATCAAACCGGTGTTCTGGATCTTGCCCGCCAGCGCGAACACCTTGGTTCCCTTGGACTTCTCGGTGCCGATGCCAGCGAACCAGTCGCCCCCGTTGCGGATGATGGGGGCGATATTGGCGAAGCTCTCGACATTGTTGATCAGGGTCGGACAGCCCCAGAGACCGGATTCGGCGGGGTAGGGCGGACGCGGACGCGGCTGGCCGCGCAGACCCTCGATGGAGGCCATGAGCGCGGTTTCCTCACCGCAGACGAAG
This sequence comes from Thiocystis violascens DSM 198, assembly GCF_000227745.2. Classification (NCBI taxonomy): domain Bacteria; kingdom Pseudomonadati; phylum Pseudomonadota; class Gammaproteobacteria; order Chromatiales; family Chromatiaceae; genus Thiocystis; species Thiocystis violascens. Next base: position 1,226,212 of record NC_018012.1, on the reverse strand, counting down.
GCACCGGCGCCCAGGCGAATCTCGACCTCGAAGCTGAATTGCGTATCCGCGACCTTGCTGCCCAGGAAACCCGCGCGTTTGGCCTTGCGGATGGCGGTCTGCAACCGTTCGACGGCCAGCGGATATTCGGCGCGGACATAGACATACGCCTTGTTGGCGCCGATGGCATAGGCGGCGATCGCCATGCCTTCGAGCACCCGATGCGGGTCGGACTCCAGCACCGCGCGATCCATGAAGGCGCCCGGATCGCCCTCGTCGGCGTTGCAGATGACATATTTCTGACCGGCCGGCATCTTGGCCACGGTCGACCATTTGAGTCCGGTCGGATAACCGCCGCCGCCGCGTCCGCGCAGACCGCTGGCGGTCACCTCGCGCAGCACGTCGGCGGGCGTCATCTCGCTCAGCGCCTGGACTAGGGCCGCGTAGCCGCCCACGGCGACATAGCCCTTGAAGCTGTCCGGGTCGATGACCCCGGAGTTTTCCAGCACGACCTTCTGCTGACGGGCGAAAAAGGGCTGGTCGGTCGGGCAGCGCAGACGTTCCACAGGTGCGCCGCACAGGCTCCCCATGATGTCGGAGGCGTCGTCGGGAGTCACGTCGCGATAGAGGACGGAATCGGCCAGACCGCAGTCCTTGTCCGCCACCGCGACTAGTGGACCGGCGGAGCAGAGCCCCATGCAGCCGACCCCCTTGACCCGACAGGCACCGCCGCCGTCCCCGCACGCCTGGGTGAGCGCCTCCAGAACGGGCAGGGAGCCGGAGGACTGGCAACTGGCCGCTACGCAGACGCGAACCTCACGCTTGACGGCGGCCTCTTCGGCGCGGTATTCCGCAGCCTTCTCGGCAAGATCTTCCAGGTGCATGTCAGTCCAGCGCCTCCAATTTGGCGATCAGGGTATCGGGGGCCAGTTTGCCCAATACATTGCCATCCAGGACCACCGCCGGCGCAAGACCGCAGGCGCCGACACAGCGCGCGGTGAGCACGGACAAACGATCGTCCTCGGTGGTGTCGCCGGGATTGATCCCATGGCGTTCCTGGATACCTTCCAGAAGTGCTCCAGCCCCCTTGATGTAGCAGGCGGTGCCGGTGCAGACCACGCAGGCATGCCGGCCCTTCGGCTTGAGCATGAAGATATGGTAGAAGGTCGCGACGCCAAAGACCTTACTCAAGGGCAGATCGAGCGAGGCGGCGACGAAGCGCAACGAGGTTTCGTCAAGAAACCCGAAGGCGTCCTGCACGCTGTGCAGGGTCTCGATGAGTGCGTGGTCCGCGTACCCGTTGCGGCGCATGGTGGCGTTGACGAGCTTCCAGCGTTTGTCATCGCTCGGCAACGGCGGCTTGGCTTGCTGCTGGGTCATGTCACCTCCTTTGGCGGACGGTCTTTAGGCACGAAACATCCGCGAGCAACCAGGCTGATGGCTGGTCGCTGGCGGCTGGCAGCTTGTTTGGCGAATGGGTCAATTCGGACAGCGGATACTTTGACCCGAGTGTATAACAGATTCATGGCGGCGGGATGTCCGCTTGAGGCCTTTCTGAAATTGCTGGCCCCCAGCGTTCTTTCGCCGCTGGTAGCGTCCCGGCGATATACTCATGACTGCCGCCGGCCACCATCATTGTTTGGAAAGACTATGGACGAAACACAACCCCCCCGTAAACGCCCGCGCGGCATTTATCTGCTGCCAAATCTTTTCACGACCGCGGCACTGTTCGCAGGTTTTTATGCCGTGCTTGCAGCCACCCAGGATCGTTTCGAGGCCGCTTCCCTGGCGATCTTCGCGGCCATGGTCCTGGACGGTTTCGACGGGCGGATTGCCCGCATGACGCACACCCAGAGCGATTTCGGTGCCGAGTACGACAGTCTCTCCGACATGGTCGCCTTCGGCGTGGCACCGGCGCTGGTGGCCTACCATTGGACGTTGGGCGAACTCGGCAAGGTTGGCTGGCTCGCGGCCTTTGTTTTCACTGCCGCCGCCGCGCTGCGGCTGGCCCGCTTCAATACGCAGATCGGGATTGCCGACAAACGCTATTTCCAGGGTCTCGCCAGCCCCTCTGCGGCGGCGGTCATCGCCAGCGGCATCTGGACCGCCAGCGATCTGGGTATCGATGGGTCCGATGTCTCCTGGCTTGCGGCCTTTCTGACCGCTGGCGCGGGTCTGCTAATGGTGAGCAATTTCCGGTATCTGAGTTTCAAGCAGATGAATCCGCAGGGGCGGGTGCCCTTTCTGCTGGCGGTCGGCGTCATGCTGGGATTCGCCGTGGTCTTTATTTATCCGCCGCTGGTGCTGTTTTTTCTTGCGCTGACCTATGCCGCTTCCGGGCCGGTCTGGACTCTGCTGCGGCTCCGGCAGAGCCGGGCCAGACGGCGGCGCGAAGCGCCTTAGGAACGGTTTGGCGACAACTGAAACACTGGGGGCGGGCCTCTGCCCGATTGGCGGGCGGGATGCCGGTCCCCCATGGCAAGGCGTTTCAATGGGATGATGGCGAACGTGCCTTCCGTGCGTTTCGGATCATCGCGATGGCCATGTCGACCGCCGCAAGCAGGCTTCCGGGATCGGCCCGATCAGTTCCCGCCAGATCCAGTGCCGTGCCATGGTCGACCGACGTGCGAATGATCGGCAGGCCGAGCGTGACGTTGACGGCGCGTCCAAACCCCAGGTGCTTGAGGACCGGCAGCCCCTGATCGTGATACATGGCGAGCACGGCATCAGCGTCTGCGAGGCGGTCCGGAACGAAGGCGGTGTCGGCTGGCAGGGGGCCGGTCAGCCGCATTCCCTGCCTTCTCATTTCGTCCAGAACCGGGGAGATGACCTCGATTTCCTCGCGCCCCAGATGTCCGCCCTCGCCGGCATGCGGGTTGAGGCCGCAGACCAGGATGTGTGGCTGGTCGATGCCAAAACGTCGCGACAGATCCCGATGCAGGATGCCGATGACCTCCGTCAGACGTTCGCGCGTGATGGCGCCGCTGACCCGCGACAGCGGCAGGTGGGTGGTGACCAGCGCGACGCGCAGGCCGGGTGTGGCAAGCAGCATCACCGGAACCGCGCAGCAGCGCTCGGCCAGAAACTCGGTGTGTCCGGTGAAGGGCAGCCCCGCGTCGTTGATCGCGCCCTTGTGGACCGGCCCCGTGACCAGTCCGTCGAAGGTGCCTTCAAGACAGCCATCGCAGGCGTTCGCCAGCGTCTCCAGCACATAGGCCGCGTTGGCGGTGTCGAGCTTGCCAGCGACGGCCGGCTGGCGCAGCGTCACCGGCAGAACGGTCAAATGACCGGGCGGCGAGGCGACGGGCGTGGTGTGCGGATCGAAGGTCTGGAGCCGGAGGGCGATGCCAAGGTTGCGGGCACGCGCCGCCAGCAGATCCGGGTCCGCCACGGCAACGAGTTGGGCCGCTTGCGAGCGTTGCGCGAGTCGCGCGACCAGATCGGGACCGATTCCCGCCGGCTCGCCCGGCGTGATGGCAAGACGCCGGATCATGACGCCTGATCGAGCCGGATCTCGACATAGGCCTCGTCGCGCAGTCGGCGCAGCCATTCTTCCGTGGCCTCTTCCGCCTTGCGCCGCTGCAGAGCCTCGCGCGCCTTGACCCGCAGGATGTCGCCGCTGGCATCCTGGCTGCGTCGTTCCTGAACCTGCACGATATGCCAGCCGAACGAGCTCTTGAAGGGCTCGCTCGTGGTGCCGATCGCGAGCGCCGTCATCGTCTCCTCGAATTCGGGGACCGTGTCTCCGGGGTTGACCCAGCCAAGATCGCCGCCCTTGAGCGCCGATCCGGTATCGTCGGAATGCGCGCGCGCCAGGGTGGCGAAATCCTCGCCGCCCAGAATGCGCTCGCGCAATTGCGCGAGACGCCGTTTGGCATCGTCGTCGGAGACAATTTCATTGGTGCGGATCAGGATGTGACGCGCCTTGGTCTGGGTGACGTTTTGCGCGGCGGCACCCTTGATTTCACGCATTTTGATGATGTGGAAACCGCTGGAGTTACTGAGCGGGTTGCTGATTTCGCCCTCGGCCATGGAGAAGGCCAGATCGGCGACCAGGACCGGCACCGCGCCCATCTCGAACCAGCCGAGATCGCCGCCTTCGAGCGCGTTGCGGCCATCCGATTCGCGCACCGCCATCTCGCCGAAGTCGGCGCCCTGGCGCAACTGGGCGACCAGCCGGTTGGCCTTGGCTTCGGCGGACTTGACCTGTTCGGGCGTGGGATCGTCCGGCAGCGCGATCAGGATGTGCTGCAAGCGGACCTGTTCGCGCTCGATCAGCCGGCTGGATTCCTTCGCCAGAAAGCGGTCGATCTCCTGATCGGTGATGCTGATCTTGTTGACGACCTCCTGACTCTGCAGGCGGCTGGTGAGGATCTGGGTACGGGTATCCTCGCGGAAATCCGCGAAGCGGATACCGCCAGCCTCCAGGGTGGTCTGCAATTCCTCCAGCGACAAATTGTTGCGGCCGGCAATATTGGTCAGCGCCTCGTTGAGGGTGGCTTCATCCACTTCGATTCCGAGATCCTTGGCCCGTTGCCGCTGCAGGCGCTTCAGGATCAGCCGGTCGAGCACCTGTTTTTCCAACTGATCGCGCGGGGGCTCGGCGGTGCCCTGTTGCCGCAACTGCGGGAGAACCAGACTGACCTCCCGGCTGAGTTCGCTGCGCACGACCACATCGTCGTTGACGACCGCGACAATGGCGTCCAACTCCTCGGTGCCCGGCTGGGCGAGGGCGGCGCTCATCGACAGGATCAGGATGGCCCCCAGGCGGCCAGGAGTTGCAGGCCGCGGCGCTCGGCGGCTAGTCCGTTTGATAACCATAGATTCCTCGTTCCAGGAGTTTGTCGATCCGGTTGCCGAATGAACCGAGACCGGCCAACTCAAGTTGTAGCATGACGCTGGTACTGCCCGTATTGTCGGAACTCCGTTTCAAGTGCTGTCCCAGCACGCGCAGACGCCAGCAGCAGCGGCCAAATTCGAGGCCGGCGAAGGCCTCGACGGTTTCGTGGTTGAGTATCGAATACAGCCAGCGTCCGACGAGTTTAACCCGCGAACCGATCGGCACCTGAAAAGAGAGGTCGGTGTCTTCGTATTGTTCGGCGGCCTGCGTGCCAAGATTGTACCGATAGGCCAGATTGAGCAGGCGATTTTCATCGGGGACATAGCGAAGCTGCAGAATTTGTTTCTCCCAGGCTTGTTCGGTTCGATTCGGATTCCATTGGACGCTGGCGAGGGCGGACCAGTCCGGATGCAGGCGCGCCGCGAGTTCGCCGGCGACCGAGGAACTGAGGTCGGTTTCGACGCTGTCTCCGGTCAGTTGCACCCGACGGTTGTCGAAGTAATACACCTGACCGACGCTCGCGCGAAATAATTCGTCGCCGGTGCGGTTGGCGATGGTACGCGAGGTCAGACCAAGGGTAAGGCGGTTTTCGTCTCCAATGCGGTCATAGCCGGTGAAGCGGTTCGGTCGGAAGAGACTCGCGAAGCTGAAATTGAGCGCGGTGGTGTCGAAGCGAGGCGTGTCCGACTGGTCCTCGAAAGGCGTCATGACATAATAAAGACGCGGCTCCAGGGTCTGTAGCGCCTGGGTACCGAGCCAGTTTGTCTCGCGCTCGAAAATGAGCTTGCCGTCGAGGTCGAGACTCGGGATCAGATGCGACGGTCGGTCCGCGAATCCCTCGTCCTGGCCGATGAGGTCATAGTCGGTATAGAACAGACGCGCGCGCGGGATGACATGCCCGAAGCTGCGTCGCAACGGAATGCGCACGGAGGGGATGGCCACCAGCCGGCTGCCATGCACCGCCGAGCGATGATCGAAGTAGTCGTATTGACCCTCGAAGCTGTATTCGATGAGCCGTTTCCAGTGTTTCGGGTCCAGGTTCAGCTCGATGTGCGGTAACTGGCCGTAAGGTCGGTCCGCGGGCGCGACACTGGTATCGACGGTCTGAAATTCCTGGATGCGTCCGAGCAGGCGCCAGCCGTCTCCGGCGTAGGCGAGGTCGCCGCGACGGCTCAGATTGCGGAGGCTGGTGACATCCAGCCGATTGCCGAAATCCTGGAGATACTGGTCGTCGGAGACGGAAGCGTAGTCCACGGCGGAGAACCAGCGCGTGCCGAAATAACCCTGCTGCTCGACTCGCAGCGCACCCCTCGCGCCCTGATCGGGCGCCTTGCGGTCGCTTGGCAGAACCTCGGCGTTGACTTCCAGTTCCTGAAAACTGGCGAGATGGCGCAACTGGGCGCCGAGCATCAGTCCCCGCGTGCTCATGTACCGGGGGATGATGGTCGCGTCCAGATTGGGGGCGATGTTCCAGTAATAGGGCAGGGTGATGTCCGTGCCGGTCTCGTCCGACGATCCGAAGGTCGGGATCAGCAGGCCGCTGCGGCGCCGGCCATCGATGGGGAAATGCAGATAGGGGCTGTAGAGCACCGGGATGTCCGCGATGCGGATGCGCGCATGACGGGCGGTGCCCATGCCGCTCGCCTGGTCGAGTTCGAGTTCGCTGGCCTTGATGGACCAGTCCGAATGGCCGGGCGGGCAGGTTGTGTAGATGATGTCCTGGTAGCGGCTCAGTTGTTCCGAGAGCATCCAGGCGCGGTCTGCCTCGCCGCGCAGATTGGCGTTTCCGGTCACACGATAGCGGACCTGTTCGATGGTTCCCCGCTTGGTCTCAAGGTTATATTCGGCCCTGTCGCCGGTCAGACGGAGCCCTGGAAAGTCCAGATAAAGGTCGCCGAACGCCTTGATCTCGCCGCTGCCATGATGATAGGTGGAGCGATCCGCCTCCAGACGTCGATCGTTCTGGAGAATTTCGACATTCCCCTGTAGTTCGATGATCGTGGTGTGCTGGTCGCCGTCGACGCGATCCGCCGTCATATCGATCGGCATGGCGTTGGCGCTGTCCAATGGGGTTGTGCTGTCGATTCCGCTTGAGCCGGGCCGAGGTCCGCAATAGTCCCAGGTCAAATTGGCATGCAGGCGTCGTTCCTGGCGTGCACGATCCGTCGCGTCGCCGGGTGGATTTTGCGCGCGATCGCGCGCCAATGTGGCCTCGGGCGCTTCAGGATCGCGTGGCGGCAGTTGCCGGGAGACATCGCCCAGCGGGCCGTGGCGGCGCAAGTCGGGGGCTGGCGTCGGGGGACTTGGCGGACTGGGCGTGAGTTCGGGCAATGAAGGTCGATCCGTCGCGACCGGCGAGGGTACGAATGGTTCGACGCGCGTCGAGGACGCTGCCGGCGGTTGCGCGCTGGGTAGCGGGCCGTCGGATCGGGCGGGAGCCGAGAGGACGATCAGCGAAAGCAGTGCCGCCGCACGGGCACCCGGTTTGAAATCGGCCATGGTCGGCAACGCGCTCGGGGCTGAAGAGAGTGGACGAGTTGGTTTTAAACTGCAACCATGTCATATCCAGGCCCTGCCAGCAATCGCGACATGCCCTGTTGCACCGCGTCCGGCATGCGTTTGCGCGTGCGTCTCGTCGCTCGCAGCGAGCGATGCGGGAGCGGATTCGTCGGTATGGCGCCAGTAATCCAGACGCGGTTTGAGGTGACGATGGACAGGTCGGAGCGCAATGTATCCTTGAAAAACTGGCTGGCGACGCAAATCGGCGGCGACACCTTCGAACTCGCGCCGGCCTCTTCGGATGCCAGCTTCCGTCGCTATTGGCGGGTCCGCCATGCCGGCGGAACCCTGATCGCCATGGATGCGCCGCCGGCGTTCGAGGATTGCGGTCGTTTTGCCGATCTTTCCCGGCGCTTCCGCGCCATCGGGGTCAACACGCCCAGGATTCACGCGGAGGATCGCGCCCAGGGTTTTCTGCTGATCGACGATTTCGGGGAGCGCGTCTATCTGAACCACCTGGACGCCGACACCGCCGACCGTCTCTATGGCGACGCGCTGGGCGCGCTGGCCATCGTCCAGGCCTGCGGTCCGCTGGAGGGCCTACCGCACTACGACGCTGCGTTTCTGCAGCGCGAACTCGATCTGTTCGCCGACTGGTTTCTGGGCGCGCATCTTGGGTTGACCCTCGACGCCGAGGAGCGTGCGCTATTGGACCAGGCGAACGCCATCCTGGTGGCGAGCGCGCTGGAACAGCCGCGGGTCTGCGTGCATCGCGATTTCCACTCCCGCAATCTGATGCTGATCGACAGCGGCAATCCGGGGGTGCTGGATTTTCAGGACGCGGTGATCGGTCCCGTCGCCTACGATCCGGTGTCGCTGCTGCGCGATTGTTACATCGCCTGGCCAGCGGAACGGGTTGACGACTGGGCGCTGGGCTATTGTCGGCTTGCGATTCAATCCGGAATCCTGCGCGAGGACGACGGCGACCGCTTCCCGCGCTGGTTCGACCTCATGGGAATTCAGCGGCATCTCAAGGCCTGCGGAATTTTTGCCCGGCTGAAACTGCGCGACGGCAAGCCGCACTATCTGGGCGATATTCCCCGCACGCTTGGCTATGTGGTTGAGGTCGCGGGACGCTATCGCGAACTGGACGGACTGAGCCAATTTCTCTCGGATCGGGTCTTGCCGGCATCTTCGCGGCTGGGATCCTGAATTACTCTCGACGGGGTTTCGAGGGCGGGGTCTCGAAGAGATCGGCGAGTCCTTCCAACTCTTCGCGCGCGCGCGCTTCCTCGTCGTCGCTCTCGCTCGGGCTTTGATCGGAGAAAAGCCCGGCGAGTCCATCGAGTTCCTGGCGGGCAAGTTCCTCTTCGCTGTCGTCATCGGGGGTATCGTCGCCGAAGAGTTGGGACGATTTCAGCCTGGCCGCTTCTTGTTCCATTGGGTCGAGCGGATTCACCGCGATTTCGAACTCGCTCGGGTCATCGGGCTCTTCCGGCGGGATGTCCGGCTCGCTCCGTTCAGTCATTGATGGAGTTTCCGCGAACAGGGTATCTTCATCAGCGGAATCGGCCCAAGCATCGTCCGAGAATTCGGTTGGCGGAGGCGCCTGAGGCGGTGGCGAGGGTTCCGCTAGCTTGGACGCTCGTGGAGTTCGGCTGAAGGCCGCCGCGTATTCGTTCATCAACTCATCGAGCGTGTGCTTGGTCGTGTCCAGTTCGGCGGAAAGTTGGGCCTTTTCGCTTTCAAGCTGATCGAGGTCGTCGGCAGGCACCATGCCGTGTGGCTTCAGGTTGGCCCAAGGGGTCAGAACCTTGGTCAACTCCTCGGGGATGTCCTTCAGCCGCGCGCCATCGCGTTCGAGATACAGACTCAGCATGACCTTGTAGAAGGCTTGCTCGCGGGCGACATATTCATCGACCTTCGCCGCCAATTCATCGCTCGGCATCCGATAAGACGATTCGAACAGGCTCGTCAAGGCGGCGCGTCGCGACACGTCGGTGGTTTCGATTTGCGCGACAGCCGTATTGGCATGCGCATGATCGGATTCCAGCCGCTGGCGTTGCCGACGCAACAGGAGGAAGAGAATCGCCCATGCGACTAGGGCGAATTCCACGGCCAGGATGAGACTGCCGAGTTCGAGTGCACTCATGCCGTTTTCCCTGCCGCGAGCTTGGTTTGCGCCACGGCGAGTTTTTTCCGTTGCCGGTTCAGTAACCACCAGGTGAGTCCGAGCATCAGGCCGAGCAGGGCATTGCCGACGAGCAGATACACGGAAAGTTCGAGCCATGATAGCGTCGGCGCGTTTGAATCGCGTTCGCTGTCGGCGTTCCCGTCCGGCGCGACGAACTCGAACGCCAATCGCTGGGTTTCCGGCTCGATATCGATGTTTTCGCCGGTCAGGGCGCGCGCCATCAGGCGTCCCTGGATCTGGTATTCACCTGGCCGCTCGATCGGGATCGTCAAAACCTGGGGCAGGGCCGTCGGCTTGGCGATTTCGATCACCGATTCGCGCCCCTCGGGGCCGCGCATGAGCAGGTAGCCGGACAGGCTGCCCGGGTCGATCAGGTCGGGCTCGGCGTTCAGGGTTGCGACAAGTGCCGCGGATGGCGTCTCCTCCGACGGATTCCGCTGGGCATAACTGATGCTCAGCGGTACGCCGGCGATCTTGAGTCGTTTGGTCGCCTGACGTTTGAAGGTGCCGCCATCGAGCGTGACTTGCAGTCGATGGATACCTGGGGCGAGCGTTTTGGTGTCCAGAACGGTCTGAAAGCGACCGCTTTCGGCGTCCAGCTCAAGGGCTAGTTCGGTGGGCTGCGCGGCGCTCTCTCCCTGTTCCGGCGCCTCGCCTTCTTCCCGCGGCCGCGGGGCATTCGCGGCGGGTGTCAGGGTGGCGGTGGCGATGACCAACCCCAGCAGATCCTTCCGCGTGACCGGTTTGCCGTGATCGGTCAGCCAGGTCTCGATGCGCGGACTCTCGCCGTAACGCGGCGCGCTCGGCAGGGGGCTCAGTTCAATTCCAAGATCGGTCGCCACCACGACCCGGTTATCCGGATCCGGCACGCCCTGAAGCTCCCATTGGCCGGGGGTGGGATTGGACAGGGTGACCAGGTCGTAACCGGCCTCGGTGCGCCAGACGACCCCCTCGGGCCGCTGGCTGGCGGAGATGGTCGTGCCATCGGGAGCGATCAGGATCGTCGCGCCACCCTCGCCCGTGAAAGCCAGCAGGGTGAATTCGGAGACCCGCTCATCGATGTCGAAACGATTCCCTTCCAGTGGAACCGTCGTCGGCGCGGCGGCCTGTTCCATCATGTGCAGAAAGATCCGTTGCAGCGCGTCGGCATCGCTGGCGGATTCCAACCAACCGTCTGTCTGGGTGGCCAGGGCGCGCATGAGTTCGGCGTCGACCTCGTCCGACAGGGCGATGCCATGTACCTTGACCTGCAATGCCCGCAGACGTTCGATCTGGGTCGAGAGGATCCGCTCGCGCGACGCCGCGCTCTGGTCGGCCTCCTTGGAGACATCGACCAGGCCATCGGTCAGGAGCACGAGATGTCGCTCCCCGGCCTCGTCCGGTGCGTCCCAGCCGTCGATGGCCGTCGCGATGGCCTGCTCGATATTGGTGAACAGGCCGCGCGAATGGATGCGTTCGAGCCGCGCGCGCGTCTGGGCCTTCCATTTGGCATCGACTTTGCAGGGCGGGGCCAAGATTTCTGTCTTCTCGGCAAAGAGCCAGACACCCGCCTCGACGCCCTCCGGCAACAATTCGGTCACCAGCCGTAGCGCCGGCACGCGCAGGTTCCGCGGGTCGTTCTGCTTCATACTGCCGGAGACATCGATGAGGATGCGCACGTCCGGCGTCCCGGCGAACGCTGTCCCGCACGCAGCCAGCAGGACCAGACAGAGAAAAAGCCGGATGGCTTGGCGTAGCGGGGGAGGGCGAACGGAACGAGACGGCGAACCCGGTGCCCTGTCGCGGCGCGTCAGGCGGTCAGCGCGCGTCGTGGTCGCTCTCGTCGGAGACGGATTCAAGGCAGCCACATCTCGAAGCAGCTACCCTTCAGGGTGTGTCCGTTTTGAAGGCAGATCCTGCCGGTGCGTTCGGCGTTTCGGTGTAATTGAGCGACGCGGGCGGCAAAATACAGGCCCAGACGGGTGCGCGAACGGTCGGTCGCGGGGGCTTCTTCATTGTTGCGCGCCGACTCGTCCTCGTCGGGCAGCCACTGAGGCAACTTGCCTGGAAAACCCGGGCCGTCGTCTTCCACGCGAATCACCAGATAGCCGTCTTGTTCGACCGCGCTGAGCAAAATCTTCCGATGGGTGTAGCGGCGGGCATTGCCGATGGTGCTATCGAGCACGCCGTGAATCAGTTCCGCGTCGAAATAGCCGGTCAGATCGGGATCGCAATCGTAACTCAGGTCGATCCCCAACGCCTGGCAGATGGCCTGACTCTCGGCGATCGTCTCCTGCAGGAAATCATCGAGGTGATATTCGGCGATGCGCGCCACGAGCTGCCGGTTCCCCAGTCGGTAGAGGTTAAGCAGTTGAATCAGATTGCAGTTGGCCCGCTGCGCTTCATGCTGCAACAGGATGGCCTGTCGTGGGTTGGCGAGGCGATTGTCGGGGTTGGTTATTAAATCGTCGAGATCGTTCAGGATCAGACCGAGCGAGTTTTTGATGTCGTGGATGGAGGAAGCAAGGATGTCGGAAAAATCCATGAGATTCGCCAGCGTTAGACCTTAGGGGCGAGCTTGCGCAGACGGGCGATGACGTCGCCGAGTCGCCAGTCGTGAGGATCGAGGACATGCACTCTCCCAATATATTGGCGGACGCATTGGATGTCCTCGCCGGTGGTGCCCATCTTTTCCATCTTGACGATGCTGGCCATGGCCGCATTCAGATTGATGGTTTTATTGGCGGGCATTTCCTCGGCGGCTTCGTGTAAAAGTTCGATAGCGGCATCGAATTCGCCTTGTTTGATCAGCCGCACGCCAGCGTTGTTGGTCTTGACGATCTCTTGCTGAATCTCGCGAATGGCCTGTTCGGCATCGTAATCCTGGCCGGCCTCGCGGCACAGCTGAACGATTTCGGTCAGGAATTCCTCGTCGTCATGATTGTTGGCGATGGACGCTTTCAGGAGCGACGCCAATTTGCCTTGCTCCCCCAATTGCACGTAGGTCTTCGCCATCTCAAGGCCAAGTTTGGAGTGCGGCGAATTGCCGCGTTCGGCCATGATCTGTTCGGCGATTTGCAAGGCCTCCAGGGCGCCTTCCGGATCGCCTTGATGCTGTTTCACGACCGCCGTCGCGGTCGCCTTGTAAAAGGCCGCCTCGGGATGGTCCGGGAAGACCTTGCCGATCTCGCCGATCATCTTCAAGGCCTCGACCGGTTTGTGGTTGGATGCCTTGGCTCTGGCCATGCCGGCAAAGAGGGAGGGATGGTTTAAAACCGAATGTCTGGCCAGGGAGACGGCATGGCCGAAGGCCGCTTCGGCCGCGGCCGGGTGCCCATTGTTCAGCGCCAGGTTACCCAGCAGTTGATAGCGTTTGAGTCCGCGTGGCGAGAGCCTGGTGGCCGCTTGCAGGGTGTTTTCGGCCTCTTCGAACTGTTGCTGGGCGGTCTGGGTCTTGGCCAGCCAGTCATGGGCGTCGATCAGGTCGGGTTCGCTTGCGATCAACTGTGTAAAAATGTCCTGGGCCTGGGCATAACGTTTCTTGCCGTAGAGGGCTTTTCCCAGTCCGAGGCGGGCCCAGGCGATCTCGCGCGTACCCAGGATCTGCTCACAGATCGCCAGAGCCTCGTCGTACCGGCATGCCATGAGGCAGATGTCCGTTTTCAGCTTCAGCAAATCGGCGAGGTTTCTGGGCGAATCCGCGATCAACTCGGACAAACGCGCGATCGCACCGGCATAGTCCTTCGCGATCAGCGCCTTATTCACGCCGGCCAGATAGGCCTTGCGTTCGAAAACTTTGTCGAGACGCTGCTTCAGCAGTTCCTTGGTAAAAGGTTTCGCCAGATAACTGTCGGGCGCGTATTCCGCGGCACCCATGACCATCTCCCGCGTATTCTCTGCCGTAATCATGATGAAGATGCCATCCAACTGGATCAGCTGACGGAGCCGCGCCTCCTCCAGCACCTGTTGGCCGTCCTTTCCGGCCCCCAGGTTGTAGTCGCACATCACCACGTCATAACGGGTCTGATCCATGCGCGCAATGGCATCCTTGCCGTCTCTGGCCTGATCGACATGAGAAATTCCGAGCGAGCGCAGGATACTTCTGATCGCCGCGCGCATATCGGCAAAATCGTCGACGACGAGATACTGCTTATTGAAATAGCCTTCCGCCATCTTAACTGCGTTCCACGCACTCCGTGATCCACCGGACCCGATCCTAACCCTAGCTGTCGTTAACCATCAAGAAACTTTATTTCTAGCGCAATGGCGATGGCGCCGCCAATCGCGCAATGGCGCGGTGTCCGATGTCGCGCCGGCAATAGCAGTCATCCCAATGAATGTGCTCGATCCACCGATAAGCCATGTGTTGCGCCGCCGCGACCGAGGCCCCCAGGGCCGTCACGCAGAGCACGCGCCCGCCGCTCGTGAGAACCCGGTCGCCCTCCAGTCGCGTGCCGGCGTGAAAGACCTTGATCGTGTCGGGCGGCGGCTCGTCCAGGCCGGCGATGGGGTGCCCTGTCGCGTATTGCTCGGGGTAACCGCCCGCCGCCAGCACCACGCCCAGCGCTGGCCGCAGATCCCATATCGCCGTCATCCGCCCGAGTTGGCCCGCAAGCGCGGCAAGACAGAGTTCGACCGGATCTGATCGCAGACGCATCAGCAGCGGCTGGGTCTCGGGATCGCCCAGCCGGCAGTTGAACTCCAGTACCTTCGGGGTTCCGTCCGGTCCGATCATGAGACCGGCATAGAGGAAGCCGCGATAGCGGATTCCCTCGGCGGCCAGTCCGTCGGCGGTCGGTTGCATGACCTCGCGCAGGATACGCGCATGGATCTCGGGGGTGACGATCGGCGCCGGCGAATAGGCGCCCATGCCGCCGGTATTGGGACCGCGGTCCCCGTCGTCGCGCGCCTTGTGGTCCTGGGAGGTCGCCAGCGGCAGGATATCCCGGCCATCGACCATGGCGATGAAACTGGCCTCCTCGCCGGTCAGGAATTCCTCGATCACCACCCGCGCGCCGGCCTCGCCGAAACGGCCGGCATCGAGCATGTCGCGCACCGCGGTTTCGGCGGTGGCCAGATCCTCGGCGAGGATGACGCCCTTGCCCGCCGCCAGTCCGTCGGCCTTGACCACGATCGGCGCGCCGACCTGGCGCAGATAGGCCAGCGCGGGTTCCAGTTCGGTAAAGGCGCCATAGGCCGCCGTGGGGATGGCGTGACGGGCGAGAAAATCCTTGGCGAAGGTCTTCGAGCCTTCGAGTTGAGCTGCCTCCCGGCGCGGACCGAAGCAGGGCAGTCCGGCGGCCTCGAAGGCGTCGACAAGGCCCGCGACCAGCGGCGCCTCGGGGCCGACGATGGTTAGTCCGATCGCTTGCCCGGTGGCGAAATGCAGCAGGGCGGGGATGTCATCGGCGGCGATCGGCACGTTCTCCACGCCGGGTTCGCGGGCGGTTCCGCCGTTGCCGGGGGCGACGAAGACCCGGTCCGTCAGGGGTGACTGCGCGACCTTCCAGGCCAGCGCGTGTTCGCGTCCGCCGTTGCCGACGATCAGAATGTTCATGGGGACAGTGCCGCTCAAGTTGGGAAACCGTTGATGGATACTTTTTAATGTTTCACGCGGAGGCGCGGAGTGCGCGGAGAGTCGGAAGCGGTCTCACGGCTCATGCCGAGCGATTGCCATCGGGAAGCCCCTTGGAGGCCGTCCCCATCATTCATCCTGTCTTTCTCCGCGCACTCCGCGCCTCCGCGTGAGATCGTCATTTAGCAACTGTCCATTTTCGACGTCCCGATGGCGGCCGGACAGTGCCGCTCAAGTCGGGAAACAGTTAGTAGACACTTTCTAAGAGGGTGTAGACAAAATCAAACCGTTGTGGTCAACCGCCGCAGCAGGATGCGCGCCTCCGCCAGCCAAACCCAGGTTTCGGAGACCGCTGGCAGACGGTCATGATGCATGATCAATCGACGGGCACGCTCATTCCACGCATGGGTGCGCTCGACAACCCAGCGCTTCGGCAGCGGAACGAAGCCGTCGGCGTTGGCGATCACCACTCGGTCAGGCGCCCCGTCACGTGCCAGGAGCCAACGCTTTTGTTGGCTGGATGGCGCACGACTTCCACGCGGATCGCGTGGGTCTGCTCGGTGGTTTGGGCAAATTGACCGGGCGTAGGCGCTATCGACAAACAGCGTGTTGATCTGGGGGTACTTGGCGGCCGCGTCAGCGAACGGCGCCCGAGGCGGGCATCGCGGTCCTGAAGATAGCCCGCGACCACGGCTCAACCGCAAACACGACCCCCAAGGTATCGACCACCAGGCTGCGCTTGCGCCCCTTGACCTGCTTGCCCGCATCAAAGCCGCTCGGTCCACCCTGCGGCGAGCCGCGGGTCGATTGCGCATCCAGCACCGCCGCCGTCGGCGCGATCTCACGCCCCTCGCGTTCGCGCCATTGCCCCCGCAGTCGATCATGCATCTGCTCAAACTTCCCAGCCGCACTCCAACGGCGAAACGTCTTGTAGACATTCTGCCAAGGCGCGAAATCGTGCGGCAGCATCCGCCACGCGCACCCCGTGCGCACCACGTAGCAACACGCCTCCAGGATGCTCCGGCGCGACACGCGGGGCGGTTGACCCCGCCCGCCCGGCATCTCAAAGAGAGCGGCGACCAAGTCCCACTCCGCATCGGTCAGACAACTTGGGTAGCTTTGGTCGGGGTCGTGGCGACGATGCGCATCCGTATACCCATACCGACGCGGCGTTGCGCGCGCTTGCGCCTCGAGACCACTCTCGCCCCGGAGGCGCGTGACGCCCGCCTCCCGCAAGGACTTGCGAATCGTTGCTTCATGAGCCTCGATTCCCGTCCGTGCCGCGAGTTCCCGGGCAATCTCTGACAGCGTGGAGGTCGGGCGATCCGTGACAATTTGACGCAATACCGCTTGCTCCGCCTCGTGAATCTTGGGGGGACGACCAGCTTTCGACATCAGCGCACACCAGCTCAGTTGTAGACTGGTATACAAATAGCAGCTCAATTATTTTTGTCTACACCCTCTAAGCGAACGAAATCAGACCGCGCCGGCTGGACTGGATGAATTGCACGATCTGTTCGGTTTCCGGTCCGGGATATTCGTGTTCGGCGCGGACCAGCGCCTCGGCCAGCCGCAGACCGGAGCGAAAGACCAGACGATAGACCTCCTTGATCCGTTTGCGCTGCTCCTGGCTGAAACCGTTGCGTCTGAGCCCAACGACATTGAGTCCAAGCATTCTGGCGCGATGACCGTCGGCCAGGGCGAAAGGCGGAACGTCCTGAGCCACCCCGGTGACGCCGGCGACCATGGCATAGGAGCCGATGCGGCAGAATTGATGCACGGCGACCTGACCGGACAGAAAGACGCGATCGCCGACCTCGACGTGTCCGGCCAGCGTGGCCGTATTGGCGAAGATGTTGCGATCTCCGACGATGCAGTCATGACCCGCGTGCGAAAAGGCCATCCAGTAATTGTCGTCGCCGATGCGCGTCCCGTCCTCGGACTTGATGCCGCAACTGATGTTGACCCCTTCTTTGAAGTGATTGCGGTCGCCGATGACGAGCGGGCGGGCCTTGTCGGGCGTGAAACTGAGATCCTGCGGTTCGGATCCGAGTGTCGTGCCATGACAGACGCGGTTCTCCGCGCCCAGGCGGGTGTTGGCATAGATGCGCACGCAGCTGTCGAGACGGCAACCCTCGCCGATCACAGCCCCGGACTCGACGATCGAATAGGGGCCGACCGTCACGGATTCATGCAGGCGGGCGCCATCCTCGATGATGGCCGTCGGATGGATCCTCATCGAACCGCGCCCTCCGTGACCCGCTGGCCCCGCGCACTGGCGCGGTCTTGCGCCCGCCAATGAAGGTCCGCGCTGGCGCGGTTCAAAAAATGAATTTGATCAATCATTCAAAGCGCGTCAGTGACGACCTGTATTGGTGTGGATGAAGCTGGAATGCATGCGCAAAGCCGCGCATGCCAGACCGGACGCGGTTTCAATGACGGAAATGGCGCATCCCGGTGAAGACCATGGCCATGCCGTGCTCGTTGGCGGCGGCGATGACCTCCTCGTCGCGCATCGATCCGCCAGGCTGGATGACGGCGGTAATGCCCGCCTCGGCGGCCTGGTCGATGCCATCGCGGAAGGGGAAGAAGGCGTCGGAGGCCATCACCGCGCCGGCCACGGCAAGCCCGGCCTGTTCGGCCTTGATGCGGGCGATACGCGCCGAATTGACCCGGCTCATCTGCCCGGCGCCCACGCCGACGGTCATGCGATCGCGTCCATAGACGATGGCGTTGGACTTGACGAACTTGGCCACGCGCCAGGTGAAGAGCAGATCGTCCAGTTCCTGGTCCGTGGGCGCGCGGCTAGAGACGGTCCGCACCGCGTCGGTCAGGCGCAGATCCGCGTCCTGCACCAGCAGTCCGCCATTGACGCGCTTGAAATCCAGTCGATGGAGCGATTCGCTCGACCAGTCGCCGCATTCGAGCAGCCGCACATTTTGTTTGGCCGCGACCGCCGTGCGAGCGTCCTCCGAGATGCGCGGGGCGATGATGACCTCGACGAACTGACGTTCGACGATGGCGCGCGCGGTCGCGCCATCGAGTTCGCCATTGAAGGCGATGATGCCGCCGAACGCGGATTCGGGGTCGGTCTGATAGGCGCGGTTGTACGCCTCCAGCAGGTTCGCCCCGAAGGCCACGCCGCAGGGATTGGCATGCTTGACGATCACGCAGGCGGGCGCCTCGTCGAACTGCTTGACGCACTCCAGCGCGGCATCCGTATCGCCGATGTTGTTGTAGGAGAGTTCCTTGCCCTGGATCTGCCGGGCGGTGGCGATCCCCGCTTCGATCACCTCGTGCTCGACATAGAAGGCCGCCTGCTGATGCGGATTCTCGCCATAGCGCATCGACTGCTGGCGCTTGAATTGCAGGCTCAGGGTGCGCGGGAAAGTGGCGTCCGCGTCGGTCGCGGTCCGCTTGCCAAGATAGTTGGCGATGGCGCCATCGTAGCGGGCGGTGTGCTCGAAGACCTTGACCGCCAGATCGAAGCGGGTCGCGTCGCTCACCCCGCCGGTCTCCGCGATCTCGGCTAGCACCCGCGCATAATCGGCGGCGTCCACCACCACGGTCACGCCGGCATGATTCTTCGCGGCGGCGCGCAACAGGGTCGGACCGCCGATGTCGATGTTCTCGATGGCGGTCGCCAGATCGCAGTCCGGATTCGCGACCGTCCGCTCGAAGGGATAGAGGTTGACCACGACCAGATCGATCGGCTTGATCTCGTTCTCGCGCATCACCTGCTCGTCGATACCGCGCCGCCCCAGAATCCCGCCATGGATGCGCGGATGCAGCGTCTTCACGCGCCCGTCCATCATCTCCGGAAAACCCGTGTAGTCCGAGACCTCGGTGACGGAGATCGCCTGCTCGGTCAGCAGTCGCGAGGTTCCTCCGGTGGAGAGGATTTCAACGCCGCGAGCGGCCAGCGCCCGGGCAAAGTCGACCAGGCCGGTCTTGTCGGAAACGCTGATCAGGGCGCGATGAATGGGTTGCATGTGGGAGGTCCGGGTTTGGGGGTTGCTTTTAAGGTGATTTACGGGAAAGACTTTACCGATTTTCCGTTCGTCCTGAGTCCTGAGCGGAGCCGAAGGGTCGAAGATGACCGGAAAATCGCGCTCCGAGGCCGACATTGCATCCGTTCATGGTTCGACCAGCTCACCACGAACGGATGCAATGTCACCACGAAAGTGGGTATGAACTTTTCCGGAAATCGCCTAAGTGGTCGGTTGTCAGGTGCCATTCAGCGTTCGATGCCGTAATCGCTGAGTCGCTTGCGCAGGGTACTGCGCGTCATGCCGAGCATTCTGGAGGCGTGGCTGAGGTTGCCGTCGGCGTGGTTCAGGACGGTCTCGAAGAGCGGCCGTTCGACCTCTTCCATGACCAGACCATAAAGTCCGGTGATCTCGTGATCCGCCATGTTGTCGAGGTAAAACCGCAGGGCGCTCCGAACGCACAGGCTCAGGGGATCCGTGCGATCCGTCTCCACCACGCGCAGCCCCGCCGACTGCGGTGGTTCCGATGCGTGTTGCGCAGCCGCTGTCTTCATGCTGCTTGGTTCTCCGTGTCGGGGCATTGGTCGAAAAACGCGAGCACCCTGGACAACTGGTCCGTCGGCGTCTCCGTTCGATTGATGTCTTCTCTAAAGCTCGCCGCGCCGGGCAGGTGCCGGCAATACCAGGCGATATGCTTGCGCGCGATGCGGACCCCGTGGGGGCCATAAAACAGGTACAGCTCTTCGAGGTGCGCGCTCAGGATATCCTTGATCCAATCGTTTGGAGGGATCCCGGATGGCGCATGGATCCCGTCACTTGCGGGCTCGTCGGGCGCGAGGCCCGCGGCCAGGCCGGCGGCGATGTCGCGGAAAATCCAGGGGCGTCCCTGGGCCGCGCGTCCAATCATAATAGCATCGGCACCCGTGGAGTCCAGAATTCGTCTTGCCTGTGCGGCGGTGGCGATGTCGCCATTGGCGATCAGCGGCATCGCGACCGACTCCCGAATCGCGCGCAGCGTGTCGTATTCGGCGGGGACGCCATAGTGACAGGCGCGGGTGCGGCCATGCACCGTGAGGGCGGCGATCCCGGCCTCCTGGGCGATGCGGGCGATCTGGAGCGCGTTGCGGTGCTCGGGCGACCAGCCGGTGCGGATCTTGAGCGTCACCGGCGCGTCGACGGCGGCGACCACGGCATCCAGAATCCGTCCCACCAGGAGTTCATCGCGCAGCAGGGCGGAGCCGGCGGCGACCTTGCAGACCTTTTTCGCCGGACAGCCCATGTTGATATCGATGATGTGCGCGCCCAGTCCCACGTTGACCTTCGCGGCCTCGGCCATCTCGGCGGGGTTGGAACCGACGATCTGCGCCGCGATCGGCCCTTGTTCGCCGCGATAATCGAGTCGACGGAGCGATTTGCGGCTACCCCAGAGCGCGGTGTTGGCGGCGACCATCTCGGCGACCGCCAGCCCCGCGCCAAGTCGCCGGCAGAGGGTGCGAAAGGGGCGGTCGGTGATCCCTGCCATGGGCGCCAGAATCAGATTGTTGGCGAACTGGTAGGGGCCGATGGCGAAAGGGCGTCGCGGGGGGCGAGGATTTTGCGACAAGGATGATCGATCGTTCATACTCTTCAAGAATAGACCGCGTCAGCGAAGGCGGTCGGCAAGGCTACCAGGTCAGCCGATCCCGCGACAACGGCGTATCCCTGAACGTGGCTGTCATCCGAAACCATGGAGTCGTCAAGATGTCTCAAACCGCTTCTCAATCCGCAATCATGGCGAGTCATTTCACCTATGGCGATTACTGCCAATGGCCCGACGATCAGCGCTGGGAACTCATCGACGGCGTTGCCTTCGCCATGGCGCCCGCGCCCACGCGACTGCATCAGGATTTCGTGGTCGAATTCGCCGCGCAGATCCATCCGCAACTGGCCAGTTCGGATTGCCGCGTCTATGTCGCCCCCTTCGACGTGCGCCTGCCCAAGGGCGAGGAGGCCGACGCGCGCGTCGACACCGTCGTGCAACCCGATGTCGCCGTCATCTGCGACCCGTCCAAGCTCGACGACAAAGGCTGTCGCGGCGCGCCGGACTGGGTCGTCGAAATCCTCTCGCCCTCCAGCGCTGTCCACGATCAGATCCGCAAGCGTGCCCTCTACGAACATCATGGCGTGCGCGAATACTGGCTGCTGCATCCGATCGACCGCGTGTTGACCATCTACCGGCTCGGCGAGCAGGGCGCCTTCGGCAAGCCGGACGTGGTGGAACTGGAAGGCACGACCGCCGTGTCCGCCATCGCCGGGCTGGAAATCCAATGGCCCGAGATCCCGTCGTCTGAAAGTGCAATTTGAACCGCTGTCTGGCGGACTCGGACCTGCGACACCACTGCCATTCAGTTAAGCCGTTCATGGTTCGACCCTTCGACGGGCTCAGGACTCACCACGAACGGCTTAACTGAATGGCAGTGACCTGCGACACTTCATCGCCTTCAAATCAGACTCGGCACAGCAGAATCGACATAGGATTCAACGATGGACACGACCGCAATCAAAAACGGCTTCGATCGCTCGGCCAACACCTACGATCAGGCCCGGCGACAACTGGTCCCCGGCTTCGATGACTTTTATGGGGCGGCCGTCGCCTGTCTTCGCTTCCAGCCTCGGGATGCGTTTCGCGTGCTGGATCTGGGGGCGGGCACTGGGCTGCTGTCCTGGCTCATTTCGGAGCGCTTCACGCAGGCACGGTTCACGCTTCTGGATCTCTCCGAGGCGATGCTCGCCCAGGCTCAGGCGCGGTTTGCGTCGGCGCCCGAACGGTTTACGTTCGTGGCGGCGGATTATTCCGAGTCGCTCGCCGGACAGTATGACGTGGTGGTGTCCGCGCTCTCCATTCACCATCTGACCGATGCCTGCAAACAAACCTTATTTCAGCGCGTTTATACCCTGCTCCCCACTGGCGGCATGTTCATGAACGCGGATCAAATACTTGGCGCCACGCCCGACATCGAGAAAAGTTATCGCGACACCTGGATGGAACAGGTCCGTCGGGCGGGCATTTCCGAGGTCGATTTAACGGCGGCCCTGGAACGGATGCGGGAAGACCAGTCGGCGACGCTCGACGCTCAATTGGCGTGGCTGCGGGAGGCGGGTTTCGGCGAGGTCAAGTGTTGGTACCAAGAGGGCCGTTTCGCCGTCTTCTCGGGGCTGAAACGCTGATTCGCTCGGCCTCGCTTTTCTCCTGATAGAACGCGCTCTGGAGGTGGCGAGAATTTCAGGCGATTTCCGGAAATGAGTCTCCCAACTCAGAATGGTTGCAAGTTTTGTAGGGGCGAATTCATTCGCCCAGACATCCGCGACATCCCCTCTATCTGCGCACCCAACGTGGCGAATGAATTCGCCCCTACTACCTCTTTCCGCTTAATCTTGCGCAGATATGATCGTAGGAGTATTTCTTAAGGCTGGTTATCAAGAGAGACTCCCTATGGTCAAGTATGTTGTGCGGCTCACCGAGGAGGAGCGAACGGCACTGACGGAGGTGATCGGCAAAGGCAAGGCAGCGGCCCGAAAGATCAAACATGCGAACGTCCTGCTCAAGCTCGATGCCGGTGGGCCCGGTTGGAGCGATGCGCAAGCCGCAGACGCCTTCGACTGCAGCGCGCGCACGGTCTTCAGCATCCGACAACGCTTTGTCGAGGCCGGCTTGGAGGCGGCGCTGGAGCGCAAGAAGCGCGAGCACCCGCCGCGTGAACGACTTCTGGACGGGGACGGCGAGGCACAACTGGTGCGCCTCGCCTGCTCCGCACCGCCTGAAGGACAGGCACGCTGGACCCTCACGCTCTTGGCCGAAAGCCTCGTCGAGTTGCAGGTCGTGGAGACGATCTCGCCGCAAACCGTCATGCGTACGCTCAAAAAAACGTTCTGAAACCGCACCTGCGCACGTGCTGGGTGATTCCGCCCGAGCACAATGCCGAGTTCGTGGCCTGCATGGAAGACGTTCTGGAGGTCTATCGCCGTCCCGATGATCCGCAGCGCCCGGTGATCTGCCTCGACGAGCAGCCGACACAGCTGATCGGCGAAACCCGCACGCCGATTCCGCTGCAACCCGGCCAAGCACAACGCTACGACTACGAATACGAACGCATCGGCACCGCCAACAACTTCATGATCGTCGAGCCACTGGCTGGCTGGCGCAAGGTCAGCGTCCGCGCCACCAAGACCGCGCTTGATCTCGCCAATGAGCTCAAGGAGCTGCTGGACGTCGATTACCCTAAGGCTGAAAAGGTCGTTCTGGTTTGGGACAATCTCAACACCCATGCGCCGGCGTCGCTGTACAAAGCCTTTCCGCCGCAGGAGGCGCGTCGACTCTTGGACCGCCTGGAGATCCACTACACCCCCAAACACGGCAGCTGGCTCGACATCGCCGAGATCGAGCTCAGCGTCTTCACCAAGCAGTGTCTCGATCGGCGCATCGACAACATCGACACCCTGCGCAGCGAGGCCAAGGCTTGGGAGGATCGCCGCAATGCTTCCGGGGCTGTTGTCGACTGGCAGTTCACGACCGACAATGCACGCATCAAGCTCAAACGCCTATATCCGCAACTTAAGGAGGAATGAGGTACTACAGTGGTACGTCCTTTTCCGGAAATCACCTTAGTCTCGGCGTTCTCCCGTCCTTCAAGGCGAGTTCTCTCAGGATTCCCCCGCATGTCTTGCCAAGATGTCATGCACCGCTGCCGCCTCGAACGCCACATCCCAACACCAGTTCCCAAAACCGCCCTTGGCATTGACCGTGCGCACCCAGGCATCCAGCGCCGCCCGCTTCGCCTTGTTCTGTTCGCTGTCCTGACCCTTGATCTCCAGGATCAGCATCAGGCCATTGCGCAGGCGGATCAGATAATCGGGCACGAAGCGGCGGCGGCTGCCGTTCCAGAGATAGAACACCTGGAACCCGAGATGATCGTTCTTGGCGTAGGCGCTGACCACGTCGCTCGTTTCCAGGACATTGGCCGTGTAATGCTCCCAGGTGCTATCGGAAATGGCGTGACTGATCTGCGATTTAGTGGTCGGCGTCACGGGCTTGGTGGTGTACCAGGTCCGCATCTCGCGGGTCGAGCCGATTGGGGCCTCCTCGTCGAAGACCGGCTCCAGCCGTTCGGCGTTCTGCTCGCGCACATGCCGCAGCAGATGCTGGACGATGACATCGATGTTCAGCGCGAACAGGATGCGCTTGCGCAGCGGCTCCCGATGAAACAGCGAAGGAATCTCCAAGCGGTCGGAGTCGAAAAACTGCTCGACCAGTCGAATCAACTGCAAGGTCAGATAATCGCTGGTCCCGTGGAACGATCCCGCCATCTCGGCGAACGCCTTGCGCGCCGCCAGGAAGGTCAGTCGCTGTAACCGGAATCCCTCGGGCAGTTGTTCCAGATCGATGACATGGACCTTGCTCAGGTCGGTCGCCCCGCCCAGCGCGGGCGCGATGTCGGCGCTGATGATGGTCTCGGCGGGATTCAGCGTCAGCGGCTCGACCGCCGTCCAGTCGATCGCCAACTCCGGCCGGACCACCGTTTCCACCCGCAGCAGATTCGGCCAGCGGATCTCCAGGTCATTGCGTTCGGGTAGCGATTCGACCTGAACGCTGCTCTTCGGGGGCGGCGGCGGTTCTCCGCCGTCCCCGACATCCTGGAAAATCGAGAGCGGCACGCCGAAGACGTTCACGTACTCGGGCATGAACAGCCGCCGGGTCACGCCATCCTCGCCCGTGACATCCTCCATGTCATGGGCCACGCGCCGCAGTCCGCGCCCGATGACCTGCTCGCAGAGCAATTGGCTGGTGAAGGCGCGCAATCCCATGATGTGGGTGACATTCCTGGCGTCCCATCCTTCCGACAGCATGGCCACCGAAATGACGTTCTGGAGATCCTGGCCGGCGCGTCCGCGCTTGCCGACGCTATCGACGAGCTCGCGCAACAGGTCTTCCTTTTTCAGTGTCCGCAGTTGCTCCTGGCGCGTCTCGGGGATCGCCGCCGCCATGACGATGCCGGTCAGGGTTTCCTCGTAATCCTTGTCCGCCACCGCGTTCTCGCCGATCTCGGCCTTCTCCAGCACCCTGGAATCCACCCGCAGCAGGCGCTTGGGATCGTGCAGCTCCGGCCAATGGGCATCGCCCTGGCGGAAATAACGCTCGATCCGCGCGGCGGTCTCGGTGCGATTGCAGACGGTCAGCATCACCGGCGGCGAGACATGCCCCGCGTCGCGCCAGTTCTGGCGCGCCGCCCGCCAGTCGGCCCCCAGCAGGGTATAGGCATCCTGCACCAGCTTGGGCAACGGCTGGTGCGGCTCAGCCTTGGGATTGAAATCCTCCGAGACCGACGGATCGCGGTAAATGTGATAGAGCTTGGAGCGATAGGTCTTGGCGTCGGGCAGTGCATCGTCGCGGATCACCACGCGCGGCGTCTTCACCAACCCCGCCTCGATGGCGTCATTGAGCCCGAAATCGGAGACGATCCAGCCGAACAGTCCGGCCTCGGTGCTCGCCTTGCCGGTCGGCGCGAACGGGGTCGCCGAGAGATCGAAACAGCGCAGGATACGGCGGGTCTTGTGGAGGCGGTCCAGGCCCTCGATCCAGCGGGTCGCCTCGTCCAGATCGATCCCCTGCTCGGCCGCCTGCTTCTTGCTGATCTTGGCCTCGGCGGGCACCCGATAGGCGTGGTGCGCCTCGTCGTTGATGATCAGAATATCCTTATAGTTCGACAGCTTGCCCAGCACCCGCCGCGTGAATGCCTCGTCGCTCTCCAGCCCCTTTCGCACCACCGAGCGTTGCGCACCCTTGAGCGGCATCAGGCTATGCCAGTTCTCGACCAGGATCTCCGCCTGGTTGAGTCGCTGGCGCAGCGCCTCCGAAGGGCAGATTTGAAAGGCGTCGTAATCGTTGTCCGGCTCGCTGGGATACAGCACCCGCAGCCGGTTCTTGACCGTCAGACCCGGCGCGACCAGAAAGATCGCCCGCGCGAAATCCTGGTTGCGTTTGGGATAGGTCAGCGCATTGAGCACTTGCCAGGCGATGATCATGGCCATGACCGTGGTCTTGCCCGAGCCGGTCGCCATCTTGCAGCACAGCCGCTGCCAGGGTCCGCCATCGCCGGGGATGTGGATGCCTTGGCGATAGGACGGCGCGGCTTCGATCAGCCAGATCAGGGTCTCGATCGCCTCCAACTGGCAGTAATAGAAAGGGTGCTGGCGGGCCGAATGGTCGTGCCAATGTTCCAGCAGGCGACGGGTGACGCTGGTCACCCCCGGATAGCCTTCGGCGCGCCAGTCATCCACCCGCCCGCGAATCGCGTTGACCAGATCCAGTCGCTCGACGCGACGGGTGTTGTTGCGCACGTCATAGAGTTCGTAGCCCGCCGAACGGCGCGCCGGGACGAGCTTCAACGTCCGGTCGGCGGACTGCTCCCAATGCCGGGTCGGCGGATCGAAGGGGGAATTGAGGATGAGCGATTTGGGGCTGATCATTTGAATGGATGATGGGTATCGACGAACTCAACGATCATTCGTTTCATCCCGGTTGAACTGAAAGTTCTTCGGGATCCGCTGATAGTGCGAAAAGAAGTCTTCCAGTCAGATACGCCGTGTTCATGATCCGTTCCTCATCCTGATTGGATGTGAAGTTTCGTCGTTTCGGATAAGGTGTTTTCTAAAAAAACTCATACCCAGTGCATCTGTCGTGGCGACACATTGAATCCGTTCGTGGTGAGTCCTGAGCCCGTCGAAGGGTCGAACCATGAACGGCTTCAATGTCAGCCTCGGAGCGCGATTTTCCGTTCATCCTTCGACAAGCTCAGGACGAACGGAAAATCGGGAAATCGTCTGTGGACAGTTTCTAAGGCCAACATGGGTCAATCCAACGGCACAACCTTCAACGACTCGATCCCGCGATCATCCACGATCTTAACCGCGATCTTGCGGTTCTCGCCCGCCGCGAACGGCAGCGAGACGGTGCCGTGATACTGCTCCAGCAGGGCGTCGTTCAGCTCCGCGCGGATGTTCTTCTTGAGTTTGTACCAGCCATCTTTGGCCCCGGCCATCGGAAAGAAGACCTGACGCGGATAGAGCGAGCGCTCGTCATAGTCGGTATCCAGCAGCCAGAGGGCGATCCGAGACGTGCCGCCCGACACCAGTTCGCCCTTTTTGGTATCGAAATAGTCGAAGCCGTGAATCTCGACCTCGAAGCGGCCATCCGGGCGCTGGCGAACCTCCACATCGGGCTGGCCCATGAGCCAGAAACTCTGATTGCTGGCGCGGCCTTTTTTCAGATCCTCGGTCAGCAGATCGGCGTTCATCTTCGCCTTGAGCGCCGTGATGCCCTGGATGGCGTCGATGTCCTTGGCCGCTTCCGGGTCGAACTCGAAGGCGCAGAAGACGATCATGGTCGGCAGCGGGAACAGCGAGCCGGCCTCGCGCAGGGCCAACTCCACCTGACGCTGTTCCAGCGCGGCATGCGCGGGTCCGAAGCTCACGACGGCGCGTTCGCCGGTCTCGGCCAGGGTGCCGCTGACGTGCAGATGCCGGGTCCCCGGCAGGGTCTCCAACTCGGCGAAAGCCAGCACCTGACCGCCCTTGCCACGCACCCCGGTCTTGAGCAATTCGTCGCGCCATTCATGCTGACGGGCGGACTCGCCGGAGCGGGCCACGGCGGCGTCCGCCACCTCGGGCGGGCGCGCCTCGTCCAGCGAAAGCACGGTGGGAAAAGGCACCGCCTCCACCGAGAAGGGGCCGGTGATCCGCAGCTTGCGCTTGTCCGGCGCGGGCTGATCGTAGAGCGTTTCCTGATCGGCATGGGCGGCGATGGACGCATCCATTCGACGCTGCATGGCCTGACGCACGGCATGGAAGGCGTCGAAAGGGGCGCGGGCCGACTCGGGCCAATCCGTGGGGAAGTCGAAGGGAACCTCCCATGCCTTCAACTCATCGCGGACAAGATCCAGGGTCCGCCGCGATTCGTTCAGCGCCGCCAGCGCCGCGTCGATGGCCGGGTGCATGGCCTCGAAAATGTCGTCGATCTCGGGATTGTTCGCGATCGACTTGAGGGTGACATGCGGGACGGTCTTGTAGATGAAGCCAGCCTTCAACCCCTCGTGGGCATAGCGCAGGCTGTAATAGTCGAAGCTCGCGGTCAGCAGGCGTTGCTTGGCCAGGGTCAGCGCCACGCGGGAGGTATCGCAGGTGATCCAGCGCCGGCCCCATTTCTCGGCGACGAAGGCCGAGGTGCCGGAGCCGCAGGTGGGATCCAGGATCAGGTCGCCGGGGTCGGTGGTCATCAGGAGGCAGCGTTCGAGTATTCTCAACCCAGTCTGGACCACGAAGACTTTGGAATCGAAAAATCCACGGGCTGCGGTATCTACCCAGGAATTGTCGAACTCCTTGTACGGATAGTCTTTTAGGAGCCGTTTAAAGCGAAGCGTTGAACCCTGCACTAGCAGCCTGTTCGTCCGCGCTAGTCGAGTCAATCCGGTAATGGATGTGGACCAAAATCTCTTGCCTGAACCGAACGATTCTCCATGGAAGGAAAAGGCTGGCGAAGCGTACTCGTGCGAAGAAGTCAGATCGCTCGGGATAAACAACTCGATGTCGTCGGGCAGCAGTGAAAGGTCGGCGCTTTCGGCACTGGTCAAACGTCTCTTGGATCCACTTGAAGATTCGACCCAAGAGAACTCTCCAGATCCCGTTCCCCCTCTCTCCTTAACCGAAAATAATCGCCTGTATTTTGCTTTGCTTTGGTCCTTTGCATACCAGATCAGGTAGTTGGACGTTACCGGTAAAAATGCGGCTGTACGGCCGCCGCTAGTCGCAAAGGAGATAATTGAAATGAAGTTCTTCGCTCCAAAAACCTCATCCATGATCTCCCGTATATGATGCAGATTCTCATCCGAAATCTGCACGAAGACGCTCCCCGACTCCGCCAGCAGTTCCCGCGCCAGCAGCAGCCGATCCCGCAGATAGGTCAGGTAGGAATGGATGCCCAACTCCCAGGTATCCCGGAACGCCTTGATCATCTCGGGTTCCTGGGTCAGATCCTGATCCTGACGGTCTTTCACGTCGCGCCGGTTGGTGAATGGCTGGAAGTTGGAGCCGTATTTGATGCCATAGGGCGGGTCGATGTAGATCATCTGCACCTGCCCGGCCATGCCCTCCTTCTGGAGCAGCGAGTTCATGACCAGCAGCGAATCGCCGGCGATGAGCCGGTTCGACCAGCCCTTGTCGTGGCGGTAGAAATCGATGGCGTCGCGTAGCGGCAGGTTCTCGAAAGGGGCGGCGAACAGGTCCGGCTGGCGCCAGGCATCCATCCGCTTCCGTTGTCCGCTCCCGGACGACTTGCCCAATGCGTCATCCCGACATTCGGTCAATTCTTTCCGCAGCGCGGAAAGAATGCTCATGGGATCGATGCGCTCATGGACATGCAGCGAAACGGTCTCGACCGCGAAACTGGTCCGCTCGGCCTTGCCGGTCCAGTGGAGATAGGGGGCGGACGCGCGCCGCAATTCCTCCAGCGCCGCGCGCATGGCGTCCTGATCGTCGCTCGCCAGGGCCTCGTCGATCAGCGCCTCGACCTTCGCGCGCCCAAGATCGAACTGCAACACCGGATCGAGGTGAGGGTCATAGGCCCAGCGCGTCGGCCCCGCCGCCGGGTCGTTGGCCGAACTGACCACCCCGACCTCGGGATTGTTCTTGCGGGTATCCGTATGGCGATAGCTGATGACCTCGGGGGCATCGGTGCCGGTCGACGGCGGGCGCGGCGATGCCTTCCGGGCGGTTTTCGGCGGTTGGGCCGGAGTCGGCGGTGCCGTTGGACTGAGATCGAAACCCTGGTCCTGGGGCGGCGCTCGCCGCACCGTGCCGCCACGCCCGCGCCCTTTGAGCAACAGACCCTGGTCGAGCAACGCCTGCTTTGCCTGCTCGAAGGCCGCTTCGTCAAACGCGCTGTTCAGTTCGGCGGCCGCTTGCTCGAAGGCTTGCCTGAGCGCCGGATTGCCGATGGCCGTGCCGTCTTCCGGGACCAGTTCCAAGAGTCGTTCGACGATCCCGACCTCGGCGTTTGCGTGTTCTTGCGCCATCGCTCGCTCCTTCTCCCTTACAGCCAATTCCCGATTTCCCCAGCAATTCTCAGTTTGAGCCTGACCGTTTCGCCTTCTCTGCCCGGAAAGCAGGGCCAAGGCCGCCTGAAGCCGTTCGTGGTGAGCTTGTCGAACCATGAACGGCTTCACGCTCAGAGGCTTAGGGTTTCCCGTTCATCCTTCGACAAGCTCAGGACGAACGGGAAACCCTTCACTGCTCGCCTGATTCGTCTGGGTTTTTCGCTTCATCAGGTCATACTGAGAATGGCTGCGATTTTCCCCGATAGGGTGACTTTCGTAAAGAATTTTGCCGATTTTCCGTTCGTCCCGCCCCCTTCAACTTGCGGTTGCGCGACATCGCCGTAGGGGCGAATTCATTCGCCCCTG
Source organism: Thiocystis violascens DSM 198 (assembly GCF_000227745.2). Classification (NCBI taxonomy): domain Bacteria; kingdom Pseudomonadati; phylum Pseudomonadota; class Gammaproteobacteria; order Chromatiales; family Chromatiaceae; genus Thiocystis; species Thiocystis violascens. Next base: position 1,195,668 of record NC_018012.1, on the reverse strand, counting down.
AATCCCTGAATCCTTGAATCCCTGCATCCGCGCAACCCACGCGGCGAATGAATTCGCCCCTACAGACGTTGAGGTTTCCGAGTCCCGCCGATCAGTGCCCAATCCTCGCGGAGGCGGGTTGGAGAAAGTTCGATGGAATCCGCATAGGCGGCGCGGACGCTGTCCACCTGCTCGGCGAGGACGCCCGAGAGCACCAGATCGCCCTGGGGCCGCAGCAGCTCGATCAGGCGCGGGGCCAGCGCGATCAGGGGGGCGGCGAGGATATTGGCCAGCACGCAATCGACGTTGAGATCGGGGAGATCCTCCGGTGGATGAATGTCGAGCCGGTCGGCGACGCCGTTGGCGAGCGCGTTGGCGCGGGTGGCCTCCAGTGCCTGCGGATCGTGGTCCACGGCAATAGCGCGCGCGGCGCCGAGCTTCAGCGCGGCGATGGCGAGGATGCCTGAGCCGCAGCCAAAATCGAGGACGGTCTTGCCGGCGAGCGACGCGCCGTCGAGCCACTCCAGACAGAGTGCCGTGGTTGCGTGATGTCCGGTGCCGAAGGCCAGTCCCGGATCGAGCGACACGACGACGGCGTTCGGATCGTCCGGCAGTTGGCCGTGCGGACAGATCCAGAGCCGGCGACCGAAACGGGTTGGTTTGAAGGTGTCCATCCAGACCCGTTCCCAGACCCGGTCCTCGATGCGCTCGATGCGGGGGACGTTGCCTAACTGGACGGTCAGGTTGCGGGCGAGCCGTTCGACCAGGGATTGCGTCTCCGGGTCGCTCTCGAACAGTGCGGTGAGCGTGATCTCGGACCACAGCGGGGTTTCGCCTGGGCCGGGTTCGAGTTGGGGCTCGTCGCCGGCGTCGCCGAGGGTGATGGAGAGCGCGCCGGCCATTTCCAGGTTGAGCGAAAAGGTCTCCGACTGTTCGCGCGGGAGGTTGAAGGAGAGTTGCAGCCAGGGCATGGGGGTGGCATCGAATCCTTAAAGCTGATGATCGTAGAAGCTCATACCCACTTTCGTGGTGATATTGCATCCGTTCGTGGTGAGCTTGTCGAACCATGAACGGATGCAATGTCGGCCTCGGAGCGCGATTTTCCGGTCATCCTTCGACAAGCTCAGGACGAACGGAAAATCGGTAAAGTCTTTCCCTTAAATCACCTTAGAGGGTGTAGACAAAAATAATTGAGCTGCTATTTGTATACCAGTCTACAACTGAGCTGGTGTGCGCTGATGTCGAAAGCTGGTCGTCCCCCCAAGATTCACGAGGCGGAGCAAGCGGTATTGCGTCAAATTGTCACGGATCGCCCGACCTCCACGCTGTCAGAGATTGCCCGGGAACTCGCGGCACGGACGGGAATCGAGGCTCATGAAGCAACGATTCGCAAGTCCTTGCGGGAGGCGGGCGTCACGCGCCTCCGGGGCGAGAGTGGTCTCGAGGCGCAAGCGCGCGCAACGCCGCGTCGGTATGGGTATACGGATGCGCATCGTCGCCACGACCCCGACCAAAGCTACCCAAGTTGTCTGACCGATGCGGAGTGGGACTTGGTCGCCGCTCTCTTTGAGATGCCGGGCGGGCGGGGTCAACCGCCCCGCGTGTCGCGCCGGAGCATCCTGGAGGCGTGTTGCTACGTGGTGCGCACGGGGTGCGCGTGGCGGATGCTGCCGCACGATTTCGCGCCTTGGCAGAATGTCTACAAGACGTTTCGCCGTTGGAGTGCGGCTGGGAAGTTTGAGCAGATGCATGATCGACTGCGGGGGCAATGGCGCGAACGCGAGGGGCGTGAGATCGCGCCGACGGCGGCGGTGCTGGATGCGCAATCGACCCGCGGCTCGCCGCAGGGTGGACCGAGCGGCTTTGATGCGGGCAAGCAGGTCAAGGGGCGCAAGCGCAGCCTGGTGGTCGATACCTTGGGGTTCGTGTTGGCGGTGAGCGTGGTCGCGGCCAATCTTCAGGACCGCGATGCCGCCTCGGGCGCCGTCGCTGACGCGGCCGCCAAGTACCCCCAGATCAACACGCTGTTTGTCGATAGCGCCTACGCCGGTCAATTTGCCCAAACCACCGAGCAGACCCACGCGATCCGCGTGGAAGTCGTGCGCCATCCAGCCAACAAAAGCGTTGGCTCCTGGCACGTGGACGGGGCGCCTGACCGAGTGGTGATCGCCAACGCCGACGGCTTCGTTCCGCTGCCGAAGCGCTGGGTTGTCGAGCGCACCCATGCGTGGAATGAGCGTGCCCGTCGATTGATCATGCATCATGACCGTCTGCCAGCGGTCTCCGAAACCTGGGTTTGGCTGGCGGAGGCGCGCATCCTGCTGCGGCGGTTGACCACAACGGTTTGATTTTGTCTACACCCTCTTACATCCCGAGCTTTTTCTCAAGGTAGTGGATGTTGGCGCCGCCGGCGAGGAAGGCGCCGTCGCGCAGGATGGCGCGCTGGAGCTTGATGTTGGTGTTGATGCCGTCGATGACGGTCTCGCGCAGGGCGTTGCACATGCGCGCGATGGCCGATTCGCGATCCTCGCCATGAGTGATCAGTTTGCCGATCATGGAGTCGTAATACCGCGGGACCGTGTAGCCGGTGTAGAGATGGGTCTCCAGCCGCACGCCAGGACCGCCAGGCGCGTGGAATTCGGTAATCTTGCCGGGGCTCGGCATGAAGGTCTCCGAGTCCTCGGCGTTGATCCGGCACTCGATGGCGTGTCCGCGCATGACGATGTCCTTCTGGGCATAACGCAGCGGCTCGCCGGCGGCGATCAGGATCTGTTCCTTGACGATATCCACGCCGGTGACCATCTCGGTGACGGGGTGCTCGACCTGGACCCGGGTGTTCATCTCGATGAAATAAAACTGGCCGTTCTCGTAGAGGAACTCGAAGGTGCCGGCGCCGCGATAGCCGATGGTGCGGCAGGCGGCGGCGCAACGTTCGCCGATCTCGCGCCGCTGCGCCTCGGTGATGCCAGGCGCGGGGGCTTCCTCGACGACTTTTTGATGACGACGCTGCATGGAACAGTCGCGCTCGCCCAGATGGATGGCGTTACCCATCTGGTCGGCGAGGATCTGGAACTCGACATGACGCGGGTTCTCCAGATATTTTTCGATGTAGACCATGTCGTTGTTGAAGGTCGCGGCGGCCTCCGCCTTGGTCAGCGAAATGGCGTTCAGCAGGGTGGCCTCGGAGTGCACCACCCGCATGCCGCGCCCGCCGCCGCCGCCGGACGCCTTGATGATGATCGGATAGCCGATCTCGCGGGCGATCTCCAGGGTGCGCTTTTTGTTGTTGTCGTCGATCGGTCCGTCGGAACCCGGCACGCAGGGCACGCCGGCGGTCTTCATGGCCGCGATGGCCGAGACCTTATCGCCCATCAGACGGATGGTTTCGGGGCGCGGGCCGATGAAGATGAAACCCGAACGCTCGACCCGCTCGGCGAAATCGGCGTTCTCGGACAGGAAGCCATAGCCGGGATGAATGGCGACGGTATCCGTGACCTCGGCCGCGCTGATGATCGCCGGCACGTTGAGATAACTCTGGAGCGAGGCGGCCGGGCCGATGCAGACGGACTCGTCGGCCAGCAGAACGTGTTTCAGATCGCGGTCGGCCTCGGAGTGGACAGCAACCGTCTTGATGCCGAGTTCGCGGCAGGCGCGCAGGATGCGGAGCGCGATCTCGCCGCGATTCGCGATCAGTACCTTTTCGATCATTGCCATGATGGGGATGTCTTCAGTAGGGGGCGGCAGGTTGGGCCACGGAAGCGCCGGACCGGCCGCGCGCTGACGGGTGATTCAAACCCTGTCCAGACCATTGGCGACGCCTGCCGGTTCAGTCGCGGCCGAGCCGTTCGGAACAGGAGGCGCGCCATGCTGGACAGGGTTTCATCGTCATTCGATCACGAATAGCGGTTGGTTGTATTCGACCGGCTGACCGTTGTCGACCAGGATGCGCCGCACCGTTCCGGCCTGCTCGCATTCGATCTGGTTGAGGATTTTCATCGCCTCGATGATGCACAGCGTCTCGCCGGCCTGGACCGTCTGGCCCTCCTCCACAAAGGACTTGGCGCCGGGCGAGGGCGCCCGATAGAAGGTGCCGACCATGGGCGAGCGGACGATCTCGCCATCGAGTCCGGCCAAGGGGTCGTCGTCGGTCGCGACGGTCAGCGCCACGGGCGCCACCGGGGCGCTGAACTGCCCTGGCATCGGTTGGGGCATGTAATAGGGCATCGGTGCCGTGCCATGACGGCTGATGCGCACCGATTCCTCGCCCTCGTGGATCTCGATTTCGGCCACGTCGGATTGCTCCAGCAGCTCGATCAATTTCTTTACCTTGCGGATATCCATGGTCATGGTTTCTCGTTCGTGGGTTGCTGCGCCAGGCGCGTGAGCGCGGCGCGTAACGCCAGTGCGTATCCCTCGGCCCCGAGTCCGCTGATCACGCCCACCGCGATGTCCGAGAAATAGGAGTGGGCGCGGAATGGCTCGCGGGCGTGCACGTTCGACAGGTGCACCTCGATAAAAGGGATCGCGACGGCAAGCAGGGCATCGCGAAGCGCGACGCTGGTATGGGTGAAGGCGGCCGGATTGAAGAGGATGAATCGCACGTCGTCTTGCGGTGCGCGATGAATGGCCTCGATCAGGATGTGTTCCGCGTTGCTCTGAATGAAGTCGAGGCGATAGCCCTCGGCCTGGGCCGCGGTTTCCAGCGCGCGCTGGATATCGACCAGGGTCGTCCGGCCATAGTGTCCGGGCTCGCGGGTGCCGAGCAGATTGAGGTTCGGTCCATTCAGGACCAGAATCGCGGCCATCGCGCGTGCTGCCTTTCAGAGGGTTTCGGTTTAGGGGGTAGCGGCCAGTTCGATGCGAACGGCGACAAATCGCCGCGAATTGTGCGGATTTTACGGAATTTTGTCCAGTCGGTTCGTCGTCCCTCAGTCGTTCTCATTTTGGCGCCATCCGCCATCGTAGGAGCCCGCTTGCGGGCGACATGACCTGCCAATAGCCTTTGAGTCTGCCACCCGGCAAACCCGCAGGCCCGCAAGTCGCCCGCAAGCGGGCTCCTACGTGAAGATGGAATGGCTGGTCGCGACGTTGCGCGCCACCTTCAGGCGTTTGAGCCATCCAGCGCGCTGGCGTCCAGGAAGGGCAGGCGCTCCCGCATCGCGCGCGCCTTGCCGTGGGCGCCCCACTGCGTATAGAGCGCGTGCGCCTGCGTCAGATGGAGGCGGCCAGTGTCTTCCATTCCGCGTCGCCGAAAGCAGTCTCCGGCCCGTTCGACGATCAGCGCCCGGTGCCAGGGGCGCCGAACTTCGGATACCTTGCGCATGGCCTGCTCGAATGCCTGGAGCGCCGCCTGGGGTTGGTCGAGCGCATCCAGCCGTTCCGCGTCCACCAGGGCGTGGAGATGGTCGAAGTTCATGGGCGCGTCCGCGGCGCGTGCCTTGAGCCAGCGCTGATTGAGGTCGATGCGTTCCAGCAGGGCGGGATGTTCGGTTTCGGCAGTGCTTCGGACCTGTTGGATGAGCGCCAGCGAGTGCAGCAGGTTGACGAGGGCTGTCGCGTAATGACAGTGGATCGGCATGCACAGTCCAACGACCGACTCGGCATGATGGACAAGCGCCTGTTCATCGCGAAAGAGGCAGGCCGCCAGCGCGCGGTAGAGGTGGAAGTAACTCAGGGCCATTGGATTGCTCCGTGCCGCCACCTGATGCGCCTGCTCGTCGAAATCCGCATCCTCGAAGCGACCGTGCCCCGCAGTCTTGCCCTCCAGTGCGCGGATCAGTTGTCGATAAGGTAGGTAGGACTGTTCTGTATGCAAGTGTCCGAGCTTGGAAGCAAACATCAACGCCGCCGCGTTCTCCGCCTGGATCTCTGCGAGATGAGCGCCAGTGTCCAGCAGGGCCGCCTGCGAAGCGTAGAAGGTGTAAGAGGCGACTCCTAGGTCGCCCGCGCGCAAGAGTTCTCCAAAAGCACGCCGTGCATGAGCGACATCCTCTTCAATGGGATGCAGCCAATGGCCAATATAATTGGCGTAGATGAAACAGGCGCGGGCGGTTTCGCGGCTGTTTTCCAGTGTCGTCCCCACCGCCAGCGCGACCTGTACGAGACGTTGAGCGGTCGCGAAGTCGCTGCGTAGCCCAATGACCGTGACGCCAATGCAGGCCAGCGGAAAGAGGGTGGCGGCGCAATAGCCGTTTTCGATCCACAGCCGCCCCGCCCTCAGAACCAGCCAGGGTGCGAGCATCGGATGAGCGGAGTTGGCCGCCGGTATCATGGCGTTAATGACTTTGGCGCTGCCCGCCAGGCGTTCGTCGATTTGATCGTGACGCTTTGGCAGTTGTTCAAGCGCGCCCGCCGTGACATGACGATAAAAAGCCTCTAGTTGACGTTCGATGGCGCTGTCGGTTCGGAGAGACGCAATCATTCCTTTGTGCGCGAGGAAGATATCTGGAAATGAACTGCGTAGTTCCTGAAGGCTCTGATCGAGATCGGCCAGCGGAACCGCGATGCCAAGCCGAGCCAAAAGCGCTAGCCCCAACTCGATGGCTTCCCAGTAGAGGACGCGGTTGGACAGATGCGTCATCTGCACGCAGGCCGGATCCACCAGTTGCAGGGGCGAAGACGCATGATCCGCAAGAATCCGATAGGTCTCGTCAGCCTCGGCGTGGCGGGCCAGGCTGTACAGCACCAGATGCAGTTCGGCATGCAGGGCAAAGGTCGCGTCGGGATCGCTTTGCCAGGCATCCGGGGACAACAGGTCGATCCCCAGGCGCAGAAAGCGTTCGGCGGCGGCAAAGGAACCGGATTGACGGACCTGCTGGGCCGCGCTCAGAAACAACGCGCGGACGCGGCTTCGCTCGGCGGTCTCGACGATCAGATCCGCCGCGACCGCGTAGTGTTCGGCGGCGCTGAAGCGATGCGCCGGAGCGTCCCCGGCCTGGGCGAAACGTCGGGCCATGGCCAGATGGAGTCGATCACGCCAGGCGTCGTCGCGGAGTTGGTGGACCGCCTGCTGCATCCGGTCGTGGCAGAAGCGCAGCGAAACGTTCGCGTCGGGCGCGATGAGAATGCCGCGTTCGAGCGCGGGTCGGAGTTGCCCGGCGAGCGCGTCGGGCGCGGTGCCAGTGGCCAGCGCCAGCCGGTCCAGGGTGCAGGCATTGCCCAGGCAGGCGACGGCGACGAGCGTCTCGGCGGTTGCGTCCTCTAATTCAGTCAGTCCCGCGGCGAGGAAGTCCGCCACGTTGGCGCTGGCCGGACGGCTGGCGATGGACGCCGTATCCCAGTGCCAGGCGCCCGGCTCCGGGGCGGGGCGCAGCGCCCCATCCCGAGAGAGCGCCTGGATGAATTCGAGCGTGAAAAATGGGTTGCCGCCGGTCTTGGCATGAAGCGCGGCCGCCAGTGGGCGCACGGCGTCCGGTTGCATGTCCAAGAGATCGGCGAGCAGGAGTGCCAGATCGTCCGGCGTCAGGTCGGTCAGGGTCAGCACCGGCGGCGGTTCGCCAGCGGCAGTCGGCTGGCGGAGCAGACGGGACAGCGGATGGTCGGTATCCACCGCGTTGTCGCGATAGGCGCCGAGCAGCAGAAAGCCGTTGATGGCGCTGTCCTGCAGCAAGGCACCGATGAGATCCAGCGAGGGCTGATCGGCCCATTGCAGGTCGTCGAGAAACAGCACCAGTGGATGGGTCGGCGTGGCAATCTGGCGGACCAGGGTGACCAGCAGTGCGCGCAGACGGATCTGCGTCTCCAGCGAGCCAAGTTTCGGCGCGGGGGGTTGAGGGCCAATCAGCGCGGCCAGTTCTGGCAGTATCTCGAAAAGCGCGCCAGCATCCGGGCCGAGCCCCTCCAGGAGGCGATCACGCCACCGGGCGCGTTCCGCCTCGGGTTCCGCCAGCAGCCATTGACACAACTGACGCAGCGCCTGGGCCGGGGCCAGAAACGGCCAATAGCGCTGGAACTGCTCGAACTTGCCGCGGATGAACAGGCTCTGCCTTCGGGACAGATGGCGCTGGAGATCGTTGACCAGCGCGGTCTTGCCTACGCCCGAGTAGCCGGCCACGAAGAGCGCCCGCAGACCCTCATCCGTGAGCCGTTCAAGCGCCCTCGACAGACTGGCTAATTCCCGATCGCGCCCGTACAGATGAGGCAGCGCTTGCAATCGCTCCAGGATTCTTGGCTCGTGGTGCATGGGGAGAATCTCCGTTGCGATGAATGGCGCCCAGGACAGGGCGCTTGAGGCGAGCGGATCAAAGGTTTGCATCCGCGATTTCCGTGGATCGCTCAGTCCACGCGCGTTGATTGACGCCCGCCATGTTCGACCAATGCGGCAAGCCGTGCCTCCAGTTCGTTCGCTGTTACCTCTCCGATCCGACTGAATACTCTTCGCCCACGCCGGTCGAAGATGACGGTAAAGGGTAGTCCCTCGACTCGGTTCCCGAGTCGTTTCGCAAGGGCAACGGCATCGGCGTCGGCGATCAATAGCGGATAGTTGATCGGATCGTCCGCGACGAAGCGCTTGACATCCTCGACACGGTCCACGGCGATCCCGACGAACTGCACGCCCGATTCATGGAGATCGTTTTGCAGGCGGATAAACAGCGGCAGTTCGCGCACGCAGGGCGGACACCAACTGGCCCAGTAGTTGAGCACAAGAACCTTGCCGGCCCAGGCGTTACTGGCGACCAAATGGCCGTTGAGGTCGGGCAGGCGGAAGTCCGGCAGGGTCTGGATGTCCGTTTCAGGCCGCTTGCCAAGCCCCTCGATCAGCGGACTTTCGAGCACCCAGCGCTGCCCGAAGATGGCCGCCCCGATGCTGATCCCGCCGGCGAGGAAGGTCACCATGATCACCTTGATTGGCTTCATGGCACGGCCCGGCGCAGGTGCGCCGCGAAGGCGTCGGCGGGCGTGAAGCCAACCAGCCGGTAGCCCTTGCGTTCCTCGCCCGCCGGATCGAAGAACAGCATGGCCGGCGGTCCGGGGATGCCGAAGCGGCCCTGCATCAATGCTTGATCTTCCGTGTCATTCGCGGTGACGTCGGACTGGAGCAGCACGAAGCGGCCCAGCTCCGCGATCACCGCCGGATCGCTGAAGGTGTAGCGTTCCATTTCCTTGCAGGAGACGCACCAGTCGGCATAGAAATCGAGCATGACGGGTTTGCCGGCGGCCCTGGCCGCCGTCAGCGCCCGGTCGAGATCCGCGCTGGTCTTGACGCGCTGGAAGGTCGCATGGGCGACCCCGCCGCCGGGCGGAGTCAGGCCCCGCAGCGGCTGGAGCGTGTCCTTGCCCCCGGCAGCGGCGCCCAGCAGCATCAGTGCGCCGTAGACGAGCAGAAAGACGCCGAACCCTTTCCAGAGCTTGCTCCAGCCGCTGCCGCCGGGCGGCAGATGGGTCAGCGCGCCCAGGTAGACCGCCGAGCAGATCAGGAGCAGGCCCCAGAGCAGCATGGACACCGCTGGCGGCAGGATGCGTTCGAGCAGCAGGATCGCGACCCCGAGCAGGGCGACGCCGAACACGGCCTTGACGGCCTCCATCCAGGCCCCGGCGCGGGGCAGCAGCTTGCCCGCCGAGGCGCCGATGGCGATGAGCGGCGCGCCCATGCCCAGACTGAGCGCGAAGAGGGCGATCCCGCCGAGGACGGCGTCGCCGGTCTGGCTGATATAGATGAGCGCGCCGAACAGCGGAGGCGCGACGCAGGGTCCGACGATCAGGGCCGACAGCAGACCCATGATGGCGACGCCGAGCAGGGTGCCGCCCTGTTGACGGTTGCTGATGGTGGCGAGCCGGGATTGCAGGCTCGACGGCAGTTGCAGGTCATAAAAACCGAACATGGAGAGCGCCAGGAGCACGAAGATCAGCGCGAAGGCGATCAGAATCCAGGGATTCTGAAAAACCGCCTGGAGGTTGGCGCCGAACAGCCCGGCCAGCACGCCGACGACGGTATAGGTGAGCGCCATCGCCAGGACATAGACCAGCGAGAGCGTGAACGCCTTGCGGGTGGTCATGGGCGTGCCGGGCGAGGTCGCGGCGTGGCCGGCGATGATGCCGGACAGGATCGGGATCATCGGGAAAACGCAGGGCGTGAAGGCCAGCAACAGACCGAACCCGAAGAAGACCGCGACGATGGCCCAGAGACTGCCGCCCGCGAGGACCGAGGCGATCCGATCCTGTTCGGACACCGGCTCGGCGGCCGGGTCGGAAATTGGCTCGGAGATCGGCTGAATGGAGCGGGCGACGTTCGCCTGGAGTTCGGTCGGGCGCGCGACGGTCGCCGAGGCTTCCGGCAGGTTGAGCGTGATCCGCTGGGTTTGCGGCGGGTAGCAGATGCCGATGTCGGCGCAGCCCTGGTATTTGGCGACCAGCGTGACCGCGGTCGGGGCGGCGGAGCCGCGTAGCAGTGGGATGGCGAGATCGATCCGGTCGTGATAGACCTCGATATCGCCGAGACTGCCATCCGGCAGGATCGAGTCCTTTTTGATGTCGCCCGCCGGTCGCTCGAAGTCGCCGATGGCGGTTTCGCCACCGTCTTCCAGCGTGACCTCGACCAGATGCCGATAGAGATAGGTGCCGGGCGCGATGTTCCAGGTCAACTGGATCTGATCGGGCGCAGTCACCTCGGCGAGGAAGCGAAAGGCGTCCTCGGCGGCGAGGATCTCGTCATCCGCGCCGACGCTCAGCGATGGCCCAAGGTCGGCCGGAAGCGGTGACGCCCTGGCGGAGAGGCTCGATGACGCGGCGGCTGGCGCGGCAGTGCGCTCGGGCAGATCCAGCAGCAGCGTCTGACGGTGCGGCGGATAACAGAGTCCCGCGTCCGCGCAGCCCTGGGAGGCGACTTCCAGGGTTAGGATGTCTTCCGAGCCAGGATCGCGGACGATCGGCAGACGGATCTCGGCCCGGTCGCGGTAGATGGACACCTCGCCGAAGAACGCGTCCTGCTTGAGTTCCGGGTCGGGCAGTGCCGGGTTGCCGACGGCGATGCCGAGCGTCTTGGACTGGAAACGGAACTTGTTGGCATAAAGATAGTAGCCGTCGGCGATCTCCCAGCGCACATGCACCGCCTCCGGGCCATCCGCCTGACCGGAGACGCGGAAGGCCTGGTCAGGCAGCAAAAAGTCGTCCTGCGCCAGTGTGGGGAATCCGGTGCCGGTCGCCAGCAGGACGAAGAGGACGTACAGACGCCGAACGAGCGGGATGAGGCGCCGCGTCGTGACGCCGCGCGGGGACGCCGGGTGTTCGGTCTCGGGGGTCAGTCTGGCTCGTTGGCGCATGTGGTTACCCAGCTCAAGTAGTCGTCTAATCCTTCGGTGATCGGAACGGCGATCATCTCCGGTACCTCATAGGGATGCAACTGACGCAGCCGCGCGATGACGGGATCGACGCGCTCCCGGACGGTTTTGATCAGCAGCAGAACCTCCGATTCGCGTTGCAGTTCGCCCTCCCAGCGGTAGACGGACGTGACGCCGGGGAGCAGGTTGACGCAGGCGGCGAGCCGCTCTTCGACCAGTCGCTCGGCGAGCGCGAGCGCCGTCTCCCGATCGGGACAGGCGCAGAATAACAGGCGGTGACGCGCATTCATCGGTCGGTTTTCTCCCTGCATGGTTCCGGTTTGGCATAGTCTGTATTCTTGCGTCCATCGGCGCCAATTCGCGCGCCGCGACGCCGGTTGCGGTTTATCTTTCTGGAGAACGTCATGGTGCTCTTTTTTCTCGTCATTCTGATCGGCCTGCCGCTGATCGAGATCTATTTTCTGATCCAGGTCGGCTCCGAAATTGGCGCGCTGCCCACCATCGGGCTCTCGATTCTAACCGCGGTCATCGGCACCCTGCTGGTGCGTCATCAGGGTTTCAGCGTGCTTCTGCGCGTGCGCGAGATGCTGGACCGGGGCGAGGCGCCCGCGCTCGCGATGCTGGACGGGGCGCTCTTGCTGATGGCCGGTTTCTTCCTGCTGCTGCCGGGGTTTCTCACCGACAGTATCGGGTTTTTGCTCTTGATCCCGCCGCTGCGGGGCTGGGTCATCGGCCGTTCGATCGATTTGGTTCCGGTGTCCCGCCAGCCGCCTGGCGGCCGGGGCGAGCATCCGCGCATCATCGAGGGGGATTATCGACGCGATGATTAGCGCCGCGCGATCCGCTATCATGCCTGTCACCTGAGACTGCCGTTTGAGACCCTCGAACCGTGAAGCGCTCGCATCGACCATCCGTGTCCTGTTTCGTCGCAAGGCCATGGCGTGCGCGGCCGTTTGCGCTCGCGGTTTCGCGCTGGCTGTTGCCGGGCCTGCTCCTGCTCCTGCTGCTGGCTGGCTGTGGCACCTTGCAACCGTCCGCTACGGAGAACGCCGTGGCGGGCGACGTTCGCGACGGCGCGACGAGGCGATTCCCCATGCCTCTGCCGGAGGCGCCCAGGGTCTTGTCCGGCGGTGATCGGTCCGCTTCAGGAGCCGATGTGTCGGGCGAGGCCGGCGTGGTCTCCAACCTCTATAGTCCGGATCCGCTACGGCTGCGTAAACAAGTGGCCGACGCCTGCGGCGACCCGCGCGCGGTCGGCGACCGGCATTTTTTGCGATCCCTGGTCGCTGACCTGTATTTCTCGGGGGTCGATCCGGCCACCGGAACCGAGGCGTTGCTGCTCGGCAATTGCGGGACGCTCACCGACATCCTGACCGAAATGGTGACGCGGGGAGGGCCGGACAGCCTCGATCCGATCGTCGCGCGCGCCCGTTCCATTCATGGCTCCGGCGCCGCGCGCAAAATCCAATCCGCGGCAAAGGCGGGGCTTGCCCGTCATGCCAGCATGACGGAGTCCGACCCACGGCCCGAGGAGATCCTGGCCTACGGCATGCTCTATTTTCCGTCCACCGGCGACTTCTCACGACTCGATAGCGCGATGGCGCTGAATCGGCTCTACGAGGACGCCATCCCCGGTTATGGGATCTATACCTTCGTCCTCCTCGGACGCGGGTTCGCCAACGCCTCCGAGAGCGATGCCGCGCGGTATCGGGAACTCTTTCGGGTGATCGAGACCTATGTCACCACCTCGGATGAAAACAATTCTGGTCCAACCCCCGAAACGCCCGCCTTTCTGGTGCCGATCAGCGCCGAGAATTTAGGACGTCCCCTGATCGAGCAGGTCGCCGTCGATCTGTCGAATCATATGCGCCGCCATCTTGGGCAATCCCTGCGCCAGGAAGGGCATGCGCCGTTGGCGGCAACGCTGGACACGGGTGCCGGACCCTTTCTGATTTCGACCCTGGAGCCGCGCTTTACGCCAACCGGCCAGGACGCGCCCAGGCTGGTGGCGGACCTGTCCATGATCGGGGCCGAATACATCTATGGCATCGTCGATGCCTATGATCGTCCCATTCCGCCCGAAGCGAGCGGGCGGGTCGAGAGTCTGCTCCTGATCCGCGACCGCTTGCTCGGACTTCCGATGAAGCCGGCCGTTATGTCGGAGTTCAAGACGAAAATCCAAAACGCCTGGGTCTTCATGATCGGACGTTTCGCCGAAGCGCACACGGGAGATCTCCGTGCGCCATCCCTGACTTAAGCATCCTGGCCAGTCCGGCCCGGCAATCGAGCGCCAGAAGGAGGCGATCCGAGTCATCCATGAACATCATCCCCGACAGTCTCGGCAGTTTCATCCGGTTTCTGATCGGCATCCTGCTCCTGCAGGGTGTCACCCTGCTCCTGGTCTATACCGCGCTCAAGACCGATTGGTCGGTGACCTGGCCGCTGTTTGCCCTGCTCGGCGGGGCGATCGGGGTGCTGGTGGCATTCTGGTTCAACACCATCGTCTACGCGGACCGGCATCGCGCGGTCTCGCGTCTCAGCGAGCGTTTTTCCAAGGAGCGCGAAAAGATCCGCGTCAAGGCCGAGCAGCAGCGGGCCAAGGACGGGCGTTCCAATGAGCGCCTCGCGGCCAAGGCGCGCAACCGCGCCTCGGCGGGCATGAGTCTGAAGACCGGGGTGGTGGTCGGGGGGACGGTCGGTCTGGGCGTGGCCATGATGGTCGCTCAATTCATGACCCTGGGCCTGATCACGCTCACCGCCGCCGGCGGGGCCGCGCTGGGCTACACGGTGCGGGTGCGTCAGGAGAAGATGATCAATGCCAAGCGGCTGGCCGCCGAGGAGCGTGCCTACAGTGCGATCGAGGTCGAACCGGCAACGCGCATTCTGCCGCGTCGCCGACCGAAGAATCACGACGATCTCCAGGACCAATGAGGACGATACCATGGGCGAGATGACGAGCTACCCACCCGGAGCCTTCTGCTGGGTCGACCTGGCGACCAACGCGCCGGAGTCGGCCAAGGCGTTTTACGGCGCCATTTTTGGCTGGACCGCGCGGGATGTCCCGACCGACTATGAGATTCCGTATACGCATCTGTTCAGCGGCGGCAAGCTCGCCTGCGCGCTCTACGAAATGGCGCCGGAGCAGGGCGCCTTTCCCTATTGGGCCGTCTATGTGGCCGTGACCGACGCGCAGGCCAGCGCCGAGCGGGCGGAACAGCTTGGCGGCCGGGTGGTCATGCCGGTCGTGGACGTGATGGAGACGGGTCGTCTGTGCTTCGTCCAGGATCCGACCAAGGCCGTGATCGGCCTGTGGGAGCCGCGCAAGCACCTCGGCGCCGAGATCGATAACACCGTGGGCGCGCGCAGTTGGTGCGAACTCCAGACCCGCGACACCGCGGCGGCCGCGGCCTTTTACCAGGGGCTCTTTGGCTGGACCGCCCGGCCTAGCGGCCAGTTGGCCGACGTCAACTATTTCATTTTCGAACTCGCCGGCCAGGAGGTTGGCGGGATGCTGGAACTGGACAAACGCTGGGGGCCGATGCCGCCGAACTGGTCAACCTATTTCGGGGTTGCCGATTGCGACTGGGTTGTCGCCGAGACGAAAAAGCTTGGCGGCAGTCTCGTCATGGAGCCGATGGAGGTCGAGGGCGTGGGGCGGTTTGCCTTTCTGGGCGATCCGCAGGGCGCGATTTTTGCGGTGATTCAGTTTGCTGGTGCAACGTAATCAATCTCGCATTCGAGGGATACCGATGATGAAAACCTGGTTTCTGAAAGGCGCCCCGGTCGATGGCAATACCCTGCTCGTCCCCATGCGCACCTTCCCGGTGACCGTCGGACGCAGTACCCAATGCACCCTGAGCATCGATTCCACCGGAGTCTCGCGCGTTCATGCCAGCCTGGATCTGAATGAAAAGGGCGAATTATTCGTCACCGATCTTGGCAGTACCAACGGCACTTATCTCAATCGCCAGCGCATTATGGCCCCCACGCCTGCCGCGGAAGGCGATATCCTCCATTTTGGGACGGCCGAGTTTCGCGTCGATCGTCAGGTCGACAGCGCGCTTCTTTCCAAAGGGACCGTGACCGACCAAACCTGTCTGTTCGCGGTCGACAGCAGCCTGCCCGAGAATTTCCTGCTGTTGGAGCCGCAATTCATGGAGATGCTGTTAAGCGGCCAGTTGCGGGTCGCCTGGCAGCCGATCGTCGATTTTCAGACGCTCGATGTTCTCGCCTATGAAGTGTTGGGACGCGGCGCGCATTTGGCCTTGCCGCAGTCTCCCTATCACCTCTTCCTGCTTGCCGAAAAATTGCGCAAGGAGGTCGAGCTTTCCCATGCCTTTCGGGTTCGCGGCGCTCAAGCCGCCTCGCAACGGGGCGGGACCGTGCGGCTGTTCATGAACAGCCATCCGCGCGAGATGTTCATGGACTCGTTTTTGCCCTCCATCGACCGGATTCGCGCGATTGCGCCACGGATGGAGCTGGTGATGGAAATCCATGAAACCGCCGTGAATGAAGGCAATGCCATGAAGACGGTGGCGGATCATCTGCGCGCGCGCGGGGTGCTGATGGCCTACGACGATTTTGGCGCCGGACAGGCCCGGCTGCGCGAGATGGCGGAGATTCCCGCCGATATCGTGAAATTCGACATGGGGCTGATTCGCGACATTCATCTTGCCCCGCCCAAGAAACAGCAGATGCTGGCGCAATTGGTCAAGATCGTTTCCGACCTGGGATCGCAGACTCTGGCTGAAGGTGTCGAGACCCAGGAAGAGGCCGAGGTCTGCCGTCAGATGGGTTTCCAGCTTTGTCAGGGGTATCTGACGGGACGCCCCGAAATCGTTCTATAGAGTCTGACACGCCGTCTATGGCGGTCCGGATTTTTCTCGTCCTCGACCAGCGCCTTTTCCTCCA
Source organism: Thiocystis violascens DSM 198 (assembly GCF_000227745.2). NCBI lineage: Bacteria > Pseudomonadati > Pseudomonadota > Gammaproteobacteria > Chromatiales > Chromatiaceae > Thiocystis > Thiocystis violascens. The sequence goes on along the minus strand of NC_018012.1, from coordinate 1,179,502 downwards.
GCTCGGCGAGCGCCTGGCCGCGCAATACAGTCCAGGTCACCGATTTTTCATGCCGATACGACGCTGCGGTTACACGCGATCAGGGTTGGCGGACACTGCGGCCTGGGCCGGTTCGGAGGCCGGGTCGGGAACCGGCCTGGGCAGCGGTCCGTCGGTCCGCGGCGCGGGCTCGGCCGGCGATTGGACACGAACCCCGCAGGCCAGGACGCATTCCTCGTGCTGGGTCTTGCAAATGCGCAGATCCGCGCCCAGACAGGTGACGGGTTGCTGGCAGGGGCGGCCTCTGGTGGCGACACAGGCGAGATGATCGGCGCTGATTTGCTGAAAGTCCTGCTGGCATTGCGTTTCGCGCAAGCGTTGACGCTGTTCGCACTGATTTTTCGCGAGGTTGCAGCGGTCGACGCAGGCTGGATCCCGATTTTCCGTGGGCTGGCTCGCCTCTTGTTTGACAAAAGGCGTCTGACAACCGGATAAGGCGATGAATAAGACCGTCGCGAGCAAAAGCGCGAAGGGCCGTGCGGTAGCGGTGAGCGAGAGTGACATCGTTGTTTTCTCCATCGGGAATTGCGCGGGAACTCTATCACAGGTTCCTGCTTCGCTCGCGGTTTGGATGCCGCCAGACAGTCTGTCTAAACGCGAGGATCGACACTATAGTATGTTCTGGCGGGCGCCCCGCCCCGCCGCGCCGGGTTGCGGGCGGCCAGCCTCGCGATTCCGGGGGCAATCCCGCGCGAGCGCGCGCATTCGCTCGGAGCGTCCGCTCATGTTTCAAGCAGCACCCGGCTTCGCCGGGCGATACTGCACGGAAGAGGTTATCGCGTCTTCCGTGCGCATTATCCCCCCGAGAGGGAGGTTTCAAACCGGAGGATTGCGATGAGTAAAGGCGAAGATAAAAAGAAGGAAGTGAAGAAACAACCGACGAAAACCATGAAGGAGAAGAAGGCCGAGAAAAAGGCCAAGAAGGAAAGTCAGAAGTAGTTCCGAACGCGGACGCAGCCATCGCCACTCCCGCTACCGGAGGCGTCAATGCCTCCGGTAGCGTCGTTTTCGCCGGATCGCCGACGCGACCCCCGCCAAAGTTTTGAGAAGCAAGCCTTGGAAAGAATATAATCCAACGCCGATCTTGCGGCCTGACGCGGCATCGTCGGCATTTTTGCGGGCGCGGCATCCGTTTTTAACGATCGCCAACGGCGATCCGTGGACTGCGGTTCAGGGGCTTTACTGACGGGGAAGTGTTCCGAGAACCCTGGGCTCGGCCACCAGCCAGGGCGTCCATCAAGCCGGTAGGGGGATTGATTCATGCAGGCATGGGCGTATATTAAAAACCAAGTAATAAGCTCAAGAAAATGGAGCCAGTAGCGATGACCTCAGCCCCAGCCGTCGACGACATCGTCGGGTCCGAATACGAACACGGATTCACGACCGAGATTGCGTCCGAGACGTTCCCGCCCGGCCTCGACGAGGGCGTCGTGCGGGCCATCTCGGCGCGCAAGGGCGAACCGGAATTCATGACCGAGTGGCGCCTGAAGGCGTATCGGCACTGGCTGACCATGCCGGAACCCGCCTGGGCCGCCGTCCATTACCCGAAGATCGATTTTCAGTCGATTTCCTATTTTTCGGCGCCCAAACGGCCCGAGGATATGCCCAAGAGCCTGGACGAGATCGACCCGGTCCTGCTCGACACCTACAACAAACTCGGCATTCCCCTGGAGGAACAAAAGGCGCTGGCGGGGATCGCGGTCGACGCGGTGTTCGACAGCGTCTCGGTCGCGACCACCTTCCGCAAATCGCTGGCCGAGGCCGGCGTGATCTTCTGCTCGATCTCGGAAGCGGTGCACGACTATCCCGAGCTGATCCAGCAGCATCTGGGGTCGGTCGTGCCTCATACCGATAATTACTATGCGGCGCTGAATGCGGCTGTGTACAGCGACGGCACCTTTGTCTATGTCCCGAAGGGCGTGCGCTGCCCGATGGAACTCAGCACCTATTTCCGCATCAATGCCCGCAATACCGGCCAGTTCGAACGTACCCTGATCGTCGCCGAGGCGGGTAGTTACGTGAGTTATCTGGAAGGCTGCACCGCGCCCCAGCGCGACGAGAATCAGCTTCATGCCGCTGTCGTCGAACTGATCGCGATGGAAGACGCCGAGATCAAATACTCGACGGTCCAGAACTGGTATCCGGGCGATGCGCAGGGCAAGGGCGGAATCTATAACTTCGTCACCAAGCGCGGCGACTGCCGGGGCGCGCGCTCGAAGATCTCCTGGACCCAGGTCGAGACCGGTTCGGCGATCACCTGGAAATATCCCAGTTGCCTGCTACGCGGCGACGATTCGATCGGCGAGTTCTATTCGGTGGCCGTGACCAAGGGGCGCCAGCAGGCCGACACCGGCACCAAGATGATCCATATCGGAAAGAACACCAGCTCCACCATCGTTTCCAAGGGCATCTCGGCCGGGGAGGGCATGCAGACCTATCGCGGTCTGGTGCGCATCGGTCCGCGCGCGGAAGGAGCGCGCAACCACACCCAGTGCGATTCGCTGCTGATCGGCGACCGTTGCAGCGCCAATACCTTTCCCTACATCGAAGTCAAGCACCCCTCGGCGAACATGGAGCACGAGGCAACCACCTCGAAGATCGGCGACGACCAGCTTTTTTACTGCCGCTCGCGCGGTCTGACCGAGGAAGACGCCGTCTCGATGATCGTCAACGGCTTCTGCAAGGAGGTCTTCAACGAGTTGCCGATGGAATTTGCCGTGGAGGCGCAGAAGCTTCTGAGCATCAGTCTGGAAGGGGCGGTCGGTTGAAGTTCAAGCATTCCAACACTGCCAACCCGGATTTAATTTGGAGCGCGTCATGTTAGCTGTCAAGGGCCTGAAGGCCAATGTGGGTGGAAAAGAGATCCTGAGAGGCTTGGATTTCTCGGTCGGACCCGGTGAAGTGCACGCCATCATGGGCCCCAACGGCTCGGGCAAGAGCACCTTCGCCCATGTTTTGTCGGGGCGCGAGGGCTATGAAGTCACCGCCGGCTCCGCGACCTTCGAGGGCCAGGATCTGCTCGCGCTGGAGCCGGAAGAACGCGCTCGATTGGGGCTGTTTCTCGCCTTCCAGTATCCGGTCGAGCTCCCCGGCGTCAACAACACCTATTTCCTCAAGGCCGCGCTCAACAGCATCCTGAAGGCGCGCGGCCAACCCGAACTGGACGCGGTCTCCTTTCTGCGCCTGATCAAGGAGAAGCTGAAGATCCTGCATCTCGACGATTCGCTGCTGAAACGCGCCGTCAATGCCGGTTTCTCGGGCGGTGAGAAAAAGCGTAACGAGATCTTCCAGATGGCCCTACTGGAACCCAAGCTCGCCATTCTTGATGAGACCGATTCGGGTCTGGATATCGACGCGCTGCGGGTGGTTGCCGATGGCGTCAACGCACTGCGCAGCCCGGAACGCTCAATGATCGTCGTCACCCACTATCAGCGTCTGCTCGACTATATCCAGCCGGATTACGTCCATGTCTTGGCGAAAGGGCGGATCATCCGCTCTGGCGGCAAGGAACTGGCGCTCGAACTCGAAGAAAAAGGCTACGGCTGGATCGACGCGGAGGGACAGGCTGCATGAATGACGTCATCTCCAACGGCTTCGAGCGCTGGCTGGCCGCGCCACCGGGGCGTCTCGCCGGCGCCGGACTTGACTGGCTGGACGACCAGCGCCGGGTTGCCCGGGAGCGGGTCCGCGAGCAGGGCGTGCCCACGTCCAAGACGGAGGACTGGCGCTACACCAGCCTGAAAGGGCTGCTGGAACAGGGTTTCGCGCAGGTCGACGAGGCGATCACCGCGCTGCAGCCGGACGATCTGGAAGAGATCCTGATTCCGGGTCTCGACAGCCATCGCGTCGTTCTGGTCAACGGTCGTTATGCCCCCGAACTCTCCGTACTCGGCGATCTCCCCAAAGGGGTTCGACTCGGCGGTCTGCGCGCCCTGCTCGACGCGGACCCCGATGCTTTGCGCGATCATCTCAATCGGATCGCGGACGCGCGGCAGCCGCTATTCCTGGCGCTCAACACGGCGGGACTCGACGACGGTTTCGTCGCCCTGTTCGACCGCGCGGTCATGCTGGAACGGCCCATCGAGCTGATTCATCTGTCGGTCGGGCTGGACGAGCCGCGGGTCGCCCAGCCGCGTCATCTGATCGTGCTCGGCGACGGCGCTCAGGCGACCCTGATCGAACGCTACGTGAGCCTCGGCGAGTCGCTTTATTGCACCAATTCCGTGCTGGAAATCTCGCTCGGCCGCGATGCCGTGCTCCAGCATGACCGGATCCAGATGGAGAGCGCCAATGCCTTCCATCTCACCGGGCTCTATCTCGGTCAGGATGCCAACAGTCGCTATCGGGGCGTGAACATCGGTCTGGGTGCGCGTTGGGCGCGGACCGAACTGGTCACGCGCTTTTGCGGCGAGCAGGCCGAATGCGATCTCCAGGGTCTCTATCTGGCTGGCGACCGGCAGCTCATGGATTATCATCTCGACGTCGCCCACTCGGTCCCCCGCTGCACCAGCCGGGAGAACTTCAAGGGCATCCTCTATGGCAAGGGGCGCGCGGTGTTCGACGGGCTCGTCTCGGTCGCCAGGGACGCCCAGAAGTCGGACGCGGCCATGTCCAACCGCAACCTGATGCTCTCCGAGAGCGCCGAGGTCGATACCAAGCCGCGGCTGGAGATCAACGCCGACGATGTCAAATGCAGCCACGGCACCACGGTCGGGCGGATCGAACCGGAGATGCTGTTTTATCTGCGCTCGCGTGGGATTTCGGCGCCCCTGGCCCGGCGCATGCTCTGTCTGGGATTTGCCGGCGAGATCATCCAGACCCTGAGCGCGGAGGCGCTGCGCGAGCATGTCTCGGAGCGGGTCGGTCAGCGATTGGAATCCGCTCCCTTGAATTGATCTCGGGTCGACGGTGAACTTGGATCGAATATGAACTTGGATTAACGGTCGGCCATGAAGGTTGTCGAGAGGTCGCTATGAACAGACTGGCCCGCTTCGCTGGTTTCGGCAAGCATGACGAGGAACAGGGAGACACGGCGGTACTGGATCGCGATGTCGCCGTCGAACGCATGGAGGCGGAAGAACTGCGCGAGCCCATTATCGCCGCGCTGCGCGGTGTCCATGACCCGGAGATTCCGGTCAACATCTATGACCTGGGCCTGATCTACAGTGTCGACATCGCTCCCAACGGCGACGTAGCCATCGACATGACATTGACCGCCCCGGCCTGTCCGGTCGCCGGCATGATGCCGATCATGGTCAAGGACGCGGTCTCCAGAGTCGATGGGGTCGGAGAAGTCCGGGTCGAACTGGTCTGGGATCCGCCCTGGGGCCAGGAAAACATGAGCGACGAGGCGAGGTTGCAGCTTGGGTTGATGTGAGCCGCTTCGCGCATACGCATCCCGACCATCCGCGCGATCCGATCGCCAGCAATTCCAAATTTGGCCGGTTGCGACCGGCAATCTCCTGAAGCGGTCCTGGGAGCGCCGGCTTGTAGCCGGCTGTGGAGAAGCCAACCCCGGAATCAGATCGTCGATTTTCCCATCCTTGATCATGACCGCTGGAGCACCGTCATCCGGCGCAGTCGTCCCAGGGGATCAAGGGAAGGATGATCTTGTCGCGGCGGTCTTTGTCGCGGCCTTTCGGTTCGTCGTTCGACGAACGCGCATCCACCTGCATCGAAGCATCCACCTGCATCGAAATCAGCGATGCGAACGTCAGCAGCATCAAGCGTGTCATCGCGCGTCCCCGCCGGTCTGAGCCGCCCCTTCAAGCCGTCGTGCGGTTGGCCCTACCGAAGCGATTGTTGCGAAGGAACACGCCCAGCGCCACCAGCAGCGTGCCGATGGAGCGCAGGCTTCGATGAATCGACCAAGTCGGCCAGGAGAGCCGCCTGATCAGGATGCCCGAGTCATTTCCACGGCCACCCCCGTCGATCTCACCATGCTCGAAGAACGTCCGGCAGTGCGGGCAGAGAGAGCACCGGCGCGTCGCGATGTGGGGTCTTGAGCGCCCGCGACGCCCCGCCGCCGCCGGGCGAAGCTGGCGAGAAGTGGGTCCAGCAGGCGCGGCGCATCCTCGACAGAAAGTTCACGGCACGTCGTCAGCCGGGCTTGATGTCCAGCACCGGCGTTCCGGCAAAGGCATCGATCCCGTCGATCTCGATCACCGTCCCGTGCACCGCCAATACCCGACAGCGACTGAGCGCGATCAGGTTGGGTCGCACCGGGGCACGGGTCGCGAAGACCCCACGTAGCGGATTCGTCGGATCCCCGTGCGGATGGACTTGGAGGATGGCGCGTTGCTCAGGGGTGTCGTGGTGATCGAACCAGTAGAGCACCCAGATCCGCGCCCCCGCTTCGAGTCCCAGCATGGCTGGTTGGTAGCGCGGTTCGATCTCGATGCGAGTCCGCTTTCCGTCCTGGCGCACCCAGCCGATGGGCCAGACCCGATAAGGCGGTGCGGAGACCGCGCCCGGCGCATCGGCCATGCCGATCTCCCAACTAAACAGGAATATGACGAGCAGCGTCAGGCGCATGTGAGTTACCCCCAATTTCTGTGGTCATTCCTGTGGATAAGCCGTGATCTACGCCCGGCACGCCCCGCCGCCACTCGCCGCGGGGCGAAATCGAGCAAGGTTTGACCAGGGCCGGCAATCTGACGCGCCGCCGTTGTCTAGGTCGGTTTCGAGATCATCAGCCAGAGCGCGCCCAGCAGCGGCACGATGGCTAGAATTCCCCACCAAGTCCAGCGCCGCGCGTCGCGCCAGTAGCCCGTCGGGATCGCGCCGGTCGTCGCGAAGGCCCGCGCCTGGCGCGCCTGACGGATCTGCGCCGGGATCAGGATCCCGACCCAGAGCAGGCCCGAGAGCCCAAAGAGCACCTGCCCCCAGAACAGCCAGCGCACCGCCAAGAGGTCGAGCCCCGCGACCAGGGCCGCCCCATAGCCGCCGAGGATGATCAGCACGACCCCGCCGGCCGTGAACCACCAGTCCGTCAGCGTCACCAGCCGCTGGCCGAAGGCGACCACGCGCGGGTCGCCGTTGCGGTCGGCGGCCAGCTTCCAGACCAGAGTCACGATGACGTTGCCGACCAGCAGCACGACACCGAGGAGGTGGAGCGTCTTCAGCAGCGCGTAGCACATGCGGTCTCACCCATGGGGTCTGTTTCCCTGGAGCTGATCCACGTGATGATGAGGGAAAACAACGCCATGCTCAATGCCGTCGCTGTGGAGCGCCTCTGGTTCCAGGCTCATATTGGGAAAGTGCTTGGGGTCAAGTTTACGGTCTAGGTGTAGCAACATAACGTGCGGGAATATTCTCAAGAGTGATATTCTCTAAATTGCTGGCAACATAGTTACACGGATCAACTGGCGGTGATCTATCCGTCGCTGTTTGGATGATCGTCGAGGGACTGAATGAAGGCGTTCAACCAATGCGATGCGTTCGGGAAACTTGAGCGAGATCAAAGCGAAACCGTCATAGCGTGGCATTCGCTCATCGACCATCTCATCGATGTCGCCGCCTGTTTTGTACGTTTGTGCCGTTGTCGCTCCATACGTCGAGCCATGGAACAGAGTGCCGGCCGGGCGCTCACGGCGAACGACATCGCACGCCTTGCAGTACTCGTCTTTTTACACGATCTCGGCAAGGCGAACAGCGGATTCCAGGCGAAGCGTTGGCCTGGGGGACAAGCACCAACAGGCTGGCCGGACTGCGCCGGGCATCGGCATGGACATAGCGTCGAGGCGCTGGACCTTTTACGGGACGAGGCATTTCTCGAACCACTGATCGATTGCTTACCCGTTGCGGAAATCGATACCTGGGGCGAGGCGGTTTTTCCGCTGTTTCGAGCCAGCATCAGCCATCATGGGCGCCCAGTGTCTGAGCGTCCTCCCGGCGATTGGCCGCGTTCGATTTGGAAGCCCGTCATCGACGCGCATGGCAACGTTGTCTACGATCCCGCTTCCGTGCTCGTCGAGATTGGGCGACAGGCCCGCGCACTGTACCCAGAGGCTTTCACGCCCGGCGGCATATCGCTTCCGGAAGCGTCAGCGCTCGATCATCTCTTTGCCGGCTTGGTGCAACTGGCTGACTGGCTCGGCTCGGATACGGAGTTCTTCCCGTTTTCGGCTGTCGGCGAAGATCGCGCATGGACCTCTGTCGATTATGCGGATCGCGCGGTCATGTCTCTGGGCCTGGATGCCGCCGACTCGCGCAGGGTACTGGAGGCGCTTTCACCGAGCTTCGCTCAGGTCTTCGACGACAATTCGCCCTATCCTATCCAGACGGCGATGGATGCCGTGGACCTTGGTCCACTGATGGTCCTGGAGTCGGAGACGGGCAGCGGTAAGACCGAAGCTGCGCTTTGGCGTTTCGTGCATCTCTTCGAGCGCGGCGAGGTCGATAGTCTCTATTTCGCGCTTCCGACTCGTGTTTCCGCCAGTCAGGTTTATGAGCGGATCTGCAAGGCAGTTAACAACCTCTGGTCGACCAATCGACCGATCGTGGTGCGTGCGCTACCAGGATATGCCGCCGCCGATGGGCATGAACCCAAAGCACTCCCGGACTTCAAGGTGCAGTGGCCGGATGATCCAGCGGACGAGGAAGCCCACCGCCGTTGGGCGGCCGAATCGCCCAAGCGATTTCTCGCCGCTCCGATCGCCGTTGGCACCATCGATCAGGCACTGTTAGGCGCCCTGCGGGTGCGTCATGCTCACCTGCGCCACGCTCTTCTGGCGCGAAGCCTGCTGGTCGTAGACGAAGTCCACGCCTCCGACCCCTACATGACGGTCCTCCTGGAGCGACTGCTTCAGGCGCACCTGGGGTGCGGTGGCCATGCACTGCTGCTGTCCGCCACCCTCGGTTCCAGCGCGAGAGCGCGCTACCTCGCTGTGGGCCAAGGTTCCAGGTCGGCGCCTCCGGCCTTTCAAGCAGCCTGCGACGCCCCTTATCCCGCGCTATCCGACCGGCTCGCCATGCGCGCCATCGCCTCGACCATTCGCCCCAAATCGGTAACCTGGTCCCTGCGCGACCTCATCGACGATCCCGGGGCCATCGCCGGGCTGGCGATCGATGCCGCTTCGGCCGGCGCCAAGGTGCTCATCGTGCGTAACACCGTCCCCGCAGCGATTGCTGTCTTCCAGGCAATCGAAAAACTCGCTCCCGACCTGCTGTTCGAAGTGAATGGGGCCAGAACGCTGCACCACAGCCGTTTCAGCCGCGAAGATCGCCCTTTGCTGGACGCAGCGATCCAGGCGCAACTCGGCAAGAAGAATCGCCCGTCAGGCCCGCGGATCGTGATCGGCACCCAGACGCTGGAACAGAGCCTGGACCTGGATGCGGATCTGCTCATCACCGATCTCTGCCCGATGGACGTGCTGTTGCAGCGGATCGGGCGTCTGCATCGCCATCCGCCAGCGCAACGCCCCCTGGCGTATCGCTCGCCCCAAGCCTGGATTCTGACGCCTACGAATCACGACCTTTCGCCGCTGCTGAAAAACTCGCGCCATGGCTTGGGACCATTTCGCGATGGCGATGGCATCTACCCGGACTTGCGCAACGTCGAGGCCACGCGCCGCCTGATCCTTGAGCGGCCAAGCATCACGATCCCCGCCGACAATCGCATCTTGGTCGAGTCCGCGACTCATACCGATCATTTAGCGGCAATGGAGAGGCTCGGCGAAGATTGGGCACGTCTTGGTGAGCGTTTTGATGGGCGCGCCAGCGCCAAGCGCACCATCGGCTATCAAAGCGGTTTGGAAATCGATAAGGCGTTTGATAAACAGCAGCCGTTTCCGAACGAAAAAGAGTTCGACATCGCCACCCGCCTTGGTGCCCGCGATCGTCTCCTAATCTTCGATTCCGCGCCGATCGGTCCTTTTGGTTCGTCGTTCACGCATCTGCCAATCCGCCATTTTCTGATTTCCGACGAGGTCGCTGGGGATACCCAACCAATCATCCTTACCAACGACAACGGGGAATTACTGTTTTCACTTGGCCCCGCGCATTTTCGTTACAGTCGTCTTGGATTGGAAAAAATCGAGCCATAACTGCGAGGCATCGCCATGACGTTACGTTACTCCTTGCTGGATGAATCGCTGATCGGCGCCCGGTGCTTTTCTGATCGACAGCGGGTCGGTTATAGCCTGCCTGCCTTGTTCGTTGCCTTGGCCGAGGATCGTATCCGCGACTTCCCCGCGCTACGTCCACATCAACGCCATCCTTGGCATGCCTTTCTGGTGCAACTGGCCGCAATGGCGATACATCAAGCGGGGCGCACCGATCCATTCTCGGACGAGTCCGCGTGGAAAGCGGGGCTGCTGGCCCTAACGCCAGACCATCCCGACGGAGCTGCGTGGTGTCTGATTGCAATGCCTGATCGGCCGGCATTTTTGCAAGCGCCCGTACCCGAAGGAACCATCGATGATTGGGAAGACGACAAACCGACTCCCGATAGCCTGGATATTTTGGTCACGGCAAGGAATCACGATCTCAAGCGACAGCGCATAACACGGGCCGCTGCGGATGATTGGATTTTTGCACTGATTAATTTACAGACGGCCTCTCCCCAAAATGGCCAAAAAAATTATGGGGTTTGTCGTATGAATGGCGGTTTTTCGAGTCGTCCAGGAATTGGCATCGAACCCCCGGGTGGTCCAGGTCGGCGCTGGCTACGCGATCTACACATTGCTTTAGCCGAACGGGCGCGACTCGTGGACCAGACCCAGTTCCCATACGCTGAAACTGGTGGCATCTGTCTCCTTTGGTTAGATCCTTGGGACGGCAACAGCGGAAAATCATTTGCTGCCCTCGATCCTTTTTTTATTGAAATTAGTCGCCGCATTCGCCTGATAGAAACAAATAACCACATTCGTGCAAGGCGAATAGGAAGCGCAACGAAAAGGATTGCGAAACAAGAAACTGACGACCGTAAAGGGAACACGGGTGACCTTTGGACGCCAATCAAGGAAAGCGCGAAAAGAGAATCGCTAGGAATCTCAATAAACGGATTTAGCTATGAGCGGATGGTTGAGTTGCTGAACGGGAAAAAGTACCAAAAACCGCCCGCACAGTCTTTTATCTCTGAGGATCCGAAGGTTGGTTTGACAATCATCGCCAGGGCGATTGCGGGAAGCAATAGCAGCACGGACGGATATCATGAGAGGCGCATTCTCGTTTCTCCAGGAATGCGCAGATTGATGACGCGCAAAACCGACGAGTTTGCGGCAATTGCTGAAGGGCGTGTTTCTGACATCGGAAAAGTTTATGATCTGCTTGTTTTTTCTCTGAAGGTGCTTTTTGATAATGGCAAAAGCAGAAAGAAATCGGGTGATTTTTCAAAGACTATCAGTCAAAAAGCAAGAGCATTTTCCAAACCGTTCGAGCAATACGAAGACGAGCGTTTCTTCGATGGTCCGCTCGGATTGAATGAGCAAATCGACGCTGCTGATCCCGATGCGGTGCGTTTATCTTGGTATCGGGACATGGCTAAGCGCGCTGAAGACATTCTACGTAGCGCCTTCAAGGCCGGGCCGCGCTGCGGCGAGCAGCGTTATCGTGCGCGTGCTGCGGCTATGAATTACTTGTGGAGTAAGAAAACTGGATTACGCAGTCATCATGTCTTGCCGACACTGGCGCAATATTACGAAGACCAGGGAAAAGACCAGCGACATGCAAGCCCATCGCCAACAGACCAAATATCGCACAACCCCATCCCGGCCCAACTCGAACTCACTCTTCAATGATCATGTGACTCTCAGGATCTCGACCATGCTCTCACTCAATCCGACTCTCGAACATCAGTTGAGCGCCACCGCGCAGGCGCTGGGACGCCCGGGCGCAAGATCTGTTGGACGCCGCTGTTTCTGCCTATCTGGACGATTTGCATGATACGCAAATTGCCGAGGAGGTCTGCCGTTTGCTCGATGCCGGCGACGAAACGACAACGCCCTGGGCCGAGGTGGAGCAGCGTCTTGGTCTGGCCATTTACTTTCCCCTGCCCCAGCTGGGATAGACCTGACTACTTCACCGTGGTCGATGATCTGCTCCAGTTTCCCCCGCGCTCGCGGGGATATAATTAATTAATTTAATAGCTTAAAGCTAAATCACCATGACATTCATCGCATCTCCCCACCCTGAGCAAGAACGGCCCGACACACAAAAAGCTCCGCCCATCGCCAAGCTGGCCCAACTCATCGGACAGGCCGCCCGTTTCAACGGCGACCTCCACGGCTTGGGTAAGGGCGAGAAAGCGGCGTTGGCTCGTCTGGATCCGGACGGCGAACTGCGCCCGCATCAAGTCGCGGCCCTGGCACGGGCGCTCATTTATGCCGGTCTTGAACCCGAACGCTGGTCCCCTGAAACCGCGACAGAAAACTGGCGGCGCTGGGCCTTAATCGCTCATGGCATGGCGCTGGCCGGACACGCCAGCGGCTCGCTCGGGAAGCAGCTCTGCGCCGCCGGTGTGTCGGAATCACGGGTGACCAAGCTCCTCACGTCCCGAGGCGATGCCTTGCGCCAACTCCTGCCGCGTCTCCTGCGCCTGCTCGCGTCGAAGGAAGTCGCTCCAAATTGGCACGAGTTGGACAATCTCCTTCGCCATGAAGGCCAGAATGAGGAAACGGCGGAAGCCATCCGCACGCAAATCGCCGGCCGCTATTTCTCCGCGCTCGCCAAATCCAACTAACAAGTCGCCTGAATGACCGATAAGGAACCGTAATCCCATGACGACTCAACCCCGCTTCATCCAGATCCACACCCTGCACACCTATCCCGCCGCGTTGATCAATCGTGACGATGCCGGACTCGCCAAGCGACTCCCATTTGGAAACGCAGTGCGCACACGTATTTCATCGCAGTGCCTCAAGCGTCATTGGAGAAAAACTGACGATCCTTTTTCATTATCGATGCTTCATGTGCCCATGGCCGTGCGGTCGCGCCTCTTTTTTGAGAAGATCGCTGAAATTCTTGTTTCTGCATCGGTCTCCGATCAAATTGCTAATGCCATAGCTTTCGGATTGCGTGAGGCGATGACAAAAAAAGACTTGGGGAAACTGATAAAAGAGGCTAAGAAACCACCAAAGAAGAATAAAAAAGCGCAGATCAACGAAGAAGATTTTGAGGAACCAACAGAAGAAACTTCAACCGAAAGAAAGCAGGCTTTTTTGCTGGGCTATCCAGAGTATGAGTATCTAAAAAAAGTATGCCTTGAAGTTTCACAATTACCAGATATTTGCGAAAAAAATGCAAGACTATATTTATTTGAAAAGATCAAGGCGGAGCAAGAGAATTTAAAACAGATAGCGCTCGGTTGCGGTCTTGAATCGGCTCTTTTTGGTCGAATGGTGACTTCTGATGTACTGGCCGGCCGAGAGGCGGCCATTTATGTTGGTCATGCCTTTACTGTCCATGCTGCTCAAGTCGAAAGCGACTATTTTACGGTCGTTGACGATTTGACCGGCGATAGTGGCGAACTCGGTTCTGCCGGCATCTTCGATACCGAATTAACCTCGGGTCTCTACTATGGCTATGTGGTGGTCGATGTGCGCCAACTGGTCGAGAACTTGGAAGGGATCGAGGCCAAGGACTGCTTCGCTGACACGACGCCAGCGGAGAAACGCAAATTGGCTGGAACGGTCGTCGAGCATCTGTTGCATCTGATCGCCACCGTCAGCCCGGGCGCCAAACGTGGCTCCACCGCGCCCTTCGACTGGGCCAAGTTCATGCTGGTGGAAGCGGGTGATTGGCAGCCGCGCAGTCTGGCAGGCGCCTTCCATAATGCCCTACCGCTGTCCCTACCGCTGTCGGCCAGGGACGGGAGGTCGATTCGCGAACGCGCCGTGGCCTGCCTGAGCGACGAAATCGCCAAGATGGACGAGGCTTACGGCGCGACCTTGACCCGCCGCGTGATGGCGCTCGATCCGGTCGAAATTCCACAGGGCCAGCGCCTCAACCTGAACGCGCTCGCCACTTGGGCCGCTGAGGCGATCACGAAAGGAGTGTGCTGACATGTCCCGCCATCTCCTCCTGCGGCTGGAGGCGCCGCTGATGGCGTTCGGTGGGGAAACCATCGACAACCTCGGCATCATCCGCGACTTCCCGGCGTTGTCGATGGTCACTGGCCTGCTGGCCAACGCCCTGGGCTGGCGGCGCGAGGACACCGCGCAACATGATCGCTTGCAGGAACGGCTCGTCATGGGTGCGCGCCTGGAGCGACCAGGCGTCCGTCTGCAAGATAACCAAAATGCCCGGCTGTCGAAAGACGACAAGGGCTGGACCACTTGGGGCAAACCGGAAGAACGGGCCGGCGGAGCCGGTACTTATGAGAGTCCTCATCGTCGCTTTCGCGACTACCACGCCGACCTGACGATGCTCGTAGCCCTGAGACTCGAACCGGCCGAGGAGCCGCCGACGCTGGATGATCTGGCAACAGCCCTTGATCATCCCGCCCGCCCGCTCTTCATCGGTCGCAAGCCTTGCCTCCCGAGCCATCGGCTGTTCGCTGGTTGGCACGACGGCGAGAGCGTCTTGCAGGCCCTGCGCATGGCGCCTTGGTCGCACTCTTCGCCAGACGGCGCGCGGCTGCAATGGCCGGAGGGTGAGGGAACATTACCGGGTGACCGAGTGCTTGACCTCTGCGATGAGCGCAACTGGACCAGCGGCGTGCATGGCGGTTGGCGGCCGATTCGGGAAGGGCGGATTCGGATCGAAGGGACACCGGCATGAGCCTTTACCTGCTGCATTGTTCGCCCGATCCCGAAGCCTTGGCTATCTGGGCAACCCGCCATCGTCTGCTGTCGCCCGATGGTGATGATGGCTATGCCTTGCATGCCCTGCTGACGGCGGCCTTTGGCGAGCAATCCCCCAAGCCATTTCGTTACCTTGGCGCACGACAGGGGCTCTTGGCCTACTCCGATCAACCCCCGGCGCTGCTGCATGACAACGCGGCCCTGGCGACCCCTGATGTGGCGCGAGCGCTTGGGTTGAATAGTCTGGCCGTTCGGGCGTTTCCGACCACTTGGGCCAATGGTCAAATGCTGAGCTTCGAGGTCCGGGTTCGGCCCATTGTTCGTCCTCCTAGGGGGCCAGAGAGAGACCTTTTTCAGTACACCGCTGAGCAATCCGAATCGCCCGAGAAGCTCAAACGTGAGGTTGTTTACGTGGACTGGCTACGTCAGAAATTTGCCGAGCAAGACGCCGCAGAGCTAAGCCAGGTCAGCATGGACGCTTTTCGTCTCAGTCGCGTGATTCGACGCACCGGAACTAACGATCAAGGGCAACGCCAGGCGCTCGCCCCATCCGGTCCCGATGCGGTTTTCAAGGGTCAGTTGCGCGTTGGCGAGAGCGATGCCTTTGCCCGTTTGCTGAAGCGCGGAATCGGCCGACACCGTGCGTTCGGGTTCGGGATGCTGTTGCTGAAACCGGCGCACTCATGCTGAAGGGGCGGCTCGGTCTCGAAACCTCGCGGATGCCCCATGCCGATCGTCATGGGCTGATCTGGTTCGAACGCGGCGAACTCTGCGTGATCGATGGGTGTCTGCATTTCTTCCAGGGCAAGGACTCGCTGACGCCTTACTCGGTGCAGATTCCGCATCAAACCGTTTCGATGATCCTGCTCGGCCCTGGTAGCACCGTCACGCATGACGCCCTGCGACTCCTGGCTCGACACGGCACCCTGATGGCCGCCGTCGGCGAGGATGGCGTGCGCTGCTATACCGCACCGCCTTTGATGCCGGATCGCTCCGATATTGCCCGTCGTCAGGCCGAGCTTTGGGGGAGTCCGCGTCGCCGCATCAGCGTCGCCCGCCAGATGTACGCCTTGCGTCTGGGTGAAGTCCTGCCGCATCGGGATCTCGACACGCTGCGTGGCATCGAGGGATCTCGTGTCAAAGCGACCTATCAACTGATGGCGCAACGCTATGGGATCGAATGGAAGGGACGACACTACGATCGGGCCAATCCGAACGCGACGGACATCCCAAATCAAGCGATCAACCATGCCGCAACCGCCGTACAGGCCGCCGCCGCGATCGCGGTTCAAGCCGTCGCGGCAATCCCGCAGCTCGGGTTCATCCATGAAGACTCGGGGCAGTCATTCATCCTCGACATCGCGGATCTGTTTCGCGAAGCCATCACCCTCAAAATTGCGTTCACCGTCGCGAAGAAGGCCGAAACCGATACGCAGACGATTGATCGTCTTGTCAGACGCGAAGCCGCCACCGTGTTCCGCAAGCAGGATGTGATCCCGGCGATGATCGATCGTATTAAGAAAGTCATCCGCATGGAGGAGACCGATGCCTCTGGTCATGATCGTGACCCGTGACGTTGCAGACCGCTACCGGGGTTACCTTGGGTCGCTCATGCTGGAGGTGTCGCCAGCGGTCTATATTTCACCGCGCATGAATCCAGGGGTGCGCTCGCGGACTTGGACTGTTCTGACGGGCTGGCATACAACCGAGCCACAGGGAAGCATCGTCATGGTTTGGCGCGATGTGAATGCTACTGGCGGAGTCGGTATCGCCACACTGGGCACGCCCCCAAGAGAACTGGTGGACGTCGACGGCTTGTGGTTGGTGCGAAAACCGTTGTAAACATGCTCTTTAGAAACTAATCTGTTTACCGAATTTCTCTTTCAGTGCATGGCCTTAACTGCAAGAGGTTCCCCCGCGCTCGCGGGGATAGGCCTTAAAAAAACCGTCCCGGAGCGACCGGGACGGCGGTTCCCCCGCGCTCGCGGGGATAGGCCCGAAATCGCGCAATTGCCGCGCGCGAAACCGAAGGTTCCCCCGCGCTCGCGGGGATAGGCCCATTGTCCCTGCGTGCTTGACGTGCAATTTATCGGTTCCCCCGCGCTCGCGGGGATAGGCCCATAAGTCGGTGTTTACGTGGCATCGGATTTCTGGTTCCCCCGCGCTCGCGGGGATAGGCCCCGATGATGGTCAAGAAGGAATTCGCCGCCCTGGGTTCCCCCGCGCTCGCGGGGATAGGCCCGCGAGACCGGCAAGGGCTCAGAAATCCGTGTGGGTTCCCCCGCGCTCGCGGGGATAGGCCCCACACCCGCATCAGCCTGTTCCGCGCCTGTCGGGTTCCCCCGCGCTCGCGGGGATAGGCCCGTACGAGGACGGCACGCTAAAAGGTGTATTGAGGTTCCCCCGCGCTCGCGGGGATAGGCCCATTGTCCCTGCGTGCTTGACGTGCAATTTATCGGTTCCCCCGCGCTCGCGGGGATAGGCCCGCTCGTAAATTTCTCGTGCTGTCATCACCGCGGGTTCCCCCGCGCTCGCGGGGATAGGCCCGCCACCTTGACCGGCTCGGGAGCGGCCGTATAGGTTCCCCCGCGCTCGCGGGGATAGGCCCCGAAGCGGAGAAAGATCAATTCTTTGAACTCGGGTTCCCCCGCGCTCGCGGGGATAGGCCCCGTCTTAAAAACGTAGACAACGCAGACAAAACGGTTCCCCCGCGCTCGCGGGGATAGGCCCCAAGTCTGTCGCTGCCAGCACGCCCTTGATGTGGTTCCCCCGCGCTCGCGGGGATAGGCCCTCGGTCTGATACAGAGCGTCGATCATCGCCCCGGTTCCCCCGCGCTCGCGGGGATAGGCCCCGACTTCCAGGTCATTGGCGAGAATCTCGGCTGGTTCCCCCGCGCTCGCGGGGATAGGCCCTCGGCACCGTCACGATGAGTGCCGACCTGGACGGTTCCCCCGCGCTCGCGGGCATAGGCCCAATTGGTTCAAAAAGGACGCGCGAATCGGCGGGTTCCCCCGCGCTCGCGGGGATGAATCGCGTGCCACTGGGTATCTAATACCGTTGGTGTGGTGTTCCCCGCGCTCGCGGGGATGAGCCGACCGGTAGTTCTGACGAGAAGGTTTTCAAGGCCAGCGGTAATTGCTGCTGCCGGGCGTGACCTTTCCGGACTGGCTCGGGGACGGCCTGCTTGCGAATTGGGTCGAGCTTTGCGCCGAACGCGCGGAGTATGAGCGGAGGGTCTGGCTCGGGAGAACGCATCCGCGCCGAGCCGACTTCTTGAGAGCGGCTTATTGCCCCTGTTAAGGTGCGGTCAGCCAGTAAGGCTCTGCGCCAAACGGCTGTCGCACGGGCGTCGCTATACGTGATCGGCGGCGTCGAGACGACAGCGGCTTTCGTGATCCATGGCTTCGGGTGGCCGTTCTTACGCAGGATGCCGAGGTTTGTCATCGCCCCTTGACGTCGCGCTGAAAGCGATAGCTGACGGCTTGCAGAACTGACTGGACCGCGCGCGTTGCCAGTCAGCACGCCAATCCTCGAGGGATTCGTAGCCGTTCGCCTCCAAGTCGAACTGGGCGCGGAAACGCTTGCGACCGCCGAAGCACAGCCCACAGCCGCGCCAAGCGTTCCCTCGGGATCGACGATCCAGGTCTGGTAGGTGCGCTGACGGAGTGCTCCATTCGGCGCTGTCCTGATCGCTTGCCTGATCCTGGCTCTGGCACTGTTCCACCAGGCGCTTCGCTCGATTGGCGGCCGAGCGCCGGCCATCAAGCCGGGCGCGAAACGCGGTCAGCACCGCGATCATGTCCGCGACCAGATCGTCGGTCAGTTCCCCGTCATCGACCACCAGCCGCCGCGCCCCACGTGCGTGTAGCGCCGCTTCGACATACTTCGCTCCAAATCGCATCGGCCGGTCGCGGTGTTCCACCACGATGACATCGACGTTGGGGTCGGCCAGTCACTCAGGCAACCTGCTTCTGTTCGCCTTCCAGCTTGCGAATCAGCGGATAGAGGTATTCGGTCTCGCGCTGGATTCGATCCATCACCAGGGCAAACATCTGCTCGGTATCCTGAACGAATGACGAATGGTCGCTGATCGTCAGCGAATGGCGCTTTTGCGAGCACCATTGTTTGACATAGGAGCTGAAAATCCGCTTGATCTCGCTCGAACCGGACAGAAAACGGTTGGCGGTGTTCTTCACCGATTGATCCTGATGCGAGATCAGTCTGCCGCAAAGTTCCCGATCAACCAGTTCCATGTGTTCCTTGATGCGATTGGTGAGGTCGAAAAAGACATCGCAGGCGACATCGGTGTCGCACATGGAACGCTCGCGAACCAGATACAGAAAGACGTTCGACAGTTCGGTGATTTTGTGATTTTGGGCATGCAGTTGCGCAAAGGCGACCATGGTCGATATTCCTCCAGAGAATAGGCAGCAAGTCAATTGATGGCACTTCGGTTCCGCCGGGAAACGGCAAACCTTCAGGGGTGGCCAATGGCACAGGCCGCGTTTTACAGTCGCGACTCCAGTGAACCATAGCGGTTGGCACAGTTTACGCGAAACCACGCAATGATTATAGATTGTGCGTGGTCAATGATTCATATCAACCACCTACGACCGGGAAGGTCACGGCCGTGGCGCACGCAAAGGCGATCCCATTGCCGATGGCCGCCACCAGCGGATGCTGGACGCGCCGGTAGACCCAGCCGCTCATGACGCCATAGACCAGGAAAAAGACCAGGATCGCGGGCACGATGATGATCAGGAAAAACAGCTCGTCGAGGTTAAGCGCAACCGCGCCCAACAGCGAAAACAGAAAGAGCGCCTTGGTCAGGGCATAGCCGCCGCGCGCCGCGCCCGCGCCACGGGTCAGCCATTCGTCGGCAACAAAATACCCGAGCGTCCCGACCATCATGGCAAGCACGAGCGGGAGCCGCTCCGGCCCCGGCAGCAGGGTCGTCACGAAGCGATCCGTGGTCAGCGAGAACGCCAGGGTAATATAGACAAGATAGCCGATGGTCGCGATCGCAAATCCCCTCCAGAGGAACCGTCCATGTCCGGAAACCGCCTGGTCCGATCTGTCGTGCGTCAGCCAGACTCCCAGCGCAGTGATCAGACCGTAGACGGCAAAATGCAGCGCCAGGTAGTCGCCGAGCAGGATCGGCAGAAAATCGGTCGGGAGCTTCCAGAGGATCAGCGGCGTCAGCAGCGCGGGCGCCAGCGCCACCGGCAGCAAGCGGCGCCAGCCAAGACCTGCGCCCATGGGTTGCGTGGCGGCGCGGGGCAGCCAGCGCGAGAGCGGCCAGGCCAGCGTCAGCAGTCCCAGATAGAGCAGGCCGAGCCAGGGTCCGCGGGCATCCAGAAAGCCCGTCCCGGTGCGCTCGAAGGTCTGGTTCAACCAGTCGAGCGCGGCTGCGAGACCGTCGCGGCCATAGAGCACGCCGATATGCTCCACACCCTCCGCCAGCATCAGACGGCGGGCGTTGCCATCGGCCGGATCGCCATAGAGCGTCCCCGACTCCACGCCGCCCTCGACTGTCTTGGCCAGCGTCTTGAAACCCTGCTGGTGCAGCATGTCGGGCTCCAGTTCGCCATAGACCAGCAGGAGATTGCGCAGTTGCGCGGTCGGCGCGTCCTCGGACAGATAGGGCGAGAGGAGCACCGTGGCCTCGACCAGATCCGGATGCATCTGACTGTAGCGCGCCAGGACGTCGCCGGCCATCGAGTGTCCCAGCAAGGCCAGGCGACCGTCCGCGCCCGGTTGTTGCAGCGCGAAATTGACCGCCGGCTCCAGCGCATCGAGCAACACCCGCAGGCGCGCTTCCTGATCCATCAGACTGGCGACGAAGGGCGCGGGATTACGGCCGTGACCGGGAAAATCGAAGGTCACCGCGAGATAGCCATTGCGCGCCAGGGTGATGGCATAGGGTTGCATCAGCTGCCGCGAACCGGCGAAGCCATGCGCGATGACGACGCTTGGCGCGGGCGCGTCGCCGGCGGGACGGTAGAGCGTGATCGGCACGCCCCCGACCTGGGTCTCGGTAATCCGCAGCCCGGCGCTCGCGGCGGTGAGTTGCCAGAGCGCGACGGCGATCGCCAGCATGGCGGCCAGTGCCAGGAGCAGGGCGCCAAGGCAGTGGCCACGGCAATTCGAGATCGTTTTGAGGACATCGAGCTTCATTGCGCGCGTGGATCCTGAATGTGAGAGTCGGTGATGAACGACACGAAAGCGCCGTTGGTATCGGGAGTGGTTCGCGGGGCCTTGCCACGTCCGCGAGGCCGAGCGATGTACTCGCCACCGACCCGGTCGGACGAGTAAACTTCAGGCTGTTGCGGAGTCCACCCGGTCAGAGGCAATGGTCGGAGCGACGAACCCAGAGCGACAATTCTGTTGAACCCGGTCCATTTCAACCTCTGCCCCGAGACAGGCGCACTTTTGCCCGGTTCTCGGACATCGATGCCGATTCCGCGCATGTGATCTCAACCACCCTTTAGCAACGGAGCAACCAACCCATGCTGGATAAAAAACTGCTCGACATCCTGGTCTGCCCTGTGACCAAAGGTCCGCTCATCCTCGACAGGGATCGCGGCGAACTCATCTCGCTCTCCGCGCAACTCGCCTATCCGATCCGCGACGACATCCCGGTGATGCTCGAAGAGGAGGCGCGGCAGCTTTTACTGGAGGAAATGGACGGCTATCGTCAGGGGCATTAAACCGCGTTCGGCATGGCGCGCGTGCTCCGTGTCTTGGCGCAACCTCGCCCTGACCAACTTGCATCGGACTCCATGATCTTTCGCTCCCTGTCGCTGATGCTTGTGCTGATCGGGCTCGTCGGCTGTGTCGGCGCGGTTCCCCAGGCCATCCGCGAGGCATCGACCGCGAGTCCAACCCTGACCGATGCGCGGGAATCGCCCGCGCGCCATCTCGGTCGGCGGGTGCGTTGGGGCGGCAGCATCCTGAGGGTGCGCAATCTTGCCCGCGTCACCGAGATCGAAGTGTTGGCGCGGCCATTGAACCGTTTCGGCGAACCGGATGCCGATGCCCAGAGTCTGGGCCGCTTCATTGCCGAGTTTCCCGGTTTCAGGGATCCGACCGACTATCCCAGCGAGCGTCTCCTGACCATCGTGGGAATCCTCGTCACGGTCGAGACTCGTCCGGTTGGCGAGTTTCCCTACCGCTATCCGGTGGTCGCCATCGAAACCTTGCACCTATGGCCTAAACCAATCCCTCGGTACCCCTATCCAGCGCCTTACCCTTGGTATGGTCCCTGGCCTGGAATTTATCGTACCCCTTGGTATCTTCCCTGGGATTAAACCGTTTTCGGAGCCATCACTGCCGTTCGGTGAAGCCGTTCGTGGTTCGAGGGCCTCACCACGAACGGCTTCACCACGAACGGCCTCACCACGAACGGCTTCACCGAATGGCAGTGCTCCAGAGACATCTGATCGGTTGCGAGCCGAATGCGCCTTAGAACCCGAGGTCCAGCGATGCATCTGTCGTCCAAAGCCTATTTTCTCGCGGCGCTGATGAGCGGTTCCGTTGCCTACGGTTGCGCCACCAGGGAGGTCTGCGTCAAACCGGTCGGCGATCGCGATTTGACCCCCGCCGAGGTTGCCGCCAGCGCGCGCGGCACCGACGCCGTGGTGAGTTGGGGCGGGCGGGTGATCGAGACCCGTCACCTGACGACAGGCACGGAGCTTGAAATCATCGGCTATCCGCTGGATACCTGCGGACGCCCCCTGACGCACGCTCGGTCTCTGGGACGCTTCCTGGTCCGTCATCAAGGGTATCTGGAACCGCTGGACTACCGGATGGGCCGCGAGGTCACGGCCACTGGCAGAATAGGCGAGATCGCCGAAGGACAGATCGGCGATGCCGACAGGCGCTTTCCGGTGCTGGACGAGACCGTCATCCGCCTCTGGCCGGAACGCCAGCCGCCCGGCGACATCGCGACGCGCCCGGCGCGTCCCTGGATCGGCATCGGAATCGGCGGCGGGAGCGGTCATGTCGGCGGCGGAATTGGAATCAGCTTTTAGCGTGCGCCGTGTCGGGGCGTGGGGTCGCGACCGTCCGCCGCTGGAGCGCGGCGAAATCCTTGAGCGTCATGTCCTTCAATGCGCCGGTCATGGCGGCCGCGATGTCCTGCTCGACCTGCCGGACGCCCGCGTCCAGCACCGTGCCCGGGCAACCGCTATCGCGTTCCTCGAAGCGCCGGGTCGCGTCGAGCAGATCGGCGATCCTGATCGACTCGGGCGCGCGCGCCGGGACATAGCCGGGATCCTCGTCGGCGGTTCTGAGCAGAAAACCCGATCGTTCCAGCATGCGCAGGGTGCTTTGCGTATTGATCGTGGGCACGGCCAGTGCCCTGGACAGGTCGTGACACGTCCAGGGCGGTCCCCCGGTCGCATGGCGGTGGGCGATCTGGCCCGCGACCATCAATGCCAGTCGCTCGCGCAGTCGATTGCTCAGTCGCAGATCGTGGGCGCGCGTGGTCAGGTATTCCGGGTGCTGATGATAGAAGGCGATGCTGGCGCCGATCAGCAGGATCGACCAGCCGATATGGATCCAGATCATCAGCAGCATCAGGATCGCCAGGCTGGAATAGATCGCCATGAAGCGGGTCGATCCGGCCATGAAGGCGGAGAACAGGTCGCCGACGAGCTCCCACAACAGCCCGGCCACCAAGGCGCCGATCAGGGCCGAGAGCGGCTTGACCCGGGTACTGGGGATGACCATGTAAAAAAAGGCGAAGGTCAGGGAGATCATCAGATAAGGCCCCAACTGGCCGAAGGTCTCGGTCAGCGCGGCGAAGGCGGGTGTGGCGATCAAGGGCTGTCCGGCGAGCTGGTGGCTCAAGGAGGCGGAGAGTCCGACCGCCGAGAAGAACAGCACTGGACCGACCAGCAGCACGCTCAGATAGAGGCCGAAGCGTTGCGCGAAACGGCGCTGTTCGGTGACGCGCCAGGTACTGTTGAAGACCTGCTCGATCTTCTGAATCAGCGAGATGACGGTGAAAATCAGGGTCGCGAGACCCACCGAGCCCAGCACGCCCACCTGCATGTTATCGACGAAACCGATGATTCGCCCGACGATCTCCACCCCTGACTCGCCGAGCGGTTCCAGGGCGCTCAACAGGAAGGGTTCCAACTGATTGTGCACCCCGAAACCCTTGAGTACCGAGAAACTGACCGCCAGCAGGGGCACCAGCGAGAGGAGTGTGGTATAGACCAGACCCATTGACTGAAGCGACAGGTTCCCCTGAGTCAGATCGCGCAGCAGGGCGTAGAGGAGGCGTGCCAGCCAGAGCAGACTCGCCTGCCAGCGCGGCTGCGGATCGGTTTGGCGGCCCCACAGCAGCGAGTCGATCCGCTCGGCGATGGACTGGAGCCGGTTCATCCGAGGTGCTCGGCGGGAGGGGGGCGACGGAATTGCGGTGTCATTTTCGTTCTTGAGTTGGTCCATGATCACCTTATATGTCGTCAAGCGTCTGTAGGACACCGCCGCGTCGATCATTCGAGCATGATCGCGCGGCGGTGTTTTTTGTTCTCCACCACGAGAGTGATTCGCCGCATGAAACCCTTGCTCCGATGTCTGTTCGTTTTGCTTCCCTGTTGGTTTGGCACGGTCGTTTACGCTGTCGAGGAACTGCCGTTGACACCGGTGGAGGATCAGGCCGCAGCACCGGATTTTAACCTGCCAGGTCCGGACGGGCGGACCTATCGGCTCGCGGACTATCGCGGTAAGCCCATCATTCTGAATTTCTGGGCCACCTGGTGTCCGCCCTGCCGCGCCGAGATGCCGTCCATGCAGCGCGCCCATGAAATCCTCGCCAGTGAGGGCATCGCGGTGATCGCCATCAATGTGGGCGACGATGTCGAGGCCGTGCGGCAATTCCTCGCCGACACCCCGGTCAGCTTTCCGCTCCCCATGGACGCCGACAGCACCATCGCCCAACGCTATCCGGTCATCGGTCTGCCGACGACCTTTGTAATCGACGCCGAAGGCCGGCTGGCGTTCAGCGCGACCGGCGAACGGGAATGGGACGCTCCCGCACTGTTGGATCAGGTGCGCGCGCTCAAGCGTCCACGCTAGGGTGCTATGGATTTTTCGACTCTGCGAGCGGCCTCCGGATGGGGGTAGACTAGCCTCCCCCGAGCCCCGCTCGCCACCGCCCGATCAGGATACAGCGCCTTCGTGGATCCCCGTTTCGTCCATTTGCATCTTCACTCCGAATACTCGCTGGTCGACGGACTGGTGCGGATCAAACCGCTGGTCAAGGCCGTGGCGGCGGCCGGGATGCCGGCGGTGGCCGTCACCGATCAGGTCAATCTCTTCTCGCTGGTGCGGTTTTACAAGGCCGCGGTCGGGGCCGGTCTCAAGCCGATCGCCGGGGCCGATCTCTGGGTGCGCAATCCGGAGGACGCGAACAAGCCCCATCGGCTGGTGCTGCTGGTTCAGGATGATCGGGGCTATGGCAATCTGACCCGACTGATCTCGCGCGGCTATGTGGAGGGTCAGCATCTGGGGCTGCCCCAGGTTGAGCCCGACTGGATCGAATCCGCCGCCGATGGCCTGATCGCGCTTTCGGGCGGTCCCCAGGGCGATGTCGCCCGAGCCCTGCTCAACGGACGGCCCGAGGTGGCCGAACGTCAGCTCGACCGTTGGCTGACCGCGTTCGGCGACCGCTATTATCTGGAGCTGGTCCGCACCGGCCGCGAGTCGGAGGCCGAACTGATCGAGTTGAGCGTCGATCTGGCGCTCCGCCGCGGCGTGCCCGTGGTCGCGACCAACGATGTGCGTTTTCTGGCGGCGAGCGATTTCGAGGCCCACGAGGCGCGGGTCTGCATCCACGAGGGGCGCACCCTGGACGATCCGCGCCGTCCTCGCCTCTACAGCGACGAGCAGTATCTGCGCACCCCGGGCGAGATGGCCGAACTCTTCGCCGATCTCCCGGAGGCGCTGGAAAACTCGGTCGAGATCGCCAAACGCTGCAATCTGGAACTGACGCTGGGCAAGAATTATCTGCCCGCCTTTCCGGTGCCGGCCGGGATGACGATCGATGCCTTTTTTGCCGAACAATCCCGCCAGGGGCTCGACTGGCGTCTGGAACGTATCCTCGACCGGGCCGCTCCCGATTTCGCCGAGCAGCGCCGCGCCTATGACGAACGTCTCGCGCTGGAACTCGACGTCATCGTCCAGATGGGTTTTCCCGGCTATTTCCTGATCGTCGCCGACTTTATCCAGTGGGCTAAGGACAACGGTATCCCGGTCGGGCCGGGGCGCGGTTCGGGCGCGGGGTCGCTGGTTGCCTACGCGCTCAAGATCACCGATCTGGATCCGATCGAGCATGATCTGCTGTTCGAGCGCTTCCTGAACCCCGAGCGGGTGTCCATGCCCGACTTCGACGTGGACTTCTGCATGGAAGGCCGCGACCGGGTCATCGACTATGTGGCCGACAAATACGGTCGCGAGGCGGTGTCGCAGATCATCACCTTCGGCACCATGGCGGCCAAGGCGGTGGTGCGCGATGTCGGGCGGGTGATGGGGCATCCCTACGGCTTCGTCGATCGGGTCGCCAAGATGGTGCCCTTCGAGCTGGGCATGACCCTCGGGAAGGCGCTGGCCGAGAGCGACGACCTCAAGCTCGCCTATCAGGACGACGAGGAAGTGCGCGCGCTCATCGACATGGCCCGCAAACTGGAGGGGTTGGCCCGCAACGCCGGCAAGCATGCCGGCGGGGTGGTGATCGCGCCCACCAAGCTGACCGACTTCGCGCCGCTCTACTGCGAGCCGGGCGGAGTGAATCTCGTCACCCAGTTCGACAAGGACGACGTCGAGCAGGTCGGTCTGGTCAAGTTCGACTTTCTGGGACTGCGCACGCTCACCATCATCGACTGGGCGCTCAAGACCATCAACCCTATCCGCCTGAGTCAGGGCGAGCCGCCGGTCGAGATCGACCGCATCGATGCGCACGACGAACGCGCCTTCAATCTGCTCAAGCAGTGTCAGACCACCGCCGTGTTTCAGCTCGAATCGCGCGGCATGAAAGAGCTGATCAAGAAGCTCCAGCCCGACAGCTTCGGCGACATCACCGCGCTGGTCGCGCTGTTCCGACCCGGCCCGTTGCAATCGGGCATGGTCGACGATTTCATCAACCGCAAGCATGGGCGCGCCGATGTCGCCTATCCGCATCCGGACCTGGAGCCCGTCCTCAAACCCACCTACGGCATCATCCTCTATCAGGAGCAGGTGATGCAGATCGCGCAGGTGCTGGCGGGGTATTCGCTGGGCGGGGCGGATTTACTTAGGCGCGCCATGGGAAAAAAGAAGGCGTCCGAGATGGACAAGCAGCGGGCGATCTTCGAGCAAGGCTCGGTCGCACGCGGGATCGATGCGTCGGTTGCGACTTATATTTTTGATTTAATGGATAAATTTGCGGGTTATGGATTTAACAAGACAGTACATCGCCTCACAAAAATCCGGACGCTAACCGGCGATCAACACATCGAGGATTGCCGCGCTGGCGACGTTGTTTTTAGCATGAATCCCGATGGCAGTCTTGTGCAATCCACGGTGGTTGTCCTGCACGATCATGGGCAAGTGCCTTTATGGTTAGTGGAATTTGACGATGGTACAAGCGAGCAATGCACCCTCGATCACAAATGGCTGACCGATGACGGGCAAGTTCCGCTCTGGAAAATCCTGCAAACGAATGAGCGAGTGTGGGGTACGGATCCCGCTGTTCGAGAACAGGGACAAGGCGAGTTGGCAGGGCATTTGGTGTTTCGGCAGCCTGTACGAGCCACTTTCGTGGGATGGCATCAAGGTTACGATCTCGAAGTAGACCATCCCGAACACAATTTTCTGCTTGCGTCGGGTCTGTGTTGCTCTAACTCCCACTCCGCCGCCTACGCCCTCGTCAGCTACCAAACCCTCTGGCTCAAGGCCCACTATCCGGCGGCCTTCATGGCGGCCGTGCTCTCCGCAGACATGGACAACACCGACAAGGTGGTGACCCTGATCGACGAGTGCCGGGCGATGAAGCTCCGAGTCGAGCCGCCGACCATCAATCGTTCCGCGTACCGCTTCACCATCGGCGACGCGGGCACCGTCATTTACGGCATGGGCGCGATCAAAGGGGTGGGCGAGGCGGCGATCGAATCCATCCTGGAGGTGCGCGCGGCGGGCGGGGATTTCCGCGACCTGTGGGATTTTTGTCGTCGGATCGACCTGCACAAGGTCAACCGGCGCGTGCTGGAGGCGCTGATCCGCGCCGGCGCGCTCGACGGACTCGGTCCCAATCGCGCGACCCTGATGGCGCAACTGCCCCTGGCGCTCAAGACCGCCGAGCAGCACAACGCCACCCAGGCCGCGGGGCAGACGGATCTGTTCGGCGCGCTGGAGCCGACCGCCGCGCCCCCGCTAGATCCGCAGTTGGCGAGCGAGATCCACGCCGATTGGGAGGACGAACAACGACTCCAGGGCGAGAAAGAGACGCTCGGGCTCTATCTGACCGGTCACCCCATCGACCGTTACGAGGCCGAGCTTAAGGCGATGGGCGGCGCCCGCATCGCCCGGCTGCTGGAGACCGACCGGGAGTTGGGGCGGCGGGATCGGCGCGATCGCGAGAAGCGTACCGTGGTGGGTCTGGTGGTCAGCGTACGTCATGGCAAGACCCAACGCGGGCGCATGGGCTCGGTGCTGCTCGATGACCGGACTGGGCGCATCGAGGCGACGGTCTTCTCCGAGCTTTACGATCAGTTCCGCAATCTGCTGGTTCCGGATCAACTTCTGAGCATCGCCGGGAGCTTGAATTTCGACGAGTTCCGCGATGCCTGGACCCTGCGCGCCGACGCTGTGCGAACCTTCGAGCAGGCGCGGGAGTCGGCGGCGGATCATCTGGCCCTGATTCTGGATCTCTCGGACCCGGCGGATTACGCCCAGGGCGCCGCGCGGATCGAGTCGCTGCGGGAGGCGCTCGCCGCCTTCCGCGATGGCGATCTGCCGGTGCGTCTGCGGTATCGCCGGCCCGGCGCGGTCGGCGATCTGATGCTGGGCAATGCCTGGCGCGTGCAGCCGACGGATGCCTTGCTGAAGCGGCTGCGGCAACTTTTGGGGTCGGATGCGGTGAAGGTTTCCTATGAACGGGTTCTGCTTTCCGCTCCGATGCCGGAGACGCAGACACGTCGTCTCGCGTCCGTTTAAGGTCACGAAGGATGTCTACATGTCGGGATTTTTCATCGTCAAGCGCGTGTTCGCCACTCTTCTCTTCAGTGCGGCGGTCGCCCTGCTGGTGCATCTGATCGGCGATCTGAATCGGGTCAAGACCCTCAAGACCGATCTTGCCGAGATCGAAAGTGTCCGATATGGCCTGCTGGATGCCGATCAATGGGTGTCGAAAATCTCGGCCATCGTCGAGCGACAGGTCAGCGAATTCGAGCTGACGGCGGAGAATCGGCCGCGCATCAAGAAGGTCGTGGAGCAGGTGCTCGAAACCATGCTGGTCGAGATCGAGCGCTATTTGCGTCAGCGGAACCTGAGCGGCGGCGGTACCTGGATGGATCAGCTTCAGGGTGTGCTGCAGCAGGGCGTCCAGGATCTGCTGATCGATTTCAGAAAGTTGCGCAAGAAGATCCCGCAATACGCGGATGCGGTGGTCGAGCAACTCGGTAAGCCCGAGGCGAAAGAGGAGATCAAGACGCAGGTGCTCGGTCTGCTGCGGCAATCGGCGGATTCGACCTTTGCCAGAACTGATCGCGCGCATCTGGAGGCGGTGTTCGTGCGTCAGGGTTGCATCGAGTCAGCGGCTTGTTCAGCGAAATTGGAGACCCTGATCCAGGCGGCGCGGTTGCCGGTGTTTCAGCAACTCGCGGGGTTGGCGGGGCTGGTGGCGGGGTTGTTCTTGATCTGTCTGAGCGGATCGGCGCGGATGGCCAAGAACATCGACCTGACGGTCGAATCGCGGCGGGGCAGGGGGGGATTCGATTCCTTCAAGCTCCTGCTGCTGACCGGGGCGATTCTGATCCTGCTCGTGGGCGGTCTGCTCACGCCGATGATCGAGATCGATGCCCGCATCGGCGAACTGCGTCTGGAATTTCTGGGCGAGCCTCTCGTCTTTACGAATCAGGTATTGTATTTCCAGAGCAAGAGCATCTTCGAGGTGGTGCGGATCCTGGCGGAGACCGGCGCCGCCGATATGCTGCTGGTGGCGGTGCTGATTACCCTGTTCAGCGTTATTTTTCCCGCACTCAAATTGATCGCGACCTATGTCTATTACTACGATTTCAGGCAGGCGCGCGGATCGGGCTGGGTTGGGTTTTTCGCGCTGCGCTCCGGTAAATGGTCGATGGCGGATGTGCTGGTGATCGCCATCTTCATGGCGTACATCGGGTTCGATGGGTTGGTGGCGAGTCAGCTCGGCAGTCTGGGGCGGGTTGGCGAGGGGGTGGAGCTGTTGACGACTAACGGGACGTCGCTGGAGCCGGGGTTTTATCTGTTTCTGTCCTTTGTGATGGCGAGTCTGCTGTTGTCGGCGGTGCTTGAGCGGGAGTTTGAGTAAAACCGCCTGGGAGCGCCGGCTTGTAGCCAGCGTTTCTTTTTGAGTGTTCGATCTTGTGTCGGAGATTGGGGGAGTCGGCTACAAGCCGGCTGCCCCAGGGCCGGCTGCAAGCCGGCGCTCCCAGGGGGCGGCTGCTTCAGATTCGGGAGATGGCGGCTTCCATCTCGTCCTTGATCGACTGTCCGGCAAGTTCGGGTTGGCTGCTCCGGACATCGATCCAGTGGATATACATGTCCTCGCCGTCCATTTCCAGGGTGATGGTGCCGGGGGTCAGGGTGATGCTGTTGGCGAGCATAAGGCGTTGATAAGGTCGGGTGAGGTTGGTTCGGACCTTCACGATGCCGGGGTTGATCGGTAGCCTGGGGTTCAATACTCGGCCGGCGACGTCGATGTTCGAGAGCACTAGGTTTTTCAGAAACACTGGGAGATAGGCCAAGAGTCCGAAGAGGCTCCAGGGTCTCTTTTCCTCGCTCGCCGGAATCGCTATCCAGACGATGGCCGCCGAGAGCGCGAGGCCGGCCAGCAGTTCCTGGATCTGAACGGAGTTGGTCAGGCCCAGCCAGACGATGAAGAGTACGGCACCCCATTGAAGTCGTTGCATGTTTAACGATCCTTTGGCATGTACAGAAAACTCCCAGCATCCTCGCTGGCATAGATGCAGTCGCTTTCGAGACGCAGCGAATCCGGGCCGCAGACATCGGTGCAGAGACCGCACCAGCAGCAGCGGCCGTAGTCGATCCGGGGCACCAGTCCGCTGGCGTTCTTGGGGTTGATTTCACCCACCGGCTCGACCATGTCGATGGCCTCGTTCATGCAGATATCCTGACAGTTCCCGCAACCCACGCAGAGACTGAGCGTGTTGAGGTGAAAGCCACGATAGCCCTCGACATCCTGACGTTTTTCGACGGGATAATTTAAGGTGTAGGGCTGCTTGATGCTGAACTTGAGCGCGCTGAAGGGGTGAATCAGCCCCTTTAGATCGAGATTCCAGGCCATGATGATGTTACCTTAGGTGCTTACAGTCGCAATTGTTTCCGAATCAACGCGCAGAGGCTGTCTTTGATCTCCGGGTGTCTGGGGACCGGTGCCTGCATGCCATTGGCCGGATTGACATAGATGTCGTGCCGACTGCCATGACGCTTGAGAGAGCAGCCAGCGGCGATCAGTTCACGCACGAAATCTCCACGCTTCACGCCACGTCCAGCAAGATTTGCTTGGTCAGCGCGGACGGACGGTGATCCTCGTCGCTTTCAAGCAGCATGCGATAGACGTCTTCGATGTTGGTTTCCAGTTCCTCCAAGTTTTCGCCTTGGCTGAAAACACCCGGAATTTCCTTTAATCGGCCAACATACCACCCGTCATCCTGCCAATATTCAAGTGTGAAAGGATGCTGCATCGGTACCTCGTCACGTTTAACGTTCAATTTCCGGCGGACAGATCCCCAGCGAGTTCATGATCAACGCGACATCCGACAACTGCGCGCCGACCAGCAGCGGCTCCAGCAGGGTGTAGGCATGGACGATGGACGGGCCGCGGACTTGCAGCCGGCGCAGATATTCGCTGTCGTCGCCAGCCATGTAAAAGCCGTAGGCGCCGCGCGCGGATTCGGTCTGCACAAAGGTTTCGCCCTTGGGAAGCTTGAACTTGCGGTGCTTGGGCAGTTTGCATTGAATCTCGCCCGCCGGCATCCGGTCGATGATCTGTCTCAGGATACGAATGCTCTGATCCATCTCGGCGCGGCGCACCAGCGCGCGGGCATAGGCGTCGCAGCCGGTCTGGGTCGGCACGTCGAACTCAAGCTGATCGTAGACCAGATAGGGCGAATCCCGGCGCACGTCGCGCTGGATGCCGCAGGCTCGAATGACCGGGCCGGTATAGCCGTTGGCGATGGCTTCGTCGCGTTTGACCACGCCGACGTTTTGCAGCCGTTTCTTCACCCCGGCGTTGTCGAAAAAGATGCGGTCGTATTCGGGCAGGCGACGTTCCAGCGTGTCGAGCAGATCGCGCAGACGGTCGAGAAAGCCATCGGGCAGGTCGCGCTTGACGCCGCCCGGATAGATGTACATGTGATACACTCGCCCGCCCGTCAGTTGCTCGAACAGATCCAGAATGAAATCGCGCTCGCCTACCGCCCATTGCGGGACGACTTCATGCCCGATCGAGCCGCCCTGGCCGGCCATCCAGAGATAATGGGCCTGGAGCCGCGCCATCTCCAGGACCATGACACGGATGTACTTGGCCCGCTCGCTGATCGTCAGCCCGGCCAGTTCCTCGACCCCGCGCGCGAAATTCTCTTCGTTGGGGTCTGGCTCTGGAACGCAGATCCGGCAGACGATGGTGAACGCCTGAATCGCCGTGCGTCGCTCGATCAGTTTTTCGAAGCCGCGATGCAGATAGCCGACATGGGTCGTGGCCTTGACGATGGTTTCGCCGTCAAGGTCCAGCTCCATGCTCATGTTGCCGGTGACGCCGGGGTGCTGCGGGCCGTGGAAGATTTTGATGGTCTCGTTCATGACGCGTCCCCGTTGTCCGGCTGTGCCGCGCTTTCCTGCTGGGCCTTGGCCGCCTTCTTGGCGTCCTTGAGCTGGCGAATCGCGTCGCGGACATCGCGATTGTCCTCGCGGCCCTCGCGCATCTCGTAGTTTTCCTGCACGAATTTCAGGGTGTCGAATTCGCGCCGCATGGGCGGGGTGTGGGGCCAGCCCTCCAGCATGAAGTCGCCAAGGCTCGGGTGTCCGACGACGGGAATGCCGAACATCTCATGCAGTTCGCGCTCGAAAATCTCGGCCTGCGGCCAGAGCGGGATGCAGGTCTCCAGTTCATCGCCCTCGCGGCCGATGTGCGTTTGCACCCCGAGGACGCGGTCGCGCCCGGCAGTTTCGAGCAGATAGGTCAAACCAAAAACCTCGTCCTCGATCCAGTCGGCGCAGGCGATGGTCGTCAGGGTCACGAAACCGTGTCCCTGTTTGAGCAGGACGAGCAGCGAAAAGAGCTGGGCCTTGGGGACGCGCAGGAAAGCCTGTCGCTCGCCGCGCTGAGTCTGTGCGAGGATCTCGAAGCCGTGAAGCTGTGGCAGGAGTGCGTCCAGCATCAGGCGAGGTCTCCGGTGTGATACCAATCGTAGGTGTAGTCGGGCGGCATGTTGTCGCCGAGCACCTTGCGCTGATTGGCCTTGTACCAGTCGATGTTTTCGCGATAGTGCGCGTAACCGCCTTTGTCGCCGCGCTTGATCCGCTTTTGCAGGGCCACGAAGCCCTCGATCAGCGCCTCGGGGCGCGGCATGCAGCCATTGATGTACATATCGACCGGAAGATAGTGATCCAACTGCTTGATGGTGTTGTAGGAGTCCCAGTACATCCCGCCGTTGATGGCGCAACTGCCGAGCGCGATGACGTATTTGGGTTCCTGCATCTGTTCGTAGCTGCGAATGACCCGCTTGAGTGTCTTGATCGCGAGATAGCCGCTGACCACCAGCACGTCGGCCTGGCGCGGGGTGGGCGCGCCGACGATGCCGAAGCGTTCGGCGTCGAAGCGGCTGGTCATCAATGGGCGCATCTCGATCGCCCCACAGCCGGTGCCGTAGGCGAGCACGAAGAGGCTGCGCTGACGAAACCAGGCGACCAGGCGGTCAAGGATGCCGAATTCGCTGTTCGGCTGACCAAGCGAATCCTCCAGCATCCGCTGCTCGCACTGAAATCCTTCGCATTCGTTCTTGTGATACATTTTTTAAACCGCGTCCAGAGTGAATTGCGAAATTCTCATATTGTGTCCAGCTTTGGGGGTTTTTCCGGCTTCGGTTGAGACAGGGTTTAAAACTTTATATTTTTTAAAATTTTAAACCGCGTCAGCTCCGACATTTATCAATGCTGCCGAGGCCAAACCAATCCCAAAAAACCGCATATACCGCGCTAGGCGCGGTTTAACTCCAGGGCAACCAGACGGTTGCGATGACCCCAAGGACACCCAGCGCGAGGGGGATTTTCCAGAAAAAATCCACTGTCTGCTCGGTCTTGAGGCGCGGAAAGGCCAGACTGATCATGGCGGTCAACAGAAAGAGCGCGAACGCCTTGGCAATCAACACCGGCACCGTGGTGGCGCCGCCCAGAAAGAGATCGACGATCAGCACCAGCTTGGCGACGGTCATCATCATGTTCTGGGTCATGAGGATGCCCAGCAGTCGCCCGCCGAACTCGACCCGGGGTCCGGCATAAACCTCGACCGGTGCGCCGACCACATCGAAGGGCGAGGCGTTCTGGCTGGCGATGAAGGGCAACAGCATAACGAAGAAGGCAATCGGATTGGTGAAAAGGTTCCAATTGGCGATGCCGTCCTGCGCGGCCATGATGACGTGCACCGAGGCGCTCTCGTGTTGCAGCATCACCAGTGCCAGACCAAGAAAGAACGGCACTTCCAGCCCCATCAGACGGGTGAGCCCGCGGGTCACGCCCATCACGCCATAGGGGTTGCCGCTGGAGCCGACGGCGAGCGCGTTACCGAGCGGGCCGACGACTAGCAGATAAATGATCAGGATCAGGTTGCCGGACTGCGAAAAGCCCTGGAGCCAGATGGAGTCCTTGAGGAAGGGAACGAAGAGCACCGTGGTGATCGCGCCCGCCATAATGATCATGGGGCCAAAGAAAAACATGGCGCCATGACTGAGGGTCTCCGACTTGAACAGAAACTTCATGTTATCGAAGAAGTTCTGCCAGATGCTCGGTCCCCAGCGGCGTTGCACGCGGGCGTTGAACTGGCGGTAGAAGCCATAGAAGAGGAAGCCCATGACATAGCTCATGCCGAGCATGGCCAGAGCGTCGAGGAGGTGATGGATCATGTCAGGCTCCGGTCAGGGTCTGGACGGTCAGGGTGGCGGCCAGGATCAGGACGGCGAGCAGGATCCAGGTCTGCGGATTGCCCGAATAGAGCCCGCTCAGAAGTCCGGCCGCGGCCTGGGTCTGGCGGACCAGACCGGCATAGAAACCCTGTGTGCTGTGACTCAGAATCCAGCCCACCAGCGGGATACGGCGCAGTTCGCGACCCATGCCGGCACCATAATGCAAAGGTGTGTCGGCGGTTGGAACCTCGCCCGCATAACTGAGATCGTAGGGACTGCCCGCCTGACGCATCCGCCCGCGCAGCAGGAAAAAGATCGCCGTCACCAGCACGAAGACCGTCGCGAACACCGACATCAGCACCACGCCGTCATAGCCGCCATAGGCGGTGGCGAGTTGTCCCCAGGCCGGCGCGCCGATGGGCGCCATCCCCAAGGCGGTCAGGACGGGATCGATGAGGATCTCGATGGCCCAGCCCGGAAAGATCCCGAGCCCGACCAGCAAGCCCATCAGGACGATCTGCGGGACGAGATACTGCCAGGGCGCCTCGGTGGCCACCTTCGCCTCGGGCGAATTCGCATGACCCAGGAAGGGACCGTAGATCAGCTTGTAGCAATAGACGAAGGCCGCCGTGCTGGAGAGGATCATGGCGGCGAGCAGCAGCAGCCACTGGGCGTCCAGCAGCGAAACGTAGATCAGGTATTTCGACGCGAACCCCGGCAGCGGCGGCATGCCGGCCAGACCGATGATGCCGATCAGGACGCCGAAAAAGGAGATCGGCATCCGCCCGATGAGTTGGCCGAGGTCGATGAAACGGCGGTGTCCGGTTTGCAGGACGATCCCGGCAATCGCGATGAACAGCAGCAGCTTGACCAGGGTATGCACCAGCGAGTGAAACAACGCGCCGCCGATGGCCAGCGAACTGCCGACCCCGATCGCGGTCACGATATAGCCGACCTGCGCGATGGAGGAATAGGCCAGCAGGCGCTTCATGTCCTCCTGCGAGATCGCCTTGAAGGTGGCGACGATGGAGGTGATGACCCCGATCCAGGCCAGCGCGTAACCCGCCGCCGGACCCTTGAGAAACTGGCCGAAGAGTCCCGCGAGTCCCTCCGGGAAGAGCGTCAGCAGGAGGATCAGCGCATAGATCCCCATCTTCGACATCAGCGCCGAGAGGAAGGCGCTGAACACATCGGGCGCCTGATCGTAGCTGCGCGGCACCCAGAGATGCAGCGGCAGGGCGCCGACCTTGATCAGGAAGGCGAGACCGAAAAGCGTGACCAGCGACAGCGTTTGCAGGGTATCCAATCCGGTGACGGCGTGAATCCTGAACTCGCCGGTGAGGCTGTAGAAGACCAGAATCCCCGCCAGCAGCAGGAAGGCGGAGGCGAGATTGAACAGGATATAGGACTGCGCGCCTTCCAGATTGGTGCGCGGAGAGCGCAGCAGAAGCAGATAGCTGCTCCAGGTCATGATCTCCCAGCCGACGAAGAAGCCGATGAAATCGCCCGCGAGCAGCAGGAGCTGCATGCCCAGCAACAACAGCGCGTAGAGCGCATAGGCTGGTTCGTCGCGCGGCCCGCGCAACATTGGCAGGGCCACGAGAGGCGCCCCAAGCGCCAGCAACAGCAGGAAAAAACCCGACACCGGATTGAGGTCGAACAGCAGCGTGATCTCGCCAAACAGCGGCCACGCAACGCCGCTGTCCCAGGTCAGCAGGGTCATGGCGGGCGTCAGCGAGAGGGCGAGAAAGAGCAATTTGACGATCAGGTTCATGGCTGAACTCCCAGCACGCTTTCCAAAATGGCCCCGCGTCCCAGCAGTGCCCTAGCGGCCTGCACGAACCAGTCTTCCAGCAGGAAGGGCGCCACGCCCAGTAACAGCAGCAGACCCGCGATCAGCAGCAGCGGTGCATAGGCCCAGTCACCCTCGGGCTGTCCCGCTGTCACGGGCGATTCGGGCGCGTAAAAGACCTTGATCCAGCGGAAGTAATACCCGGCTTCCAGCAGCGCGGCCAGCAGGATCAGCGCGATGGGCCAGAAGACCTGCGCCTCGGCGAAGCCCTTGAGGATCCAGAGCTTGCTCGCGAAGCCGCTCAGCGGCGGCAGGCCCAGCACGGCCAGCGCGCCGAGCACGAACAGCCCGGCCGCCAACGGCATGGCGCGCCCGAGACCTTGAAGAGCCGCCAGACGAACCGACAGAAAACGTCGAAGCATCAACGCGGTCAGCAGGAACAGCAGCAGCTTGATCAGGGTGTGATTGACCATGTGAAAGAGCGCGCCGGCGGTCGTCGCCTCGGACGCGAAACCGAGCGCCAGTGTGATCAGACCCACCTGACCGAGCGAGGAATAGGCAAGCATGCGGCGCAGATCCTGTTGGCGCAGCGCCACGGCCTCCGCGACGATCATGGTGAGCGCGCCCAGCGCCATCAGCCAGGTTCGCGCCACGGTGGGATCGGCCAGCAGCAGGAACACCAGATGGAAAAGGACGAACAGGAATGCCTTGACCAGCACGCCCGAAAACAGCGCGGTGATTTCTGGATCGGCGCCCCGGTAGATATCCGGCACCCAGAAGTTGAAGGGGAACAGTTCCGCCTTGATGCCCAGGCCGATCAACATCAGCAGACCGATGAGGATCTGCATCGAGGCCGGGATGCCAGCGAAATCGCGGGCGAGTGCGGCCATGTTCAATTGGCCGGTTTGTAGATACAAAAGAACGATGGCGAACAGGAAAAAGATCGCGGCGACCGAACCGATGATCAGATATTTAAGTCCCGCCTCAAGGGCCGACTTGTCGCGCCGTAGCGCGGTCAGCGCATAGGCACTGACGCCAGAAATTTCCAGAAAGACATAGAGATTGAAGAGGTCGCCGGTCAGCACCATGCCGTTGCTGCCCGCGATCAGGAGCAGGATGAGGATAAAAGCCGGACGCTCGCGCAAATGGGGTTCGCTGTTGCCCAGCCAGACAAAGGCCGCGACCAGCGCGCCGGCCAGGTTGAACAGCGCGATCAGCAACAGCGAGACGGCATCCAGATGCAGATGAATCCCCAACGGCGGGGCAATGACGATGGTTTCCAGGAAGGGCGCGGTGCGCACGGCCGGAAACCACGACAAAGCCAGGGCGAACAGTGCGACATGGGCACCCAGCAAGATTGGCATAAGCAGACGCAGCCGTACCCACAGCGGCGACAGAAAGGCCAGCAGCAGGGGGAGGGCGATGAACCAGAGGGGCGTGAAATGCAGTGTCATCGTCAATCCTTCAATTCAGTCATCGCATCGACGCCAACATGGCCGGTCAGCCGGTGATATTGAATCGCCATTGAGGTGCCTAGCGCCGTCACCGCGACGCCGATCACGATGGCGGTCAGGGTCAGCGCCTGCGGGATCGGGTCGGCCATGCCGGTAAACGTCAACAGGCCATCCGAGAGAATTGGCGCGGTTTCGCCGGGTGAGGTGGCGAGCGCGATCAGGATCAGATAGACCGCGAGTTCCATGATCTCGATGCTGACAAAGATCTTCAGTAGATGCCGCTTGGCCAGCAGGCCATAGAGACCGATAAAAAACAGGGCGAGACTCCCCAGTAGGTAGATGCTATGCAGCACCCTGGGGCTATCGAGAAATTCCAGCATGGTTACAGTTCCTTGGCGGCGAATGCGTGATCTGGCGCGTGATCCGGTTCGAGCATGTCCTGGAAGATCGCGCCAACCTCCGCGCCGACCTTGATGCCGACCAGCAGATAGACCAGCGGAATGACACCGGCGCTGACGAGTTGGCCCATGGCCTCGACTGGATGGGGCAGGAAGTTCCCGAGAAAGGTCGCCGTGCTCAGGATGACCAGACCCAGCATTCCGAACAGCACGAACCCACCGCCGGCGAAGGACTCGAACCAGCCGAGCCGCGCATGATCGAGGGTGAATTCGGGGTCGGCGATCATTCGCAGGAAAAAGGCAGTGGCGACGATCACCCCGCCCTGAAATCCGCCGCCGGGCGAGAGATGGCCATGCAGGACGACATAGACGCCCAGCATCAGCAGGGGCGGGAAGATCAGGCGCGTTCCTGTCACCATTACCTCGTTGGGGTGACTGTTGCGGTCGCGGGGAACGGGGGATGACGTCAGCCCGCCCGTGAACAGCAGCCCCACGCCGGTCGCGGCCAGAAACAGCACCGTCACCTCGCCGAGGGTATCGAAACCGCGATAGCTCACCACCACCGAGGTCACGGCATTGGCGGAAGCGGTTTCGCTGTTGCGCGCCAGCAGGGTGTCGCCGACGCCAGTCGTCAGTCCGTCAAGACCATGATTGAGCAGAATCGTCAGGTGCAGCATCAGCAGCCAGCCGCAGAGCAGGATCAGCAGCAGGGTCTGGACGCGGAAGCGTTTACGTAGCGGGACGTGGCTCATTGCAGATCCTTCTTCTCGGCGCGGCCAAGCTGGCGCACGCCCATCAACATCACAAAGCTGCTCGCCGCCACCCCGATGGCCGCCTCGGTCAGCGCGACATCGGGCGCCTGGAGCAGAAAGAACTGACCGACCGCGCCCAGGCTCAGGAGCGACAGGCCAAGGGCGGATTGCAGGAGGTCCGTCTGAAGGATGGCCATGATGGCCGCGCCGATCATCCAGGCAAAGAACACAATGGCGAGTAATCCGGTCATGCCGTGACCTCCTCGATGGGTGTTTCCTGTGTCCGCGCGGCTTTTCGTTCGGCGCACGCATCACAGGCGAGCGGCACCATCTGAGCGCCGCTGCGGTAAGCCGCCCGCGCCAGCACCGAGGAACTCAGCGGATTGGTCAGCAGGATAAAGACCGCGATGATCAGGAGCTTCGGTGCCCAGGCGGGCATCAGACAGGCCGCGCCGAGCAGCATCAGCAGCGAACCCAGCGTCGACGCCTTCGCGCCAGCGTGCATGCGGGTCAAGACATCGGGCATGCGAATCAGCCCCAGGCCGCTGACCCAAAAGAAAAACAGGCCTCCAGACATCAAGAGATAGCCCAGATACTCCACTTAAACCCCCTTTTCCAGAAAACGACTGAACAGGATGACGCCCGCGAATCCGATCACCGCGAAGATCAAGGCCACGTCGAGATAAATGCTGCGCTGATAAAACAGCGACAGCAGCGTCAGCAGCGCAATGACCAGAATGCTGAGCGTATCCAGCGCGAGGATGCGGTTCGCGGCATCGGGGCCTTTGAAAAAACGCCAGAGAATCATCAGGATCGGTGGCAGAAGCAGGAAAATCATGACGACGAGCATGAGCGGTACCTTGTGCGGTTGCGGCGATCGGGTATCCCGGCGACAGTCCCTAGGGAGCAACGACGCCCGCCAGCAGCCAACCTCGCGGCTCACGCAACGCCGCGAAATTAAACGGCGTTGACTCCGATGCTGGCAGGTTGGTGCCAAACAGGCTGATCGCTCGAAACGACGCATCCCGTCATGGACGCCGTTGAGTAGGGTGGCAATCGAGGCTTGGGAATCGCGCGACTGGGTTGCGAGTGTGGTGCACTCTGGCTGCGGTCGTTAGTGACGTGCTAACGCTCCGCAGCCAGAGCCGATGAT
This sequence comes from Thiocystis violascens DSM 198, assembly GCF_000227745.2. Taxonomy (NCBI): domain Bacteria; kingdom Pseudomonadati; phylum Pseudomonadota; class Gammaproteobacteria; order Chromatiales; family Chromatiaceae; genus Thiocystis; species Thiocystis violascens. The sequence continues at coordinate 1,138,782 of NC_018012.1, read as the reverse complement.
CGGAGCATTTTATAGCGGACACCGAAACCAATACAGCGTTTTCTAATTCTACAATGTACTTGTGGAGCGAAAACCCGCGCGAAATGTGCCGCCGATCGCATCAAACATCTTCAAGTTCATTTACTTGGCACTCGTACAGACGAGTGCTGCGCGCATGGGTGGTGGGCAATCGATCACGGTGAGACGCGTCCCTCTGACGGGCGAGACGCCCCATGGTCTGTTTTATAGGGGTATATGCCGCGCGGCGAGTTGACTTTACAGACTTGATCCAGTCTCATGGATCGTCGCGAGGCACCAGGGAGCGAGGCAGTGAATCCAACGGTCGGAATGCCTTATAACCTTAAATGACATACTGTTTTCCCTGATGTTCCCTGGGAGGGTCTATGCAAGCCAGTCTGGAGCAGAAGTACAATTTCGATGTTGTACGCTGGTTCACGATCATGGCCGTCGTCTACCTGGTGGTGGGGGCGTCCGTCGGGGTCTATATCGCGTCGGAACTGGCCTGGCCGTTCCTGAACTTCGATAGTCCCTATATCTCGTTCGGGCGCCTGCGTCCGGTGCATACCAACGCCGTCATCTTCGCCTTCGGCGGCTGTACCCTCATGGCCACCGCTTTCTACAGCGTCCAGCGCACCTGCGGCGTGCGGCTGTGGAGCGACAAGATGGCCCGCTTCACTTTTTGGGGCTGGAATGCGGTCATCGTGCTGGCGGTGCTGACGCTTCCCTTCGGCTTTACCCAGTCCAAGGAATACGCCGAGTTGGAATGGCCGATCGATATCCTGATCGCGGTCGTCTGGCTGTCCTTCACGATCAACTTCATCATGACCATCGCGACGCGCAAGTCGTCGCACATCTATGTGTCGAACTGGTTCTTCCTCGGCATGATGATCATGATCGTGTATCTGCATGTGGTGAACAGCCTCGCCATCCCGGTCGGATTGTTTAAGTCCTACTCCATCTTTTCCGGGGTGCAGGACGCCATGATCCAGTGGTGGTGGGGGCATAACGCGGTCGGTTTCTATCTGACCGCCGGTTTCCTCGGCATCATGTATTACTTCGTACCCAAGCAGGCCGGGCGCCCCATCTATTCCTACCGGCTTTCGGTCATCCATTTCTGGGCGCTGATGTTCGGCTATGTCTGGCTGGGCGCGCACCATCTGCAATACACGGCGCTGCCGGACTGGACCGGCTCGCTCGGCGCCGCCGTGTCGATCGCCATGATCATTCCCTCTTGGGGCGGGGCGGTGAACGGCATGATGACGCTTTCGGGCGCCTGGGACCGGCTGCGAACCGACTATGTGCTGCGCTTCCTGATCATCGCGCTGGCCTTCTACGCCATGTCCACCTTCGAGGGACCGGTGATGGCGCTCAAGACCGTCAATGCGCTCTCGCATTACACCGACTGGACCATCGGCCATGTCCACTCCGGCGCGCTGGGCTGGGTCGCGGGCGTTTCCATCGGGGCGATCTACCATCTGATGACGCGCCTCTATCACACCGAGATGTTCTCGGAGCGGCTGATCAACTTCCACTTCTGGACCGCGACCATCGGCACCGTTATCTACATCGTCGCCATGTGGGTTTCGGGGATCATGCAGGGTCTGATGTGGCGCGCCTACGACGAGTACGGCACTTTGGCCTATACCTTTGTCGAATCGGTCGACGCCATGCATCCCTATTACGCCATGCGCGCGATCGGCGGAGGCATCTTCCTGCTCGGCGCCGTGGTCATGCTCTTCAACGTGCTCATGACCGTTCGTAAATCCGCCGTCGAGGGCAGCCTGACCAAGGCGCGCGCACTCGCGGTCGCGGTCTGATTCCGGGGAGTAACGAGATGGCGAATTATCCGAAGACGAAGGTCAAGAGCTTTCAGGAATGGTTGGAAGTCAACATCTGGGGGCTGGTCATCGTCACTGGACTGGTCCTTTCGGTAGGCGGAATCGTGGAGATCGTCCCGCTTTTTTATATGAAGGATACCCACGAGCATGTGAAGTTCCCCGAGATCGTCTGGGATGGCGCCGGCAAGGAGGCGATCGCCGCGGTCGACGACGCCGGCAAGACGCAGTGGAACTGGAAGGCGGGCGACGGTGTGCGGCCCTACACCGCCGTCGAGCTGGCCGGGCGGGACATCTATCAGCGCGAGGGCTGCTATCTCTGTCATTCGCAGATGATCCGACCCTTCCGCGACGAAAAGGAACGCTACGGACATTACTCGCTGGCCTCGGAGTCCATGTTCGATCACCCCTTCCAATGGGGATCGAAGCGGACCGGTCCGGATCTGGCGCGGGTCGGCGGCAAGTACTCGGACGAATGGCAGCGCCAGCACCTGCGCGCCCCGCGCTCGCTGGTCCCGGAATCCGTCATGCCGGGCTACCCCTGGCTCGACGAAACCTATCTGAAAGGGAAGAAGATGCAGCGCCACATGCGCGGTCTGCGGACGGTCGGCGTCCCTTACTCGGATGCCGACATCGCCGCCGCGCCCGCGCTGGTCGAGGGCAAAACCGAGATGGACGCGCTGGTGAGCTATCTGCAGTCGCTTGGCACCATGGTCGCGCTCGATGATTCCAAGGTCTACCGTGAATAGCCTCCTTGAGTATTTCGACACCGACTGGCAGGCGATGACGCTCAACGACTGGATCGGCACGATCCTCACCGTCGTCATCTTCCTGCTGATGATCGTGGCCTATTTCCAAGTCTTTCGTCCCAAGAACCGGGAGCGTCTCGAAGCGCGCAAGCACATCCCGTTCGACGAGGACGACGACAACAGCGGAGACAGCGATGGCGGAAAATAACCCCTTTCCCGGCGAAAACAACACGGGACACATCTGGGACGACAATCTGCGCGAGTTGGAGAATCCGCCGCCGCACTGGTGGATGATGGGATTCTGGGCCTCGATCCTCTTCGTGGTCGGTTATACGATCCTTTATCCAAGCTGGCCAGTCGGCCAGGAACCGACGCCCGGCATCATGGGCTGGAGCCAGATCAAGGAGTACGAAAAAGGTCTGGAGCAGGTGGTGGCCATGCGCGCCCAGTTCGAGGATCGAATCGGCGGCATGACCGCTGACCAGATCATCGCCGATCCGGGCCTGAAGCAATATGCCGTGGCCTCCGCGAAGGTGCTCTTCGGCGACAACTGTTCCGCCTGTCATGGCAGCGGCGGCCAGGGGAATCCCGGCTATCCGGTGCTGGCCGACGACGATTGGCTCTATGGCGGCAAGACCGCCAAGATTGCCGAGACCATTAAGGGTGGGCGCCAGGGCGTGATGACGGCCCATCGCACCATTCTCACCGAGGCCGAGGTGGACACGCTGGCCAATTGGGTGGTGCAAATGAGCGAGACCGCCGGGAAAGGCGGCAGCGAGGAGGGTTGGAACCTGTTCAAGACGAAAGGCTGCACTGCCTGTCATGGCCAACAGGCCAACGGTGTGCTGGCCGAGCTTCCCAACGGCGATATCGTGACCATCGGCGCCGCGAATCTGACCGACGGTATCTGGCGTTTCGAGCCGGGCGGTTACGACAGCGCCAAGCATACGATTCTCAACGGCGTCAATCAGACCGGACTTGCGGAAACGCGCGACGCGGTGATGCCGGCCTTTGGAGGGCAGGGCAAGTTAAGCGAGCAGGACATCAAAAAGCTAGTGGTGTATGTCCATGAGTTGGGCGGCGGGAAATAGTCGACGCGCCTGTCTCTGCACAGGGCGGACGCGATGCGATTGAAGTGCCGCGATGCGGAGGCGAATAACCATAAATCCTGAGATCGGCCTCTGATTAACGTGGCGTTCAAGCCTGATGGGGGATCCTGCGATCCCCCTTTTTTTATGCTTTAAATCGACTGTAAATCAGATGTTTATATTGTTAAAAGACATAGTCAAAGCGCCTTTGTCAAGGTAATCTAATGATCGCCTGTCGCGTTGAACAGGGTTCAGTCTTAAAGATGGTGAAGTCGATGAGTTCTCCCGATGTACCGCCCACCGCCGTCGACGCACTCTATGAAGAAGCCGATCGCTGGCAGATCAACACCGGTGGTCAGACCATTCATGCCAAGCGGATCCCGGGGCGCTGGCGCACCATCAAATGGCTGACGGCCTCGGTCTGGCTGATCTACCTGCTGGGGCCTTATCTGCGATGGGAAGGCCGTCAGGCGGTGCTGTTCGATATCCCGAACCGCCAGTACCACCTCTTCTCCGCGACCGTCCTTCCGCAAGATTTTTGGATGCTCTCGCTCCTGCTGCTGTTCTTCGCGATCCTGCTGGCCGTCATGACCGCGCTGGTGGGGCGTGTCTGGTGCGGGTTTTTCTGTTTTCAGACGGTCTGGACGGACATCTTTACCTGGATCGAGGAGAAGCTGGAAGGACCGCCCCCGGCGCGCCGTAAGCTCGATCAGGCACCCATGAGTCTGGATAAGCTGCGCATCAAGTCCATCAAACACGCGCTCTGGATCCTGATCGGCTTCCTGACCGGTTTCAGCTTCGTCGCCTGGTTCACCGATGCGCCGACGCTCTGGCAGACCTTTTTCGTCGGTGAGGCGAACGGGACGGCCTATGTGACGGTCGCCCTATTCGCGGCAGGCACCTATGTCCTGGCGGGCTTTTTGCGCGAACAGACCTGCTTCTGGCTCTGTCCCTATGCACGCATTCAGGGGGTGATGCTGGACCGGACCACCATCGTCCCGACCTACGACGAGCAACGCGGCGAGCCGCGCGGTCGCGTCAAGCGCGGCGAGACCGAGGACCATCGCACCACCGGCGACTGTGTCGATTGCAATCAGTGCGTCGCGGTCTGCCCGACCGGGATCGATATCCGTGAGGGGCAGCAGGAGGGCTGCATCACCTGCGCGCTCTGTCTCGATGCCTGCGATCAGGTGATGGACAAGGTCGGGCGACCGCATGGCCTGATCCGCTACGCCTCGCTCGACGAACTCGAAGGGCGTCCGACCAAGGCATTGTTGATGCGGCCCCGTGTCTGGGTCTATGGCGCCATCCTGTTCGTGGCGATGGCGGGCATCGTATACGGATTTACGGCGCTGGCGCCCATCGAACTCAAGGCGCTGCATGAACGCGCCCCGCTCTTCGTCCTCTTGAGCGATGGCTCGATCCAGAACAAATACACGCTGAAGATCCTGAACAAGGTGCCCGAGACCCTGTCGGTGACGATCAGCGTCTCGGGGCGCGATGACATGACGCTGGTCGGTGCCGAGAAGCCCGTCATCGCCGAGCCGGGCGGGGTGACGCCAACGGTGGTCTTCGTCAGAATTCCCCGGCGCTCGCTCGTAGCGGAGCAACAGCCGGTTATTTTTCATGCCGAGGCGATACGTTCCTCCGGTGCTCGGATCGAGACCGAGCGCGAGAGCGTCTTCGTTGGTCCACGGCAATAAAGGTACAGATAAACATGACCACGCAAGCCAAATTGACGAACACCCCGGCCCTGCGCAATCCCTGGATCATCGGCTGGCTCGGGCTGGTGGCCACAGTGCTGATCGTGAATCTCATCATGGTCTATTTCGCGGTCTCCACCAATCCGGGGCTGGTGAACGCCGACTATTATGATCGCGGTCAGGATTACGAACAGACTCTGGTTTCGCGCCAGGCGCGCGATCCCAACTGGACCATGCGGGCCGATATCCCGAAGCCACTGCGGGTTGGCGAGCCTGATATGGTGCGGGTCGTTCTGGTCGACAAGGCGGGTCAGCCGGTCGATGCAGACGCGGTCACTTTTCATGCCTATCGCCCCTCGGACGCCGCGCGCGATTTCTCGCTGCCGATGACGCGCGAGGATCGCGGGCGCTATGCCGTCAAGGCCGCCTTCCCGCTGATCGGCGCCTGGGACACGCTGATCGCGGTGCAATCCGGCGCGGATGAGTACAGCATCGGCGAGCGGGTGACGGTGGACGGTCATTGACCGATCCGAGTGGCCATGACTGATCTGACACAGCTCTACCGGCAGGATTATTCCGAATGGGCGCGCCGGAACCGCGAACTGCTCCGCGCCGGGCGCTTCGCGGAACTGGACATCGAGCATTTACTGGAAGAACTCAGTGACATGGGGAAAAGCGAGCGCGACGAACTGGAAAGCCGCTTGCTGATTCTGCTCGCGCATCTGCTGAAATGGCAATATCAATACCGCTCGCTCGCTGACCGCTGGCGCGAATTCGATGGTCGAAGCTGGCGTGTGACCATCGTCGAACAACGGAAACGACTTGCCGTGCGTCTGCGCAAATCGCCCGGATTGAAGTCCGTGCTTGATGACGCCATTGCGACGGCCTATCCCGACGCATGCGATCTGGCGAGCAAGGAAACGGGTCTGCCAATGGACACCTTTCCACCGGCATGCCCGTATCGCAAAGAGCAAATTATGGACGACGATTATTACCCAGACTGACGTCAGCGACCGCTGTTTCCACTGCGGCCTACCGGTCACGCCATCCGCGCGCGTGATGGCGCCCATCGCCGGACAGGCGCGCGCCTTCTGCTGCACGGGCTGCCGGGCGGTGTGCGAGGCGATCCATGCCGCCGGTCTTGAGGGGTTTTACCGGCGCACCCCGGCGGGAGACGTGTTCGGCCCGCCGCCGGAGCCGCCGAAGAATCTCGCACTCTATGACCTGGACGCCATCCAGGAAGAGTTCACCGATGTCGCCTCGGAGGCCCGCGAGATCAATCTACTGGTCGAGGGTATCCACTGCGCGGCCTGTGTCTGGCTGATCGAGAAGGGGCTTGAAACCCTGCCCGGCGTGGAGGATGCGCGGGTCAATCTCACCGGGCGGCGGCTGCGCGTGCGCTGGGACAACGGGCGTCTGCAACTCTCGCGCATCCTCCAGCGGCTGGCCGACATCGGTTACGCCGCCGCCCCTTTCGATCCCGACTCCGCCGATGGCGCGTTAAGCCGCGAAAACAGGGGCCTGCTGTTTCGCATGGCCTGGGCCGGATTCGCGATGATGAATCTGCTGTGGATTTCCATCGCGCTCTACAGTGGCGCCGACCGGGGCGAGTTCCGCGAACTTTTCCACTGGATCGGCTTTCTGCTCGCCACGCCGACCATCCTCTACTCCGGCGCGCCGTTTTACCGTGGCGCCTGGTCGGGTCTGCGCGGCGGTCATTTGAGCATGGATCTGCCGATCGCCATCGGCGTGACCGTCACCTATCTGTATTCGCTCGCCGTCACCCTGGGAGAAACCTTCGGCGGCTCCCTCGGGGGACCAGGGATTGGCGCGGTCTACTGGGACACGGTCGTCAATTTTCTCTTCGTCATCCTGGTCGGACGCTATCTGGAGGCGATCTCGCGGCGGCGCGCGGTCGCCGCGACCCAGCGTCTGCTCGATCTCCAACCCAAGGTCGCGACCCGTCTCCGGGAGGGCGACGAGGCCGTGGTTCCGGTGCGTTCGCTCCAGATCGGCGAAACGGTGCTGGTGCGTCCCGGCGAACGTATCCCGGTCGATGGCGAGGTACTCAGCGGCCAGGCCAGCGTGGACGAGTCGATGCTGACCGGCGAGTCGCGCCCGACCTCCAAAACGCCGGGCGAACGGGTGTCGGCGGGGACGATTAACGGGGTTGGCGTCCTGACGGTGCGTATCACCGGTTTGCTGCGCGAGACCGCGCTCGGGCGGATCATCCGGCTGGTCGAAGATGCCCAGGCCAGCCGCGCGCCCATCCAGCGTCTGGCCGATCGCATCGTGCCATGGTTCGTGGCGGCGACGCTCGGGCTCGCGGGCCTGACCTTCATTTTCTGGATGCGCACGGATCTCGAATTCGCACTCATGGCCGCGACCGCGGTGCTCATCATCACCTGTCCCTGCGCCTTCGGCATGGCGACCCCGATGGCGATTGCCGTGGCCTCCGGGCGCGGCGCCGAACGCGGCATCCTCGTCAAGAATGGCGCGGTGCTCGAACGGCTATCCTCGATCCGGCATTTCGTGTTCGACAAGACCGGCACCCTGACCGAAGGCCGGCCGGTAGTGGTGGGCGCCTCGCTTCGCGTTCCGGGAGGGCGGACGTCCCGCCCGCTAGCGGGCGGGACGTCCGCCCTCCCAGCGACTCAGCCCGCCATCGCCTGGCGTGAGCTGGATTGGGGCGAGGAAATCGCTCCGACCCTCACCGAACGCGAGCATCGGTTGCTGCGCCAGCTCGGCGCGCTAGAGCGACTGTCCGAGCATCCGGCGGCGCTCGCCATCCTGGAACTCTGCGTGCGCGCCGGCATCGGTCTTTCCGGCGTGCCAGTCGATGAGGTGGAGGTCGCGCCTGGACTTGGGATCGGCGGGCGTGTCGAGGGGGCGCGGGTGATGATCGGTAGCCGGAATTGGCTGATGCGCAACGGCGTCGAACTGGCGCCAACGATGGACGATGAAGCGGGCCAGATCCATTGCGCCGTGGACGGCTGCGAGGTGCTCCGGTTGCACATTCAGGATCGGCTCCGACCGGGGGCTGTGTCCATCGTCGGACGCTTGCGCGCGCAGGGCATCCGCGTGACTCTGCTGACCGGCGATCGCCGCGCGGTCGCCGAGCGCATCGCCGCCCAGCTTGGCGATATCGACCTGATCGCCGAGGTTCTGCCCGAGGACAAGGACCGCGTGATCGCCGATCTCCAACGCCAGGGTCAGCGAGTCGCGATGGTCGGCGATGGCGTCAACGACGCCCCGGCCCTGGTGCGCGCCGATGTCGGTATCGCCATGGGCAGCGGCACCGATGTTTCCATCGCGAGCGCCGACATCGTGCTCATGTCCAGCGAACTGGAGCGGGTCGCCGAGGCGGCGGAACTCTCCCGGCGCACACTCCAGGCCATCCGCCAGAACATCGGCATCTCTATCCTCTACAATCTCGTCATGGTGCCGCTCGCCATGGCTGGGGTCATCACGCCGCTCATCGCGGCCGTCTCGATGCCGGTCAGCTCGCTGGCGGTGATCGGGAATTCGGCGCGGATACGTATTTTCCGCACAGACTCCTGAATCGATCAGTGCGCTTTGCTGACATAGAGGACCGATAATGGATGTGATCTACGGGCTGATTCCAGGCATGTTGATCCTTGGCATCGTGGCGGTTGCCGTCCTCTTCTGGGCCGCGCGCAGCGGTCAGTTCGACGACCTTGACGGCGACGGGCAGCGCATCCTGATGGACGAGGACGATCAGCGCCCATCGCAGGAGGCCGATCAGGAACAGGAACAGGAACAGGAAAAGTGACTCGATTGCCGTCTTGAAGGCGTCCTATCGTTGCTCCTGAAAGTCGTCAAGGGATCGTTTCCGCCGCCTTCTCTCCCCGGTCGCCGACTCGGGTGGCTGGCCGCGAACCAAGCGCGTCGGATGGCTATACTCCGCACGCTCAGCACCGATTGGAATATGCAGGAATATCGCACATGATCGAGATCGAATACATCGTGAAAGACAGCAACGGAATCGAACGCTTGCGCACCGCCGACAAGAAAGCCGCCGATGCCTATGATCGGATACTGGAGAATGCGGAACGTCTGGCGCGCATGCTGCGCGAGGATCAGGTTCTACCTCATCTACCCGACGCGGATTTGGAGGAGTTGACCATCTATCTGGCCCGCAATGCGCAGAACGTGGAGCGGGTATTGAAGGGCAGGGCGCCAGAACGCGACGCGGTCGCGGAGCCGCGATCCGTCGTTCGGGCGGATAATATCGCGCCGATCAAGGGGACTGGTTGAGTCCAGCCAATACGACTTGGGGCTGGCATTCCTGAAAGAGACGGTCGCCTCGCGCGTCGCTGGGGGGTACGGGGTGTCCCGGCCACCTTGGTGGTCGACGCCGCCGGTAATGTTGGAATCGATCTTCATCGAGCGGATGGCTGTGAATGAAGCGATTGGGTTGCGGCGGATATCCTGGACTTGTCTCGGAGGGCGATCAGTCGCGCGGCATCGCCTCCAGCGGCGAAGTGATCGTAACCGCTCCCATCGGTTGCGTATAACCCGCCATCCGGCAATCGACACGCCAGACCCGCTTTCGCCCGTATCCGTCCCACCGTCCGGATCGGACAATCCAGCCCGGCGCCCAACTCCCGAACCTCCCGAGCACGTTCGGCAGGAAGACAGAAGCAGAGTTCGTAATCGTCCCCGGAGGACAGCGGCAGCGACCAGTCGCCGGTTCGTGCCACGACATCGGCCACCGGCGGCGAGAGCGGCAAATGCACCAGATCCAGTTCCGCCCCCACCCCGGAGGCGGCCAGAATGTGACCCAGATCCCCAGCCAGCCCGTCCGAGAGATCGATCATGGCCGTCGCCAACCCGCGCAGCCGCAACCCCAGTTCGACCCTTGGAGTCGGATACTCCAGGCGGCGGCGCAGCGCGGGATCGACCGCCTCGCCCGCGAGCAAACCGCGCAGCGCCAGACCCGCGTCGCCCAGGGTGCCGCTTACGCAGACAAGATCGCCCGGACGGGCGCCATCGCGCCGTACCGCCGCGCCGACCGGCACATAGCCATGCACCTGCACCGTCACGCTCAATGGGCCGCGCGTGGTGTCGCCGCCGACCAGTCGGATTCCGTGCGTCTTCGAGAGTGCGGCGAAGCCGGCGCTAAAGGCACGGACCCAGGCTTGATCCGCTGACGGCAGCGTCAGGGCGAGCGTCGACCAGGCCGGCGCGGCGCCCATGGCGGCCAGGTCGCTGAGTCCCACGGCCAGCGATTTATGGCCGATGGCTTCTGGAGCGCAGTCGGGGAAAAAATGAATTCCGGCGGACAGCGTGTCGATACTGACGGCCAGGCACTGCCCCTCGGGCAGCGCGAGCAGTGCGCAATCGTCGCCGACACCCAAGGCCACATCCGCCCGCTTTGGGCCGATGTCGGTAAAAAAGGCGCGGATCAGATCGAATTCAGACACGAGGCAAGGCTGGCGGATGCGCGGCGACCCCAGAGTGGACTCTACGCATCGGAGGTCGGTTCCTCGCTGGCGGATGGCGTGGTTTGTAGCGGTTCCGACTTCATCGCCACGGCATGGTGGCGGGCGATTTTATCCAGCACGCCGTTGACATACCTGTGCCCCTCATGGGCACCAAGCAGTTTGGTCAACTCGATCGCCTCGTTGATGGCAACACGATTCGGAATACTGTCCGAGAACAGAATCTCGAAGGCGCCAAGACGCAGAATCGCGAGTTCGACCGGATCCACCTGGGTGATCGGACGATCCAGAAAGCGATCCAGTTGGGCGTCGATCTCCTTGATCCGCGCCGGTACGCCGGTCAGCAGTTGCTCCAGGAGTTCCAGATTGAACTTGAAACGCTGCTTGGGATCCGGCGTGGCATCGTCGTCGGCGCCGCTCAACGACATCGCGACGGCATCGAGCCATTCGGGATCGTCGAGCAGGTGGCGCTTGATCGACATCGGATCCTCGCCGGTCAGACGCCATTGATAGAGCGCGAGCGCGGCATAGCGGCGTGCCTGGCTGCGGGGGCTTACCTTGTCGGTGTTCGTCATTCGGTTAATCGAACTGTCTCAGTAGATCGGCCATTTCCAGGGCGGACATCGCCGCCTCGGCGCCCTTATTGCCGGCCTTGGTGCCGGAACGCTCGATCGCCTGTTCGATGCTGTCGACGGTCAGCACGCCGAAGGCGACCGGCAGACCGTATTTCAGACTGACCTGGGCCATGCCCTTGACGCATTCGCCGGCGACATACTCGAAATGCGGCGTGCCGCCACGGATCACCGCGCCTAGGGCCACGATCGCGTCATAGCCGCCCTTGGCGGCGATCCGCTCGATGGCGACCGGCATCTCGAAGGCGCCGGGGACGCGCACGACGGTTAGATTCTCATCGGCGACGCCATGACGCCGGAGCGTATCGATGGCGCCTTTCTCCAGGCTCTCCACCACGAAGCTGTTCCAGCGCGAGACCACCAGACAGAAGCGGGCGTTCTCGTCGGCGCGCAGCGCGCCTTCCACCACCTTGATACTCATAAATTGATTCCCTAAACGAATATTCTAGTCAAGCTGCCTGATTTTTGAGCAACGTATCTGGATCGAAATCGCTGAGTCCGAATTCCGCTTTTGTCGGTTCGTTCATTGATCACGCCCTCCAGTCAGAGGCTATCTGTGCGGCTGCTCCCTACAACGCAGAGACGAATCCCGTGCCAGACACGGTCAAACCGCATCTAAGCAGCCCTGCCACCCGTGTACTCGACCACTTCCAGATCGAACCCGGAAATGGCGTGCATCGACTTCGGCGCGCTCATCACCCGCATCTTGCGCACCCCGAGATCCGACAGAATCTGCGCGCCGATCCCATAGGTGCGCAGCTCGCGGCGATCCTGTTGACGGACGGGTACCAGATCGTCGCGGTCGTGCAATGTGAAATCCTTGAGACGCGCCAGCAGGTCGGCGGAACTGTCGCGATTGCGCAGCACCACGATCACGCCTTCGCCCGCCGCCGCCACCTGACGCATCACATCCCGCAGCGGCCAGCCGCAGGCGTTGTGCGAGGTCTCGAACAGATCGCAGAGCGTATTCTGAAGATGCACCCGGACCAGCGTCGGGCGCTCTGGGCTGATGTCGCCCAGGGTCAGGGCCAGATGAATCTCGTTGTCGATACTGTCACGGTAGGCGACCAGACGAAAGGTCGCCTCGGCAGTCGGCAGTTCGCACTCGCATTCGCGCAGCACGGCCTTCTCGTGGCGAACGCGGTATTGAATCAGGTCGGCGATGGTTCCGATCTTAATGCCGTGGGTGCGGGCGAAGATCTCCAAGTCCGGGCGACGGGCCATGGTACCGTCTTCGTTCAGGATCTCGACGATCGCCGCCGCCGGGCTGAACCCGGCCAGTCGCGCCAGATCGCAGCCGGCCTCGGTGTGTCCGGCGCGCACCAGCACCCCGCCCGGCTGGGCCATGAGCGGAAAGATATGGCCGGGCTGGACCAGATCCCGGGAGCTCGCGTCGGGCGCCACCGCGGCACGGATGGTGACCGCACGGTCGGCGGCTGAAATCCCGGTGGTGACGCCGCGCGCGGCCTCGATGGACACCGTGAAGGCGGTTGAATGCGTCGCCTGATTGTCGCTGACCATCAGCGGCAGACGCAGTTGCTCGCAGCGTTCCTTGGTCAGGGTCAGACAGATCAGACCGCGTCCATACTTGGCCATGAAGTTGACCGCCTCGGCGGTGACGCAATCGGCCGCGAGCAGCAGATCGCCCTCGTTTTCGCGATCCTCGTCGTCCATGATCACGACCATGCGACCCTGGCGCAAATCCTCGATGATTTCCTCGGTGCTGTTGATGCGGCTACTGCTCATGGCCTGGATGTCTTCGTATGGGAAAAGCCCGTTAGACTAACAAAAAAGGCTGAGTTCATCCGTTGACAAAACCGTGCTCCGCGAGAAACTCAAGCGTCACTCCGGATGAGGTTGGCGTGGCGGCGCGCTCGCCCAACAGGAGTCGCTCCAGATAGCGGGCGATCAGATCGACCTCCAGGTTGACGCGGGTGCCCGTCCGATAACCGCCGATAATGGTCTCCCGGATGGTGTGCGGAACGATGTTCAACTCGAAGACCGCGCCATCGACCCGATTGACGGTCAAGCTGACGCCATCGACGCAGATGGAGCCCTTCTGGGCGATATAGCGAGCCAGTTCGTCGGGGGCCTGGATGCGCAGGCGCCAGGAGCGGGCGTCCTCGTGACGTTCCAGCAGAACCCCGACCCCATCGACATGACCGCTGACCAGATGTCCGCCGAGCGGCGTCGAGAGCGTCAGCGCCTTTTCCAGATTGACCCGGCCGCCGGGGCCAAGCGCGCCCAGGGTGGTCAAGGAGAGCGATTCGCGCGAGACATCGGCGGAGAAGCCCCGGCCGGTCAGCTCCACGGCGGTCAGACAGACCCCGTTGACGGCGATACTGTCGCCGATCGCCACCTCGGCGAGCGGCAGCTTGCCGGTGTCGATCGTCAGCCGGACATCGCCGCCGCGTGGCTCAAGGCGCTGGATCTGGCCGATGGATTGAATGATTCCGGTAAACATGATGTTTCAACCCTCGTGTGTCATGACCGGCCGCGCCCGAACCCGCAGATCGACCCCAACCCGCCGCACATCGACGATCTCCAGCGTCATCCGCTCGGCCATCGTCGTGACCCCCGGCAGATGAAATAACCCCATCCCGGCGTCGCCCATCAAATGCGGCGCCTGATAGAGCACGATCTCGTCGATCAGCCCGGCGGCCAGCATGGATCCGGCCAGGGTTGCGCCGGTTTCCAGCAGCAATTCGTTGACTTCCCGGCGCGCCAGCTCGCCCATCAGCGCCTCCAGATCCACTCGCCCCGCGCGTTGCGGACAGCGATACACCAAGGCGCCGGCGGCCACGAGCGCGTCCATCCGCGCGGGCGCGTCGTCCACGCCCACCACCAGCGTCTCGCCGGGCAGCGTCAGCATCCGCGCCTGCAACGGCATGCGCCAATGACTGTCGACCACGATCCGCAGCGGTTGACGGGGCGGGACGCCCGGCTCCGGTTTCAGTTCCAGATTCAACTCCAGTTCCATCTCCATCCGATCCAGCGGATCCAGTTCTGGCACCTCGTCCGCCGACAGACGCACGTTCAGGCTCGGATCGTCCGCGAGCACCGTGCCGATCCCGGTCAGAATGGCCGAACTCGCGGCGCGCCAGAGCTGCACTTCGCGTCGCGATGCCGTCGAGCTGATCCATTGGCTCTCGCCGCTGGCCATGGCCGTGCGACCGTCCAAGCTCGCCGCCAGTTTGCAGCGGACGAAGGGCCGACCCTGCTCCATGCGTTTGATGAAACCAGGATTCAACGCCCGTGCCTGTTCCTCCAGCACGCCGGTTTTCACCTCGATGCCCGCCTCGCGCAGCATGGCGATCCCCTTGCCGGCGACCAGCGGATTCGGGTCCGCCATGGCGCAGACCACCCGCGTTACGCCCGCCGCGATGAGCGCGTCCGTGCAGGGCGGCGTGCGGCCATGATGACAGCAGGGCTCCAGGGTCACATAGGCCGTTGCCCCGCGCGCGGACTCGCCCGCCTGGGCCAGCGCGTTGCGCTCGGCGTGCGGCTCGCCGGCGCGGCGATGCCAGCCCTGGCCGACCGGCAGACCGTCGCGCACCAGCACGCAGCCCACGCACGGATTGGGGTCGGCGCTATAACGCCCCCGTTTGGCCAGATGGATCGCCTCCGCCATGGCGAATTCATCGGAGACCCGCCGCGCGCCTGAGTCCGCCGTGTCGTTCATTCGGCGTTGGACTCCAGTTCCTTGAGCAGATCCATCTGATGACGATTGGCCTCGGGCGAGGGTTGACGTTCGAGCCGTTCGATCTCCTCGCGGAAGGCGGCCACGTCCTCGAATTTCCGATAGACCGAGGCGAAGCGCACATAGGCGACCTGATCGAGCTGGCGCAATTCGTCCATGACCAGCTCGCCGATCCGCAACGAGGGCACCTCGCTCTCGCCGCTCGACATCAAGCGCCGTTGGATATGCGACATGGCAGTGTCGATCTGCTCGGTGCTGACGGGGCGTTTCTCCAGCGCCCGCATGATCCCGGAGCGCAGCTTGCGGCCGTCGAAGGGGACGCGACTGCCATCGCGTTTGACGATGCGCGGCAGATTGAGTTCGGCGGATTCGTAGGTCGTGAACCGTTCCTTGCACACCACGCATTTGCGCCGCCGACGCACCTGATCGCCCTCGCCCGACAGGCGCGAGTCGACGACCTTGGTATCCTGGGCACCGCAGAAGGGACAGCGCATGAGTGATTGGTCAGTGGTTAGCCGTCAGCGCTCGTAGACCGGAAAACGCTTGCAGAGATCCAGCACCTTGTCCTTGACGGCCGCGATGGCGCCTGGCTCGCCCCGTGCATCGATCAGATCGCACATCCAGCCGGCCAGCGCGCGTGCCTCGTCGGCGCCGAAACCGCGCGTGGTGATGGCCGGCGTCCCGACGCGAATCCCGCTGGTCACGAAGGGCGATTGCGGATCGTTGGGGACGGCATTCTTGTTGACCGTGATATTGGCCGCGCCCAGCCAGGCGTCCACGTCCTTGCCGGTCAAACCCTGATGGATGAAGCTCACCAGGAACAGATGATCGTCGGTGCCACCCGAGACGACATCATAGCCACGGGCGAGGAAGACCTCGGCCATGATCCGCGCGTTGCGCACCACCTGTTCCTGATAGATCTTGAATCCAGGCTCCAGCGCCTCCTTGAAGGCCACCGCCTTGGCGGCGATCACATGCATCAGCGGACCGCCCTGGATGCCGGGAAAGACCACTGAGTTGAGTTTTTTCTCGATCTCGGGGTTGGCCTTCGCCAGGATCAAACCGCCACGCGGACCGCGCAGGGTCTTGTGGGTGGTGGTGGTGGTCACATCGGCGATCTGGACCGGGCTCGGGTAGACTCCGGCGGCCACGAGTCCGGCGACATGCGCCATGTCGACCAGCAGAAACGCGCCCACGCTGTCGGCGATATCGCGGAAACGCTGCCAGTCGACGATGCGCGAATAGGCGGAAAAGCCGGCGATGACCATGCGCGGCTTGTGCTCATGGGCCAGACGCTCGACCTCGTCGTAGTCGATCTCGCCGGTTTCCGGATTCAGGCCGTACTGAACGGCGTGATAGAGCTTGCCGGAGAAATTCGGCTTGGCCCCGTGGGTCAGATGCCCGCCGTGCGCCAGACTCATGCCAAGCACGGTGTCGCCCGCGTTGCAGAGCGCGAGGAAGACGGCGGCATTGGCCTGCGAGCCGGAATGCGGCTGAACATTGGCGTAAGCGGCGCCGAACAGTTGCTTGGCGCGGTCGATGGCGAGCTGTTCGGCCACGTCGACATGCTCGCAGCCGCCGTAATAACGCTTGCCTGGATAGCCTTCGGCGTATTTGTTGGTCAGCACGCCGCCCTGCGCCTGCATCACGCGCGGGCTGGCGTAATTCTCGGAGGCGATGAGTTCGACATGCTCTTCCTGCCGACGCTCCTCGTCCTGGATGGCGGCCCAGAGTTCCGGATCGTAATCGCTGATCTGTAGGGTTTTCTCGAACATTTTCACGGTCCCGGTCATGCAAAGCGAAGTATTTTAGCGATTTCGCGCGCCCGCGTCGCCGATTAAACCGCGTCCGGCAGGGATCGCGAGGTTTGCGCACCTGTGGCGATTTCTGGATGAAGGAACGCCGTTCGCTTTACAATAGTGGCCTGCATTGTAATTTCGCGGTATACGCACCTCGCGCGCGCCCATCCGCCCTCACTCCCCGGACCCGCCGCCATGACCGAGACCATCCACAACGTCGATCACGCCGAGATCAGCAAGTTCGAGGAACTCGCCTCGCGCTGGTGGGATCCGCACAGCGAATTCAAAACGCTGCACGACATCAATCCGCTGCGCCTGGACTATATCGAGCGGGGCGCGGGCGGGCTGGCCGATAAGCGCGTCCTGGATGTCGGCTGCGGCGGCGGCATCCTATCCGAGAGCATGGCGTTGCGCGGCGCGCAAGTCACCGGCATCGACATGGGCGCCATGCCGCTGCGGGTGGCCGAGCTGCATACCCTGGAGAGCGGCGTCGAGGTCGACTACCGGCGCGTCACGGTCGAGGCCCTGGCCGAGGAGCAGCCGGAGAGTTTCGAGGTCGTGACCTGCATGGAGATGCTGGAGCATGTGCCGCATCCGGCCTCGGTGGTGGATGCCTGCGCCCGACTGGTGCGACCGGGCGGCAAGGTGTTTTTCTCCACCCTCAACCGCAACCCGAAAGCCTTCCTGATGGCGGTCATCGGCGCGGAATATGTCATGGGCATGCTGCCGCGCGGCACCCATGACTATGCGCGCTTCATCCGTCCCTCGGAGCTGGACGCCTGGGTCCGTCCCACCGAGCTGCGCACCGTCGATCTGATGGGCATGACCTATCAACCCTTGACGCGCACCTACCGCCTCGACCCGCGCAATCTGGACGTGAATTATCTCGTGACCTGCGTGCGCGAACCGCATGCCTGACCTGCCTGTGCCGCGAGACGGCGCCGTGCTGTTCGATCTGGACGGCACCTTCGCCGACACCGCGCCCGACATGGCCGCCGCGCTGAACCGACTGCTCGCCCGCCATGGCCGAGCGCCGCTGCCGTTCGCGCGGGTGCGGCCCTACGTCTCCCACGGCGGACGGGGCATGCTGCGGATCGGTTTCGGTCTGGGGCCGGAGGATCCGGACTACGAGCCGCTGCGCCTGGAATTCATGGAGATTTACGCGGCGGCGCTGGTCCAGGATACGGTGCCTTTCCCCGGCATCGTCGAACTGATCGACACCCTGGAGCGGCGTGGCATCTCTTGGGGCATTGTCACCAACAAACCCGCCTGGCTGACCGATCCGCTCATGGGACTGCTCGGTCTGCGCGAGCGCGCCGGCTGCGTGGTCAGCGGCGACACCGCCGCGCGTCCCAAGCCGTCACCTGACCCCCTGTTTCATGCCTGCGATCTGCTGCGGGTCGATCCGCGGCGCTGTTGGTATGTGGGCGACGCCGAGCGCGACATTCAGGCGGGTCTGGCCGCCGGCATGGGCACGCTGGTCGCGCTGTTCGGGTATCTTGGCGCCGACGACGCGCCTGATCGTTGGGGCGCGCATGGGCTGATCGAGCATCCGCTCGATGTGCTCGACTGGCTGCCGGGGAAATGACGTTTTCCAAGGGAAAACAGTCAAAACGAATTTCGTCTACTGTGAATTGAGAGGGCAAGAGTCACGATGCGCACGCATTACTGTGGAGAGTTGAACGGCAGTCACGATGGTCAGGAGGTCGTGCTGTGCGGCTGGGTCCAGCGGCGGCGTGACCACGGCGGCGTGATCTTCATCGATCTGCGCGATCGCGAGGGTTTGGTGCAGGTGGTGTTCGACCCGGACCGCGCCGAGGTGTTCGCCCGCGCCGAGCAGGTGCGCAGCGAATACGTGCTCAAGATTACGGGCCGGGTGCGTCCGCGTCCGGCGGGCACCGTCAACGCGGACCTGCCGACCGGCGCCATCGAGATCCTGGGGCTGGATCTGGAGGTGCTGAACGCCTCCGAGACCCCGCCGATCCAGCTCGACACCCATGCCGCCGACGCCTCCGAGGAACTGCGTCTGCGTTACCGTTATCTGGATCTGCGCCGCCCGGAGATGCAGTCGCGTCTGCGCACGCGCGCCCAGGTGACCCGGATGCTGCGCGGTTTCCTGGACAGTCACGGCTTCCTGGACATCGAGACGCCTATCCTCACCAAGTCCACGCCCGAGGGCGCGCGCGATTATCTGGTCCCCAGCCGCACCCATCCGGGCGAGTTCTTCGCGCTGCCCCAATCGCCGCAGTTGTTCAAGCAACTGCTGATGATGTCGGGTCTGGACCGCTATTATCAGGTCGCCCGCTGCTTCCGCGACGAGGATTTGCGCGCCGACCGTCAGCCCGAATTCACCCAGCTCGATATCGAAGTCTCCTTCATGACCGAGGATGAGCTGATGGTCCTGATGGAGTCCATGATCCGCGATCTCTTTCGCGCGGTCAGCGGGGTCGATCTCCCCGATCCCTTCCCGCGTCTGACCTACCATGAGGCCATGCGCCGCTTTGGCTCGGATCGTCCGGACCTGCGCGTGCCGCTGGAACTGATCGATGTCGCCGACCTGATGGCCGAGGTCGATTTCAAGGTCTTCGCCGGTCCCGCGCAGGATCCGGACGGGCGCGTCGTGGCGCTGCGTCTGCCCAAGGGCGGCGAGCTGTCGCGCAAGGAGATCGATGCCTACACTCAGTTCGTCGGCATCTATGGGGCCAAGGGGCTGGCCTATATCAAGGTCAACGAGTGGGCCGCGAAGGGCCGCGAGGGCTTGCAGTCGCCGATCGTCAAGAACCTGCCCGACGCCGCGCTGAACGGTATCATGGCGCGCACCGGCGCCGAGGATGGCGATCTCATCTTCTTCGGCGCCGACAAGGCGACCGTGGTCAACGAATCCATCGGCGCGCTGCGCGTGAAACTGGGGCAGGAGCGCGGGCTGATGGCCGAGGGCTGGCGCCCGGTCTGGGTCGTCGACTTTCCGATGTTCGAGCACGATCCCGCCAACCAGCGCTGGGTCGCGCTGCATCACCCCTTTACCGCGCCCAAAGAGGATCAGCTCGACCGGCTGGAAACGGACCCCGGCGCCTGTCTGTCGCGCGCCTATGACATGGTACTGAACGGCACCGAGATCGGTGGCGGCTCCATCCGTATTCATCGCGACGCCGTCCAGCGCAGCGTCTTCAAGCTGCTGGCGATCGGCGACGAGCAGGCCGAGGACCGTTTCGGCTTCCTGCTGCGGGCGCTCAAGTTCGGCTGTCCGCCGCATGGCGGCATCGCCTTCGGACTGGATCGACTGGTGATGCTGATGACCGGTGCGACCTCGATCCGCGATGTCATGGCCTTCCCCAAGACCCAGAGCGCCGCCTGTCCGCTGACCGACGCCCCGTCGGCGGTCGACGAGGCGCAACTCAAGGAATTGGCGTTGCGCATCCGGCTGCGTCCCTGAGCCTGTTTCCCGGCATGATTCCAGAGGACGAGACAGCGCGTGCCATGCCCCCTGAAGCCTTGAAGCGTCCGCAGTCCGTGCTGGTCGTCATCTGTACCCGTGGCGGCGAGTTCCTGTTACTGCGGCGCGTCCGCCCGGCGGCCTTTTGGCAGTCGGTGACGGGGAGTCTGGAGCCTGGCGAGTCGCCCCGGCTCGCCGCCGCGCGCGAGGTGCGCGAGGAGACCGGGCTGCGGGTGGGCGGGGCGCTGATCGATCTGCGTCATTCGGCGCTGTTCCCGATCATCGCGGCCTGGCGTAGGCGGTACGCGCCCAATGTCTGTTTCAATCGCGAATACTGGTTCGCCCTGGTGCTGGAAACCCGGCGTCTCATCGAGCTGAACCCGCGCGAGCATCTGGAATACCGCTGGCTTTCGGCCGAGGCCGCGGCCCGGCTCACCGGATCCTGGACCAATCGCGACGCCATCCGGGCGCTGGCCTGCTCGCTCGGATAAGTCAGATCAGGTCGGGAGTCGCCGGCGGAGTGGGGGAGGTCGGTACGATCCCGACCTCGTCGCCGTCATGCAGTTTGGTGAAGGGTTCGCTGAACTGCTTGTTGATCGTTACCCGAACTCGCCCAGCCTCGAACAGCACCGCCGCGCCGCGTTTGCGCGACCCGAGCCAGCGTATCAGCGACGCGATATCCCCGACCTCCGCCGGAACCGTCAACTCCTCGGATTCCTTGCGCAGCTTGTGGGCCAGCCAGGCGAAATAGAGCAGCCGGATGCGTTTCTCGCCCTGTTCCGGCTCGGCCCGTCGGTAGCCGATCTGTTCCAGTTTCGCGAGATAATCCGACCAGTTGCGCGCTTTCTCCTGCCCAAGCCGGTAGAGCGTGTCCCACGAATAGATGCCGGTGTCGTGTCCGTCATCGAAGAGGATGCGCACGGCGTACTGACCCTGAGGCTCGATCGCGAGGATGTTGACGGTTTCCTTGCCCGTGACCGGCCGGTTCAGGGTGCGCACCTCGGCGGCCCGCGAAAAGACCCGAAGATATTCGCAGGGCAAATCGAACGAGGCGCCGTCATCGAAGACGATGGTGAGCAGACGCGACTTGGCGTGGAGGTTGATCTCGGTGGGATGGCGCTGGCTGGGTTGTTCGGTCATGAGCGGATGTCGCTAGCGTTCCAGGAATTTGGCGTTCCCGGACATTATGACCTGGATGCGCCGGTCGTGACATCCGGATTTCGGTCACAGTTTCAGTCCAAGAATCAGGTCCATCACATTGGTGCCGGTCGGTCCGGTGTCGATCAAATCGCCGCTCGACTCCAGCAGACGCCCCGCATCGGCGCGCTCCAGACAGTCCAGCGCGTCGAGGCCCGCCAGTTGCGCGCGCCCGAGGGTTCCGCCGTCGACCAGGGCGCCGGCATCGTCCGTGGGCCCGTCGGTCCCATCGGTGCCCGCGCTCAGCAGCAGACAGTCGGCCCGGCCCGCGAGTTCGACCGCCGCCGCCAGGGCCAGGTGCTGGTTGCGCCCGCCACGTCCAGGCGATTCCGGCAAACGCACGGTCGTCTCTCCGCCCCAGATATGCAGACCGGACGGACCTTTCATCAGGGTGTGGGCCAGCGCGCGACCGCGCTCGGCGGCATCGCCCTGAACGAGTGACTCGTGTCGATACGCCGTTACGCCTTCCCGCCGGGCGGCCTCCAGCGCCGCGCTCATGGCGGTTGCCAGGGTGGCGACCAATTCCATGGTGGGTGGGCGGTCGGGCGAAGTCGCCGGAGTCAGGCGGTCGGAGCTGGCGCGCTCGGTCAATCCATGCCGGACCCAGTCCGCCAGCCAGTCGGGGAGATCCAGATGACGCGCCCGCCGCGCCAGATCCGGCTCGGGCGTCAACAGACCCGAGCCGATGACGCCAGGACGGTCGCCGGGCACATCGGAGATCGCCAGTTGCCGAAGCGGTCGGTCGGCGACGAGTCCCAGCAACCCGCCAGCCTTGATCCGCGAGACCGATTTACGGACCAGATTCATCTCATCAATGGGCAGTCCGCTGCCGAGCAGCCAGCGATTCAGGCGTTGTAGATCCGCAAGATCGAACCCCGCAACCGGCACCTCGACCAGACTCGACGCACCGCCCGAGAGCAGAAAGAGCAGGGTGGCGTCGGGCGGCGCCTCCCGGAGCGCGGCGAGCAGGCGCGCGCCCGCGTCCAGACTGGCGGCGGTGGGGATCGGATGGCCGCCGACCAGGGACTCGATTCCAAGACAGCCGAGCCGGGACTGGCTCAGATGCCCGGATTTGGTGATCAGCAATCCGCCAGAACCGGTCGCGCCCAGGCTGTCGCACGCGCCCAGCGCCATCGACTCTGCCGCCTTGCCGATGGCGCAGAGCCAGACCGGTCCGGCGATCGGTCGGGCGGCCAGCGCGCGACGCACCGCCGCGCGGCCCTCGACCGACTGGAGCGCTACGGCCAGGATCCGCGCGAGCCGTTGGCGTGACTCGATTCGGTCAGTCATGCGACATTGCCTGTCTCTCGCCGGGCTTCTTAATTTTTTGGGGATTGATCCATTTCAATGCGTTTTCTGTCGGGAAGAGTTCTAAGCTAAAGGTGCGTCCAGTGTGCTTTGCGTTTTTTTTGAGCGATCGGCCAGGTCGGCACGAACGCCTGGTGATCGGAGCAAATGCGGTTATGGGTGTCATCGGGCAGGCGGAGCCCGACTATCCTTTCCGCGCATCACATCCATGTCAGTCTAGGGACAGCGTCAACGGGTTCCATCCGAGAACCTAATAACGAGTGATCCAGCATGAACCTCTGCCCCAAATGCAACCCCCCGGCCTGGACCTTTGCCGTCATATTCATCCTGACCAGCGTCATCGCCTTCGTCACCTGGTTGATGCTCGGTCTGTCCATGACCTCGCTCCTGCCGCGCGCCGGCATCACGAGCGTCGTCTTCCTCGCCGTTGGCGCCACGTTCGTTCACTATGTCATGAGTTGCATCAAACGGCACTGTCGGCATGACGAGCAGTCGGCGCGGGCGTAACTGCCCGGACACGCCCGCGCGCGGCAGGGGCCATCGGAGAATCTCAGGCGGACCAGAGCGGCCCTTCTTCCATGGCCGCGATCTGTTCGCGCAGTTGCAGGATATGGTTCTGCCAATAATGCTGGTTGCCGAACCAGGTGAAGGCCGCCGGAAAGGCCGGATCCTCCCAGCGGCGGGCGAGCCAGGCGGCATGGTGAATGATGCGTAGGGTGCGTAGCGCCTCGATCAGATGCAGCTCGCGCGGGTCGAATTCCTGAAAATCCTCGTAACCGGCCAGCACGTCGGCAAGCTGACGGCTCATCTCGCCGCGCTCGCCCGAGAGCAGCATCCACAGATCCTGCACCGCCGGCCCCATGCGGGCGTCGTCGAAGTCGACGAAGTGCGGTCCGGCGTCGGTCCAGAGCAGATTGCCGAGATGACAGTCGCCGTGCAGCCGGATGGATTGGACCGAACCGGCGCGCGCATAGCAGGCCCGCACGCCCTGAAGCGCCTGATCGACCACGCTGGCATAGGCGGGCAGCAGGTCGCTCGGAATCCAGTCGTTGGCCAGCAGAAAATCGCGCGGTTCGGTGCCGAAACTGTCGATGTCGAGGGTCGGACGATGCGCGAAGGGCGCGATGGCCCCGACGGCATGGATGCGTCCGATGAAGCGTCCGATCCATTCCAGCACCGTCGCGTCTTCCAACTCCGGCGTGCGTCCGCCCCGGCGCGGGGTCAGCGAGAAGCGGTGGCCGCCGAATGCATGCAGGGTGCGACCCGCGATGATCGACGGCGGGACGGCCGGAATTTCGTGTTCGGCCAGGGTCAGGGTGAAGGCATGCTCCTCCAGGATGGCCTCGTCGCTCCAGCGTTCCGGTCGGTAGAACTTGGCGATGACCGGCGTGGATTCATCGAGACCGACCTGATAGACCCGGTTTTCATAGCTGTTCAGCGCCAGCAGACGCCCATCGGTCAGGAGTCCGAGACTCTCCACCGCATCGAGCACGAGATCCGGGGTGAGATTGGCATAGGGGGTTGGATTGGATGTGGTCATGACTGGATTCTATACCTCGCCCCCGTGGTTTGTCCGACCCGCGCGGATCCGTTAAGAATTGCGCCGCGACCGGCGGGCGGGCATGATGCATCGGGTTTCCCGGCGGCCGCATTCGCGAGGCAACGACGCTTATGCATGGATTTTCGCGCCTACACCACATCCTGTTCCTCGTGCTGCTGGGATGCGCCGCAACGCCCGCGTCCGCCGCGCCCCTGCGCTTCTTCGCCACTGGCGACGCGCCCTATGCGCCAGCCGAAATGCCGCAGTTACAACGGCTGTTCGTGGCCGCGATCGTCCAGTGGACGCCGTTTCTGGTCCATCTTGGCGACATCAAAAGTGGCAGCACGCCCTGCGCCGACAATGGATATCGCGAGGACGACCCGGCCGCGATGGACGAGTTCAAACGACGCGATAAGGTCAACCGCGCCGCCTTGCGTCGCGCGGCTCGTTTGGCCAACGAGCGAGGCGCGCGGGCAATGGTGCTGCTGTTCCACGCCGATCCGTTCTTTCACATGAACCGTTCACCGCGCGGCTTTGCCGCGACAAGACGCGCGCTGGTACGGCTGATGGCGGAGTATGCGGGGCCGGTCCTGCTGATTCATGGCGACACGCATGGTTTCAAGCATGACCGACCCCTGATCGATCCCGGCACCGGATTGCCCTTCCCGCGTTTCGTCAGGGCCGAGGTGCCGGGCTCGCCCGTCGTCGGCGGCATCTGGGTCAGCGTCGACCCGGACGCGGACGAGCCCTTCGCGGTCGAGGAGGTGTATCCACTGTCCCTGGATGTTCTGGAGAAGTGAAACGCCAGCCGTCGATTTCGGGGGCGAGACAGGCGTATTTTTATATAATGATCCGAGTTGCCGCCCTGGCGGAACCGGTTGCCGCCGAGCGGCGGATTCTTCGTCCATCCGTTGTGCGGCAGCAGAGACTCGCAACCTTTGTAAACTCCGACGGTTCACGACATGGATTCATGCTGGCGCGCTTCCTTCGATATCTGTTTCGCGAAAAATCCGGCTGCCGTTCGGGTCGTGCGCGCATTGCGATGAACATTCCAGCCGTCATCCTGAACGTTCTGGCGGGAGCCGCGCTCATGGCCCTGTTACTGCTAAGATGGCGCCAGTGGCGCGCGCGGCGCGTCTCCGCGCGGGCATCGCCGCGGTCCCCACCGGCCAATCCGCGACAGGTCTCCATGCGTCCGCCAACGTCCAATCAAGATCCTCACGACCCGCTCACGCTGGAACTGGGCGTCTGGCGGCCGCCCCCGCGTCAGCAGCTCATGCGACGCCAGGCCGCCTTGTATGACGAACTGGCCGGGCAGCCGAACGAACGCTTCACGGTTGCGAGCGCACGGCGGGATCCACCACCGCGCATCCACACCGGTTTCGCGCCCTGGATCGTCGAGGACAGCCATCCGGCACCGACCGAACCGCCAGTCTTCGATCAGCCTCCCCCGCAGCCCATCGAAGGGACGCGCATCTCGCGTCTCGGACGCAAGCGCCAGGGTCTGGAAAGTCTCATTACCGACACTCCCTCCGTCAGCGAGGGACACCGCCATGAATCGAACGCTCGCTGATCCGCGTCTCGCCTCGCCGGAAGTCATCGCCATCGCCAGTCAGAAAGGCGGCGTCGGCAAGAGCACCACGGCGCTCAATCTCTCCATCGCGCTGGTGGCCGCGGGCCGCACCGTCCTGCTGATGGATCTGGATCCGCAGGGACAGGCCGGTTTGACCCTGATGTCCGGTGTCCTGGCGGGCGGCACGGAACGCATGCTGCGCGAAGCGAACCTGACCCGCGAGATGATGACCGCGACCGAGATCCCGGATCTCTTTCTGGTACCCGCCGGTCCCGGTCTGAGCGGCATCGAAAGCGAGCTGGCGCTACTGGGCGACAGTCGAACCCGGCTGCATCAGGCGCTGGCGACGCTGCCCTCGCTCCCCTTCCGTTTCGATGACATCGTGATCGATTGTCCGCCCTCCGTGGGGCTGCTCACCCTCAATGCACTGGCCGCCGCGCACAAGATTCTGTTGCCCGTTCCCTGTGAATCCTTCGTCCTCGAAAGTCTGCCCACCCTGCTCAAGACCATCGGCCGCCTGCGCGCCGGTCTCCAGCAACCGTTGCTCGGCGTGCATCTGCTGCTCGTCCGGCGCACCCCGAGCACATCCGATCAGGCGCTGGTCAACACCCTGCGGCAGGATTATGGACACATCATGTTGCTGACCGAGATTCCGTTCGACGATGCGGTCCGGGATGCAGCCGAGCGCGGCCAGCCGTTATTGACGCACTGCCTGCAGTGCGATGTCAGCCAGGCCTATCTGG
Organism: Thiocystis violascens DSM 198; assembly: GCF_000227745.2. NCBI lineage: Bacteria > Pseudomonadati > Pseudomonadota > Gammaproteobacteria > Chromatiales > Chromatiaceae > Thiocystis > Thiocystis violascens. Next base: position 1,112,017 of record NC_018012.1, on the reverse strand, counting down.
ATCTGGCCGCGGAATGGCTGTTGGGGCACGAAGAACATCAACAACCGGACAATGGCTGGTCTTTCCGGACCCGCCAGGAGCGTATGACAAGCGAGCGCGACCGGATGTGCACACGCATCCAGGCTTGGCTCATGGATCCTTCGTCGCTGCTCTATGACGAAACCTGGGAGGCCGGGCGCCAGCAGGATACGCAGGTGTTCGATGAACTCTTTCGCCCCCGCGTGCCGAAGCGACGGACACGCTTGCTCGCGCCGCTTCTGCTGCTTCTGGCTCTGTCGATCGCACTCCTGTTGTCTCTCCGGCTGCCAGACGCGCCCTGGCGGAACGGACTCGCCGAACTCCTGCCCGGTACCGGGCAGGGGGTGCCGAATCCTGAGCCGTTCAGCGCCGACATCAGCGTGCCGGCCAAGCCGGAGCCGGTAGACGAGCTGGATTCACTGGAGCCGTTGGCGACAGCGGGAACGACGGATGCGGCGGACAGCCTGAAGCCGAGCGAGACAGCGGGCATACTGGAGACAACAGAGGTAGCGGACACCCTGGCGCTGGTGGACGAGCCGGACCCACTGGAAACGGTGGAGGCAGCGGGAATGCCGGAGACGGCGGACAATCTGGAGGCAGGCGAGACAGCGGGCACAATGGACACAATGGAGCCGGCGGACGAGCCGGGACCACCGGAGTCGTCGGAGGTAGCGGGAGCGCCGGAGACGGCGGATAACCTGGAGCCGATGGCCGCAGCGGGCACAGCGGAGGCAGCGGAGGCGGCGGAGAATCTGAAGCCGAGCGAGGCAGCGGGAACGCCTGAGACGGCGGTTAACCTGGAGCCGATGGCGGCAGCGGAAACAACGGACGCAGCGGACACCCTGGAGTCGCTGGACACGCCAGACGATCGGGACGCGCCGTTCATGGGAGACGAGACCGAAGACGCGGCGATGACCGACATCGTGGATACCCTGCTACCCGCGACGCCCGAACCGGACACGGAACTCTTGGAAATTCGGCTTCCGCCACTCCCCGATTACCGCTGGGATGTGCAGGTGCTGGCCGGACGTTCGCTGGATCGCGTGCGGGAAGACAGCGAGGTCTTCATGCGCAAGTATGCAGCCATGCTCAAAAATCTGAGGCTCGCGATCAGCCGTGCGCGTTTTGGCGACACGCGCGACGACTTCTACCGGCTGCGCGTCATGGGATGGGACAGCCAGCGCGCGGCCGCGGACTGGTGCGGGAACCTGCGGAGCCGAGGCCAGAAATGTCTGGTGGTCCGCGTGGTCCAGGGCGACGGCTGAAGCGGATGCACAGCCTCTGCATCACCTCCGGGAAAGGCGGGGTTGGCAAAACCACCCTCGCCGTCAATCTGGGCATCGCCATGGCTCGCGGGGGGAAGCGCGTTCTGCTGCTCGATGGCGACATGGGGATGGCAAATCTCAATGTACAGATGAGGATCAATCCCGAATTCACGATTCACGATGTGGTGCGCGGACGCAAAAACCTGTCTCAGATCGTCATCCCGACGGAGTATGGCCTGGACCTGATCGCTGGCGGCAGCGGAATCGCCGAACTCTCCGAGCTGGGCGAGCACGAACGACAGAATGTCCTGCACGGACTGGAGGAGATCCATGGCTACGACATACTGATCATCGACACCGGGGCCGGCATCGGCGATAACGTCATCCGTTTTATCCTGGCGGCGGAACGTACCGTCATCGTCACGACTCCGGAGCCAACCTCCCTGACCGATGCCTACGGCATCGTCAAAACCGTCCTGGCACGCCGCGAAACACGCGGGAAGGCGCTCAAACTCCTGGTCAATTGCGTTGTCTCCGGCGCTCAAGCGCGGGACGTCGCCGCCCGTCTTAACAGCGTCACCAGCCGCTTCCTGCACGAGGGACTCGACTGTATCGGTTCGATCCCGTTCGATCCCCTGATCCAAAAAAGCATCATGGCGCAGAAGCCGCATCTGATTCTCAACCCCAGGGCCGCGAGTGCGCGGCACATCCGAGAGGTGGCGACCCGTCTCGCCGACGACAGGGGAATCGGCATCAAAAACAGTTTGGGAGGTTTTCTGCGGGCACTGTTCGGCTCTGGATAAAAGATCGATCCGAACCTTGGAGCAGTGGCGGGGCGGCGATCATCCCATACGAATACAATGGATGACGCGCCCGGATCATGACGGTGGCGCCTTTGGCGTGCCTGCCTGGAGCGTGTCTGGCTGGGGAGAATTTGGCGGGGGCGCGTTTGGCAGGCCGGATGTCCATTGCGACCAGGCCTGGCGCGCGAGTTCAGAGACGGCGTCCTGGGTTTCCAGCCAGCGTTGAACACGCTCGCGCCAGTTGCGATACGCGGGATCCTCAACCTCCGGCAGGGCCTCCAGCGCCGCCCGCCAGGCCCCTTGGCCGGCCTGTGTCAGGGCCGCCTCCGCCTGATCGCGCAAGGTCTCCAGGGGCTGCACGCGCGCGGCATAGTCCGCGGGACTCAACCGTCCATATTGCGCCAACTGCGTCCATTCGCCGCGCTGCCTGGTCAAATCCGCGTTCAGGCGCGCCAGCTCCGCGCGCAGGGCGACCGGCTCCGCGGGATCCTGAGCGGCGAGCGCATCCAGAAAGGCCAATTGCGCCGGCTCCGGCCAGAGTCGGTTGAGCGCGGCCAGTTCGGTTGCGAAGGGCTGACCGTCGGCGAGTTTTCGCGACAGGGTCTCAAGCACCACGAAGGCCACCATGGCGCGGCGCTGATGTTCGCTGTCCAGAATCTGCCAGGCCAGCGCACCCTCGCGGTCGGCTCCCGTGACGTTCCGCGTTCGCCACCAGGTCTGGGCCGTCTGGCCCAGATGCGACAGGTGCTGCCGTCCATCCTGGCTCGATAGCCACATGCCGCCTGCCGCGCCCGTCAACGCCAATAAGGATAAACCGAGAGGCCAGAGGATGCGTCGCGCACCCTTCGGCGAAGTCGGTTCGAGATAGGGCAGGGCCAGGGGCGCCGACGCGTGATCAATGCAGGGTTGCGGCGGAATCGGGGCGGCCGCGATCGCGCCGGACTCCAATTCGACCATGAGGGTCAGGAGGCGTCGGTAATCCACGGCAACCAGCCGCGCGAGACGCGGGTCGCGTCGCAAGAGCAGGCACCAGCGCTGCTCCGGTTCGAGTTTCAGCAACTCGCCCAGAAGCTCCGCGCTTTCGGCTTCCACGGCGACCTGGCCGGTGGCGATATGGGCGTCGAGGTGGGCAAACCAGCGTGCAGTCATCAACCAACCCACGGGAAAATGCGCGACCGCGGTCGCGGGATGGGAGCCTCAATCCAGGCCGCGCCGGCAATCCGCGTTCATTGCGGGGGAAGCGGCACCAGCGATGCGAAGCTCTGCTGCAACTGCTTGAGCCAGGAGGCGTAATCCCCGACCGCGCGCTTGGCGGCCAGGATGCCCAGTCCGGTCTGCTGCGCCACCGTGGCGGCATTCATCTGCAGGATGCGCCAAGGCGGCAGTTTCAGACGCTCGAAGTCGGTCCAGGCCTCGCTCAGGCAGGGCTCCATGCCGACGACGATCAACCCCTCGGCCCGCATCGCCGCGATGCGATGAAATTCCGGGGTCGCCTCATAGGCATTGAAATGACCGGCGATCCGGTTGAGCACCAGAATCCGCCGACTGTCGGGAAACGCCTTGGCGGCGGACTCCAACACCTCGATGCCCGCGCTGACCGCCAGCGGGTCGGCGGTGATGGGGACATAGATATCCATGCTGACGCCGCTTTCGCTCAAGAGCTCGCCCAGTTCGGATTTGACTGACCACTCGAGGATATGGCGATCCATGTTGGCCCCGAGATCGACGCCCGTATCCCGCTCCAGAATCTCGGCCGCCAGTTGATCCCAGTAGCTGTAGGCGAGCGAGGGATCGGCGCGCAGCGCCTTGATATCCGCGCCGATGCGTAGCGAAAGAACGTTGTCGTGGCCCACGAACTCGGCCAGCTTGGCCTTGTCGTCGATATCGATGAGACGCAGCGGGCGGCCCATGGCGTCGTAGAGGCAGGACAAGACCATCATGAGCACCGATTTGCCGACGCCCCCCTTGCCATTCATGATCCAAACTGTATGTCGCGACATAATCGGCGGGTCACTCAATATTAACGATTAGGAATATGACGTCGCGGTCTGCCATGCGCCTAGGCGCCATCGCTTGCCGCAACGGGAGGCGCCAGCGAGAAGCGGCTCGAACCGCGATCCAGCGATGCTTGCCCGATTCTCCATGAGAGAGACATCTCCGGTCAACATCCCCACGCCAGCGCGCTCAGGCTTGCGCCGACCGCAACCGCCAACAGACAGCAGACCAGAATCAGGCGCAGTGCCTGGCGCAAATGTACGCCATCGAGAGTCGCCGGCCAGTCGGGATCGCCCATGTATTGCTCGGTGACCAACTGCCCGCCATCGCGGATGGGACCGATCAGACGCACTCGCAGCGCGCCGGCGCAGGCGGCCTCGCTCCAGCCTGAATTGGGGCTCGGAAGCATGTCATGGTAAGTCCGGGCGGCCCGGAACGCTAGCCGGGGATGCAGATCGAGGATGGTCGCCGCCAGGGCGATCAGGGGAACCGAAAGTCGCGCCGGCAGCCAATGGATCAGATCGTCGGAACGCGCTCCGGCCCAGCCGAAACGTCCGTAGCGTTCGTTTTGGTAACCGACCAGTGAATCCAAACTCGACACCGTCTTGACCAGAATCAGCCCCGGCAGACCGAACAGACACAAGGCCCAGAGCGGCGTCAGCACCCCATCGGTCAGATTCTCCGACAGGCTCTCGATCGTGGCGCGCACGATCCCGTCGCGTTGCAGATGCGTGGTATCGCGTCCGACCAGCATGCTCAGACGCTGGCGCGCGGTCGGCAGGTCATCGAGCGCGTCGAGCACCCGCTGGCCGTGCCGCAGCAGATCGCGCATGCACAGCAGGCTGTAGGCGACGAAGAGATCCCAGGCCGGCGCCAGCCAGGGATGCAGCAGCCCGAGTCCCAACCGTGCCCCCCACCAGGCCGCAAGCGCGCCGCCGACCACCAGCAGCCAGTGCAGTATCCCGCCGCCGTGCCCGTTCAACCCGACGGCGAACAGCGCGCGCTCCCAGAGCAGGCTCCAGGCGCCGATGACTCGGATTGGATGCAGTCGATACACCGGGTCGCCAAAGATCGCGTCGAGCAGACAGGCGGCCAGAATCAGCGCAAGGTGTCCGGTCAGACCCATTTGCGTTCAAGGAACAGAGAGCGTCCCCGTCGGTGCGGGCGATACAGGTCGGACTCTTCGAGCAGCATGCGGGGCCTCGATCGGAAAAGCGGATTACGATGCCAATGCCGGGTTTCAGGGAGCGGCCGGTTGCCATCGGAATCGGCGAGTCACTTGGCGATTGCCAGGGTTGAACTAGTATTGAGTGTGAAGCAGCAGATGGACCGATGCCGATGAAAACTCGCAAATGGCTGTTTTTCCCATTGACCTCACTCGTCATTCTACCGGGATTGATGGCAGGCTCCTGGATTCTCGCCGAATCCGCCATCGAGGCCACTTCCGGCCAGGAATTCTGTTCGGCCTGCCACACCATGCGGCCGTTCGCCGAGACCTATGCGCTGGACGTTCATGGCGGTAGCAATCCACGGGGGCTCACGACCGCCTGCAGCGCTTGTCACTTACCCCACGACAGTCCAGCCAGCTACCTGATGGCCAAGGTGAACACTGGCATTCATGACGGCTTGGCGCAAATGATCGCGATCTTCAAGGCGCCAGACTGGATCGCGAATCTGGAACGCCGCAGCGACTATGTCCACGACTCGGGCTGTCTCGTCTGCCACTCCAGACTCGACCAGGCCAAGAATCAAAAACCGACCGCGGCCTTTGCCCATCAGACCTACTTCAGCGGTCAAGACGCCATGCGGTGCGTGACCTGCCATGCGCATGTCGGCCATCGCGACCTTCTCCAACATCTGTCCGCGCGCCGGGGAGAAATCGAGAGCGCCAAGCCGCAAGCGGAAGCCATCGATGAGCCCGCGCAATGAAGCCGCGTCTGCTTGCCGCCTTCTTTATCGGCTCGGCACTTTTGGTGATCGCCATCCGTGCCCAGGAAGGCGATCTCATCAACGGCCAACGGATTTATGCCGCTAAAATGTGCAATCTCTGTCATACCCTGGCCGGCGAATCGGGTCCGATGGCGGAACTTGGCGGTCCACTCGATGGCATCGGGACAAAGCGCGACGCTGCCTGGATCCGCCTCTATCTAAAGGATCCCATGGCGGCCCTACCCGAGGCAAAGATGCCCAGGATCGACCTGACCGACCAGGAAATCGCCGATTTGACCGCGTTCCTTAGAGGGTGTAGACAAAAATAATTGAGCTGCTATTTGTATACCAGTCTACAACTGAGCTGGTGTGCGCTGATGTCGAAAGCTGGTCGTCCCCCCAAGATTCACGAGGCGGAGCAAGCGGTATTGCGTCAAATTGTCACGGATCGCCCGACCTCCACGCTGTCAGAGATTGCCCGGGAACTCGCGGCACGGACGGGAATCGAGGCTCATGAAGCAACGATTCGCAAGTCCTTGCGGGAGGCGGGCGTCACGCGCCTCCGGGGCGAGAGTGGTCTCGAGGCGCAAGCGCGCGCAACGCCGCGTCGGTATGGGTATACGGATGCGCATCGTCGCCACGACCCCGACCAAAGCTACCCAAGTTGTCTGACCGATGCGGAGTGGGACTTGGTCGCCGCTCTCTTTGAGATGCCGGGCGGGCGGGGTCAACCGCCCCGCGTGTCGCGCCGGAGCATCCTGGAGGCGTGTTGCTACGTGGTGCGCACGGGGTGCGCGTGGCGGATGCTGCCGCACGATTTCGCGCCTTGGCAGAATGTCTACAAGACGTTTCGCCGTTGGAGTGCGGCTGGGAAGTTTGAGCAGATGCATGATCGACTGCGGGGGCAATGGCGCGAACGCGAGGGGCGTGAGATCGCGCCGACGGCGGCGGTGCTGGATGCGCAATCGACCCGCGGCTCGCCGCAGGGTGGACCGAGCGGCTTTGATGCGGGCAAGCAGGTCAAGGGGCGCAAGCGCAGCCTGGTGGTCGATACCTTGGGGTTCGTGTTGGCGGTGAGCGTGGTCGCGGCCAATCTTCAGGACCGCGATGCCGCCTCGGGCGCCGTCGCTGACGCGGCCGCCAAGTACCCCCAGATCAACACGCTGTTTGTCGATAGCGCCTACGCCGGTCAATTTGCCCAAACCACCGAGCAGACCCACGCGATCCGCGTGGAAGTCGTGCGCCATCCAGCCAACAAAAGCGTTGGCTCCTGGCACGTGGACGGGGCGCCTGACCGAGTGGTGATCGCCAACGCCGACGGCTTCGTTCCGCTGCCGAAGCGCTGGGTTGTCGAGCGCACCCATGCGTGGAATGAGCGTGCCCGTCGATTGATCATGCATCATGACCGTCTGCCAGCGGTCTCCGAAACCTGGGTTTGGCTGGCGGAGGCGCGCATCCTGCTGCGGCGGTTGACCACAACGGTTTGATTTTGTCTACACCCTCTGAGACTGCGTTAAATAAAATGGGTAAGCGCTCCGTTGCTTCGGTGCAATCCGCGCCAGCAGTTTTCATTTTGGCGTCATTCGCCATCTTTAGTACCCCGCTTGCGGGCGACATGACCTGCCAGTAGCCTTGTGGGTCTGTCAAACCCCGTCGCCCGGAAGCAAACCTGGCGCGCAAGACGCTGGACGAGGCCGACGCCTGGGGTCATGCGCGCGAGTAACTCGATCTGACCTCGGGGCTCATCGCCGTCATCGAGAACGCCGATGCCACGACCCTACGCGAGACCGTCTGGCGGTCAACCGCCCACGAGGCCGCTCGGTCGGCAGTTCCGACGGCACGCCGCCGCCGGGCGTCAAGCCGTTAGGCTGAACCGCGACGAACAACTTAATGGACACGGAAACACGCCAGGCGTTCGCGCCAATCAGCGCCGCGCCAGCAGGATCAGATCGTCGCCGCGCTGGATCCGCAGACTGTAGAGTCCGCCGGCCTTGCGCACGAGGGCGGCAAGATCACGCGGTCCGCCGATGCCTTGACCATTGACCTGCAGGATGCGGTCGCCCTCGCGCAGACCCGCGTTCCAGGCGGGGCTGTCGGCCTCCACCGTCCCCACCGGCACGGCAGGGATGCCGCCCCGGCGGTCCAGATCGCCGAACAGCGCGCCGGCGAGAAGTGGCGAGAGACGCTCGCCGGGAACGAAATCGCGGTAGGGGTCGGCGATGGTTCCGCTCAGGCGACGCTCTTTACCGCCGCGCACGATCGTCAGATCCACCTTCTCGCCTACCCGCAGCAGTCCGAAGCGATTGCGTAGATCCGCCGATCCTTTGACGGGTTTGTCGTTGACCATGAGGATAATGTCGCCTTCGCGCAGTCCCGCGTCGGCGGCCGCCGAGCCCTTTTCCACGCTTGTGACGAGCGCGCCCGCGCGGTCCTCAAGGTCAAAGGCCGCGATCAGTTCGCCGGTCAGATCCTGCACCCCGACCCCGAACAGCCCACGCCGCACCGCGCCATGTTCCACGATCTGTTCCATGATGGAACGGATCATGTTGACGGGGATCGCGAAGCCGATGCCGATATTGCCACCGCCGGGGGCGAGGATCGCGGTGTTCATGCCGACCAGTTCGCCGCGCAGATTGACCAGCGGACCGCCCGAGTTGCCCGGATTGATCGAGGCATCGGTCTGAATGAAGCTCTCGTAACCCTCGATGCCGAGCCCGGTACGCCCCAGTCCGCTCACGATCCCGGAGGTAACGGTCTGGCTGAGACCGAAGGGATTGCCGATCGCCACAACGAAATCGCCGACCTTGAGCGCGTCCGAATCCGCGAACGGCAGCGCCGTCAGATCCGCGGCGGGGATGCGCAGAACGGCGACGTCGGTATCCGGGTCGGCGCCGATCAGTTCGGCGTCCAGGGTGCGCCCGTCGTGCATGCCGACCCCGATCCCGGACGCCTTGGCGATGACATGATGATTGGTCAGAACCAGCCCGCGTTTGGCGTCCACGACGATCCCGGAGCCCAGGCTGTTGCTTTTGCGCTGCTGGCGTTCCTGAGGGAGATCGAAGAAGTGGCGGAAAAAGGGATCGCGCAGCAGCGGATGGTCCGCCGTCTCGATCCGGCTCACCGTGGAGATATTGACCACCGCCGGAACCGCGCGCTCCAGCATCGGCGCCAGACTCGGAAGCGGCTGACCATCGACCGCCGTGGGCAGACCCGCGTGCGAGGGCATCGCCGACAGCAGAAGGGAAATGAGAACGAAAGCGTGGATAAGGTTTCGGATACAGGTCATGGCCGGCAGACTGGTTGACATTGCATGGAACCTGAAAATAAGGGAGAGATCGGGATTGCGCAATGGCGTGTCCCAACGACGACGGTCTGCTCGCCAATTGAGATTCAATTCGCAATCAATGTATAAAGCCGCATCACCCCGGTTCGGATGAGAAAATCCCTGACAAATTTCAGGATTGGCCTCGCCGCGATAACCACTGGCACCGATTATTCATCTATCATAGTCGGCCACAGCAGGGAGAGCCCCATCATTCTCATCTTTATTAGGAGGTTAAATGCTGGACGGAGCCCTGCCGACGATCCTGATCGTCGATGACTCGCCCGAAAACCTCACGGTCTTGAGCGAACTTTTGCAACTCGACTATCGGGTACGCGCGGCCACGTCCGGCGAGAAGGCGTTGCGGATCGCCGCCACCGCGCCCTGGCCGGATCTCGTCCTGCTGGACGTGATGATGCCGGGCATGGATGGCTACGAGGTCTTCACCCGCTTGCGCGCCGATCCGCAGACCCGAGAGATTCCGGTGATCTTCGTCACCGCGATGGACAGCGCCGAGGCCGAACTGCGCGGTCTCGATGTCGGCGCGGTGGACTATATCGCCAAGCCGATCGTGCCGTCGATTTTACTGGCGCGGGTCCGCACGCAGTTGGAACTCAAGCAGGCGCGCGATTGGCTGAAGGACCAGAACGCCTATCTGGAGGCCGAACTCGCGCGGCGCATGAGCGAGAATCTGGTGGTGCAGGAGGTCAGCATCCATGCGCTGGCGCACCTGGCCGAGATCCGCGATCCGGAGACCGGCAACCATCTGCGGCGCACCCAGGGCTATGTCAGCACGCTGGCCCATCAATTGCGCGATCATCCCCGCTTCTCCGAGTTCCTGACCGACCGCGTGATCGACCAGTTGGCGAAATCGGCTCCGCTGCACGACATCGGCAAGGTCGGCATTCCCGACTCGATCCTGCTCAAGCCGGGCAAGCTCACGCCGGACGAGTGGGAGATCATGAAGACCCATGCCAAACTGGGCAGCGACGCCATCGAGCAGGCCGAGCGCGATGCCGATCGGCTGGTCGAATTTCTTGTCCTGGCCAAGGATATCGCCCACTATCATCACGAGAAATGGGACGGCAGCGGCTATCCCGAGGGCCTTGCCGGCGACGCCATTCCGATCGCCGCGCGCCTGATGGCGCTCGCCGACGTCTTCGACGCGCTCATCTCGCCCCGCGTCTACAAGCCGCCCATGACCTTCGAGGATGCCTTCAACATCATCGTCGCCGGTCGCGGCAGTCATTTCGATCCGGACGTGACCGATGCCTTTCTCGCCACCTTCGAGGAATTTCGCGGGATTGCCGTTCGCTACCTTGAAAACGAGCCAGACTTGCCAACAGGTAACCGCCCCGGCCGAGCATGAGCGAGCCGGAATCGGTCCGAGCGACGGAGAATCCCGCTCGCGTCCATGCTGGCGGCAAGGAGATTTCAGTGACTGACGACCCTGATCGTCGCGCCGGACAGGGCGCTTTGTCGGCTGTTCTGGCCGTGGTGCTGGCGTATGCCGCGTTTGCCGGGATGTGGATCCTGCTGTCCGACCGAGCGGTGTCCTGGCTGGTCAGCGTTCCGGCCCAGGTGACCTTGATCAGTACGCTGAAGGGTTGGCTGTTCGTCGCCGTCACCTCCCTGCTGCTTTATGTCCTGCTGCGACGTTTCCCGCCCCCCCGCGAGGCTGCCGGGGACATCCCGCTTCCCAAGCCGCCGCCCCGCGCCCTGCTGCTGCCGTTCATCCTGCTAGCGGCGGCCATTGTCATCCTGACGCTCGGCGGTATCGCGATCGATTTCAGCCGCCAGAAGGAGAGCGAGGCCGCCCGCCTCAAGACCATCGCCGAACTCAAGACCCGGCAGATCGCCGATTGGCTGCAGGAGCGTCGGGGCGACGCACTCTTCTTGCAACACAGCCGCTTGTCCGCGGAACTGGATGCAAGCCTCTTCGCGGCGAACGGACCGAAGGCGAACGGCGAACTGCTGGAACATCTCAAGACGTTCGCGCGCTACAACGCTTTTCATGGCGTCATGCTGCTGAACGCGCTGGGCGAATCACTCTGGGATCTAAATGGCGGGACAACGGCCCTTGATCCCCGCCTGGTCGCGGCGGTTAGAGCGTCCGCCGCCGACCGGAAGGTCAGTCAATTCGGTCCCTATCGCGATGGACGAGGCGTGATCCATCTGGATTTTCTGGTGCCGTTGCCGGCGCGAGACGGCCAGTTCGGACCGGTCGTCGTCCTGCACACGGACCCGACGGCGCGTCTCTATCCCGCGCTTCAGAGTTGGCCGATACCCACCGAGACGGGCGAGACCCTGCTGGTCCGGCGCGATGGCGACGATGTGGTCTCCCTGAACGCATTGCGTCATCGGACAGGGACGGAATTGACGTTTCGCCTACCGCTGACGACCCCGCGCCTGCTGGCCGCGCGGTATCTGCTTGACCCGGCCAATTTCGGCACCCTTCAGGAAGGCGAGGATTATCGCGGCAAGCCGGTCCTGGGCGTGGCCATGACCGTGCCAGAAACCGACTGGCTCCTGGTGGTCAAGCTCGATCGCGCCGAGCTGTACGCCAGGGTGGCGAACAATGCCGTTTGGATCGGTCTTGCCGGTTTACTGGCGCTCTTCATGACCGGAACCGGAGCCTTTCTGCTGCGTCAGCGTCAGCAACTGGCGCTTGCCGCGTCCTTGCATCGCTCCCAGAAGGAACGGTTGGACGCGCTGAATCTGCTGGCCGCCATCGCCGAGGGTTCCACGGACGCCATCTTCGCCAAAGATCGCGAGGGTCGCTATCTGCTCTTCAACCGAGCCGCCGCTCGGTTCAGCGGGAAATCCGCCGAGTCGGTGCTGGGCAACACCGACGACGAACTCTTCCCCCCTGACCAGGCGGAACTGGTCCGGTCCAATGACCGGCGGGTGATGGACGACGATCGCAGCCTGACCTTTCAGGAATTCCTGACGACCACCGAGGGGATGCGGCGCTTTCTCGCGATCAAGGGCCCCCTGCGCGACGCGCATGGCCAGATCACCGGCGTGTTCGGGATCTCCCGCGACATCACCGAGATCGATCAGGTGTCGCGCGCGCTCGCCGACGAAACGGCCCGGCGTCTGGCGCTGATCGAGAGTTCGCGCGATGGCATCCTGGTCTTCGACGAGCAGCATCGCATCGCCGAGGCCAACCAACGTTTTGCCGAGATGCTCGGTTATACGCCAGAGGAACTTATTGGCCTGCACAGTTGGGACATCGACGCGGTGATGACCGAGTCTCAGGTGCGCGAAGGCTTCGCCGAGTTTCCGGCTTCGGGCAGAATATTCGAGACCCTTCACCGACGCCGGGACGGTTCTGTCTACGCCGTCGAGGTCAGCGCCAGCAGCGCCAGTTGGGGCGGACGCAAGCTGGTGCTGTGCATCTGTCGGGACATCAGTGAACGCAAGCAAGCCGAGGCGGAACTGGACCGGTACCGTCATCGTCTGGAGGAACTGGTCGAGGAGCGCACCGCCGAGCTACGACGTCAGAGTCAGGCGCTACGCGCGATCATCGACAATATCCCGCACATGATCTGGCTGAAGAACCGCGAAGGGCGCTTTTTGGCGGTCAATCGGGCGTTCGCCGAGGCGACTCGGCACTCGGCCGAGGAACTGCTGGGCAAGACCGACCTCGACATCTGGCCCCGGGAGATGGCCGAACGCTACCGTGCCGACGACGCCGACGTCATGGTCACGCGCCGGCAGAAAACGGTCGAGGAAGGCATTCCCAATCGACCCGAGGCATTCGAGACCTTTAAGGCGCCCGTCCTCGACGCGGATGGGAGCGTCCTGGGCACGGTGGGATTCTCGCGCGATATCAGCGTCCCAAAAGAGCTCGAACGGATTCAGGAGATGGCGCGGGAGTGGGCCGAGTCCGCCAATCGGGCCAAGAGCGCCTTTTTGGCCAACATGAGCCACGAGATCCGTACCCCCATGAACGCCATCGTCGGTCTGACCTATCTGCTGCAACGCAGCGGAGTGACGCCCGAGCAGGCCATGCGTCTGGACAAGATCGAATCGGCGGCCCAACATCTTCTCTCCATCGTCAACGACATTCTCGATCTGTCCAAGATCGAGGCGGGTCGGCTGGAACTGGAGCAGACCGATTTTCACCTGATGGGCGTCCTCGACCATGTGCGTTCGCTGATCGCCGATCAGGCGCAGTCCAAGGGGCTGACGATCGACGTGGATACGGACGACATGCCTCCCTGGCTACACGGCGATCCTACCCGCCTGCGTCAGGCGCTGCTCAATTTTGCCGGCAACGCGGTCAAGTTCACCGAACGCGGAACGATCGTCCTGCGCGCTCGTCTGCTGGAAGAATACGAGCATCGACTGCTGGTGCGCTTCGAGGTGGTCGACACCGGCATCGGCATCGCGCCGGAGGAACTGACACGTCTGTTCACGCCCTTCGGACAGGCCGACGTCTCGACCACGCGCAAGCATGGCGGTACGGGTCTGGGGCTCGCGATCACCCGCCGGCTGGCGCAGCTCATGGGCGGCGACGCCGGCGTCGAAAGCGAGCCGGATCGGGGCAGTACCTTCTGGTTCACCGCCCGGCTCAGCCGTGGTCGCGGCATCGCGCCGACGCCATCCGCCATGCCGTCGACGAATAACGAGTCCGCGTTACGCCGCCGCGCGGCGGGCACGCGCATCCTGCTGGTGGAAGACAATGTCATCAATCGCGAGGTGGCGATGGAACTGCTGCACGCGGTGACCCTGGCGGTGGATGCGGCCGAAAACGGTCGGGAGGCGGTCGCCATGGTCGCCGCGAACGCCTATGACCTGGTGCTGATGGACGTTCAGATGCCTGAAATGGATGGTCTTGAGGCGACGCGCACGATCCGCGCACAGGCCGGACATGAAGCCGTCCCGATTCTGGCCATGACCGCCAACGCCTTCGAAGAGGATCGTCAGGCGTGTCTGGACGCCGGTATGAACGACTTCGTGCCCAAGCCCGTGGAGCCAGACGTGCTCTACCGCGCCTTGCTGAAATGGCTGCCGGGGAGTGACGAGCGCGGCGGCGACGGCCAGCTGTCCGTGTCGCGCGCGGGCGCCGAAGGCGCTGCCTGGATGCCCTGGCTCGCCGGGGTTCCCGGACTCGACAGTCTGCGCGGACTCGCGGCGGTGCGTGGACAGCGCACGATCTATCTGCGTCTGCTGCGGTTGTTCGCACAGTCGCATGGCGAGGATCCGGCGGCGCTGCGCGCCTGTCTGAAGGCGGGGGACGAACTGGGGGCGGTACGGGTCGCCCACGGTCTGAAAGGTGCCGCCGCGACCCTGGGCGCTGATCGTCTGGCGAGCTGCGCGGGGCGCCTGGAAATTTCGCTCGGGCGGCGCTCCGAGACGGAGGTCATCGCATCCGCGACCGATGAACTCCAGCGCGAACTTGATCGCCTGGTCGCCGCCATCCTGGCGCTGCCGGAGGAGGGCGAATGGAGCAATCCCGAAGCCACTGTTCAGAGTACCGTTCTGCGTCGGGTCATGAGCGAGCTGGATACCTTGCTGGCGGAAGACAATGTGCGGTCCGTCCAGTTCGCGCGCGATTCGGCCGCCCTGCTGCGCGTGGCCTTGGGCGAGACGTTCGGCGATCTTGAGCGTGAGATTCAGCGCTTCAACTTCGACGCGGCGCTGGAGATTTTGAGAGCCGCGCGCACGCTGTAGGGGCGAATTCATTCGCCCCGACATCCCGGTATCCGCGCACTCGACGCGGCGAATGAATTCGCCCCTTACAGGACTGCATCCTGATCAAGGGATTGGATATGCCCTTTAAGGCGATTTCCGGAGACGAACGGAAAATCGGTAAAGTCTTTCCCGAAAATCACCTAAATCACCTAAATCACCTAAAGCCGTAGCCGATGATGCTCCAGCGGATAGCCACGCTCGCGATACGCGCGGAAACGCTCGCGCCCGGTGGCGCGGGCGTTGGGGTCATGGTCGATCAGCTCGCACACGCGCTCGAAACGGTCCAGGAAGTCAGGAATCTCGAAGGAGAGATTGAGCAGAACCTGATGCTCGGTTTCCGGCCTTCCGTCATCGCTAATGAGGACGGGCGTTAGCTCGGGATCGGTCTGGCCTACCAGCCCGTGTGGCAGGAAGCTGTCCTGGCGAAAGGTCCAAAGCAGGCGGTCCAGATGGCGCGCCTGCTCCGAATCCGGACAGTGGATGAGGACGCGCAGTTCCTTGGCGCGAATCCGTTCCACGAGCCGGCAGGTCAAGAGAAAGCGGTCGCCGCGACTCTCCGGTTCCAGGCTGTAGAAATCGATTCGGGTCATCGCATCGCAGATCCCGTCGGTCAGAATCCTTCCGTCGACGTGAACAGACCCACCCGCAGATCCTTGGCGGTATAGATGGTCCGCCCGTCGACCTGCACCACCCCGTCGCCGATGCCGAGCACCAGTTTGCGGGTGATGACCCGTTTCATGTCGATGTGGTAGGTGACCTTGTTTGCGGTCGGCAGAACCTGGCCGGTGAATTTGACCTCGCCCACACCGAGCGCCCGGCCATGGCCGGGATTGCCGATCCAGCCAAGATAGAAGCCGACGAGTTGCCACAGGGCGTCGAGTCCGAGACAGCCTGGCATCACGGGGTCGCCTGGAAAGTGGCACTGGAAAAACCAGAGTTCCGGCGTGATGTCCAACTCGGCGAGGATCTCGCCCTTGCTGTTGGCTCCGCCGAAATTCGCGATGCGGACGATCCGGTCCATCATCAGCATGTTCGGAACCGGCAATTGGGCATTGCCTGGCCCGAACATCTCGCCCCGGCCGCAGGCAAGAAGTTCATCGCGATTGAAAGTGGCTTCTTTGGTCATGTGATTCCTTGATTTGATGTGAATGTTTAAACCGCGTCCAGCCGTTCCCTGCGGGTAGGCGCAAGGCTGGAACGGCCTGAGACTGCGCAGATGACGCTAGACGCGGTTTAAGCGGTCGCGGACGAATGCGACGATCTCCGCGAGCGGAACCAATTGCATCTCCTCATCGGTACGCCCCTTGTACTCGACCTGGCCGTCGTCGAGCCCCTTGTCGCCGACGACGATACGGTGAGGGATGCCGATCAGTTCCATGTCCGCGAACATGAAGCCGGGGCGGGCGTCGCGGTCGTCGAGCAGAACCTCGATCCCGGCGGCCTGGAGGTCGGCGTAGAGTTGTTCGGTCGCCTCGCGGACACGGTAGGATTTGCCGAGCTTCATCGGCAGGAGCGCGACCTCGAAGGGGGCGATCGGCGCGGGCCAGCAGATGCCGCGCTCGTCGTGATGCTGTTCGATGGCGGCGGCCACGACCCGCGAGACGCCGATGCCGTAGCAGCCCATGGTCAGGGTGGTGGCGCGCCCGTCCTCGCCGAGCACCGTCGCCTTCATCGCCTCGCTGTATTTGCGCCCAAGCTGAAAGATATGCCCCACCTCGATGCCGCGCGCGATGGTGAGCGTCCCCTGTCCGTCCGGGCTGGGATCGCCTTCGATGACGTTGCGCAGGTCGGCGATCTCGGGCAGCGGCAGATCGCGGCCCCAGTTCAGGCCGAACCAGTGTTTGCCATCCTGGTTGGCGCCGGCGCTGAAATCGGCGGTGACCGCGACGGTGCGGTCGACGAGGCAGGGGATGGGCAGGTCTTTTGGACCGAGCGAGCCGGGACCGGCACCGATGGCCGCGCGGATCTCGGCCTCGGTGGCCATGCGCAGCGGCGCGGCGACCTGGGGCAGCTTTTCCGCCTTGATGGCGTTGAGTTCATGGTCGCCACGCACTAGCAGGGCGATCAGATCGGCCTCGATGGCGTCCGAGGCGGCGACCACCAGCGTCTTGACCGTGCGCGCGATCGGCTGACCGAACTCTTCGACCAGATCGGCGATGGTGCGCGCGTTGGGCGTGTCGACCAGACGCGCGTCCTCGCCGGGCGGCGGGAGCGCGGCAGCCAGCGCCACGGCCTCGGCCATCTCGACGTTGGCGGCATAGTCGCTGCCGGTGGAGAAGGCGATGGCGTCCTCGCCGGAGGCCGCGAGCACATGGAACTCATGCGAGGCGTTGCCGCCGATGCTGCCGGTATCCGCCTGCACGGGTCGGAAGTCGAGCCCGCAGCGGGTGAAGATGCGGCAATAGGTCGCGTGCATCTGACGATAGGTCTCGGCCAGCGAGGCTTCGTCGAGATGGAAAGAATAGGCGTCCTTCATGAGGAATTCGCGCGCGCGCATCACGCCGAAGCGCGGGCGTATCTCGTCGCGGAACTTGGTCTGGATCTGATAGAAATTGATCGGGAGCTGTTTGTAGCTCTTGAGTTCGTTGCGGGCCAGATCGGTGATGATCTCCTCGTGGGTGGGGCCGAAACAAAATTCGCGCCGGTGACGATCATGGAAACGCAACAGTTCGGGGCCATATTTTTCCCAGCGGCCGGATTCTTGCCAGAGTTCGGCGGGCTGCACCGCCGGCATGGAAACTTCGAGCGCCCCCGCGCGGTCCATTTCTTCACGGACGATCCGCTCGACCTTGCGTAGCACGCGCAGACCCAGGGGCAGCCAGGTATAGAGTCCGGCGGCGAGTTTGCGGATCAGCCCCGCGCGCAGCATCAGCCGATGACTGGCAATCTCGGCGTCGGCGGGGATTTCCTTGATGGTCTGCAGGGGGAACTGTGAGGTGCGCATGGGGGTAACGATGGCAAGGGAAAGCAGGCGAGTTTAGGGTTCAACGAGGCTGGAAACAACTCTTCCGATGCCTGTTCCATTCCCGCCAAGCTCTGGAGCGCCATTCGGGATGGATGCATTTTTCGGCGAATGTTGTTGTAATGGTCCTGCTTTTTCCAACCGCAGGAATCCACGATGCTGCTTGAATGTGCCTGGATTTATCTGGACGCAACCCGACAACCGCGAAAGAAATCATTGCCGACTGGTCATCGAGTCATCGCACCATGAATCCTAAGAACGAGCCGCTCGTGCGTGATCGTCGCACCCAAACGCGGATTCATGTCAATATTCCGATCCAGGTAACCTTTCCGGGCATGACCGCGCCGGTCACCGCGATCAACCTGGATATTTCCTGGGGCGGGGTGCTCTTCTCCATGACCGAACCGCCTCCCGAGCAGGCGAGTTCGCTGCGCGTCGTTCTGCCCTGGAAGCAAGGCGAACGGATTACGGCCGATGCACACCTGATCCGCGCGAAAGCGCTGCAAGACGGAACCCATCTGATTGCCGCGCGGTTTTTCAGTTTGACTCCGCGCAGTCATTCGCGGCTCGAACACTTGTTGAAAATGCTGCAAGGCGGACGTGCGGCGGGCCAGAACGATCATTCCAGCGGCTTGGTTCGGGAACTGGAGGTGACCGCCAATGACGTCGACGACCTGCGTCACATGCTGGCGCAGATCGCGAGCGGGCGTCTCTCGGTCACCGTCTTCGATGCCTATGACATCGACCAAAGCATCAAACTGTCGATCGCGGGGACGACTGGAGCGCCGGGGATTCGGTTGAGAGCCCGTGTGGTCGACCTCAATAAAACCCAGCCGACGGGTTTTTATTGGACCGAGTTATACACCCTGACGCTGGAGTTCGAGCACCCCAGGAAATCGATCAAGGCATTCGTCGATCTCTTTCTCAGTCATGTGCCGGAAGGGCAAGACGCATCGAAATCGCGCCATCTCTCCGAGGCGCCCGACTGGATACGCGCCACCCCGCTCGCCAGGGTTACCAGTGCCGAGAAGGCGCGGCGGTCGGGTAAAAGCGGTCAGCCCTGCGTTTTGGAAGCGGATTTTCCGGAGGCGCTGAATCGGCTGACGGTCGGTTGGGGAGATGTCGAAGCCTTCGAGGCGCTCTTTCGCGACCTCGTTCTGGGGGATCAGGGGCAACCCGATGGCTGGCCGGCGGATGCCTGGGAAGAACTGGAACTCTTGCAGAACGTGCATGATCTCTCTTACGGCATTTCCGCCGCCAGAAAAAGCACGCTCAAGGTTGGCCGGAGGGTTTAGGGGATCCGCGATGGCGCTCCGGCTTGCCGCGCGTCATCCGAACGAACGATGGCTTGACCGCCAGTAACGGTCGCTGTAACTTCGACCCTTTTTCACGTTTTCATTATTCCTCGTTCAACCGGGGAACCATGGCTGGTTGACGTCTTCCGACGATCGCGGATTCGCCGCGCTCGCGGTGGCGTGACGCGGGCGCCGCTTTACTTCGCGGGCATCCGCCGACGGGCCATGCGTCCCCCCGGTTGCGCGGGCTGATCGGAGGTCGCTGAAGGTGGCACTGACTGGAGCGGAACCGAGTGGGGCGGGCGCGGCTGTGGCCGATGCCGGAGTTGGCAGGGAACTGAGCGGGGCCGAAATCGTCGTTCAGGCGCTACTGGACGAGGGCGTCGAACTGGTCTTCGGGTATCCCGGCGGCTCGGTTCTCCATATCTACGACGCCCTGTTCAAACAGGACACGGTCAGGCACATCCTGGTCCGTCACGAGCAGGGCGCCTCTCACGCGGCGGACGGCTACGCGCGCGCGACCGGCAAGTGCGGCGTTTGTCTCGTCACCTCGGGTCCGGGTGCGACCAATGCCGTCACCGGTATCGCCACCGCCTACATGGACTCCATCCCCATGGTGGTGCTGACCGGGCAGGTGCCGACGCCGGTCATCGGCAGCGACGCCTTTCAGGAGGTCGACACCGTCGGCATCACCCGGCCCTGCGTGAAACACAACTTCCTGGTCAAGGACGTGCGCGATCTGGCCCTGACCATTCGCAAGGCGTTCCATATCGCGACCACGGGCCGACCCGGTCCGGTGGTGGTGGACATCCCCAAGGACGTGACCGACCCGAACATCAAGATCCCCTATCATTACCCGCGCGAAATCCGGATGCGTTCCTACAATCCGGTCGAGAAGGGGCATCCGGGGCAGATCAAAAAGGCCGTGGATCTCCTGCTCCAGGCGACGCGCCCCGTGTTCTATACCGGCGGCGGCGTGGTGCTCGGCGAAGGCTCGGCTCAGCTCACCGAACTGGTGCGCGCCACCGGCTTTCCGGTGACCAGCACCCTCATGGGCCTCGGCGCCTATCCCACGACCGACCCTCAGTTCATCGGCATGCTCGGGATGCACGGCACCTACGAGGCCAACATGGCGATGCACGAGACCGACGTGCTGATCGCCATCGGCGCCCGCTTCGACGATCGGGTGACCGGCAAGATCGAGCATTTCTGCCCGCATGCCAAAATCATCCATGTCGATGTCGATCCGTCGTCGATCTCGAAAAACGTGCGGGTCGACGTGCCGATCGTGGGGCAAGTGGCGGGCGTGCTGACCGAGATGCTGCGGCTCTACCAAGCGCAAAAACCTCAGCCCGACCCGGCGCCGATCGCCGACTGGTGGGCCAAGATCGCCGACTGGCGCCGTCTGGACTGTCTCCAGTACGACCGGACTAGCGCCGCCATCAAGCCGCAGTTCGCCATCGAGACGCTTTATAAGGTCACCAATGGGGATCTGTATCTGACCTCCGACGTCGGCCAGCATCAGATGTTCGCGGCCCAGTTCTATCCCTTCGACAAGCCGCGGCGCTGGATCAACTCCGGCGGTCTCGGCACCATGGGCTTCGGACTGCCGGCGGCGATGGGCGTGCAACTGGCGTTTCCCGAGGCCCAGGTCGCCTGCGTCTCCGGCGAGGCCAGCATCCTCATGTGCATCCAGGAGATGGCCACCTGCAAGCAGTATTCGCTGCCGATCAAGGTGATTCTGCTCAACAACGGCTACATGGGCATGGTGCGCCAGTGGCAGGAACTCTTCTACGAAAGCCGCTACTCGCATTCCTATGTGGACGCGCTGCCGGACTTCGTGAAGCTTGCCGAGAGTTTCGGCCATGTCGGGATGCGCGTCGAGCGACCCGCCGATCTGGAAGACGCCATGCGCGAAGCCTTCGCGATGGAGGATCGCTTCGTGTTTCTGGATGTCGTGGTCGATCCGACCGAGAACGTCTATCCCATGATCGCGGCGGGGAAGGGGCATCACGAGATGCACCTGTCGCCCAGCCTGACCGACCGCGAACTGGCATAAACCGCGCCCAACAGGATTTTGCGTGGCTGGTGTTTTGGTTTGGCCACGCATGAATCCAACGAGCGTCATCGCTGACGCGGTTTAAAGATTGAATTTTAAATAATTTAAACCGCGTCGACTCAGACGGCCACCGGTTCATGCAAACCTGGCCGACCGCTCAAAACGACGCATACCCTGATGGACGCGGTTTAATACGACACGAGATTTTCACCATGAGACATATCATCGCCGTGTTGCTGGAGAACGAGGCCGGAGCGCTGTCGCGCGTCGCGGGTCTGTTTTCGGCCCGTGGCTATAACATCGAATCCCTGACCGTTGCCCCCACCGACGACCCGACCCTCTCGCGCATGACGCTGGTCACCACCGGCAGCGAGGAGATCGTCGAGCAGATCAAGAAGCAGTTGAATAAGCTGATCGACACCGTGAAGCTGCTGGACCTCTCCGACGGACCGCACATCGAGCGCGAGATGATGATGGTCAAGGTCCGCGCCGAGCGCCCGGATCGCGAGGAACTCAAACGCCTGACCGAGATCTTCCGCGCCAAGATCATCGACGTGACCGAGACCAGCTATGTCGTTGAACTGACTGGCGCATCCAAAAAGCTGGACGCCTTCATCGACGCCATCCCCGAGGGTCTGCTGATCGAAGTCGTCCGCTCCGGCCCCACCGGCATCACGCGCGGCGAAAAGGGGCTGACGCTGTCGTAATGGGTCGCGCGCGACACCCCACTGCCATTAAGTTAAGCCGTTCGTGGTGATCCTGAGCCCGCCGAAGGATCGAACCATGAACGGCTTAACGCTCAGAGGCTTAGGATTTGCCGTCAGCCCCAATCACGGAGACACTGCAACGATGACCGCCACCGCTTACGACGACGACATCATTGCCTGGGCCGACGAGCAAGCGCGACTCCTGCGCGCTGGACGGTTCGCGCAACTGGACATCGCGCACATTGCCGAGGAAATCGAGGACGTGGGGAAAAGCGAACGCCGCGAACTTGCCAGCCGCATGGCGCTCTTGCTGGCCCACTTGTTGAAATGGCGGCATCAGCCAGCGCGCCAGGGCAACAGTTGGCGCCGCACGATCAAGGAACAGCGCAACGCCCTCGCGCTGTGCATCAAGAACACCCCCAGCCTGAAGGTCAGTCTCGACGATGCCGACTGGTGGGCGGGCGTCTGGTCGGATGCCGTCGCCAAGGCATCCGAAGAGACGGGTTTGGACGATTTCCCGGAATCCTGTCCGTGGCGCGTCGACGCGATTCTCGATACAGACTGGTTTCTTCCCGCGCTTGCTGGATCCGAACGCGCGTCCGTGGGCGGATGACCATCTGTTTTTTACGAGTCGGGTAGGCGGGGGTGAACGAGTAGTGAACCTTAGCAATGGCGGCGGCATCTGCTGGGGTTTGTTCCTCACCCCGGCCTACCGGGCTTGATTGCAGAACTTGCCCCTAATGTTCCTCTGTTTTAATAATTAGGCATCATTCATCAGCAGGAAGTACACAAGTGACTAATCCATACGAAACGTCCTATGGATACGAGAAAGACCGGTTTGAACAAACGTGCACAAAATGCGGGGCCATATTCGAAGTTATCGTCCCGGGACAAAAGTGCCACGAAGAGCCGGAAGAGTATTTTTGTCCCGAGTGTCTGTGTATGTACAAGACGCGCGCATCAAATACACCTAGCGTGGTGCTTGTCTCGCCCAGGACTGATGGAAAAACTGACAAGTGCCAGAGTCCATACGATTGACAGGTCTCATTTGGTACCAGAACCCCAAAATCTAGTTGCGTAATCCCCTGTCACGCATAGTTCCATATTAGGTATAAAAAGCCCTCTAAAATTTCAGAAAGCTTTTGTGAAAATATAGTTACGAACAGTCTTTGTCGATGTGCGAAAGCACTCTAACGCAAGCCTGAATCGATGGAGCATTATTTCTACTTCGATACGCAGCTTAAAATAAATCTGTCCCCTTTGACTTTAACTGTCGACAAGGCAGGCACTCATGCAATTGAACATAGTAGGAGTAGGCAGTCATGAAAGTTGAAACCGTAAATCAGTTGGCTCAGGTTCTGGGAGACTGCGAGCCACATGGCCCTGATACTGAGTTCAAGACAGTTAGAGATGTAGTCGCAGCCTTGGTTGATCTTGGAAACACGGACAAAGTGATTGCCAGGCATGACGACCACTTGGGGCTGATGATCGATCTTTCAGATAAGTTTCTTGACTCGTCGTTGAATGATGTGGCCAATCCGGAATTTGAAACAGAAAGTGAGGCGGTATTAGAGCAGGCAAACATCATCCTCCCGCTCGCAGATAGAGAACTCACGGAAGAAGACCTTGATGAAATTGAGGAAGACAGAATCTCAAGGAGAGAAAATGATCGCGACGACTAGCCAGCGTAGGATGGGTAGAGTGACTGCGGCACGACGTTGATGATTGGGTACGGAAGCCTGTCGGTCACGAAACCCATCGAACCACTCAACTGGAAGGCAGGCTTGAACGCTCCCGGTATCCCTGGAGCGTTTTATGTGGTGCAAACACGATGCTTCGGCGCGTGTGACTACGCTGGCTTAAGCACAAAATCGGTGACTTCCATGGCAGCTAAATACGAGATCATCATTTACTGGAGCAAGGAGGATAACGCTTACCTCGCAGAAGTACCAGAACTGCCTGGTTGTATGGCTGACGGGGAAAGCTACCAAACAGCCCTTCAAAACGCGGAGATCATAATTCGGTAGTGCCCTTCTCTATATGATTTCACGAATGAGCTTTAACTGAGAGAGTGCTATTATAATGATGGACAAAATGCCAAATAGCTCCAATATGGTTCTCAAGCTTTTTTGAGAAAGAAAGTGCTTTTCGTACGAGCCTGGAAATACGTTGCCTGAGTGTGCAGTTGTATCGTTCGATATGATTTGTCTTTCCCGATTCCTTACCGACAGCGTAATGACGGAATTCTGGAAAAACGGATTGATAAGCTTCCCAAAAATCGGTGTAGAAATCGGCCAATTCTTGATAATCGCGTGGCAATGAATTCCATAATCCTTGCGCACCCTTAATGCCACGAGATCCGATATAAAGTCCGACAACATATCCAGAGTCACGATCTTTCGCGATCCAAACCCATTGTTTTTCATCTTTTTTCAAAACAAATGACCACAGTTCGTCGCACTCGACAACCAGTCGAAAATCAGACAACTTTGGCACGTTTAATTGGCGCGGAACGCCCTCGTATTTTTGATTGACATAGATTTGCAACCAGGATTCAGAGACATTTGCAACACGCGCGATACCAGCAAGCGCAATCCGTTCAAGAAGCAGTCGATCGATCAGCGATTTGGTCTCTTCAGAAATCGCTGAAACTAAGGGGTCAATCACGAATTGACGGCCACATTCCCGACAAAGATGGTTTTGCTTTCCGGTTGCATTAAATCCATTCTTCACGATCTTGGTGGTGTTGCAAGTTGGGCAGTGATTCATGTTTGAATAAATCCAGTCAGATTTTAGATCCTATAGATTGGGGCACTACCCATAATTCAGGAATGGATTGAAACCGCGCACGAGTTGGATCGTCGCATTCCAGAACCACGCGGAAAACTAATGTACGCCTAACAAGCGGTTAAGAGCGGACCCCGGAGACGGCACGGCGCTCATTCTTCAACACCGTGCCAGCGGGGCCGCTTTTAGCATCGAAACGCTCGACATGATAGAGGGCGATTTGCCCGCAAGAGCAAGAAAGCTCGTCGTAGAGTGGGCAACCTTCTACCAATCCGATCTCGACCAAATGTGGAAGATGCAAGAATTTAAGAAACTGCCGCCACTTCAGTAGCCATGATGATTCCAAGAATCCAAAGCGCCATACCGGAAGAAGATCATTTCCTCGTTGTTCTGTTCTCCAATGGAGAAAGAAAGAGATACGACATCAATCGCCTCACAAAGAGCGAGATGTTTTTTCCTTTAAAAAATCCAGCATTCTTCAAGAACGTGTCCGTTGAGTCAGGCGGCTATGCTGTTTCTTGGAACTCGGAAATCGATATTAGCGAATATGAGCTTTGGGAGCACGGAGAAAAAATGCCTTAACAAGCAAAACCATCGTGGTCAAGTCTTGTCATTAAGCATTGGCCGAACAAGCGATTTAAGAAAGGACCGATTCCATGAGCATGAACCTGTTTTTCCGAGCGTTCTCCACTGAAGACTTGGCCGCCATGAAGCAAGACCATGCGCTTGTCGATGACTGGATCTCGGACGAACACAGATGCATCGTTGCCACGGATATAGGAACTGCTTGGGATGTCTTGAACAAGCTACTCTCTGGCGCTGGATTTGGAAGCGATGAGTTCTTGGACGACGTCTTATTCAATGGGTGCGAACTGATTGATGCAGAAACGGCGAAACGGCACTCCGCGGCGCTTTCGGGGTGGAGCCAAGAGCGCTTGCTTCGAGGGCTTCGGGACTTTGATACCGCGGACGAGGCATACCACCTCGACTACTTCCGCGATGAAGAACAAGACCTTGTCGTTGAGTTTGACAAGCTTGTCGCTTTCTACCGGGAAGCGGCCTCGAAGAACTTGGCAGTGCTTCACTATGCTGCGTAGCATGGCAGAAGGCTGGGGTGAACGTAGAGGCAATGCCTTGCCTCTACCCCAGCATCAACGTTGGCGTCTGCCGGGATTCGTTCCTCACCCAGCCCTAGTCTCATGTTCGGAGGCTGCCACGGCGACGACGAGAAGGCCGTCTTTGAGGAGCTTTGCCAAATCGTGGAAGAAATGATTGAACTCTATCGTCTCGACGACAAACCCCTTCCTCGGGCGACCTCTGGAAGAGATTTCGCGAATCTGCTGCAATAACGTCGCCTAGCAAGCCGGCGTAAACTGTCACGAAAGTTAAAATGCTTTGTTGCCTGCTTGCCCACGCTGCCTGAACCGTCGCATGCCATTCGATGAGGGCGTTTATCGCGACCGGATCAGGTAGTATTTATCTGACCACTACCCATTTTTAGACCATTAGGATCGCTCGCATGACCATTAACGTGTATTACGACAAAGACGCCGACCTCTCGCTGATCAAGAGCAAGCAGGTTGCCATCATCGGTTATGGCTCGCAGGGCCATGCCCACGCCAACAACCTCAAGGACTCGGGCGTTTCGGTCACGGTCGGTCTGCGTCCGGGCTCCGCCTCGGCGGCCAAGGCATCCAATGCCGGGCTGACCGTCAAGTCGATCGAGGACGCGGTCGCCGGCGCCGATGTCGTGATGATCCTGGCGCCCGACGAACATCAGGGCTCGCTCTATCGCGAGCAGGTCGCCCCGCACATCAAGCAAGGCGCCGCGCTCGCCTTCGCCCACGGCTTCAACGTCCATTTCGGACAGATTGCCGCGCGCGAGGATCTGGATGTCATCATGATCGCGCCCAAGGGGCCGGGTCATCTGGTGCGTTCCACCTATGCGCAGGGCGGGGGCGTGCCGAGCCTGATCGCCGTCCATCAGGACGCCACCGGGCAGGCCCGCGACATCGCGTTGGCCTATGCCTCCGCCAATGGCGGCGGACGCGCCGGCATCATCGAAACCAGCTTCCGCGAGGAATGCGAAACCGATTTGTTCGGCGAGCAGGTGGTTTTGTGCGGCGGTCTGACTTCGCTGATCCAGGCCGGTTTCGAGACCCTGGTCGAGGCCGGTTATGCGCCCGAGATGGCCTATTTCGAGTGTCTGCACGAGGTCAAGCTGATCGTCGACCTCATCTACGAGGGCGGTATCGCCAACATGCGCTACTCGATCTCGAACACCGCCGAATATGGCGACCTGACCCGCGGACCGCGCATCGTCAATGCCGAGACCAAGGCCGAGATGAAGCGCATCCTGACCGAGATCCAGACCGGTCAGTTCGCCAAGGAATTCATCCTGGAGAATCAGGCTGGCGCGGCTTCGATGAAGGCCATGCGTCGCTTGGGTGCGGAGCATCAGATCGAAGTGGTTGGCGAGCGGTTGCGCGAGATGATGCCCTGGATCCGCGAGAAGAAGCTGGTCGATAAGAGCCGGAACTGAGGAACCAGCGACCAGCGACCAGCTTCGATCTGGGTTGCGAAATCGTTCCGAGGCGACTCCAATTTCGGCGGCTGGCGGCTTTAGCCTCGAATAAAGGACATGAATTCGGCGCGGGTGCGCGGATCTTCCTCGAAGGTGCCGCGCATCGCGCTGGTGACTGTGCTACTGCGCTGCTTCTGCACGCCGCGCATCATCATGCAGGTGTGACTGGCTTCCATCACCACCGCCACGCCGTGGGCGCCGAGATGTTCCATCAAGGCGTCCGCGACCTGGTTGGCGAGTCGTTCCTGCACCTGAAGCCGGCGGGCAAAGACATCGACCACGCGCGCAATCTTGCTCAGACCGACGACCTTCCCGTTGGGTAGGTAGCCGACATGGGCATGTCCGAAAAAGGGCAGCAGGTGATGTTCGCACAGGGAGTAAAACTCGATGTCGCGAACCACGACCATCTCCTTGACGTTCTCCTCGAACACGGCACCCTTGATGATCTCTTCCGCGGAGAGGCCATAGCCGCTGGTCAGGAAATCCATGGCCTTGGCGACTCGCAACGGGGTGCGGCGCAACCCCTCGCGTTCGGGATCCTCGCCGATTTCGGTCAGCATGCTCCTGACCAATGCCTCCTTGGGGGCGTCGTAGATTTCTTCCTCGGATTCGGCCTCGAAACTTGCGGCATAGTGGCTGTGCGCCAGAACCCGCGACAGTTTTGGTTTTTCCATGATCGTTTTTCCTCGTTAAACCGCGTCCAGATGATATATGCGTTGTTTTCAGATTGACTCAACCTTGCCTGAATCAATCAGCATCTGCGTGGACGCGGTTTAAGGGTTTACTTAAATTCATTGGCCGGAAGGCCGATCAACGTTGGGCGGAGATGCCGCAATGAAAGACGCCGTCAGGATCGCTATGATCGAGGCAACCCGACTGACTCAGGCGGGTCGGCTTGCCGATGCGACCGACCTCATCAAGAGTGCCCTCGCGGGTGTGCCAAAACCCGCCGATGGGTTCCGACTTGAGGCCAACGCCGGCGCTGACCTGGCGGTCATCGAAGGTGACTTCGAGGTTGTGGATGACGGGAACCGTGTTCGGGATGCCCGCTTCATTCACGGTTCCTTCGCCAATCAGGCCGGCACGCGCGACTATAAACTCTATATTCCCGGCGATGCGGTCACCGGCGACAGGAATCAACGCAGATTCCTGGTCGTGATGCTGCATGGTTGCGGGCAGGATCCGGACGATTTCGCCACCGGAACCCGTATGAACCAGCTCGCTGAAGAGCAGGGCGGTCTGGTGCTCTATCCGGCTCAGTCGGCCTCGGCCAACGGGTCGGGCTGTTGGAACTGGTTCAACGAAGCGGATCAGCAACGGGGGCAGGGCGAACCGTCGATCATCGCCGATCTGACGCGGCAGGTCATGGCTTCCCATGGGATCGATCCGGGTCGCGTCTATGTCGCCGGTTTATCCGCGGGCGGCGCGATGGCGATCACGCTGGCGGTCACCTATCCCGATCTGTACGCGGCGGTCGGTGTCCATTCCGGTCTCCCTCATGCGGCGGCGCGCGACATGCTCTCGGCGGTCGGTGCGATGCGGCAGGGCGCGATTCGGAGTGGCTGGCTGTTGCCGTCACACGATGGGGCCGCGTTTCCAGTCATCGTCTTCCATGGAGACTGCGATACCACCGTGAATCCAGCCAATGCGGCTCATGTGATCGCGCAGGCCCGCTCACATCCGTCCGGCATCGGTCACCTGTCATTCCCGGATGGCGAGGTGTTGCTTGAACAAGGGCGTATTCCCGGTGGCTATGCCTTTACCCGTACGCTCTATCAGGACGCGGAAGGTCGTTCAACGGCCATACTCTGGATGGTCCATGGGGCCGGCCATGGTTGGTTCGGTGGGAGCGGTGCCGGTTCTTACACCGAACCGCGTGGACCCGACGCATCCCGCGAGATGCTTCGGTTCTTCGCCGGACAGCGTCTGCGGGAGCGTTAAGGCGATTTCCGGAAAAGACTTTACCGATTTTCCGTTCGTCCTGAGCCATGAGCGGATCCAATGCGCCACGAACAGAGGCTATCTCGGTACGAGCTTTTTCAAAAACCGCCTAAGAAGGCATCCGTTCCAGCGCGGCGATGCGTTTTTCCAGTGGCGGATGGCTGCGGAAGAGCGCCGAGAAACCCTCGCCGATCCGGCCCGAGATGCCGAAGGCGGCAAACTCGCCGGCCGGCAGATCCTGGGGCTCATGGACACGTTGCAGCGCCCGCAGCGCATTCGCCATCTGGATCCGGCTGGTCAGGCGCGCGCCGCCCGCGTCGGCATGGAACTCGCGGTAACGCGAGAACCACATCACGATCATGGTGGCCAGGACCGACAGCAGCACCTGCGCGACCATCGAGGCTACGAAATAACCAACCCCTGGGCCTCGTTCGTTTTTAAAGACCACCCGATCCACGAGGCTGCCGATGATGCGCGCTAGGAAGACCACGAAGGTATTGACCACGCCCTGAATCAGGGACAGCGTCACCATATCGCCATTGGCGACATGGCTGATTTCATGCCCGACGACGGCCTCTACCTCCTCGCGCGACATGTGCCGGAGCAGACCGGTGCTCACCGCCACCAGCGCCGCGTTCCGGTTCCAGCCGGTGGCGAAGGCGTTGGGGTCCGGCGAATCGAAGATGCCCACTTCCGGCATCCGGATGCCCGCCCGCTCGGATTGGCGCGCGACGGTCTCTAGCATCCATTGCTCCAGTGTCGTCGAGGGATGTTCGATGATTTGCACGCCCATGCCATGCTTCGCCATCGTCTTCGAGAGAAATAGCGAGATCAGCGAACCGCTGAAACCGATGATGGCCGCCATCACCAGCAGGGAGGTCATGTCGATCCCACCGCTCGCCATCAGCGCGCTGTCCAGACCCAG
Organism: Thiocystis violascens DSM 198; assembly: GCF_000227745.2. NCBI lineage: Bacteria > Pseudomonadati > Pseudomonadota > Gammaproteobacteria > Chromatiales > Chromatiaceae > Thiocystis > Thiocystis violascens. The sequence continues at coordinate 1,081,722 of NC_018012.1, read as the reverse complement.
GAGTCGGAAGACCACGCTGATGACGACCAGGATCGCGACATTGGTCGCGAGAAACAAAAAGAGACGCAGCATATCGTTGAAACCCCGGAATGTGAGTGAAAGACGCCACGGCATTGCCGCGGGCCAGGAAACTTCGGCTCGCGGCAAGGGTGGGGACGAATCGATCATGCGCGGGCATTTTCCCCGGACCAGAACTTTAAATCTATAGTAGACAAACGTGAAAACAGCCAGTAATATTCTCGGACTCAGGGCGAATTGCCCTGGAATGCGGGGCCATAGCTCAGCTGGGAGAGCGCAACACTGGCAGTGTTGAGGTCGGCGGTTCGATCCCGCCTGGCTCCACCAAAAATTGTAAAAATCCGTACTCGGTTTCCTAGCGCTAGAGTATCGATAAAAGTTTAGTCCCCATCGTCTAGTGGCCTAGGACATCGCCCTTTCACGGCGGTAACCGGGGTTCGAACCCCCGTGGGGACGCCAATCGGAACAAGGGCTTACGCGAAAGCGTAGGCCCTTTTTCTTTGTCCTTCCGAACGATGTATCTCTGCCAAGGCGGTTTCGCCCGAGCTGACGCGCGAATCGTCCGAGGCGGTTTAATCGTGGTCGAGATACAGCATCCGGATCGCCTCGGCAAAGCGCCGCTCCACTTCCTCCCGCTTGACCTTCAGCGTGGGCGTCAGCAAGCCATTGTCGAGGGTCCAGGCGGTCAGCAGCAGATGCACACCGCGTACCTGCTCATGCGCCGGAAACTCGCTCAACAGCCCGCCAATGCGTTCGATGACCGCCGCTCTGGCGCGCTTGTCCCCTAACGATCCTTCATCGTCCGCATCCAGCGACAAGCTTGCCGCCAGCGCGCTCCAGGCCTGGCGCTCCAAAACCAGCAGTGCGGCGACAAAGGGTCTGCCTTCGCCCAACACCAGCGCCTGCTCGAACCAGGGATCCTCCAGGATGGTTCGCTCCAGATCGCCCGCCGGTACCTTCTCTCCGGTGGACATCACCAGGATGTCCTTGAGACGCCCACGAATAAACAGATGTCCGTCGCGCATTTCGGCGAGGTCGCCGGTATGCAGCCAGCCGTCCGGCTCGATCATCGTCCGGGTTTCTTCCGGGCGCTTCCAGTAGCCCAGCATTACGCTCGGGCCGCGCGCCAGGAGTTCTCCGTTGTCGGCGATCCGGATCTCCATCCCAGGGATCGGCACGCCGGCCGAGCCGGGCACGTTATCCTCGGCCGGGTTGCCGGCGATCGTGGGCGCGGATTCGGTCAATCCGTAGCCTTCGAGCAGATTGAGTCCCAGCCCGATGAAGCAGCGCGCCACCTCCGCCCGCAGGGGCGCCGCGCCGCTGATGGCGATGCGCAAACGCCCGCCCAGCCGCGCCAGCACCTTGTCCGCCACCAATGGCCGCAACAACCGCCAGAGCAGCCGGTCGAGACGTCCGGGCGGATCGCCGCGTCCCTGCCCGGCGAGGAAACGCGCCCAACCGAGTTCCACCGCCTGGCTGAACAGCCATTGCGCGAGTCGGCCATCCTCGGCCAGTTTTTCCTGGATGCGGGCATAGGCCCGCTCGTAGATGCGCGGAACCGAGATCAGCACCGTCGGGCGGATGGTCAGCAGATCTTCGCGGAGATCCTGCAGCGAGCGGGCGTAGGCGACGCAACTGCCGGCCATCATCGGAAAATAGTAGCCAACGGTGCGCTCGAAGGTATGCGACAGGGGCAGGAAGGACAGAAAAATGTCGTCGTGATCAGTGAGCACCATCTTGAGCTGGGCCTCGGCATTCCACAGGATACTGAAGTGCGACAGCATCACGCCCTTCGGCCTGCCGGTGGTGCCGGAGGTGTAGACGATGGTGGCCAGATCCCCGGGGGCGGCGCGGTGTTCGGGCGGTTCTCCGGTCTCGTGGCGCAGAAAGTCCGCCACGCTGCTGAACGTGAGATCGTCGGCCGGCGGTGCGCCGGAAGGTTCCAGGCACAGCACCTGTGTCAGCGCGGGAAACCGCTCGCGCAGCGGCGCCAGTGCCCGCCACTGCGCCAGGGTTTCCACCAGCAGCACCCGGCTGTCCGAATCCTGAAGAATGTAGGACAGGTTCCCCGGATTGTCGTCCGGGTACAGTGGCACTACAACCAGACCCAGGGCGAGCGCGGCCTGCTCGTAACCGACCCAGTCCAATCCATTGCGAAGCTGGACCGCCACCCGCTCCCCCGGCGCCAACCCCAGGGTGGCGAGCGACCGCCGCCACTGTCCGACCCGCTCGGACATCGCTTGCCAGGTGACATCGATCCATTGCGCTTGGGCGATATCGAACTGCCGATAGGCGACGAGATCCGGGGTCCGCCGCACGCGAATACGGAAGAGTTCCGGCAGGGTTCCTGCCGCGTCAGCGGGGATGACATCCGAACGAAAATCAGTGCGTGTTTTCATGCGGTGACTCTCCACCGGCTGCGGCAGGATCGACCCGCAGCGCGATCCCCTGATCATCGAGCCCAACCTGGACCCGGCTCCCATCCGGACACTGGCCGGTGACGATCAGCATGGCCAGCGGGTTTTCCAGTTGGCGCTCGACTTCGCGGCGCAGTGGGCGCGCGCCATAGATCGGATCGAAACCGTCCCGAGCGAGTTTGTCGATCACCGCCGGCTCGACGACGACCTCGATCCGGCGCACCGCCAGACGTTGGATCAGCGCATCGACGAAAATTCCGGCGATGCGATGCACTTCCTCGGGCTCCAGGTAATGAAAGACAATGACATCGTCGAGACGATTCAGCAGCTCCGGCTTGAAGAAGCGCTTGACCTCGTGCATGACCAGCGAGCGGGCCTCGGCATCGTCGGGCGTGGCGGAATGGATGAAGCCGATCGGGCGCTTGTCCGGCGACAGCGACTCGGTGCCCAGATTGGAGGTGCCGATCAGGATGGTGTTGCGGAAGGACACGGTCCGGCCCTCGGCGTCGGTCAGTCGGCCATCCTCCAGGATCTGCAGCAGCATGTTGAAGACATCCGGATGCGCCTTTTCCATCTCGTCGAGCAGCACGACGGTATAGGGATTACGCCGGACCCGTTCGGTAAGCTGTCCGCCCTGGCCGTAGCCGATGTAGCCCGGCGGCGCGCCGATCATCTTGGAGACCTCGTGGCGCTCCATGTACTCGGACATGTCGAGCCGCACCACGCGGCTCTCGTCGTCGAGCAGGAAGGCGGCCAGCGCCTTGGCCAATTCGGTCTTGCCGACGCCGGTCGGTCCGAGAAAGAGGAAGGAACCGATCGGCCGACGCGCCGCCGCGATCCCGGCACGGTTGCGGCGGATGGCGTTGGCGACCGCGCGCACGGCGTCGTCTTGACCGACGATCCGCCGGTGCAGCTCGGTTTCCATGCGCGACAGTTTGTCCGACTCGGATTCCACCATCCGCGCCACCGGGATTCCGGTCCAGCGCGAGACGACCCGCGCGATGTCCTCGCCGCGCACGTCCGTTTCCTCCTGTTCGCGCTGCGCTTCCCAGGTGGCGCGCGCGGCCGACAGACGTTCCTCCAGCGCCAGGATCTCCATCTGTAGACGCGCCGCCTGCTCGAAATGCTGCTGGTTGAAGGCGTCGGTCTTCTCGCGCAGCAGGTTGCGATGCGCGCGCTCCAGGTCGCGGATATCGGCCGGGATCGAGATGCGATGCAGATGCTTGTGGGCGCCGGCCTCGTCGAGCAGATCGATGGCCTTGTCCGGCAACTGGCGCTCGGTCAGATAGCGATCGGCAAGCTGGGCCGCCGCCTCCAGCGCCTCGGGCAGATAGTGGATTTGATGATGGGATTCATAGCGGGGCGCGATCCCCTGGAGGATGCGGATGGTGTCCGGGATCGATGGCGCGCGCACCAGAATCGGATGAAAGCGTCGCTCCAGCGCCTTGTCGCTCTCGATAAAACGGCGATATTCCTCCGTGGTATCGGCGCCGATGACTTGCAGCGACCCCTGCGCTAGCGCCGTCTTCAGCATGCTCGGCGCATCCAGGGTGCCGGAACCCGCGCCCCCGCCCATGCCCATCACGGTATGCAACTCGTCGATAAAGAGGATCACTCGACCTTTGGCCTCGATCACCGCGTCGCGCACCGACTTCAGCCGCTCTTCGAGTTCGCCGCGCATCTTGGCGCCGGCGATGATGTCGCCCATGTCCAGCGCCAGTAGACGCTTGTTCAGCAGGGTATCGGGCACCTCGGCATCGGCGATGCGCTGCGCCAGACCCTCGACGATCACGGTCTTGCCCACCCCGGCCTCGCCGATCAGGGCCGGGTTGTTCTTCTTGCGCCGTGACAGCGTCTGGATCACCTGGGCGATCTCGTCCTCGCGCCCGATCACCGGATCCAGCTCGTGCCGGCGCGCCAGTTCGGTGAGGTCGCGGGTGTAGCGCGCCAGCACGTCCGGCTCGCTCTCGGCCTCGGCGGCGGTGACGGTGCGCCCACCGCGCAGCGTCTCCAGCGCCTTGCGCGCCTCGTCGAGTCCGATCCCGGCCTCGCTCAAGAGCGTCGCGGTCGGTCCGCAGTGCGCATCGAAGAGCGCCAGGAACAGGGTGCCGGTCGTGATGAGACTGTCGCCGAGCCGTTTCGCCTCCGCGCGGGCGATCCGCACCGCCTGCTCGATCTCCTGACTGATGAGGATCTGATTCCCGGCGGTGGGAACGGCCGCGCGATAATGTTCCCGCACCCGGTCGCGGATTCGCGCCACCGCCTGCGCCGGATTCGACAACAGTTGTTCCAGGATGCGCAGGGGCTCCGCATCCTCCTGCGAGATCAGCGCCATCAGCAGGACATCCGTGGTCAGCAGATTCTGGCGCAGCGCGACCAGCTCGTTCACCGCCGTTTCGAACGTCTGCATCACGCGCAGGGTACTGAGTTGGTTGATGTTCTGGATCATGGTCGATGGTCGTCAGAGCGTTTGAGTCCGGTGATTGCGCGGCGCGCGTCCGAGTACCCTGTCTGCTATGACTATAGCCTTTCGTCACGCGATTGGCGGCGGGATGGTCTTTGGGGCAGCTATTCTTGGCCTGGGCCGATGAAGCGAAAAATCCGGACGCATTCTGCGAAATATCGGACTTGGAGCGTGAAGCCATTCGTGGTTCGAGTGCCTCACCACGAACGGCTTCAGGACGGCTTTGGGGGCGACACGCACGGTTTCAGGATGGCTTCGGGGTTCGCCATGCACGGCTTCAGGACGGCTTCGGGGTTGCCATGCACGGCTTCAGGGTCGCCACGCAAGGCTTCGGAAGACGGCGAACGTCACGCCGAGTGCGACTCGGCAATCCCAGGGGTATTCAGTCGCCCTGCGGGATTTTGCGCGCTGGACTCAACCCTTGCTGTCCGTTTCCTCGTTGCGCCGCCGGAAACTGGTTCCGCCGCATTCGGCGCAGATCGGGATCCGTCCGGCCTTGACGAAATGGGTCTCGGCGCCGCAGCGGTCGCAGATGAGCGTCCCCGGTCCCGTGACCTCGCCGGCCTGATACAGGCTCATCCGGCGCGCGTTCTCGGCCCATTGGGCGAGTTGCAGACTGGTCTGGTCGGCGACCTGGGTGAACATGTCCATCATTCGCCGTTCGATCAGTTCCAGGTCGAAACGCCACCAGTCGCGCATCTCCTGGCCGGTCTCGGCGATGTAATTGGCGGCGTCCTCGATATCGCGCTTGATGTAGTCGGAGACCTTTTCCGCCTCCTCGCGCGTCAGCTCGCCGAGTTCGACCATGTTATCGCGCGCCTTGTCGAGTATCTCGCGGAATTTGGGCACGGATTCCTGCTGCGCCTTTTCGATCGTCTCGTGCGTTTGTTTGAGCATCTGCTCGTAGGCATGCACCAGTTTGTCGGTGGTGTCGTGTTTGTGTTCTTCGGTCATGGACGAAATTCCCGCGTGAGTGGACGTTCACCTTTCAGGGATTAGGATAGCAAAAGCCTCTGCGGTATCCTTGCGAAAGATCGAATTCCCTTCCAACCGCCGATAGCAAGACACCATTCCATGCAGACCGACTACGATCCACGCGCCGTCGAGACGGCAGCCCAGCAGTATTGGGAAGGGCACCAGTCCTTCAAGGCCGTCGAGGATCCGTCCCGCGAGAAGTTCTATTGCCTGTCCATGTTCCCCTACCCATCCGGGCGGCTGCACATGGGGCATGTGCGCAACTACACCATCGGCGACGTGATCGCCCGCTATCAGCGGATGCAGGGTAAAAACGTCCTTCAGCCGATGGGGTGGGACGCCTTCGGCCTGCCGGCCGAGAACGCGGCCATCCAGCACGGCATTCCGCCGTCGCAATGGACCCGCTCGAACATCGCCTACATGAAGGACCAGCTCAAATCCCTGGGCTTCGGCTACGACTGGGCGCGCGAACTGGCGACCTGCGATCCGGACTATTATCGCTGGGAGCAGTGGCTCTTCACCCGACTGATGGAAAAAGGGCTGGCCTATCGCGCCAAGACCACGGTCAACTGGGATCCCATCGATCAGACCGTGCTGGCCAACGAGCAGGTGATCGACGGGCGGGGCTGGCGCTCGGGCGCGCCGGTCGAGAAGCGCGAAATCGAACAGTGGCTGGTGCGCATCACCGATTACGCGCAGGAGCTGCTGGATGCGCTCGACGGACTGGATGGCTGGCCCGAGCGCGTGCGGATCATGCAGCGCAACTGGATCGGGCGCTCCGAGGGCGTTCACATGGATTTCGGGATCGCGGGCAGCGACGAGACGCTCGGGATCTACACCACCCGTCCCGATACGGTCATGGGCGTCACCTATGTCGCCGTCGCCGCCGAACACCCGCTGGCGCATCGCGCCGCTTTGGATAATCCCGAGATCGCCGCCTTCATCGAGGACTGCCGTCAGGGCGGTACCTCGGAGGCCGAGATCGAGACCATGGAGAAGAAGGGCCAGCGGCTTGGCATCGACGCCATCCACCCGATCACCGGCGAGCCGGTGCCGATCTTCGCCGCCAATTTCGTGTTGATGGGCTATGGCACCGGCGCGGTGATGGCGGTGCCGGCGCACGATCAGCGCGATTGGGAGTTCGCCGAACGCTATGGCATTCCCAAAAAGCCCGTCATCCGTTCCGCCGACGACAGCCCGTGCGGCATCGAGCAGGCCGCCTATACCGACAAGGGCGTGCTCTTCAATTCCGGCCCTTTCGACGGTTTGACCTCGGCTCAGGCGTTCGAGGCCATCGCCGACTGGCTGTCGGAGCGGGGCAGGGGACAGAAAACGGTCAACTTCCGGCTGCGCGACTGGGGCGTCTCGCGTCAGCGGTACTGGGGCTGCCCGATTCCGGTGGTGCGGACCGCCGATGGCGGAACCCGTCCCGAAACCGACCTTCCGGTCCGTCTGCCCGAGGACGTGATTGTCGACGGCTCCGGCTCGCCCCTGAAAAAGATGCCGTCATTCTCCGAACTCCCGAACGGGGAGGTCAGGGAAACCGACACCTTCGATACCTTCTTCGAGTCGAGCTGGTACTACGCCCGCTACTGTTCGGCGGGTTGCGACACCGCCATGCTCGACGCGCGCGCCAACTACTGGCTGCCGGTCGATCAGTATGTCGGCGGGATCGAGCATGCCGTGCTGCATCTGCTCTATGCCCGCTTTTTCCACAAGCTGATGCGCGACGAGGGGCTGGTCGACTGCGACGAGCCGTTCAAGAATCTGCTGACCCAGGGCATGGTGGTCGCCGAGACCTGGTTTCGGGAGGATGGCGAAGGGCGCAAGCAGTGGTTCAATCCGAGCGACATCGAGAGCGAGCGTGACGAGAAAGGCAAACTGGTCGGCGCGGTCCTCAAGTCCGACGGCCAGCCGGTGACCTTCGGCGGCATCGAGAAGATGTCCAAGTCCAAGAACAATGGCGTCGATCCGCAATCGCTGACCGAGCGGTATGGCGCCGACACGGTGCGGCTCTACACCATGTTCACCTCGCCGCCGGATCAATCGCTGGAATGGAACGACGAGGGGGTCGAGGGTGCGTTCCGCTTCATCAAGCGGCTGTGGGCGCTGGCCGTGGGCGAGTCGGAGTCGATCCAGTCCGATGCCACGCTCGCGGGCGAGCTGGATGACGCCAACCGCGACGCGCGTCGCGAGCTTCACGCGACCCTGAACAAGGCGCTGTTCGACTATGAGCGACAGCAGTTCAACACCGTGGTCTCGGCCTGCATGACCATGGTCAATACGCTCTATCGACTGGAGCCGTCCGCCGCGCGCGCGGCCATCGTGCGCGAAGGGGTGGGCATCGTGCTGCGTCTGCTGGCGCCGATCTCGCCTCATGTCACGCACCATCTGTGGCGCGAACTCGGCTTCGGCGAGGATATCCTCTCCGCTCCCTGGCCGACGGTGGATGACGACGCGCTCCGGCAGGACAGCATCGAGTACGTGGTGCAGGTCAACGGCAAGGTGCGCGCCAGCGTCAAGGTGCCCGCCGACGCGGACCGGGAGACGATCCAGGCGGCGGCCCTGGCCAACGGGCAGGTGCTTAAATTCATTGGCGACAAGGCCGTGCGCAAGGTGATTCTGGTGCCGAACAAGCTCGTCAACATCGTGGCCTAATGTTTTTGTTTCACAAAAACATGATGATTTTGGATAGGCAGGGTGGAGATGCTTGAGCGTTTCGTGGGTGACTTTTGCGTTTTGACGGGATCGCGGAACCTTCGGCTGCTGATTCTGCTGATTGTCTTTCCGATCTTGGCCGGCTGCGGTTTTCATCTGCGCGGCAGTATCGAGATTCCGCCGACGCTGAATCCGCTCTATCTCCAGTCCGCGCCCGGTTCGCCGGTGCGACGCGCGATCGAGGATCTGTTGTCGGGCAGCGACGTGCGCCTGACCGCGAACCCCGCCGAGGCCAGGCTGATTCTGCGCATCCTGTCCGAGAATCGTTCCTCGCGGGTCGCGGCGGTGGACGCGAACGGCAAGACGCTCGCCTTCGAGCTACATTATCTGGTGCGCTTCGATGCGGTCGCGCCGGATGGCGCGCAACAAGTTCCGCCGCAGACCCTGGATCTGGTCCGAAACTTCGATAATCCGGATGTCGAGGTGTTGGGCAAACAACTCGAAGAAGAACTCATCTATCAGGATTTCGCCACCGATGCCGCGGATCGTATTCTGATGCGTCTGCGGGCGGTTCTGATTTAACCGCGTCCAGAGCGAAATGCGTAATTATCATTTTGTGTCTGGTTTCGAGGGTTTGTTCGGCCTCAGTGGAGACGCGGTTTAGACCTTATCCTCGACCACACCCTGGTTGCATCGGATGCCGAGGCTGCCCGCTGACGATACAGCGCCGGATCGACCATATCGGCCATGGCTGATTGCTGTTTGCTCGCTCCGGCGCTGGCATCCCGATCTAAGCTCCGGTAGATTCTCGCGTTTGGCCGCTTTGGTGACGATCTTTCAGGCAACTCTCGATCGCGATGCAACTGCGCTTCAATCAGATCCCAAACCACCTCGATCGCGCGCTTGCGCCCGTTTATCTGCTCTGCGGCGACGAGCCCTATCAGCTCGGCGAGGCCGCGCGTCTGATTCGCGAGCAGGCGCGGCGCAAGGGGTTCGACGAGCGCGAAATTCTGGACGCGGACGCCAACTTCGACTGGAATCTCCTGGCGGCATCGGCCGATGCCATGTCGTTGTTCTCGGCCCGCAAGCTGATCGAACTGCGCGTCGGCAGCGGCAAGCTGGGTAAGGACGGCGGCGCGGCGGTCCGCGCCTATTGCGCGCGTCCCTGTCCCGATAACCTGTTACTGATCCTCGCGCCCGGTCTGGAGCGCAAGGATCTTCAGACCCAGTGGGCCAAAACGGTCGAGTCCATTGGCGTTCTGGTGCAGGTCTGGCCGATGAAGGAAAAGGAACTGGAGCCCTGGCTCGGGCAGCGCCTTCAGGCCGCGGGATTCCAGGCCGGACCGGGCGTCGCCGCGCTGCTGACCGAACGGGCCGAGGGCAATCTGCTGGCGGCGGTGCAGGAGATCGAAAAGCTGCGTCTGCTGCACGAACCCGGCCCACTCACCCTGGACGATCTGCTTGGCAATCTGGCCGACAGTGCCCGTTTCGACCTCTTCGCTCTAACCGACGCGGCGCTGGCCGGCGACCGGGCGCGGGTGCAGCGCGTTCTGTCGGTGCTGCGCGGCGAAGGGACCGCCGACGCGCTGGTGCTCTGGGTGCTCGCCCGCGAACTGCGGATGCTGACGGAAGTCGCCGGAGCGATTGCGCGGCGCATCTCGCCAGAGCCTGCGTTCGCCGCGCATCGCGTACCCCGTCCGCGTCAGGAGACCATCGCGCGCACGCTGCGGCGGCTTTCGCCCGTGCTGTTGCAACGGTTGTTACAGCAATGTCTTCTGACCGATCTCTCGATCAAGGGTCTGGCGTCGGACGATTCATGGCAGCGCCTGGCGATGATCGCGGATGCCTTGAGCGCGGGAGGCTTCCGGGTGCCAGTCAACAGCGGATCGTGAAGAATCTTACGAAATCCTGTCCATGAATAGGAATAGCCTCTCTGTGCGTCGATAGTTTTCAGGCAATCACCTTAACCACCGATCGAACCAAGGTTTTTGAAATGACCGACACACCCATCACCGACATCGCCGCCTACATGACGGATCTTGGTCAACGCGCCCGAGCCGCCTCGCGTGCCCTGGCGCGCGCCAGCACAGGCCAGAAGAACGCCGCGCTCCTCGCCATCGCCGAGCGGCTGAATCAGGAGCGCGCCGCGCTCGCGGTCGCGAATCGGAGCGATCTGGAGTCCGGCGCGGCCAAGGGTCTGGACGCCGCGCTGCTGGATCGGCTCGAACTCACGCCGGGGCGCATCGACGCCATGATCGAAGGGGTGCGGCAGGTTGCCGCGTTGCCCGATCCCATCGGCGCCATCACCGATCTCAACTATCGACCCTCGGGAATTCAGGTCGGGCGGATGCGGGTGCCGCTGGGCGTGGTGGGCATCATCTACGAGTCAAGGCCCAATGTGACGGCCGATGCCGCCGCGCTCTGTCTGAAGTCGGGCAATGCCACGCTGCTGCGCGGCGGTTCGGAGGCGTTCGCCTCCAATCAGGCGATTGCGCTGTGTATCCAGCAGGGTCTGGCGCAGGCCGGGCTGCCGGTGGATGGCGTACTGGTGGTGGCGACGACCGATCGCGCCGCCGTGGGCGCCATGATCGCCATGCCCGAATCGATCGATGTCATCATTCCGCGCGGCGGCAAGGGGCTCATCGAGCGCATCAGCCGTGAGGCGCGGGTGCCGGTCATCAAGCATCTGGACGGGATCTGTCATGTCTATATCGACGAACACGCCGATCCGGACAAGGCTTTCAAGGTCGCGATGAACGCCAAAACCCAGCGGTACGGTACCTGTAACACCATGGAAACCCTGCTGGTGGACGCGCCCGCAGCAACGAAAATCCTGCCCGGTCTGGCGGCCGCCTATCGCGAGAAGGGGGTCGAACTGCGCGGCTGTCCGCGCACCCGCGAGATCCTGCCCGATGCGGTATCGGCCACCGAGACCGACTGGGACACCGAGTATCTGGCGCCCATCCTCGCGATTCGGATCGTGGATGGACTCGATGCGGCCATGGATCACATCGCCCGTCACGGGTCGGCGCACACGGATGCCATCGTCACCGAGGACTACAGTCGCGCCCGCCGGTTTTTGCGCGAGGTCGATTCCAGTTCGGTCATGGTCAATGCCTCGACCCGGTTTGCCGACGGTTTCGAGTATGGACTGGGCGCCGAGATCGGCATCAGTACCGACAAGTTCCATGCCCGCGGCCCGGTGGGGCTGGAGGGTCTGACTTCGGTGAAGTTCGTCGTGCTCGGCGATGGCGAGGTGCGAGGTTAAGCGAGCCACGGCTTATCCTGAATCGAAACCGCGAAACTGTTGTCGTTACAGAGGATTCCTAATCATGCCCGCAACCGTCACCAATCTGCCGATTTCGGTCGAAGAATATCTGGACGGCGAACAGCGGAGCGATATCCGTCATGAATACATCGCCGGTCAGGTATTCGCGATGGCCGGCGCGAGCGAGGCGCATAACCGCATCGCCGGCAATCTGTTTTTCCATCTGCGTGCTGCGACGCGAGGGACGCCCTGCGGCGTCTTCATCAGCGATATGAAGGCGCGGGTTGCCGCTCACGAGTCGTTTTATTATCCCGACGTGCTGCTCTCCTGCGCTCCCGACGATGCCGATCCGTTCTACAAGCAGGCACCCTGCCTGATCGCCGAGGTGTTATCGCCGTCGACCGAGCTGACCGACAGGCGCGAGAAACTCATCGCCTATCGCGCGCTGCCGTCGCTGCGTCATTATCTGCTGGTCGCTCAGGATCGACGCAGTGTCGAGCATTACGCGCGGGATGCGGATGGCGGCTGGCGATATCGTGCCTATGACGTGGAGGGAATGATCGATCTCGACTGTCCCCCCCTGCGCCCGACGCTGACGCTCGCCGATCTCTATGAGGATGTTGTCTTTGATTAGCGGAAAACATGCGCGCCGAACCAGCCGCATCCGTCGTCATCGTCCTGTAACGCAAGTCGGAGACTTCGCTTTATTGCCGTGACGCTTCGATTCGCCATCGCTTGCAATGCAAGCGATTCACTCTCGTTGTTGTCGGCGACCAGGATCAGGGGTGGCGAGGAAGCGCTTGAGGTTATACCCAACGCCGGTCGAGTAGGATCGCTCGACTGCGATTCGGGGATTGACGAACGACAAGGATCTGGCAGCGTCTCGGTTTCGTCTTATCCAGGGTTTAGAATCCCGCTCAACGTCCGCGCGGGGAGCCATGGCACATGACCGAGTCACTGATCTGGAGCGCCTTCTGGATGGGCATCCTGAGCGCCGTTTCACTTCCGTTGGGGGCCTTGACGGCGCGTTTCTGGACTCCGGGAGACCGTGCCACGGCCGTGCTCATGGCCTTCGGCGGCGGGGCGCTGCTCGCGGCGCTCACGATCGATCTGGTCGGCGCGGCGCTTGAGCGCGGGCACTTCAATACCCTCGCTATCGGGGCCGTGTGCGGCGGGTTGCTCTTCGTTGCCCTGAATTTGCTGGTGAACGACTTCGGCGGTTTCGTGCGCAAGACCTCCACCACCTTCTATCACCTGCGCCGTCAGGAGCACCGCCAGCTCAAGCGCGTCATGGGCCAGGTCACGCGGACCGAGCTTTTCCAGGCGCTCGAAGACGCCGATTGCAAGGTTCTGGCCGCCTCCGCTCGGTCCCAGGATTACCCGCGCGGCAGCGTCATCTTCGAGGCCGCTGATCCGGCGGACGCGGCCTACATCCTGGTGTCCGGGACGGTCGAGATCTACGACGCCGCCGATCGCTCGCGCCTGCTCGCCCGGCTGGGGCCGAACGAAATCTTCGGCTGGTACTCGACCCTCACCGGCGCTCCCACCAGCGACACCGCCGTCGCCACCAGCGACGCCAGTGTCTGGGTGATCCCAAGGGAGAGTCTGGATGGTCTGCAACGCGCGTCCAACGCCTATGTGCAGGCCGTGCACCGGCGGCTGCGCGAGCCCGCGACCCTGGACTATCTGGTTCAGCGCCAGGGCATGACGCGCGCGGCGGCCGAGTCCTGGTTGGATCAGGCCGCCCAGTCGCTGCTGCGCAATGGGAGCATCCCCAAGCCAGGCCCCGCCAGCCATCGGGTCGCGACGGTGCGCTCGGAATTGCGGGATCTGCGCCGCTTTCCCCTGTTCCAGCGTCTCCCGGACGCGGAGCTGGACCTGATCGCCGATCACCTGCTTCGCAAAGTACACGCCAAGGGCGAGCATCTCTTCGCGCAGGGTCAGCCCGCGTCCCGGTTCTTCATCATTGAGCAGGGGCAGGTGAGCCTGGTCGACCCCGCGCACGCCCATCTCGGCTCGGAGCCACTGGGACCGGGCGACGCCCTGGGCGGGTTCTCCTTCCTCACCGGCGCGTCGCACACCAAGACCGCGGTCACCACCGAGGAGACGATCGTCTGGGAACTGCGCCGTCGCGACCTGGACGAGATCCTGCGCCGCCTGCCAGGTCTGATCGAGGCGATCCGCGCCTTCCTTGCCGAGGGCGAGGCCGAGCGGTATTTAACCGAGCGGGTGCGACTCTCCGCCGAGCGCGCGACACGCTGGCGACAAGCCGCTCGCCACGCCCTGGAACTGCGTCAGCCGATGCCCGCGGTTGCCTCGCTGAGCCTGAGTCACGCCCAGCACGGCGGCGCCCCCCTGGCTATTTTTCTCGGTATCACCCTGGACGGCATCCCGGAATCGCTAGTCATCGGCTCCAGTATGTTGCACGCCGCGATCAGCGTCTCGCTGATCGTCGGTCTCTTTCTCTCCAACTACCCTGAAGCGCTCTCCAGCTCCGTCGGGATGCGACAGCAGGGGATGGATTTCGGTCGCATTCTCGGTATGTGGAGTGGGCTGATGCTCATCACCGGTATCGGCGCCGCCGCCGGCAGCGTCTTCTTCGCCGGGGCCGATCCCCATCTCTTCGCCTTCGTGGAGGGGCTCGCCGCTGGCGCCATGCTGACCATGATCGCCGAGACCATGCTTCCCGAGGCTTACCTCAAGGGCGGCAACGTCATTGGTCTATCGACCCTCGCGGGGTTCCTCATCGCCATCTTCTCCAAGACCCTGGAACCGGCGGACGCGGCGCAGCATGGCCGAATCGCGCCACCGCAGGAGCAGGAAGTCCCCGCTCTGCGCCTCCAGGAGCGGCGCGTCGAGCCGGCGCGCAGCGGCAGTTCGACGAGAAAGGTCCGGCCATCGATGTCGTGAGGCCGTGACCAACTCGGTACACCCTCGTGAATCCGTCTCCGGTGGCGAAATCGCGGCGCGTCAGGACGCCCGCCTCGCCTGGAGGATGGAACAGATCGACTGAATCAGGCGCTCATGACCGGACGGATTTTGCGTCATCGTCCCTCGTGGTCGGTCCGGCCAGAAAGTCGCCGACGCGCCGATAGAGTTCGGCGCAGGTGTCCGGAACCAGGTCTTCCAGGTTGAGGAAGGCGTGCACCAGCCCAGGGTAGTGGATGTGCTCGACCTTAATCCGGTACTCCCGCAGACGTTCGACGTAGGCGATCCCCTCGTCCCTTAGCGGACAGAATTCCGCCGTCGCAACCAGGGTTGGCGGGTAATCGGGCGTGAGGGGCATGAAGAGCGGCGAGACCTCGCGGCGGTTCTCCGCCCGCTGGAAGTAGCTGTCGAAGTACCAGAGGATGCGCTGGCGCTCCAACAGCAGACCCTCGCCGTTCTCGGTGACCGAGGGCTTGGAGAGCGTGTAGTCCAGGCTCGGATAGATGAGCGCCTGGCGCTCGATGGCAACGCCGGGCTCGAACTGGGTCAGGTGCGCCGCGCTGGCGCAGAGTGCGCCGCCGCCGCTGTCGCCGACCAGGGCCAGGCGGGGCGTGAACGACAGGCGGTCTCGCAGCGAGTCCAGCAGGGGGAAGACGCCTTTCACGCAGGCGATCAGATCCTTGAGTGCGTTCGGATAAGGGCACTCGGGGGCCAGCCGGTAGTCGATCGAAACGATCAGTCGACGGCTGGCTGCGGCCAGCTTGCGGGCAATAGGGTCATAAAGGCTGACGCTTCCGGAGACGTGTCCGCCGCCGTGAACGAACAGGGCGACCGGCAGGGGCTCGTCCGGCGCTGGATGGTAGAGCCGCACCGGCACGTCGTAATCCGCACCGGGGATGATCTCGTCGCGGATCAGGGCGATGGGTGGGATCTGGATCAGGTGACGCCGCGTCATGAATTCCAATGCCTCGCGGGCATTGGTCGGGGTGTGGCGATAGCCGGCCGCGACCCGCAGCCGCTTGATCTCACGCACCTCGGTCAGGAAGGCGCTCAGGGGGGCGGGGAGATTGGGCGGGAGGGGGTGCATTCTGGGGAAGTGGACAGTTTTCAGTTGGCAGTCTAATGATATTGCGCGGGCCGGGTAGGTCATCCGGCCCGCGTGGCTCTTCCCCTTTTGCTCAAGCGACCTTAAGGACGCTGTCGGTCTCGCTCAGGTCCGAGCTTGGTTTTTCGCTCAGTACCTGCGTCAGACGCGCCATCATGGCGTGGGTCTCGGCGCTCATCTCCTCGCGCGGGCCGGCGATCCCCAGACAGAGATCGAGCGCCCGGAGTCGCTCGCCCGGGTCTTGCAGCAAGCGCGGCAGCGCGGCGATGGCGGCCTCCGGCTCGAAGCCCACGATCAGTGACTCGCGGTGGATCAGCCGTGTCCGGTGCTTGGGATTCATGCTGGCGAAGGGCTCGGTGGACATGAGCATCCGGTTGGACCGTTCCAGACGCGACCGGCGGACCTCCTTGCGGGAGTGGGCCAGCAGAATCAGCATGCGCACGACACCCTCGGCGAAGCCACCCTGGTCGATGCGATCCAGGGCATCCTGGACCTGGACCAGCGAGCGCAGATCCTCCTGCGGGGCGTCGCTGATGCGTCGCGACATCCGCTCGCCCAGCGCCTCGACCGGCGGCGCGGCCCAGAGCAGATGGAAGCTGGTCTCGATCATGGCGTTCTGCAGATCGCGCACGCCGTCCCACCACTGCGTGACCAGATTCGCCCCGAACTGCTCCAACTGACGGAAGGGGTTGTCCGCATCGGCCGGCTGGCGGTTCTGCCGCACCTGTTCGGCCATCGTCTCCAGCGGCAGCATCATGGGATTGCGGTCGCTCTGCAGGGCGCGCTGAAGGCGCATGGAGTTGGTGGCCGCTAGCAGCTCCGCCGTCGTCTGGTTGCTCATCGCCCGCACCCAGGGACCCAAGGTCAGGTCGTAGATCTCGGTGGATAGTTCGGAGAAGCGCGCCACGGCGGCGAAGGGTCTATCCGAGTCATCGCCGCCGCAAGCTTCCGTCACCTCGGGAATGGTGCGTTCCTTGAAGGCGACGTGGAAACGCTTATCGACGCCCTCGCCGGTCGCGCCCGTGATGACCATTTCATAAAGTCCGGGAGACAGCGCCTCGATGGCCTTGAGGGTGGAGACGATCTCCTGATGCTCCTTCTTGGCGATCGAGGATGAGACGAAGATCCCCAGATGTCCGACCTTGTCATGCAGGGTGTAGAGGATGCGCTGACCGCGCGCCTTGATCTCCTCGACATCCTTGTAATGATCGGCGATCCAGCCCAATGCCTGCTGCGGCGGGGTAATGTTGTCCCCGTGGGAGGCGAAGATGATGATCGGCGAGTTGATATTGCGCAGGTCGACGTGGGTGCGTTCGTCCAGGTTGGCCTGACCGCGCGCCAGCCGGTTGCCGACGAAGAGATTCTCGACGATCCAGCGGATCTCCTGCTCGGTCATGTAGTAGAAGCTGCTCCACCAGCGCTCGAAACCGACGAAGCGCGGAACCTCGGTATCGATCTCGCGCCAGAGGTCGTAGTACTTGCTCCACCAGGTGTTGCTCGGGCTCAGACGCTCGAAGTTTGAGACCAGATTGGAACCGTCGAACTGTCCGTTGCCCAGGTCGCTCAGGAGCTTGACGCTCATCGCCCCGCCGACCAGGCCACCCATATACCGCATGGGGTTGTTACCCTTCTGCCCTGCCCAGTAGGAGAGCGGCGCGCCGTTGGCGACGATGGGGCCGGTGATATCCGGGTTGGTGGCGGCCAGCAGCATGGCGGCCCAGCCGCCCTGGCAGTTGCCGATGATGATGGGCTTGGGCGAATTCGGATGACGGCGACGTACCTCGCGCACAAAATCGGCCTCGGTGGCGGTCACATCGGCCAGGGTCTGGTCCGGCTGGGGCAACCGGGTGAAGGTCACGAAATAGACCGGGTGGCCCTGATGAATCGCCGCGCCGACCTCGCTCTCGTGCTTGAAGCCGCCGATCCCAGAGCCGTGACCGGCGCGCGGGTCGATGATGATGTAGGGACGACCGTCCTCGCGGACCGTGACGCCCTCCGGCGGGACGATCCGCACCAGCGAGTAATTGACTGGGCGGGCCAGTTTGGTGCCATCGACAACGGTCTCGTGATCCCAGCTCAGGACCGTTTTGTTCGAGCCTTCCTCATGCTCGATGAAGTAATTTCCGCGCTGGCGCATGGCATCGGCGTAGAGCACGGAGCGCTGGGATGCATCGGTCAGATACTCGACCCACTGCTGTGGCAGCGTCGGGGACGCCAGGGCCGAGGCGACCTTTTGCCAGGCTTCCTGGTTGTGCTTCAGGTTGGCCTGAGCGGTGCTGTTCGCCCGTTCGCCATGGGCCTTGGCGATGGTGCCCAAATCCTTGGCGTAGTTCGAATAGGCATCGCCGGTTTGACTCATGGATCGGCTGAAATCGCCGAAGGTCTCCGCGAAATCGGGGCGCTGCGAAACATCGGGAAAGCTGAACATGGGCGTCATCCAGTCGGTGAATGTTGAAATTCGAACGCAAAGTTACGGCGTGACCGATCCTCAGCCCGTGATGTGGAAACCGCCGTCCACGTAGATGGTCTGGCCGGTCAGCATGGCCCCGGTGCGGGTCGCGAGCATGGCCGCGACCGCGCCCACGTCGTCGATCTCGGCCAACCGGCCCAGCGGCGAGCGCTCGCGGGCCATGTCGACCAGGACATCGAAGTCCTTCAGCCCGGAGGCGGCGCGGGTGTGCAGCGGGCCTGGCGAGATGGCGAAGGCGCGGATGTTCTTGGAACCTAGCTCGGCGGCGGTGTAGCGCACGGCGGATTCGAGCGCGGCCTTGACCGGCCCCATGAGGTTGTAGGTCGGCAGCACCTTTTCCGATCCATGGAAGGTCATGGCGAAGAGCGAGCCGCCCTCCGTCATCAGGGGTTCGGCGAGCCGCGCCATGCGCAGGAAGGAATGCGCCGATACGTTCACCGCCAGGCCGAAGCCATCGGCCGAGGAGTCAACCAGTCGCCCCTGCAGATCCTCGCGCGGGGCGAAGGCGATGGAGTGGACGACGAAGTCGAGCCGACCCCATTGCTCGCGCACCGCCTCGAAGACGGCTTCCAATTCGCCCGGCGCCATGACATCGCAGGGCAGGAAGAGCTTGGCGTCGACCGCTTGTGCGGCCGGCTCCACGAAGGCGCGCGCCTTCTCGTTCAGGTAGGTGATCGCCAGCTCCGCCCCCAGGGTGCGGAACGCCCTGGCACAGCCATAGGCGATCGACTGCTCGTTGGCGATCCCGATCACCAGTCCCTTCTTGCCTTCGAGGCTGAAATAGCTCGCATCAAGCATGGCGCGTGTCTCGTTGTCTGTGTTGGGGTCAGCGGCCACGAACGATCCGCAGCGTATGTCTGGCGATCATCGCCTCCTCGTCGGTCGGGATGACCCAGACCGATGGGGATTGATGCTCAGGGCTGATGCGCGGCTGGCGCGCGAGGTTCGCGGCCTCGTCGATCTCGATACCGAGCCAGGCGGCGTCACGGCAGATCCGAGCACGGATCTCGGTGTCGTTCTCTCCGACCCCAGCGGTGAAGACCAATGCGTCGATTCCGCCGAGCGAGGCGCAGAGCGCGCCGAGCATCTGGCCGACACGATAGACGAAGAAGTCGATCGCCTCGACCGCTGCGTGATCGTCGCTCGCATGCAAAGCGCGCAGGTCATTACTGACGCCCGAGAGGCCAAGCAGCCCGGAGCGCTTGTAGAGCAAATCCTCCAGGTCCGCGACCGTCATCCGGTCCTCGCGCAGCAGATAGAGCAGCACGCCCGCGTCCAGCGCGCCGGGCCGTGTCCCCATCGGAACCCCGTCGAGCGCGGAGAAACCCATGCTGGTATCGACCGAGTGTCCGTCACGCAGCGCGGTCATACTGCAACCGCTGCCGAGATGGGCGACCACCACCCGCCCGGCAGCGATCTCGGGGGCGATCTCCCGGAGCCGTTGCGCGATGAATTCGTAGGAGAGCCCGTGGAAGCCGTAACGCTTGACGCCCCGGTCCAGCAGCGTGCGCGGCAGGGCCAGTTGCTCGGTGACCCTGGCGCGCCCGCGATGAAAGCTGGTATCGAAGCAGGCGACCTGGGGCAGCGCGGGATGATCCGCCGCGATGGCGCGGATCGAGGCCAGATTGCTTGGCTGATGCAGCGGCACCAGCGGGATGAGACGGGTCAGTTCGGTAATGACGGTCGCGTCGATCAGTGCTGGATGCGCGTAGGTTTCCCCGCCATGGGCGACGCGATGACCGATCGCCATGAGGCTCCCGCCCGCGGCGATGGCGTCCAGCCAGCTCCAGATCTGTTTGAAGGCGCGGGCGTGGCCCTGCCCGATGGACGCCGGCTCCCAGTAGCTCTCGGCCAGGAGCTGCCCGCCGACCGAGCGGGCGATGAAGTGCGGCGCGCTGCCGATGCCCTCGACCTGACCCTTGTGGGTCTGGACCAGCGACTCGCCGTCCACATTATAGACCGCGAACTTGATGCTGGAGGAGCCGGCGTTGAGGGTGAGGATCAGCTCGCTCATGACGGTCTCCTAAAGGCTCTTCTTGTGCAGCCCCTGGCGCACCGCGTGGGCGTGGAGAACCGCCGTCGCGGCCGAGGCATGGCGCGTGCGCACGCTGTCGGCGCGCGAGGTGAGGATGATGGGCACCCGCGCCCCGAGCACGATCCCGGCGGCCTCGGCGTTGGCGAGATAGATGAGCTGTTTGGAGAGGATGTTGCCGGCTTCGAGATCCGGCGCGATCAGCACATCGGCGACGCCCGCGACCTCGGAGGCGATCTTCTTGATCCGCGCCGCCTCCAGGTTGATGGCGTTGTCCATGGCCAGCGGACCATCAAGAATGCCGCCAGTGATCTGGCCGCGATCGGCCATCTTGCAGAGCGCGGCGGCGTCCAGGGTCGACTGGATCTTGGGACGCACGGTCTCGACCGCCGAGAGGATGGCGACCTTGGGGCAGTCCACGCCGACGGTGCGGGCCAGGTCGATGGCGTTCTGACAGATGTCGACCTTGGCTTCCAGATCCGGCGCGATGTTGACCGCCGCGTCCGAGATCAGCAGCAGCTTGGGATAGGTCGGCACGTCCATCACGAAGATATGGCTGATGCGTCGCGCGGTGCGGATGCCGTTGACCTTGTCGAGCACGGCGCTCAGCACCTCGTCGGTATGCAGGCTGCCCTTCATGAGGATCTCGGCGGCGCCCTCGCGGATCAGCGCGACCGACCGCGCGGCGGCGGCATGGCTGTGCTCCACGTCGAGGATCTCGACGCCGCCGAGATCAATGGCGAATTCCTCCGCGACCGTCCGGATGCGCGCCTCCGGTCCCACCAGAATCGGCCGTATGAAGCCGCTCTGCGCCGCCTCGATGGCCCCCTCCAACGAGACCCGGTCGACCGGATGCACCACTGCCGTCGGCACCGGCTCCAGGCGTGACGCCTGCTCCAGCAGCACACTAAAACTGTCGTGCCGGCGTACCGTGACGTCGCCCACGTCGACCGCCTCGATGCGCAGCCGCTCAGTCGGCGCGACCACCAGCGCCTGGCCGGTCATCACCTCCTGGTCGTGCTGATTGAGCACCAGACAGGCGAAGAGAACCTGCTGTTCCGGGCGTTTCTCCAGCACGGTGATCCGCGCCTTGAGGGTGTCGCCCAGCGCGACCTGACGATGGAAGGTCGCCTCCTGGCTGCGATAGACCGTCCCCGGTCCCGGCAGCACATTGGCAAGCAGACTGGAGACGAGACTGGTCGCCCAGAGGCTGTGCCCGACGACGCCCTTCGCCCCTTGCGAGCGAGCGTACTCTTCATCGATGTGGATGGGATTCAAATCGCCCGATACCTTGCTGAACAGGGCCACGTCGTCGCGCGTCAGCGTGCGCTGCAACCCCGCCATCTGACCGATCTGGATCTCATCGTAGATGCGGTTTTCGAGGAACTCGGCCATGGAACGCCCCTTGTGAAGGATGACGAAAACGCGCGGCCAGTCGGACCTGGAGCGCGCATTGCTGCATTGCACAAGAGGATAAGATGCAACTGTGACGCGGAAATGAAGGAACCAAGGTGGTTTGGTGAATCCGCTCAACCGCGTTGCAACCGCGTCCATGACGGTCTGCGTGACGGCGATGTCACGGAACGGCCATCCAATCGACACAACCGCCCCCTAGACTGGCATCCGTGCCCGAGCGCGCGCTGTCGTGATCTCCGCGATGGCGTCGTCCCTGACGGGCTATTCATCGACCCCATAGAGACTGGAACGACGCGATGAGCATCGACGACACGCAATTCGACGGCATGGACTGGATCAGGGCCGAGCTTGAGGATTCGCTCGACGAGGATTTCGAGCTGGAACTCTCCGAGCCAGCGCTGTCCATGGAACTGCGCAAGATCTATAAGCGCAAGCATCCCGAGACGCTCGACCGCGTCACCTATTTCAAGTCCTTGCTGACTTTGCAGGCAGAGCTGATCAAGTTACAGGACTGGGTCGAACACTCCGGCGAGAAGGTGGCCGTGATCTTCGAGGGCCGTGACGCGGCCGGCAAGGGCGGCGTGATCAAACGCATCACGCAACGGCTCAACCCGCGTGTGTGCCGCGTGGTCGCGCTGACCAAGCCGAGTGACCGCGAGCGCACGCAGTGGTACTTCCAGCGCTACGTTCCGCATCTGCCTTCCGGCGGCGAGATCGTGCTCTTCGATCGTTCCTGGTACAACCGCTCGGGTGTCGAACGGGTGATGGGCTTCGCCTCGCCGGACCAGGTCGAGCAGTTCTTCCAGGACGTGCCCGAGTTCGAGCGGATGCTGGTGCGCTCCGGCATCCGGTTGATCAAATACTGGTTCTCCATCACCGACGAGGAGCAGCAACTGCGCTTCCTCATCCGCATCCACGACCCGCTCAAGCAATGGAAGCTGAGTCCCATGGACCTCCAGTCCCGCGTGCGCTGGGAAGACTATACCAAGGCGAAGGAGGAGACCTTCGCCCGCACCAACATCTCCGAGGCGCCCTGGTTCGTGGTCGAGGCCAACGACAAGAAGCGCGCGCGTCTGAACTGCATCCATCACCTACTGGAGCAACTCCCCTACGAAGAGGTGCCGCACGAGCCGGTCAGCCTGCCCGACCGCATCTTTAACCCGGACTACGAGCGCTCTGTCCTCCCCGACGAGGTCATGGTGCCGAAGTGCTATTGATCCGACGTACTCGAATGTCACCGAAATCCTTTCGATTGGGGAGTCGCCATGAACACCGTCGTCCAATCCGATCTGTTGAGCGGGCATGAACACACCCGTACCGGACTGTCGCAAGCGGCGCTGAAGCAGGCCTTCATCGACAATCTGTTTTATCTTCAGGGACGCTTTCCAGAAGTCGCGACGCCCCACGATTTCTACATGGCCGCCGCCTATACCCTGCGCGACCGGCTGCTTGATCGCTGGGTGAAGACGGCACGCAGCTATAAGCACAGCCAGGCCCGTACCGTCTGCTATCTGTCGGCCGAGTTCCTGCTCGGCCCGCATCTGGTCAATAACCTCATCAACCTCGGGATCATGGACACTGCCCGCGCGGCGGGCGAAGAGTTGGGGCTCGACCTCGATGCCATCGTGCAGGAAGAAGAAGAGCCAGGGCTCGGCAACGGCGGTTTGGGACGGCTTGCCGCCTGCTATCTGGACTCGCTCGCGACGCTTGAGATCCCCGCGATCGGTTACGGTATCCGTTACGAGTTCGGCATCTTCGACCAGACCATTGAGAACGGCTGGCAGGTCGAGCACACCGACGCCTGGCTGCGCAACGGCAATCCCTGGGAGATCTATCGCCCCAAGCTGCGCTTCCCGGTCAAATTTGGCGGCCACACTCAGCAATACGATGACGATGGCCATCTGCGCATCCGCTGGATTCCCGATCTGGTGATCGAGGGCCGCGCCTATGACACCCCGATCCTTGGCTACGGCGTGAACAACGCGAACCTGTTGCGGCTGTGGTCGGCCCACGCCACGCAATCCTTTAACTTTCAGTCTTTCAATACCGGCGACTATTACGGCGCGGTGCGGGCCAAGGTCGAGGCGGAGACGATCTCCAAGATCCTCTACCCCAACGACGAGCCCGAGGCCGGCAAGGAACTCCGACTCAAGCAGCAGTATTTCTTCGTCTCCTGCTCGCTCCAGGACATGCTTCGCCTGCAGTTCAACACGACTGGCTCAGTCGAAAAATTCCACGAGAAATACAGCGTTCAGCTCAACGACACCCACCCGGCGGTGGCCGTCGCGGAGCTGATGCGGCTCCTGATCGACGACTACAAGATGACCTGGGATCCGGCCTGGGAGATCACCCGTCACACCTTCGGTTACACCAATCACACCCTGCTCCCGGAGGCGCTGGAAACCTGGTCGGTCGAACTCTTCGGGCGCATCCTGCCGCGCCCGCTGGAGATCGTCTATGAGATCAATCGCTGCTTTCTCGACGAGGTCCGGATGCGTTTCCTGGGCGACGAGTCACGGGTGGCGCGCATGTCCATCATCGACGAGACGCAGGGGCGGCGGGTGCGCATGGCCCATCTGGCCACCGTTGGCAGCTTCGCGGTCAATGGCGTGGCCGCGATGCACTCGGAACTGGTCAAATCCACCATCCTCAAGGATTTCCATGACCTGTGGCCGGAAAAATTCCACAATGTCACCAATGGCGTCACGCCGCGCCGGTTCATCGTGGCGGCCAATCCACGCCTGGCGACGCTCCTGACCGAGCGCCTGGGGAGCGACGCCTGGGTGCGCGATCTGTCCCTGCTCAGATCGCTCGAAGCGCATGCCGATGACACCGGTCTGCACGCCGACTGGCAAGCGGTCAAGACCGCCGCCAAGGAGGATCTGTCGAACTGGCTCGGCAAGCACGCCGGCGTGACGCCGGACCCCGCCTCGCTGTTTGACGTCCAGGCCAAGCGCATCCACGAGTACAAGCGCCAGCACCTCAATGTGCTGCACATCGTCACCCTCTATCAGCGCCTGAAGGCGAACCCGCACCTGGATCTTCCGCCGCGCACCTTCATCTTCGGCGGCAAGGCGGCGCCCGGCTATTTCATGGCGAAGCTCATCATCAAGCTCATCAACTCGGTCGCCGAGGTGATCAACCGCGATCCGCAGATCAACGGCACCCTGCGCGTCGCCTTCATGCCCGACTTCAGCGTCAAGAACGGCCAGCGACTCTATCCGGCGGCGGATCTCTCGGAGCAGATCTCGCTGGCGGGCAAGGAGGCATCAGGCACCGGCAACATGAAGTTCTCCATGAACGGCGCTCTGACCATCGGCACGCTCGATGGGGCCAATGTCGAGATTCGCGAGGAGGTTGGCGACGAGAACTTCTTCCTCTTCGGACTCACCGCCGAGCAGGCGCAGCGGCATCAGGCGCAGGGTTATCGCCCCTGGGAGTTCCGTCACGAGAGCGAGGAACTCAGGTCCGCTCTCGATCTCATCGACTCCGGGCTCTTTTCGCACGGCGACAAGGAACTCTTCCGTCCGCTCACCAACAGCCTGATCCAATACGACCCCTTCATGGTTCTGGCCGACTACGAACACTATGTGAGTCGACAGAGTGAAGTGGGACACGCCTGGCGCGATCGGGAGCACTGGAATCGCATGTCCATCCTCAACGTCGCGCGGATGGGCAAGTTTTCCTCGGATCGCTCGATTCGGGATTATTGCGAGCAGATCTGGAAGGTTCAACCGGCACCGGCCGACGTCTAAGCCCAGGCGTCGGGACGCGCGCGGGCCGTTGCGCGCGTCACGCCTCCGATCCGACATCACCACAAGAGAAACTCAGCACATGAAGCTCCCACCTCGATTCCGTTTGTTCTCCCTCGCCTTGGCGACCCTGTTCATGACCGCGCTCCCGCAAGCCTCGTTCGCGTCGGAGATGATCAAGATCGTGGGTGCCGGGGCCAGCTTTCCAGCCCCGATCTATCTGCGCTGGTTCCGCGATTACTACCTCGCCCATCCCGAGGTGCAGATCGACTATCAGGCCATCGGCAGCGGTGGCGGCGTATCCAATCTCATCAACGGCACGCTTGACTTCGCCGGATCCGACCTTCCGGTGACAGCCGAGGACGCCGCGAAGGTTCCAGGAGGCATCGTGCAACTCCCCATGACCGCCGGGGCCGTCGTGATCGCCTATAACCTGCCGGGGGTCGACGCCCTCAAGCTCTCGCGCGAGGCCATCGCGGGGATCTTCCTGGGTCGGATCGCGCGCTGGAACGACCCGGTCATCGCGGCGGCCAACCCGGGCGTGACCCTGCCGGACCTGCCGATCTTCGTGGTCGCGCGGGGCGATTCGAGCGGGACGACCTTCGTGACGGCGCGCCACCTGAACGCCATCAGCCCGGACTTCGCGCAGAGCGTCGGCGTCGACATGAATCCCGAGTGGCCCCAGGCACTCAAGGAGCGCGGCGGTCTCGTGCGCGGGCTCGGCAATGGCGGCGTGGCGGCCTTCATCCAGGCGATTCCGGGTTCGATCGGCTATCTCCAGTATTCCTATGCCTACCTGACCAACATGACGATGGCCCTCCTGCAAAACCGCGCCGGCGAGTACGTGGCCCCGGATGGCGACTCCTTCCGCGCCGCCATCGAGTCCTTCCGCGCCGACATGGATCTGTCCGAGATCGCCGACCCCACGGGGGATGGCTCCTATCCGATTCTGTCGCTCTCCTGGCTGGTTCTGCGCAAGGACTACCCGGACGAACGCGCGAGCGTCATCAGGGACGTGATCGGCTACGCGCTGACCGATGGCCAGAAGGTCGCCGATCTGCTCGGCTACATTCCGCTCAGGGATGACGCGGTCAAGTTGATTCTGGAAAAGGTCGAGACGATCCAGTAGTGGATTGACGCGGGAGATCCCCGGATGACACCGCTCGAAAAAACCGAAGCGCTGTATCAGGAACTGGTTGCCTGGTACGGCGAGGGTGGCGATCGCGAGATACGCGCGGCGAGCAAGCTGCTCATGGTCGCCCTGATCAAGCTCAAGGAGCACGGCGGGCCGGGTTGGCACGGGCTGATCGAGGAGTATCTGATCATGCTCAAGGACGATCCCGCGCGCTTTCAGCGGATGCTCGAAGCCAATCGCGGGAAGGATAAACGCCCGGGCACCGGTCCCGATCGATCGGATCGCCTCATCGCCTGAATTTAAACCGCGCCCAGCGCGGTAGGCGTTGTTTTTGATTTGGAGCGACCTCGGCCGTATCGACGACTGTCGGAGCTGGCGCGGTTTAAGAGATGATTCGATGACAGGGAGTGTCATCAAACCATCATCTTTCCTTCATACATTTGGCTGTAGTGACCAGCGACACTATCCCTGTTTTAACGATGGCGGGCTCCGAATGGAGGGCATCGCCTGGCTTCATCACTTAAGGGGTATCGTTATGCGGAAGGCAACCTTCATCCAATCGGCGCTTGCCGCCGGTTTCGTTTCCATCCTGGCTTTTTCGGGCACCGTCAGCGCTGACGTCAAGCTCAACGGCTCGGGCGCCAGTTTTCCTTTTCCCATCTATTCCAAGTGGTTCAAGGATTTCAGCAAGGCTGAAAAAGGCATCCGGGTGGACTATCAGTCCAAGGGTTCGGGTGCCGGTATCCAGGATCTGATCAACGGGACCGTGGATTTCGCCGCCTCCGACGCGGCCATGGAAGACGATGAGATCGCCAAGGTGAAGCAGGGCGTGGTGCTGCTGCCCATGACCGCCGGCGAGATCGTGCTGATCTATAACCTGAAGGGCGTGGACGAACTCAAGCTGTCCCGCGCGGCTTACGCCGGCATCTTCAGCGGCACTATCACCCAGTGGAACGATCCGGCCATCGCCGCCACCAATCCTGGTGTCGCGCTGCCCGATAAGGCCATCACGGTCGTCACCCGCTCCGACTCCTCGGGCACCTCCTATGTCTTCTCCGGCCACCTGGCCGCCATCAGCCCCGAGTTCGAGAAGGCGGTTGGCAAGAGCAAGCAGCCGAACTGGCCGTCCTCCGGCAAGTTCGTCGCCGCGCCCAAGAACGATGGCGTCACCGCCCAGGTCCAGCAGAACGAAGGCTCGATCGGCTACGTCGAATATGGCTTTGCCAAGCTCACGGGCTGGAAACAGGTCGCCCAGATCGAGAACAAGTCGGGCAATTTCGTCTCCGCCGGCCCTGAAACAGGCGCTGCCGCGCTGGCCAGCTCCGAGTTCCCCGAGGGCACGCTCCCGAACAGCGACGCGCCCAATCTGATCGCCTGGAACTGGGATCCGGCTGGCGCTGACGCCTATCCCATCGTGTCCTTCACCTGGATGCTGTTCTACAAGGATCAGGACGACGCCAAGGCCGAGGCACTGCGCAAGCTGGTGAAGTACGGCATCGAGGAGGGGCAGAAAATCGCCGATTCCATGGGCTATATCCCCTTGCCCGAAAATGTTCAACAGAAAGTCATGGGCGCTGCCGAGTTCATTCAGTAAGCGGATGAAGACCGGGCCTCCGTGCCCGGTCCCGTTGCTCAAGTCCCGCCAACCTGCGACTGACGACAACGTTTGTTGGTTTCTTTTCCGTCAACCAAAGTGACGATCATGGCCAAACTCTTTGCAGCAGCGGATTCCGCGACCAGTGTCTCGGGACCGCCCTCCGCAGGCGATTATGCGACCGACAGTCTCTTTCGGGGGATTGCCTGGTTCAGCGCCTTTCTCATCATCGTCCTGACCGGTTATATCCTCTGGGAGATCCTCCGCGAGGCTTTTCCGGCCATCCAAACTTACGGACTCGGCTTCATCACCGGCACCACCTGGAACGTCAACAAGGCCGAGTTCGGCGTACTGCCCGAGATCTGGGGCACCCTCTACAGCTCGCTGCTCGCGCTCTTCCTCGGCGGGATCTTCGGGATCGCCATCGCCATCTTCCTAACCCAGGATTTCATCGATCATCGCCTGGCCACGGTCTTCCGCACCGTCATCGAGATGCTCGCGGCGATCCCCTCGGTCGTGTTCGGACTCTGGGGCATCTTCGTGCTGATCCCGCTGCTCAAACCCGGCGCCGAGTGGCTGCACAGTCAATTCGGCTGGTTCCCGCTCTTTAGCACCGACCTGGCCGGTCCGGGCATGGCCCCCGCCGCGCTGGTGCTGGCGATCATGATCCTGCCGACGGTGGCGGCGATCTCGGTCGACGCCTTCCGCCGGATTCCCTACAAGGTCAAGGAGGCCGCCTATGGCATGGGCACGACCCGCTGGGAGGCGATCCTCAAGGTGATGCTGCCAACCGCCTCGTCCGGCATCCTCGCCGCGCTGGTGCTGGGTTTCGGGCGCGCGCTGGGCGAGACCATGGCGCTCGCCATGCTCATCGGCAACGCCAACCAGATCAGCCTGTCGCTCTTCTCCCCGGCCAATACACTCGCCTCCCTGCTGGCGTCGACCTTTCCGGAGGCGGGTCAGATCGAGGTGCAGGCCCTGATGTACGCCGCCCTGGTCCTGCTCGTCATCACCTTCATCGTCAATGTGGCGGGGCTGGCCGTTCAGCAATACACCATCCGCAAGTTCGAGGGTAAGAAATGAGCGACTTCGACCTCACCATGCCGCCCGAGGCGGCCCGCCCCACGCCGCGACTCACCCGCCAGGGACTTGAGGTACGGGCGCTACAAAGCGGCGTCCTCACCGGTTTGACCTGGCTCGCCGCGGTGCTGGCGTCGGTGCCGCTGTTCTCCGTGATCTATCTGCTCCTGGTGCAGGGCGGGAGCCGTCTGTTCGGGAGCGACTTCGTCGAGGTCATCACCGGTCTGCCCCCCGCCGGTTTCGAGCTGGGCGGCGGCATCGGACCGGCCATCGTCGGAACCCTGGCGATGGTCGGCATCGCCTCCGTCATCAGTATTCCCATCGGCATCCTGGCGGCCATCTATCTCGGCGTGCTCGACCCGCATAGCAAGATGGCCAACACCTCCCGGTTCCTCGCCAAGGTGCTGACCGGCTTTCCCTCGATCATGGCGGGCGTCTTCGTCTACGCGGTGCTGGTCATCCACTGGGGTTATTCGGCCTGGGCGGGCGGTATCGCGCTGGCGGTGCTGATGCTGCGCACCGTGGTCCTGGCCGCCGAGGAGGCGATCTCCCAGGTGCCTCAGCGTATGAAGGACGCCGCCTATGGCATGGGCTGCACCCGCACCCAGGTGATCTGGAAGGTGGTGCTGCCCACCGGCTTGCCGGGCATCCTGACCGGTGTCTTGCTGGCGGTGGCCGGCGCGGCGGGCGAATCGGCGCCGCTGCTCTTTACCGCGCTCTTCAGTAATTACTTTATCTCCGAGCTGTCGGAGCCGACCGCGTCGCTCTCGATCCTGATCTACAACTTCTCCGGCATGCCCTTCCCCAACCAGATCGAACTGGCCTGGACCGCGTCGCTGGTGCTGGTGTTGCTCGTGCTGGTGTTCAACATCCTCGCGCGCCTGATCGGCCAGCCCAAGGTTTGACTTCATTCTCCCAAGGTACTCAAGCATGAACGCAGTAGCAGAGTCGGTCTTCGTCGCGCAGCCGTACCAGGCCGCGGGCGACATCATCATCGATTGCAAGGTGGACAAGATCTTCTATGGGGACTTCCTCGCCGTGCGCGATAGCACGGTGCCGATCGAGAAGAAGAAGATCACCGGCTTCATCGGCCCCTCCGGCTGCGGCAAGTCCACGGTGCTGCGCAGCCTCAACCGCATGAACGACCTGATCCAGGTCTTTCGCTTCCTGGGCAGCGTGTTGTACCACGGACAGGATGTTTATGCGGCCAAGGTCGACCCGGTGCTGGTGCGCCGTTACATCGGCATGGTCTTCCAGCAGCCCAACCCCTTCTCCATGAGCATCTATGACAACGTCGCCTTCGGGCTGCGGCTCAACCGCTTCAAGGGCGACATGGACGAGCGGGTGCAGAAGGCCCTGGAGCGCGCGGCGCTGTGGAAAGAGGTCAAGGACAAGCTCAAGAACAGCGGGCTGTCGCTCTCCGGCGGTCAGCAGCAGCGTCTGTGCATCGCGCGCGCCATTGCAACGGAGCCGGACGTGCTGCTGATGGACGAGCCCTGCTCGGCGCTCGACCCCATCGCCACCCGTCAGGTCGAGGAACTGATGCTGGAGCTGAAGGAGAACTACACGCTGGCGCTGGTGACCCACAACATGCAGCAGGCGACCCGCGTGGCGGACACCACCGCCTTCTTCTCGGTCGATATCTCCCACGGCGGGCGCACCGGCTATCTGGTGGAAATGGGGCCCACCAGGCAAATCTTCGAGGATCCCAGGGAACGGCTCACCAAGGACTACATCTCCGGCCAGTTCAGTTGAGACGCTCCCAGGAGACATCATGATGGGCAAGAACGCATTGGCGGGCGTGCTACTGGCGCTGCTCGCCGCCGGACTCCCGGGCCTCGGCGTCTCCGACGAGACGGCCGACACACTGACGATCGTGGGCGCGGGCGCCACCTTCCCCGCGCCGCTCTATCAGCGCTGGATCATCGACTATCGCCAGGTTCGCCCGGATCGGATCTTCACCTATGACGCGGTGGGCAGCGGCGAGGGCGTCAGCCGCTTTCTCGCTGGCACGGTGGACTTCGGGGCCAGCGACGCGGCCCTGTCCGACAAGGATCTGGCGCGGGTCGACCCGGAACGCGGCGCGATCATGATCCCCATGACCGCGGGCATGGTGGTACTCGCCTATAACATTCCTGGCGTGCTTGAGGGGTTGTCCCTGAAGCGGGATGTCTATCTCGACATCTTCGCGGGCCGCATCCGTACCTGGGACGATCCGCGCATCCGCGCCTCGAATCCAGGTATCGCCCTGCCGAACAAGGCCATCGTGCCGGTGGTCCGGCGCGATTCGAGCGGCACCACCTTCGCCTTCACCAATCATCTGGGGGCCATCGACCCCTGGTGGAGCGCCGAGGGGCCGGGGATCGGCAAGCTGATCGACTGGCCGGGCAAGGCCATGACCGCGCGCGGCAACGAAGGCGTCGCCCAGCGCGTCAAGATCACGGATGGCGCCATCGGTTACATGGAATACGAGTTCGCCGAACGTCTAGGAATGCCAGTCGCCATCCTGGAGAACCGCTCCGGCCTTCCGGTGATGCCAAGCCCTGGCGCGGGCCAGGCGGCCCTGGCCTCGGCAAGCGAGATCCCCGAGGATCTGCGCCTCTTCGTTCCGGATCCGGAGGGCGCCGAGGCGTATCCGATCGTCAGCTATACCTGGATCCTGCTGAACGAGCACTATGCCGATCCGGCCAAGGGTACCGCGCTCAAGGACGCTCTGACCTGGGGGCTCGACCAGGGCCAGGTGGTGGCGCGTGATCTGGGCTATGTTCCGCTGCCGGAACCCATGATCGCGAAGGCCAGGGAGGCGCTCGCGCGCGTTCGATAGGGTTGGATTTCAGCCGTGTTGGGGGATAGGGGCGCCAGGGACGGCGCCCCTTTCGTCTTGCCGGGTCCGAGTCGCGCAAGGCCGCGTGATCGCCCCGTCCATTGATCGGTTGGCGCCCGCGCCCCAGGAGCCAGGAGTGTCGAAATCCCGCCTCGACCTGTCCGCCATCGAAGCCTCACTGCGCGCGGTCCAACGCGATTTCGCGCGGATCAACGAGAGCCTGGAGACCCCGCGCGACCCGCTGCGGGACGAGGTGGTGGACAACCTGCTTGCCGGCTACGACTATGTCGGTGAGCTGCTCGCCGCTGACATCGACCCGCTCGCGCGCGGTAACTCCAGACATCTGTTGCAGCTCAATCTGCTGGTGCTCTGCGGGGCCAGCGATCTGGCCTTCGAGGATTGCGCGCCCCACGCCCAGGAGACCGAGCGACGCTTCTACAACGACTCCAATCCCGGCGGTGTGCGGTCATTGATGAACTATCTGGCCGATCACAAGGAGGACCGGGTCTGTCGACGTGCCGCCGGGGTCTTCATCCAGATGCTCTCCGCGCCCCAGTTGTTCATCGAGGGCAACCACCGCACCGGCGCCCTGGTGATGAGTTACCTGCTCTGCCGCGAGGGCCGTCCGCCCTTCGTCCTGTCGGTCGGCAACGCTAAGGCCTTTTTCGACCCCGCCTCCCTGGTCAAGGGTTGCCGCAAGCGCAGCCTCGCCGCGCTCCTGGAGATACCCAAGTTGCGCAAGCGCTTTGCGGCTTTCATCGAGAAAGAGACGGATCGGAGATCGACGGAGCGGCGCGGCAGCGACCGCCGCGTTTCCGATCGGCGAGCAACCGAGCGGAAACCGAAGACCGGTTAGGGGGTATCTGGCGCATGATTCGTCCGGATTTTTCGCTCCATTAGACCATACTGAGAACTGCTGATCGCGCGGGTATTTGGCGTACTAAATCAGTATATAAGCGTTTTTTTCTTTTGCTCGACAAGGATCATTCATGTCGATAAGAATAGGATGAGATGGGAATTGATCGACGCCGTTTGAAGCGACGAACTTTAAGCGACGATGGCTGAATCGAACCTGGAGTCTGCATATGGCACGTATCGTTATCCTTGGGGCGGGTATTTCCGGCCACACCACTGCCCGATACCTGGGCAAATGGGTTGGGAAAAAGCATCAGATTATCGTGGTCTCGCCGAATTCCAAGTGGAATTGGATTCCGTCGAATATCTGGGTGGGTGTGGGCGAAATGACGGAGCGTCAGGTGACCTTCGAACTTGCCCCGATCTACAAAAAAATCAACGTGGATTTTCGTCAGGCCAAGGCTCTGTCGATCAACCCAGAAGGCGATGCCGAGCATGCCAGTCCCTTTGTGACGGTCGAATACACGGAGATGTCGCGGGCCGGGCAGACCGAGGCCATCGAGTACGACTATCTGGTCAACGCCACCGGTCCCAAGCTGAATTTCGGCGCCACGCCCGGCTTGGGGCCCGAAGGCGGTCATACCGTGTCGGTCTGCACGCCCGGCCACGCGCTGGAGGCGAACTCGCAACTGCAAAAGAACATCGAGGCGATGAAGGCTGGCGAGGAGCGCACCTTTGTCATCGGCACTGGGCACGGCATGTGCACATGCCAGGGCGCGGCCTTCGAGTATATCTACAATGTCGACCATGCCTTGCGCGAGGCGGGCGTGCGCGAACGCGCGCGGCTGGTCTGGATCAGCAACGAATACGAACTGGGCGATTTCGGCATGGGCGGCGTGCATATCACCCGTGGCGGCTATGTGACCAACGGCAAGGTGTTCGCCGAGTCGCTGATGGTCGAGCGCGGCATGGAATGGATCACCCGCGCGCACATCACCAAGATCGAGCCGGGCAAGATTCACTACGAACTGCTCGACGGCACCTATCATGAACTGGACTTCGATTTCTCCATGCTGATTCCGCCCTTCTCGGGGGTCGGTCTGAAGGCGTTCGACAAGTCTGGCGCCGACATCACCGATCAGATCTTCGCGCCCAACGGTTTCATGAAGGTCGATGCCGATTACGCTCCCAAGCCGTTCGAGGAGTGGAGCAAGGCCGATTGGCCCAGAACCTATCAGACGCCGAAATACAAGAACATGTTCGCGATCGGCATCGCCTTCGCGCCGCCGCATCCCATCAGCAAGGTCATGAAGAGCCCCAACGGCACCCAGATCAGCCCCACTCCGCCGCGGACCGGCATGCCCTCGGCGTCCATCGGCAAGGCCGTGGCGGAGAGTCTCCGCGACATGCTCAAGGGCGCGCCGGAGCCGACGCATTCCGCCTCCATGGGCGAGATGGGCGCCGCTTGCCTGGCCTCGACCGGCTCGGATATCTTCAACGGCACCGCCGCGACCATGACGGTGTTCCCCGTCGTTCCGGATTACGAGACCTATCCCGAATATGGACGGGATATGAACCTCACCTTCGGCGAGATCGGGCTAGCGGGGCATTGGATGAAATACATTCTTCACCATGTGTTCATCTACCAGGCCAAACTCCGTCCGGGTTGGTCCATTCTTCCGGATTGAGGCGTTTTCCGTTCATCTTTAAAGTGAGGCAGAGACTTATGGCCGCCAAGAACAAAGAGCCCTATCAGCAGGCGTACTATCCGCCGGTGCCCACGAAATGGGTTCGTTACATGCGAACCTCCTTCATCTGGCAGTTTTACCGTTTTTGGGTGATCAATCTGAAAATCCTCAAGCTGTTGATCAAGTCGCATAATTGATCGCGGTTTGTTCATGCATGATCGGCATTCTCGGCGGAACCTTCGATCCCATCCATTTCGGGCATCTGCGTCCGGCATTGGACTGTCTGCAGGGACTGGGTCTCGCCGAGGTGCGCTTTATCCCCTTGAATGTCGCCGTGCATCGTCCGCAGCCTCAGGCGGCGGGTGCGTTGCGTTTGCGGATGCTGGAGGCGGCGATCGCGGGGCAGCCCGGCTTCGTGGCGGACGCACGCGAGTTGGAGCGCTCGGGCGGTTCCTTTTCCTATGACACCTTGGTCTCGCTGCGCGCCGAATTGGGTCCGCGGGTGCCGTTGTGTCTCTTGGTGGGGGCCGATGCCTTCGCGGGCTTCCAGTCGTGGTATCGGCCGCTCGGGATTCTTGAGTTGGCGCATCTGGTTGTCATGCGCCGGCCAGGTCATGGCTCGGTCGCGGACCCGTTTCTCAGAAACCTGTATCTGGAGCATGGCGGCGATGATCCGGCGTCCCTGGCGGCGGAGCCGGGCGGTCGCATTCTGTATCAGGATGTCACGCAGGTTGCGATTTCATCGACGCGTATTCGGCAATTGGTCGCGCGAGGTCTGAGTTCGCGCTATCTTCTGCCCGATGGGGTGCTCGCGCTGATCGAGCGTGAGGGGCTCTATCGATCGGTCGGTTAAATGGATGGGTTCGCATCCATACTTGTTTTTCTTTTTTGAGCAGCGGAGACCGCATGCAACTTGAGCAACTTCGGCAATTAGTCGAGGAAACGCTGGCCGATATGAAGGCTCGCGATGTGAATGTCATGGACGTTCGCGGCAAGACGGCCATTACCGATTATATGGTGGTCGCGTCCGGTACCTCGGACCGGCACGTCAAGGCCATCGCTGAAACCGTCGCCTTTCGGTCGAAGGAAGCGGGCGAAACGCCCCTGGGAACCGAGGGCGTTGCCGAGGGCGAATGGGCGCTGGTGGATCTGAACGGTGTCGTCGTTCATGTGATGCTGCCGAAGGTGCGCGATTTCTATAACCTGGAGCGTCTCTGGTCCACGCCCGCCGCGGAGCCGATGATGGCGGCGAGTTCGGTCTGAGTTGGAACGCATGGCGGGAGTGGATGCGGTGGATTCTATCGGCGCTCGGGAGACCGCTGTGCCGATCCTCGCGCTGGTTGCCGCGGTTGCAGAGAATGGCGTCATTGGTCGCGACAATGCCCTGCCTTGGCGTTTACCGGCCGATTTGGCGCACTTCAAGCGCTTGACTCTGGATAAACCCATCGTCATGGGGCGGCGTACCTGGGAGTCGCTGCCGGGTCTGCTGCCGCGACGACGGCATATCGTTCTGTCTCGCAACCCGGATTTTCGGGCGGACGGTTGCACGGTCGTTGCCTCGCTCGATGCGGCCGTAGCAGTCGCGGGCGGCGTTCCCGAGTTGATGATTGTGGGCGGTGCCGCGCTGTATACCGAAGCACTGCCGCGCGCCAGCCGTCTCTATCTGACGCTAGTCCATGTCCGGGTCGACGGCGATGCCCTGTTTCCGCACTGGGATCCGACGCAGTGGCACGAGGTGACTCGAATCGAGCACGCCGCCGATGCGCGTAATGCCTTTGCCATGACCTTTTTGGAACTCCGGCGCAGGCTGTGAGTGCGCTACGTATAACAACCGACTCGCCATCCTGCTGCTCGGGCTCGGAGCGTGAAGCCATTCGTGGTTCGAGTGCCTCACCACGAACGGCTTCAGGCGGGGCAAGTGCCTCACCATGAACGGCTTCAGGCGGGGCGAGTGCCTCACCACGAACGGCTTCAGGCGGGGCGAGCGCCTCACCATGAACGGCTTCATGGCGGGGGCGAGTGCCTCAGTCCCCGATGTCGATCTCGTGCATGTCCAGCAGGGTCTGACTGGCGCCGGCGCGTCCGCCGAAGACCCGGATATCTTCTTGGACGAGTCGCCAGCAGGTGTCGTCGAGGTTGGCGCGGGGACCGTCGATCACGACCTTCAGGTAAAGGTCGGGTTCCAGCAGGCAGAAGCAGAGACGCAGTTCGATCGGGTCGGGGGTTTCCGGGGACTGGCTATACAACTCCAGGGTGAGCTCGAACGAGGCGGTGGCCAGACGCGGACGCCGGGTCTCGATCCGTGTCAGCGCGCAATGCGGATGCTTGCAGCGTCGCCGGAGCGCGTAGCCCAGCTCGCGGTCGCAGAACACGCAGATGGCCCGTTCGATCTCGGCCAGATGGCGCTGTGCCTCACGCAGGCGTTGCGGGGTTTCACTGCCGTCGCGCAGTTGCTGGCGCAGCACGCGCCGGAGCCGGTCGAAGGCTTTCGGCAGCGTGCCGCTGTGAAAGCCGCGGCGCAGGAGTCCGCGCATGGTCTCGCCATGTCCGCCGATGATGGCGGGTTCGATGGGGGCGTCCGGGAGGTCGGCGCGGCGCATTGCTTGCAGACCGGGGCGGGCACCGGCGGCCGGTCCCAGGGCGGGATGATTGGCGGCGTAGAGCTTCCAGTTTTCCTTGAGTTCCCAGACCAGGAATCCGGCCAGGCCGGGCAGGAGGAGGACGGTGAGCGTGACGAAGGGATAGGCGATCCATTTGGGCAGCAGGGTTTCGGTCACGGTAAACAGAAAGCTGGTGATAACCGGAAAGAAGGGGAGCATCACCTTGTGACCGATGGTGACCAGCGGAAAGTGCTTAATGGGGTTGACCTGGGGTTCGACCAGGACCGTGACGTAGAATTGAATCAAGGCTTCCAGAAAGCGCCAGACGGGTATCAGTACGGCCTTGATGGCGAGTTTCAGCCGCGATTCGCCCAGCCGATGGCTCAGTAATTCCTCGATCCAGTGCAGGCCCTGCTGGAAACGCCGGGTGATGTCCTTGAAGAACTGCATGAGTTCGCGTACCAGTCCCAGAATCAGGGTCTGGTTCGCTAGTCGAAGGAAGCGGCCGACGGTGCTGATGGCGTCGTCCAGCAGGTGACGCCCGGCGGGGGTGTTGCGCACTAGGGTGCCCAAGGCCAGGGCGAGCGCGAACAGCGAGATGCCAGGCTCCACCGGCGAGCCTTCGAGCAGGCTGGCGATGCCGAGAAATGGCAACACCAGCAGTGCTCCGATCACAAAGGGCCGCAGCAGGTTGCGGTCCAGTCCCCGGACCAGACTGGTTTCGAGAAGCGCGATGATCGGCTGCCAGCGCATGAAACGTCGCAGACCGTCATAGAACAGCAGTCGCAGCCCCCACCAGAGTCCGCGCAACAGGGCCAGAGCGCCCTGTCGTAGCGAATGCGTGTAAGCGATGGCGTTGATGAGCAGGCCGACGCCGCCGATGAGCCAGGGCGTCGTCAAGTCGAGGTCGGATGGATGGTGGGTGATCAGACCAATCAACACGTCCAGGGTTTTAAGTCCCAGAAAGGCGAGGCCAAAGGGCAGGATCAGATGACGCAGGAGCAGCCGGCCCAGCGGGGTGCCGAACAGCGGTGCGCCCAGTTGCTGCAAGCCCTTGAGATAAAACTCGC
Source organism: Thiocystis violascens DSM 198 (assembly GCF_000227745.2). Classification (NCBI taxonomy): domain Bacteria; kingdom Pseudomonadati; phylum Pseudomonadota; class Gammaproteobacteria; order Chromatiales; family Chromatiaceae; genus Thiocystis; species Thiocystis violascens. Next base: position 1,043,373 of record NC_018012.1, on the reverse strand, counting down.
CCGGTTGATAGACGCCGGGCAGCGCGTGCGCGGCCAGACGATCAAAGCGCGCGAGCCGGTCGCCGCGCAGCAGTTCCGCAATGGTGAAATCCGGGAGCCGCAGGACGTTGCGGGCGAGAATGTCTCGAACGTCGGTGAATTTCAGATGCCGTCGGTGTTCGATGACATCCAGGAGTTCGCGCAGCAGCTTGTGCGCGGCGACCTCCTCGCGGTGATTGCCGGGGTTGAATCCGGCGTCCTGGAGCGCGCGCTTCAACAGAGGTTTGAGCGGCTTCTCCAGGTGGACGGTGAGCCGCCTGGAGATCGCGTGCAGCGGCTGGCTGAAGCGTTCGGCGTCCGCCGTGGGCCAGCCGAGTTGTTCCAGCCGGTTGAGTCCAGTGTCGAGCGCGCGCAGCGCCTTGAGATTCGCCTGGAATGGCAGGATCTGGCGGAATCGGAGCCTCCCGGCGCTCAACAGCCAGTGGAAGGGCCGAAATCGGTAATAGGTCGTGCGGCTTTCCAGCAGCACCCGCTCCAGCGTCAGCAGCAGGCTGTGCGCGGGCCAGGCGCGTGGTGAATCGAGCAGGTCGGCGCCCAGCCGTCGCGCGAGCACCCGCAACTCATGCGCGCTGTCCGGCGCGAGCTTCCATTTGGCCGCCAACTGATTGGAGAGCGCCTCTTCGGCGCCGAGTCGACGTTGGGTCAAGGTCCGCCTGACCTGCTCGGCTTCTGGGGCGCAGGGCTCGCCCATGGCTTGAAAACGTAACTGCGCCGCGGCCAGTTGGTCGATGGCTGCGCCATAGCGGTCGCTGAGTTCGGCGCGCTGGGCGGTGCGCACGGCATGGCGGAACAGGATCAGGTACAGCTCCAGCCGGATACCGCTGGCGATCAGAGTGGGCGAGCCGCGTCGTCGGAACAGGGTCGGAAAGGCCAGTAACAGATCCAGCAGGGGGGCGAGGAAACCCAGAAGCGCGTCGCGCAGATGAATCCGCCAGTCATGTCGCGGCAATTGCAGACCCTGGCGGAGCGCGGCCAGACAGCGCGCTTCAAGCGGCGGCGGCACGCCCGGAGGCCGTTTGGGCAAGTCCGGATCGGGCGGATTCAGGCCAATCTCCCGTAGGTCTTCGATATCCTCCGCGACGCGTGCCGCGTGCCGCCCTTCGATGGCGAGTCGATGGGGCACGAAATCAGGATCCGAGCGGGCATAGGACAGATCGCTTGGCAGAAGCGGCACCTGGGAGGGATGGCCGCAGCGCGGCTCGGGACAGGTTCGTTCCAGCAGCGGGGGGAGCGGGTGACCGGGCCGCGCCGCCGGCAGGTCGAGCCCGCTCGCCGCCATCCAACGATCCAACTCCGCCCAATCGTGGACAGCCGGAAAAAAGAAACCGCGCGCACCGGGGCAAAAATAGCGCAGGCGGGTGACGAAGGCGACGAAGCCCCGGCAGACGAGCGCATCCTCAAGTCCGGCCGGGATGACCCCATCGCGGGTCAGGAGATCGCGGACCTCGGCGCAGGCGGGCGCGCCGATCAGATCCCGTAGCGCCTCCGGGCCAAAGGCGTCGCGATCCTGTCGCGTGTCGCGGGCCGACTGCCAGGCGCGCGCGATCTCGCCCTCGAAGCGTCGCGCCCAGTAATCGCGCAGCAGACGGGTAAAGCCGGCGGCGTCGCGGCGTTGTTCCACGGGCATCGGCAGCAGGATGACATGATCGGGCAGTGTCAGCCCCTCGATGACGGCCAGCGCCTCCGGGTTTTCCGATTCCAGACCGGTCAGGAAGGCGGGAGAGGGCATCAGGTAATAGCCGAGATCCGGGATCGGCCCCTCGTGATCCCGCGATTCCAGGTGTTCCGCGATCAGTCGTTCCATGGCGCGGGGATGGAAGAGAAACACCCCCTCCGCCGGCTTGAAGACGAGCGAGCGAAAAAGCCTGGCGGTGGATTCGGCTTCAGTGGGCGGCGACTGGACTGACACGGGTCGGTGGGCTCGATTCGAGTGATCTGGAGAAAAACCCTTGATCCAGGCCGTGGGATGCGCCGAATGCGACGATGATCGGGCACGGGATCAGGGGTATATTGGGAGCAATTCGCCAACACATGGCGAACAGGATCATAGCACGCGGTCGCTTTGCGCCATTCCGACGACCGATGACTTTATCATGAGGCAAATTCGCCTCTTCGAGATGACAGGGAGCGATGACTGTCGATCATGCACTATCGAGTCTTTTATCTGTTTGACCGGTCCGGAGAGTCCGTCTCGTCGGCCAGCGCCGTGGAGATGAGTGTCCGTTCGATCTGCGAGCAACTGCTGCCCCGTCTGCAATGCGAGGACGATTATCTCGGAATCATCGACGCCGAGGAAAACATCATGCAGATCCTGTGCGAATTCGAGGCCAATCGCTATTGGGTCGAGTTGCCGCTCGACGCGGCCAAGGCGTCCTATGGGCGATACATGGATCTCGATCACTTGCGGGAGTTGCTGTTGGGGTTGCCGGCGGTCTTCGACCGTCAGGACATTCCCGGGCTGGAATACCGCCCTTGGTAAGTCAGGGCGCGGCCGGCGGCGTTTCCTTCATGGTGCCGCGCACCAGCCGGATCCGACCGCTTTGGATCTTGCCGGGGCGGTAGGGACTGCCGGTAAAGAAGCTAACGCTCCAGGCGCGGTTCAATCCACCCGTGTCGGAAGAGGATGACCAGAAAAGAGATGCCGGAGTATTGGGAAAAACCTGCGGATTGATCGCGGGCGAGACATGGCATTTTTCGACGATGCTGAGCAGTTCCTCGCCTGTTGGCAGCCGCCAGCCGCCCTCCAGGGCCGTCGCCATTCGAGTCGCCTTTTCCCAGGTATAGGCTGTGGGTTTGCCATCGCAGAGGTTGGTCGTGCCATTCCAGGTCTGACCCCGCCCGCAGCGTTGCCATTCGAGTGTGGTGCGTTCATGGCGAATCACGCTGCCATCCTCAATGGCGACGAACTCCGTGGACGGGGCGGTTTCGGGTTGGCCGCCGACGCAGGCATCGGTCGCGCTCGGGATGTCCGCCGCCAGGGTTGCGTGGAGTGGCGTCAGCAGTAGCAGGATCGTCAGGCCGCCGCGCCGGGATTGGTTGCGTGAGTACATGCTTCAGTTTTACCTCGTCGGTCGTCCGGTTCGACCGGGCGCATTCTGCCTTGAGCTTATCCCCGGATGGAGGTCGGCGCCATGTCTCGTCGGTTCGTTACGCTGGTTTCGTGGGGCTTGTTCTGGATGGCGCTGCCGTTGGCCTGGGCCGGGGCGGTTCCCGATCTTACGGTCGCCGCGCCTGTCGAGGCGGCGGCTGACCGGGCGCCAAGCGTCCCCGATCCGCTGCGATCCTGGGTACCCTGGGTTCTGGAGTCTGGCCCGGACGGCGTGGATCGGCGCGCTTGTCCCCTCGATCCGGGCGACGGCGGATCTCGCTGCGCCTGGCCCGGTCGTCTGGAACTGGATCTGACCGCCGGAGGCGGGCGATTCGCGCAAACCTGGCGGGTGTTCGCCGAAGACTGGGTGCTGCTGCCGGGCGACGCCGATGTCTGGCCTCAGGATGTTCGGGATGGCGGAAACGCGCTGCCGGTCGTGCTGCGCGACGGGCGGCCGGCGGTGAAGCTGGGGGCGGGCGAGCATGCGCTGACCGGGCGTTTCCAGTGGCGGCAACGCCCGGATGCGCTGGCGGTTCCGCCGCTCACCGGATGGCTCGCGCTCACCCTCGATGGCGTCTCGCGTCCGCTGCCGCGACTGGAGCCGGGCGGGCGGCTCTGGCTGCGCGATCCGGGCGCGTCCCAGACGGACGGGGAGGGCGACCGGCTGCGTCTGGAGGTCGCGCGCCGGATCGAGGACGATCTGCCGCTACGGATTCTGACCCGGCTGGAACTGGAGGTCTCGGGCCGCGCCCGCGAGGCGCGACTGGGGCCGGTGCACCTGCCGGGCGGGGTGCCGTTCGCGATCCAGAGTCCGCTGCCGGCGCGTTTGGAATCGGACGGCATGCTGCGGATCCAGGTCCGGCCCGGGCGCTGGGTGCTGGAGGTGGCGACCTATCACAGCGGCGCGGTGACGTCGCTGTCGCGCGGAAGCCTGCCGCCGCCCTGGCCGGAGCAGGAAGTCTGGGCCTTCGCCGCACGTCCCGATCTGCGTCAGGTCGAGTTGACCGGGCTGCCGCTCGTCGATCCGCGTCAGACCCGCATCCCAGAGGAGTGGTCGCGCCTGCCGGTCTATCGAATCGCGTCGGGCGAGACCCTGACGCTGGTCGAACAGCGGCGCGGCGACCCGGACCCGGCGCCGGATCGGCTGACCCTGGAACGGAACCTCTGGCTGGATTTCGACGGTGCCGGTTACAGCGTCCAGGATCGGATCAGTGGCGAGCTGACCCGCACCTGGCGTTTGGAAGCTGGCGCGGGACTGGATCTTGGACAGGTCCAGGTCGCGGGGACACCGGTGCCGATCAATCGTCTCGACGACACCGGCGCGCTCGGGGTGGAGGTGCGGCGCGGCCAACTGAATCTGGTGGCGGACGGACGCCTGGAGGCCGCGCCCAACCGGGTTCCGGTTTCGGGCTGGGCGCTGGCGTTCGATGCCGCGCAGGCCCATCTGCATCTGCCGCCGGGCTGGGATCTGCTGGCGGTCTCGGGTGTCGATAACCTTCCAGATAGCTGGTTCGCGCGCTGGACGCTGCTCGATCTGTTCCTGGTACTGATCCTGACGATCGGGATCGGTCGACTCTGGGGTTGGGGCTGGGGCGCGCTGGCGCTGGCGGCGCTGGCGCTGACCTGGCAGTCGCCGGGTGCGCCGCGTCTGGTCTGGCTGCATCTGCTCGCCGCCGTCGCCTTGCTGCGACTGCTACCCGCCGCGCCGACTCCGGCGGGAGCGGCTCCGGCTGGCGTCCAGCGGCTGCGCGGACTGGTCCAGTGGTATTTCCGTCTGAGCCTGTTGGCGCTGTTGGTGGTGGGCCTGCCGTTTCTGGTCTCGGAGGTCCGCAACGGACTCTATCCTCAGCTCGAACGCGCCCCCTGGGCGAGCCTGGGCGGGATGACGGGTGGCCTGACGACGGCGTCTCCAGACACCTTCATGGATCCCAATCAGCCGGCACCCATGCTTCAGGGGATGGCGGACGAGGCGGAGGTTGTCATGGAACCGGCGCGGGAGGGACGGCGGAAAATGCAAAATTATCTTTCCTCCAGCGCCTCGCCCGCTTCTAGTCCGCTGGACATCATCGATCCCAATGCGCGGGTGCAGACCGGTCCCGGTATCCCGGACTGGCGCTGGCACCGCTTCGACCTGGCCTGGACCGGCCCGGTGGAGCAGAACGGGCAGGCCCGTTTGTGGCTGCTGACGCCGGGCTGGAACCTGGCGATCTCGCTGCTGGGAAGCCTGCTGCTGGTGCTACTTGGGTTGCGCCTGGGCGGTCTCGTCCCGAAACGCGGGCGGTTGGGCGTCGGCGTGGTGCTCTTGCTGGCGCTCGGTCTCGGGGCGGGGGTCAACTCCGGGCAGACGCTGGCCAGCGATTTGCCGTCTCCCGAGCTGTTGCAGGAACTGCGCGAACGACTGCTCGCGCCGCCCGACTGTCTGCCGCACTGTCTGGAACTGCCATGGTTGGCCGTGCACGCCGAACCCGCGCGTCTGACGCTGGAACTGACCCTAGATGCCGCGGCGGCGGTCGCCGCGCCCGTGCCGGGCGGCGCGGGCGGCTGGTCGCCGACCGACATTCAGCTCGATGGCGTCCCACTGGATCCGGTGAGTCGCGACGCCGACGGTCGACTGCTGGTTCCGCTCGCGGCGGGGCGTCACCGACTGCGGCTGACCGGCCCGCTGCCGGCGCGCGATCAGGTGGATCTGCCGCTGCCGCTGACGCCACGACAGGTCGAGGTACAGGCCGACGGCTGGCGGGTCGAGGGACTGGACGCGGCGGGGCGGCCCGGTTCGCAGCTCCAACTGATCCGGCTCTCGGAGTCGGGCGTGCGGGACGATCGTCCCTTGAGTCAGGACGCCCTGCCGCCGCTGCTGCTGGTCGAGCGCCGGTTGCGGATCGGGCTCGACTGGCGGGTCGAGACCCGTGTGCAGCGTCTGTCCGCGCCCGAATTCCCGATCCTGATCCCGGTGCCGCTGCTGCCCGGCGAATCGGTCCAGACGACCGGCGTGCAGGTCGAGGGCGGGCGGGTGCTCGCGGGTCTGGCGCCCGGCGCGACCGAGCTGAGCTGGACCTCCAGTCTGGATCCCGTCGCCGAACTGACCTTGAGCGCCAGCGCGGATCCCCGCCTCGCCGAGGCCTGGCATCTGGATCTCGGCCCGATGTGGCATCTGGAGCATCGCGGCATTCCGCCGGTTCACCGGCGTGGACCGTCCGAGCGCTGGCTGCCGGGTTGGCGTCCGCTGCCCGGCGAGACGCTGACGCTGAACTTGACCCGACCGCTCGGCGTCCCCGGACCCACCCTGACATTCGACCGCGTGGACTACCAGGTTGCGCCGGGGCGGCGGGGGAGCGACGCGGAATTGACGTTGAGGGTGCGCAGCAGTCAGGGCGGAACGCATGCCATCCGTCTGCCCGAGGGTGCCGAACCCATCCGCTTCAGCGCCGACGGGCGCAATCTGCCACTGCCGGCCGCGGGTGGCGATCTCGAACTTCCGTTGGTTCCAGGGACGCAGCGGATGCAGGTCTCTTGGCGCGAATCGCGCGTGCTGGAAGTCGGTTTTACCCCATCGGTTCCCGATCTGAGGAACCCGGCGGTCAACCTGAATCTCGCGTTACGTCTGCCCGACGATCATTGGGTGCTGTTCGCCACCGGTCCCGGCATCGGCCCGGCGGTGCTGTTCTGGAGCCTCCTGCTAGTCCTGGCGGGTCTGGCGGCGGCGCTCGGTCGCAGTCGTCTGACCCCCTTGCGGATACCCGACTGGTTCCTGCTCGGCGTCGGGCTCAGTCTGGCGCAGGTCTGGGTGGTGCTGCTGGTGGCCGGCTGGCTGTTCGCGCTCGGACTGCGCCAGCGGCTCGATCAGGGGAAGAAGGCATGGCGCTTCAATCTGATCCAGCTCGGTCTGGTCCTGCTTACCCTGGCCGCGCTGGCGGGGCTGCTCGGCGCCGTTCAGCAGGGTCTGCTGGGGCGTCCGGAGATGCAGATCATGGGCAACGGCTCGACCGGAACCCTGCTGAACTGGTATCAGGATCGAGGCGGCCCGACGCTGCCCGAGGTCTGGGTGTTCTCGGTGCCGATGTGGATCTACCGTGCCCTGATGCTGGCCTGGGCGCTCTGGCTGGCCTTCCGTCTGCTCGACTGGCTGCGCTGGGGCTGGGCGGGGTTTTCCAGCCCGCAACTCTGGCGCGAAGGTCAGCGGGCGAAGGACGCGCGCGGCGCTGCTCGAAAAGAGCCCTTGACCCTGGACGTGGAGTAAGGTGATTTACTGAAAACAATCTGCCCACGGAGAGGCTGTGAATGGACAGGATGAACAGGATTTCGCAGGATTGACAGGATTTCGTAATAGCTTGTTTTTTAATCCTATTAATCTTGAAAAATCCTGTTCATCCTGTCTGTTTGAAACCTTGGGTTTGGTATGAATTTTCCTGGAACTTGCCTAACTCGTGTTCCCCCGCGCAATGTCCCCGGGCCAGCCGCCCTGGGATCGCCGACTTGTAGTCGGCGGTCACGGAATACTGACGTGCTTCCATCAAACCGCCTCCCCTAACGACCACACGCGCGTCCTGACCTAGATCAAGGAGCTGTCCACCACCAAACCACAAAATCACGCCATCTCAACCCCTTCAAGCAGGCCCCGCATGATCGCCGCCATCACCGATTCCTTCACCCAGGACCACCACCGCTGCGACCATCTCCTGGCCGCGACCGAGGCCAGCATCGGCTCCGGAGACTGGTCCGCCATCGAGATGGCGGCGACGGCGCTCGTCGACGCGATGAACCGCCATTTCGCGGTGGAGGAAGACGTCGTCTTTCCCGCCTTGGCCCGCGTCTTTCTGGTCGCGGAAAATCCCATCGAAATCATGTGTAGCGAACACGCGCAGATGCGCCAACTCTTCGAGGAACTCGGCGATGCCGTCGCCGCGCGTGACAAGACCGCCGTTCTCGGCCTCCTGGAAACGCTGCATTTCCTCGTGCAGCAGCACAATTACAAAGAGGAGGGCGTGCTCTATCCCATGGCCGACGGCGCGCTTCGCGAGCAGGCGGCGGAGATGGCCACCCTACTGACCCATGTCTGACCCGACGATGACAAGCGCCCCCATCCTGGATGTCCGTCGACTGGCGCCGCCCGAGCCGATGGAGCGGATTCTCGACGCCCTGGCGGATCTGCCGACGGGCGGGCGCGTTCGGGTGCTGCACCGGCGCGAGCCCTTTCCGCTCTACGATTTGCTCCGGCGCATGGGCTACGGATGGCGGACCCAAGGCGCGGAAGACCGTTTCGAGATTCTGATCTGGGCGCTCGATGCGCCGCCCTCCCAGGCGGAACTGGACGAGCGGATCCCATGTTGAACACCGCCGGACTGAGCCTGGATCAGGCCCCGCCGATCGGGGTTCCCTTCGCCTTTTTCCTGACCGCTCCGCTGTTTGCCGTGGCCGCTGGCGGCCTGCTGCTCTGGCAGGGCGAGCTTGTTCTGATCTCGCGCTGGACTCCGCCCGCGCTGGCCGTGACGCACCTGATCGCGCTGGGCTTTCTCACCCAGATCATGTGCGGCGCACTCTTGCAGATGCTGCCGGTGCTGGCCGGGTCGCCGGTGCCTCGGGTCGTCCTGGTCGGTCGCGCGACGCAAGTCCTGCTGATCCTGGGCACCCTCTCGCTCAGCGCGGACCTGTTGTGGGGTGGCGCTGCCTGGTTGACGCTGGGCGGCGGGTCGCTCATGGCGGGTCTGACGATCTTCGCCACGGCGGCGGGGAGCGCGCTGGCACGCGCGCGGGGCGTCAGGCGCACGGTCGTGGCCATGCGTCTGGCGCTCGTCGCGCTGCTCGTCACGCTGCTGCTCGGCGTCCTGCTGGTGGTGGCCCTGCTGGGCGGGTGGCGGGTGGCGGGATTCGTGGATTGGGTGAATCTGCATCTGGCGTGGGGTCTGTTGGGCTGGGCCGGCCTGCTCATCATGGGCGTGGGTTATCAGGTCGTCCCCATGTTTCATGTCACGCCCGCCTATCCGGATTGGCTGATGCGCTGGGCGGCACCCCTGGTCGCGGTCGTGCTGACCGTGGCGAGCGCCCTCACGGCGAATGGGCAGGGCGCCGCGGCAACCGGGTGGATGGGGCTGAGCACACTCTGCTTCGTCGTCTTCGCGGGCGTCTCGCTAGACCGCCAGCGCCGCCGCGAGCGGCCGCGCCTCGATGCCACGTTGCTCTACTGGCGGTCGGCCATGATCTCGGCGCTGCTCGCGGCGGCGCTCTGGCTCGCGGGCGGACGGGCCGAACTGGTGGGCGTGCTGGTGCTGATCGGCGTCGGCGTCGGGCTGCCGAGCGGCATGCTGTTCAAGATCGTGCCCTTTCTGAGCTGGTTCCATCTCCAGCATCGTCAGGTGGCGACGCGCCGCTTCGATGTCCGCGTGCCGCACATGCATACCTTTATCCCCGAGGCGCCAGCGCGGATTCAATTCGGGCTCTATCTGGTGGCGCTGCTGGCGTTGGTCGCCGCCGCAGCCCTGCCGGCGTTCGATGTGGCGCCCGGTGTCGGAAAAAGTCTGGCGCGCCTCGGCGGTCTCGCGCTCGTGCTGTCGTCGGGCTTTCTGTGGTTCCTGCTGGCGCGGAGTTTCTGGCGGTTCCGAGGCTTTGGACTTTAAGGGAAACGCTTTAACTCTTTAATTTATTAATCATTTAAACTGCGTCCGCTCTGACGGTTATCGATGTATGCCAACCTGTCCGAACACTCGCAAAGCGGCCTATCACGATGTGACGCAGTTTAAGCGGGACAGAAGAATCTCGATCAATCCCGGATGACTGCCGACCAGCGGCGAGGGATGGACCCTGAAGCCAGCATGCTCGGACTCGACGCGGCCAATGATTTCGGCGATATCGCCCCCTGGACCGGCGTGGCGTCCGGCGGACAGAAAGAGCATGGCGAGGATGACGGGGGTGGAACGATCCATGTTGGCCAGCGCGCGCAGCAGATCCTCCAGCAGCGGTCCGTTGAAATCGTAATCCGCTCCCGCGCGTCGCTCCATCACCGCTTCCTCGACCTTGACCCTTAGCCCCAGCCGCCGCGCCAGACGCTCGCTCAGCCAGCGGCGCACGGCGGTGACCTCCGGGATGGGCGACCCGTGATCGACCAACACGACCCGCGTGGCCGGGCGCCCCGCGACGAGTGCGGTCTGTTCGACATGCTCGGCCAGGATCTCGGTCAGACGCGGTTCGCCGTCGGGCAGCGGACAGAGTTCGGGGGCGATCCGCAGCCGAAAGGGGCCGAAGGCGTCGGTCAGGGCGGCGGCGGTGTCCGGCACGAATTGGGTCAGGGCGCGACTCGGACCGAAAAACAGTGGCACCAGGACGAAGTCGCGCGCACCCTGGGCGAGCAGGCGATGCAACGCGGGCGCGAAGGTATCCGCCGGGCGATCGTCCAGCCGGTCGGCGGGAATCTGGTCGGAGTGCAGCAGCGACACCGGAAGGACCGGCTCGCCGGCACGCTCGGCCAGCCGCGCGGCGAGTCGACGCAGGTTCAGCGTGGACTCCGCGCGTCGGGAACCGTTATCGATCAGCAGAATGGTACGCATGCGCTAGCCTGGCGGATTGGCGGGTGGCTTCGTGGCCGTTTGGACTGGCGTCCAGCGTCCCAGGTCAAGCGTGACCGCCACCTGCGCCGGGGGCTTGCGCTTGCTGTCCGGGCGGGTGGCGATCCAGAGCGCGACCGCGCCGAGAATGGCCGCGACCGCGACGCCCGCCACCCAGCCGGGTCGAACTAGCGCGAACCAGATCAGATAACTGCCCGCCATGCCGCCGACGGCGGCGGTCTTGCCGGTCCGGCAGATCTCGCCGTGTTCGAGAAAACCGCGAATGGAAGCGCCAAAATGCGGATGATCGACCAGAAAGCGTACCCGTTGCGGGTGGCTGCGCAGCCACAGCCAGGCGGCGCAGATCCAGAAGACCGTGGTCGGCATGAGCGGGACGACCATGCCGACGAAACCGAGGCCGAAACACAGCCAGGCCAGGAGATTGTAGATCAGGCGCCGGCGTGGGCCGATAGGGGCGTTCGCGTGAGGTTTGGCTGGCGCTGTGCCGTGCATTCGGGTGGCTCTCCGGGGGCGAGTGTCTGCTCTCTGATCCCAAGAAACCCGCCGGCGCGGCACCCCGCAGAAGAACGGGGAGCGTCGCCAAACCGTGGCTTGCGACCGAAGGGCCTGGGATCGCGTGGAAATCGCGAGGATTTCGAGACGGCCACTATAGCGAGTTTAAACCGCGTCCGGTATGGCAGGTGTCTTTTCGCAATGCGCGGTCGGATATTGGGGTGGTATGCAGGTCGGCAATACGGGGGCAAGCGCGCGGTAGGAGCCCGCTTGCGGGCGACAACACCAGGAACGCGGCGACGATCGCCGCTTGCAAGTCGCCCGCGGTCTACGAATCGCCAGCAAGCAGACTCCTACTGACTGTTGGAGCGATGAACCCCGTGATCGGCCAGCCATTGCGTATCGAGTTCCCAGTCCACGCTGGTCACGCCCGGCTGCCCCAGCATCAGTCCCATCGCAAGCTTCTGATGGTCGATGAGATCCTGCTGGGCGGCGATCATGGCAGGGTCGTCCTGGCTTTTGCCGGCAACTTTTGGGTTGATAATCTCCAGGAAGCGGATCGCCGGGACATCGAACGAGCGTGGCGTGGAAATGACGGCAATGCCGTCCTTGAAGGCGCGTACTCTGAATTGATACGGATAGGTCGAGAGGCTCGGATGGGAGGTCAGGATCTCGTCAAGTTCCCAGACCTTCGGCTGCCAGACGGATTTGACCCAGAATCCCAAGGCCAAGAGGATGACGAGGCCAAGTACGATACTATAATTTCGTGTAAAACGGTCCATGCGCGATGTCTCGGTTGCGATGTTGAGGATGCCACGCTCGCGTGGAATGCATGTCTTGCGCCTAGCATTGCCCGAGCGATGGGTTAAAACCCATGAAGATTGTCAATTTATCGGCCGATGGAGTCAATTTGGAGCCATGCAGCACAAAGATAGACAGTTGCTCTTTTCCAGCATGGTCGGGCTGATCGAGGATGTCTACGGCTCGGCCGCCCGCTGTCAGCTCGATGCCGCGCTACGCGAGCGTTTGACGACCCAACTCGACGATTTTCTGCTGGAATCGCAACCGGTGCTTCGGACCGAGGTGACGATTCTGATCGCTGACCTGCGCGGTTTCACGGCCCTGATGGAGTCGTTTCCAACGCACATCATGGTCGAGGTGCTGAATCGCTTCTACGGATTGATGGCCCAGGTGATCGAGCGGCACGGCGGGGTCATCGACAAGTTCATGGGGGACTCGGTCATGGCGCTGTTTGGCGCCCCGGTGCGCCGCGCCGACGATTTGCTGCGCGCGCTTGCCTGCGCCGTGGAGATGCAGATGGGCATGGCCGAGATGAATCGGCGCAGCGAGGGGCGCGGCGAACCGAGTCTTTACGCGGGGATCGGAGTTAGCACCGGAGACGTGATGGCCGGCAGTTTCGGATCCCGGGTCTACAGCGAATACACGGTGATTGGCGATCCCGTCAATCTCGCCGCGCGCATCGAAGGGTACAGCCTCCGCGGCCAGGTTCTGATCAGCGAGACCAGTTATCGGGGCGCGCGGGGCCATATCGACGTGGGCGCCGTCAACGAGGTGATGGTGAAGGGGAAGTCGAACCCGGTCACGCTCTATGAGCTAAAGGGCGTGACCTATCCGATCCCGCTTGCCGTTCCGGAAATCGAAATCCGCAAGTCGCCGCGGATCATGGTCGATTTTCCAGTGGTGTTTCGCAAAGTGGAAGCGAAACGCATCCTCGCCGAGCGCTTTGTCGGCAAGGTCAACGATCTTGGCTATTACGGCCTGAGTGCCGATCTTCCGCTGATTCTGCCACCCTATTCGGAGGTTCTCATGTCCTTGACACCCGAACTTGGCGCGGAAAATACGGTGGAAGTCTACGCCAGGGTACTGCGCTCGAGCGGGAACCCAGGTTCCTATCGCACCAATCTGCAATTCACGGCGATCGACACGCCCGGACATCGTAAGGTCAAACAATATGTTGACCAGATGCTGTGGGGACCATGAATATCCCAGTGAGCCAATCTGGATCCTTGGGACATGGGCGCGCAGCGAAGCGAGGCGGATGTCCACCGATGAAATCGGTGGTCAGCGGGCGCGATAGACGATGCGTCCCTTGGTCAGGTCGTAGGGCGTGAGTTCAACGGTGACCTTGTCGCCGGTGAGGATGCGGATGTAGTGCTTGCGCATCTTGCCGGAGATATGGGCGGTCACGGTATGGCCGTTTTCCAGCTCAACCCTGAATACGGTATTGGGCAGGGTCTCGGTGACCGTGCCTTCCATCTGAATAACGTCGTCTTTTGACATGGGTGTGTGTTTTTCCAGGCGAGCAACTTGGTTCTTAAAGCTTCGGAATAATAGCACATCCACAAGATTGGAACGGTGGCTGGGTGATCGGCAATTCTCATTTTGCCGTAGGAGCCCGCTTGCGGGCGACTTCTGGGCCTGGATCTGCGGGCTTGGTTCCGGGCGACGGGGTTTGGCGGACCCAAAAGTCGATTGACAAACCATGTCGCCCGCAAGCGGACTCCTGCGATGGCGGATGACGCCTAAATGAGAACCGCTGAGCGGTGATTTTCGATCAAGAATCCATCGCTTGTCCGTGCGCCCAAAATTCCTGAACCTGCCGCTGAATTTACCCTGGATCCAGTGCGGCCGATCGCTCGAAACGCATCCAGCGACGTCCGTTCCATGTCTCGATCGGGCGAAAACGCTCCTTATAGGCCATTTTCTGGCTTTTTTCGATCCAATAGCCGAGATAGAGAGACTGCAGGCCAAGCCGCCGCGCTGTCTCGATCTGACACAGCACGGCGAAGGTGCCCGGCGCGCGCCTGGCGTGGTCTGGGTCGAACAGCGTGTAAACGGCGGAGAGTCCGCTGTCGAGCCAATCCGTGACAGCGACGCCCACCAGTTGTCCGTCAAGCCGCAATTCGATGAACCGCGTAGCGCCACCCCAAGGCTCGACCAGAAAACGCCGATAACTCTCCTCGCTGGCATCGTCCGCCATGCTGCCGTCGGGATGACGCCGTTCCAGATAGCGTCGGTAAAGGTTGAAATGTTCGGGGTTGAAGGTTGCGGGGGTATCGACGAGCACGAAATCCAGGGCGTTGCGTTTCCAGTTGCGCCGCTGGGAGCGGTCTGGTCGAAATGCCTCCACGGGAATGCGAACAGGAACGCAGGCCGAGCAGCCCCGGCAAGCGGGACGGTAGATGTGAGAGCCACTGCGCCGAAATCCCTGGTCGATCAATACTTGATAGGTGGCATTGTCGATGCGGGCGCTCGGATCGACGAAGAGAGTGCGGGCTTGCCGACCCTCCAGATAGGAACAGGGGTGCTCGGCGGTCATATAAAGGGCGAGATAGCGGCCTCGGTTTGGATTGGTTTCCTGACTCATGGCGCCTCGGCACGCGCTGGCGTGGGATTGGGCAATGCTGGGCGATCAGGAACCTGAACGACGCCATCGTCCCAATTGAAGTCGCGTCCGGGAAGCGGGCAGAACCGATCCAGCAGGCCAATGAAATCGGCGCGCGGCATTTCGACGGCGCCCATGCGCATCAGGTGGTCGGTTCGCATCTGGCAGTCGACGAGGCCGAAGTTCCAGCTTTCAAGCTGTTGGCAGAGATGCACCAGCGCGACCTTGGATGCATCCGTGACGCGGCTGAACATGGATTCGCCGAAGAAGGCGCGCCCGATGGCGACGCCGTAAAGCCCGCCGACCAAGTCCTGGCCCTGCCAGACTTCCACCGAATGCGCTAGCCCTCGCGCATGCAACGCCTCATAGGCGGCGATCATCTCGGGGATCAGCCAGGTGCCGCCGTGGGGCTCGCGGGGCGCCGCGCAGCCACGAATCACACAAGGAAAGGCGCGGTCGAGCGTGACGACGAAGGGTTGTCGACGCAGCCGTTTCGCCAGGCTGCGCGAGATCCGCAACTGTTTTGGAAACAAGATCGTACGCGGATCGGGGGACCACCAGAGAATGGGGTCGCCAGGGTTGAACCAGGGGAAGATCCCGCGCCGGTAGGCATTCTGGAGTCGCGCCGGGGTCAGATCGCCGCCGACCGCCAGCAGACCATTGGGTTCGCGGAGGGCTTGAGCGATATCGGGAAACGCGTTCCGATCCTGGGGGTCGAGTAAGGCGATCATCGGTTGCGATAGGGGCTGTGGGTGTGCATGTCCGCCAGATAATCGTCCATTTCGCGGGTCTCCTGGTCGAGAAAATGGGAGATGGCGGCGCGGAATCCGGGATCGGCGATCCAATGGGCGGACCAGGTCGGCGTGGGCAAAAAGCCTCGGCTGATTTTATGTTCGCCTTGGGCGCCCGGTTCGAAGCGCGCCAGTCCGCAGTCGATGCAGTATTCCAGTCCCTGATAGTAACACGCCTCGAAATGCAGGCTATGGAAGTCCTGAAAGCAGCCCCAGTGGCGGCCATAGAGCGAACGACTGCCGATCAGATTGAACGCGGCGGCGACGATATTCCCGCCATGCTCGGCCAGAACGAGCAGCAGATTTTGACCCATGGTCTCGCCGATGTCCTGAAAGAACGGGAGCGTCAGGGTCGGGATGCCGCCGCGTTTGTCGAAGGTGTCGCGGTAAAGCTGGTGGAAGATCGCCCATTCGGCCTCGGTGACCGCGTCCCCGGTCACTCGACGGAGTCGCACGCCGCTGTCCGCCACGCGGCGACGCTCGCGGTGGATCTTTTTCCGCTTCTCCGCCGTGAAGGCGCCGAGCAACGACTCGAAAGAATCGTATCCGCGATTGTGCCAATGGAATTGGCAGCCAACCCGCCGCATCAACCCCTGATCTTCCAGCCAGTCGGTCTCGTCGGCGGCGGTAAAGAGCCAGTGCAGCGAGGACACGTCCAGCTGCTCGGCCACCCGCACCGCGCCCTGAATGAGCGCCTGGGCATACGCGCGACGCTCGGGCGCGGCACCGGTCAACAGCCGCGAACCGGTCGCGGGGGTGTACGGCGAGGCCACGACAAGTTTTGGGTAATAGTACCGTCCATGACGCTGGTAGGCATCGGCCCAAGCCCAGTCGAAGACGAATTCGCCATAGGAATTGAACTTCAGATAACAGGGCGTGACCGCCAGCAGCCGGCCGTCCTGATCGCGCAGGGCCAGGTGATGGGGCAGCCAGCCGAACTTCTCGCCGACGCCGTCGTGACGCTCCAGTGCGGCGAGAAACTCATGCCGCAGAAAAGGGGTGTCGGGATCGACGAGACGATTCCATTGCTCGGCGGAAATCTCCACGATGGCGGAATGGGTTGTGACCTTGTACATCGCGGCGGTGTCAGTTGACTGAAGGGCAGGGGCAAGGTTGTCAGTCGGTACATTGCGACGCGATCGAGTGACTCAAGGGGCAAGGGGCAAGGGGCAAGGTTGTGTTTGTTTGCGTGGCGGCCGTACCAATTTAATTTTTGACGATTTACGGAAAAAGATTTTCCGATCCGGGCCTCGGCGCGTGAAGCCGTTCATGGTTCGAGGGCCTCACCACGAACGGCTTCAGGGATACCAAAGATCCCATAGTTAATGCCCTTGCCCCTTAAACCCCGCCAACCGCCATGGCATCCAGAAATTTCTCGGCGTCCAGGGCCGCCATGCAGCCGGTGCCGGCGGACGTAATGGCCTGACGGTAAATGGGGTCCATCACATCGCCAGCGGCGAAAACGCCGGGCACCGAGGTTGCGGTCGCGTTGCCCCGGGTGCCGCTCTGGACCTTGATATATCCGCCCGCCATGTCGACCTGGCCCTCGAAGATCTGGGTGTTCGGTTTGTGGCCGATGGCGATGAAGACGCCCTGCAGGTCGATATCCCGGGTCGTCCCGTCCAGCGTGCTTTTGATGCGGATCCCGGTCACGCCGGTCGCGTCGCCCAAGATTTCGTCGAGCGTCTGGTTCCAGGCGAGCTTGATGTTGCCCTTGTCGGCTTTTTCGAGGAGTTGCCGCTGGAGAATCTTCTCGGCTCGCAGCGCGTCGCGGCGGTGCACCAGGGTGACCTCGGAGGCGATATTCGAGAGGTATAGCGCCTCTTCGACTGCGGTGTTTCCGCCGCCGATGACGGCGACTTTCTGGTTGCGGTAGAAAAAGCCGTCGCAGGTGGCACAGGCGGAGACGCCGCGTCCGCGGAATGTCTCCTCGGAGGGAAGGCCGAGATACATGGCACTGGCGCCGGTCGCGACGATCAGTGCGTCGCAGGTATAGACCGCCGCATCGCCGGTGAGACGGAAGGGCCGCTCGGCGAGATCGACCGCGTTGATGTGATCGAACAGGATCTCGGTCCCGAACCGCTCGGCATGCCGGCGCATCCGCTCCATGAGTTCAGGCCCCTGCACGCCATCCGGATCGCCGGCCCAGTTGTCGACCTCGGTGGTGGTCATCAACTGGCCGCCCTGCTCCAGGCCGGTGACCAGGACCGGGTTGAGATTGGCGCGGGCCGCGTAGACCGCGGCGGTATAGCCGGCGGGGCCCGATCCCAGGATCAGTAGCCGGCAGTGTTTGGTTTCGCTCATGCAATGGACTCCGAATATCGCGTGGCGGGCGGTGGCCTGTTGTCGCGGACACCCGGCGTCAAAAGCGATCGTCGCGGTGCCGCGCGCCTGCCTGATTTGAAGGCAGCCACTGTACTGGCTGGCGGAAATGACGTAAAGCAGCGCGCTGCCCGGCGCTTCGGAAAGGATTTGACTGGAGGCATTGACAGATACCGTCATCGCGGACTAAAACTACAAATACAAAAGATTGCGACATGAATCGAGTGTGATTTATGAAGATGTGTCTTGCGCGAAGCACGAGATTGTGGATCGGGATTCTGGTTCTGGCGAGCCTATCGGGCTGTGCATCGAGGGGGGGCGACAGGGATTTGAGCGGGCGTCGTGGCGAGGTGGTGCTGGCCGGATTGTCGCAGATCGGCACCCCCTACGTTTACGGGGGATCCTCGCCCGCCTCGGGCTTCGATTGTAGCGGCCTGACCCAATACGCACATCACGTCGCCGGCGTTGCGATCCCGCGCGTCGCCGTGGAACAGCATCGGGCGTCGAAGCCAGTCAGGCTGGGGCGTCCCGGTCCGGGCGATATGGTCTTTTTCAGGACGGGACCGGGCGTCTACCATGTCGGGTTGATGGTGGACAGTGATCGCTTCGTGCATGCCTCGACTTCTCGCCATCGGGTGCAACTGGCCCGCTTGGATACGCCTTACTGGACCGCGCGCTACCTTGGCGCGGGCACCTATCTCAACTGAGGTCGACGCCGAATCTTCGGGCTTGCGGCTCGCCTTTTTCGGTTTCCTGTAGCACAATGCCGGTCGGCTTCCGGCGACGATGCCGGGAGTGACGAGATCACTACAACCGTACCTAACTGAGTAGGAGTGACATCAATGTCCGATAAGCCAATCAGCAAGAGCCGTCGCGACGCCGTCAAAGTGATGCTGGGTACCGCCGCGGCCATCCCCATGATCAACCTGGTCGGTTTCGGCACCGCGCGCGCTTCCGCGCCCGCGAACGCGGTCGCCGCCGATGACCCGACCGCGGTTGCCCTGAAGTACAATCAGGACGCCACCAAGTCCGAGCGTGTCGCCGCCGCCCGTCCTGGCGCCCCGGCCGAAGAGCAGCACTGCGCGACCTGCCAGTTCATGCTGGCCGACCAGGGCGAAGGCGACTGGAAAGGCTGTTCGCTCTTCCCCGGCAAGCTGATCAACGTTAATGGCTGGTGTTCTTCCTGGACCCTGAAGGCCGGTTGATCCTGAGCGACTCGCTCCTCCAGGCGAGATCGAAGACGGGGCCGAGTGCCCCGTTTTTCATTGGTTCATTCTGGTTTTGCAGGTAGGGTTCGACCGGTTTATCTGGCCGGAAACCGGTTTTTGCGTGATACGTTTTTCAAACTCAAGTCTATGGCTATTTCTTACGAACCCCCGAATCCTGGCAGTCCGGCCGCTTCAGTGAGCCTGGACCTCCCCCGCCCGAGCGCGGCTTCCCGGTTGCGGCTTGCCTTTATCCGCGGAATCATCTGGAGCCTGCATGGGATGATCTATGCGCCTCTTTTCACGGGGCTCTCGGAATTATTGAAAGGTTTGGGTTTTGGCGGATTCACCTATGTGATCGCCGCCGCAGTGACGGGCGCGGTCACCGCAGTCCTCTACGGTGCGCGCGAGATCTCACTCATCAGTTCCGCGATCGGTGCTGGCGTCGGGGTCATTCTGTTGATTGTGTTGACCGGACCGTCAGCCTTCGTATACACGGCGCTGGGCGCCGCCGTCATCGCGGCGGCTGTCGGTCTGCTCGTGCGCTTTCCCACGCGCTGCTCCATGAACGTCGCCTCCAAGGCATTGGCTGGGTTGGCCGCCGGGGCGATCGGGGGAACGGTGCTCGCGATTGCGGAGCCCTTCCATGCGGCGCCTTTCTCGCTTTTTGTCGTTCTGGCCTTTCTGGTGAGTATCAATGGCGTGCTGTACGTTGCGAGCGTCAGGCGGTGGGTGGCATTGACACATCGGTTTTGTCAGGCATCCTTTCCCTGCAATCTGGCCGAGGCCGCGATCATGGCGGTTCTCGCCAGCGTTGCCGCGGGCAGCGTCTGGATGGTGAGCGGTCCGCTGACGAATATCGATCCTGGGCTGTGGTGGCAGACCGCCAGTCTTGGCATGCATCAGCAGATTCCGCAAGCGGTTCTGGGGGGGCTGTTTGGCGGCGGCATCGCTGGAATTTTGCTCCAGCTCTTTCAGTTTTCCTGGGTTGACGACCTCTGATTCAAGCCGCGTCCAGCACCAAAGACGACGTTTCAAACACTTCCTAACCTTGCGGTCACCCGCGACGATTGGCGGGACGCGGTTTCATGAACAAAAAAAGCAAATCCAGTCGACGCTGGCTCGACCGTCATCACAGCGATCCCTATGTCAAGCGTTCTCAGCGCGAGGGCTATCGTTCCCGTGCCGCCTATAAGCTGCTGGAGATTCAGGAGAAGGATCGGATCCTGACGCCGGGAACGCGGGTGCTCGACCTGGGGGCCGCGCCGGGCAGTTGGTCGCAGATCGCAAGCCGTCTGGTCGGTCCGAAAGGGCAGGTGATCGCGCTCGATCTGCTGCCGATGGAGGCGCTTGATGGCGTGGTGTTTTTGCAGGGCGATTTCCGCGAGGATTCGGTCCTGTCGCAACTGCGCGAGGCGATCGGCGCGGAACCGCTCGACCTGGTGCTTTCGGATATGGCCCCCAATATCACGGGAACCGTCGTCACCGATCAATCGCGTGTCGTCTATCTGCTGGAACTGGCATTGGATCTGGCGCGAGAGTGCCTGAAACCGGGCGGCTCACTGGTGGTCAAAGCCTTCCAAGGCGAAGGCTTCGATGCCTATCTGCTCGAACTGCGTCGGAGTTTCCACCGGGTTGCAAGTCGCAAGCCGCAATCGTCCAGAGCGCAGAGTCGCGAAATCTATCTGGTCGCGAAAGGTTTTATGGCGAAAAACTTTCATCCGTGAGCCGTCGGTGCTAGTTTCCACCGTATGAATTCGGCACGCTTGCACCGATACACAACCATCAGGGGTCAGATGCCGTGAGTGACATGGCGAAAAATTTACTGCTTTGGGTGGTCATCGCCATCGTGCTGATGTCCGTGTTCAATAATTTCACCACCACGCAATCGGTCCCCCGCAATCTGAATTATTCGGATTTCATCGAGCATGTGAAGGCCTGCTCGGTCAAGGAAGTCACCATTCAAGGTCGGCGTATCGAAGGCGTCAATGCCTCCGGTCAGCGCTTCACGACCTATAGCCCTGGCGACGACGGGCTGGTCGGCGATCTGCTGAACAACAATGTCGTCATCAAGGCCGCGCCGCCCGAGAAGCAGTCGGTGCTGATGCAGCTTCTGATCAACTGGTTCCCGTTGCTCATCCTGATCGGCATCTGGATTATTTTCATGCGCCAGATGCAGGGCGGGGCGGGCGGGCGAGGCGCCATGTCCTTCGGCAAAAGCCGGGCGCGACTGCTCTCCGAGGATCAGGTGAAGGTCACCTTTCAGGATGTGGCCGGCGCCGAGGAGGCCAAGGAGGAGGTCGTCGAGATGGTCGACTTCCTGCGCGATCCGACCAAGTTCCAGAAGCTCGGCGGCAAGATCCCCAAGGGCGTGCTGATGGTCGGCCCGCCGGGAACCGGCAAAACCCTGCTGGCGCGCGCCATCGCCGGCGAGGCGAAGGTACCCTTTTTCAACATTTCAGGCTCCGACTTTGTGGAGATGTTCGTCGGCGTGGGCGCCTCGCGCGTTCGCGACATGTTCGAGCAGGCCAAGAAGCACGCGCCCTGCATCATCTTCATCGACGAGATCGACGCGGTCGGGCGTCACCGTGGCGCCGGTCTGGGCGGCGGACACGACGAGCGCGAGCAGACGCTGAACCAGTTGCTGGTGGAGATGGACGGCTTCGAGGGCAACGAGGGCGTGATCGTGATCGCGGCGACCAACCGCCCCGACGTGCTCGATCCGGCCCTGCTGCGTCCCGGTCGTTTCGACCGTCAGGTGGTGGTGCCCTTGCCCGATGTGCGCGGTCGCGAGCAGATTCTGAAGGTCCACATGCGCAAGATTCCGGCCGCCGAGGATGTCAAGGCGTCGATCCTGGCACGCGGCACGCCGGGATTTTCCGGCGCGGATCTCGCGAACCTCATCAACGAGGCGGCGCTCTTCGCGGCACGTTCCAACAAGAAGCTGGTCGAGATGGACGACCTTGAGAAGGCCAAGGACAAGATCATGATGGGCGCGGAACGCCGCTCCATGGTCATGACCGAGGACGAAAAACGGCTCACCGCCGTTCACGAGTCCGGCCATGCCATCGTCGGTCGTCTGGTGCCGGATCACGATCCGGTGCACAAGGTCAGCATCATCCCGCGCGGCCGCGCCTTGGGCGTGACGCTCTTCCTGCCCGAGGAGGATCGTTTCAGCTACAGCAAGCAGCGTCTGGAGAGCAATATTTCCAGCCTCTTCGGCGGGCGTCTGGCGGAAGAACTGGTCTACGGCGTCGAGAGCGTCACCACGGGCGCGCAGAACGACATCCATCGCGCCACCGAAATCGCGCGCAACATGGTGACCAAGTGGGGCTTGTCGGACAAACTGGGTCCGCTCACCTACAGCGACGAGCAACAGGAAGTCTTTCTTGGGCATTCGGTCACGCAGCACAAGAGCGTTTCGGACGAGACCACGCATCTGATCGACGAGGAAATCCGTCATCTGGTCGAGCGCAACTACGAGCGCGCGAGGACGATCCTCATCGAGAACATGGACAAACTCCACGCCATGGTGGGCGCGCTCATGAAGTACGAGACCATCGACGCGGCGCAGATCGACGACATCATGGAAGGCCGCACGCCGCGTCCGCCCAAGGATTGGGAGGATGACGAACCGGCGCGTCCGGCCGAGCGTCATGGCGGAGCCTCGGGGGTCGCCAGCGCGATGGCGGAAGGACCGGTTGGTCGGCCGGCGGAGGAACATTGAGCCCATGCGTCACTATTTCGGCACCGATGGCATTCGCGGGCGAGTCGGCGAGGGCTATATCACCCCGGATTTCGTTTTAAAGCTGGGCTGGGCCGCCGGGCGCGTGCTCGGGAACGGACGCGGCAAGATCCTGATCGGCAAGGACACCCGGATCTCCGGCTACATGTTCGAGTCGGCCCTGGAGGCAGGGCTTGTGGCCGCGGGCGTGAGCATCCGGCTGCTCGGACCCATGACGACCCCCGGCGTGGCCTATCTGACCCGGACCTTTCGGGCTTCCGCCGGCATCGTGATCACCGCCTCGCACAATCCCTATCAGGATAACGGAATCAAATTCTTCTCGGCCGACGGCGATAAGTTGCCCGACGAGGTCGAACTGGCCATCGAGGCCGAGCTCGACAAACCGCTGCGCACCGTCGCTTCGAGCGAACTGGGCAAAGTCCAGCGGGTGGAGGACGCGAACGGACGCTATATCGAGTTCTGCAAGGGCACGATTCCAGCGTCAATGAACTTCCGCGATTATAAAATTGTCGTCGATTGCGCCAACGGAGCGACCTATAACACCGCCCCGCACGTCTTCGAGGAGCTTGGCGCCCAAGTCGTGCGTCTCGGCACCGAACCCGATGGATTCAACATCAACCGCGAGGTGGGTTCCACCAAACCCGAGGCACTGTGCAGGGCCGTGGTCGAGCAAGGGGCCACTTTGGGGATCGCCTTCGATGGGGACGGCGATCGCGTTCTGATGTGCGATTCCAGGGGTCATCTGCTCGATGGCGACCAGCTCATCTATATCATCGCCAAGTCCCGGAAGATGGCGGGGACCATGCGCGGCGAGGTCGTGGGAACCCTGATGAGCAATCTCGGGTTCGAGCATGCCCTGACGCGCCTGGACATCGGTTTCGCGCGGACCAGGGTCGGCGACCGTTACATCATGGAACAGCTTAAACTCACGGATGGCATCCTCGGCGGCGAACCTTCCGGGCACATCATCTGCCGCGACCGCACCAGTACCGGGGATGGCATCGTGGCGGCGCTCCAGGTGCTCGCCGCGCTCCAGCGACTCGACGCCGGCATTGACGAACTGTGCGCCGAGGTCGAACTCTATCCGCAAGTCCTGCTCAACGTTCGGCTCGACGAGCGCCGCGACATCGTTGGACTGCCCGCGATTCAGGATGCTCTCGCCACCGCCGAACGCGAACTCGCCGGACGCGGCCGGGTACTGCTGCGCCCTTCCGGCACCGAACCGCTGGTGCGGGTCATGGTCGAGGGCGTGGACGACGAGCAGGTGAGCCGCCTTGCCGAGTGGTTGGCCAATGCCGTGCGCGAACAGATCGCTCTCTAGCGGGAGATTCAGGTGACAGCGACGACCTCCATCCATGGCATGTGGTCGACCCGGATGGCGTTCATTCTGGCCGCCACCGGTTCCGCGGTCGGACTGGGCAATATCTGGCGATTTCCCTACACCGCCGGCGAGTATGGCGGGGGTGCCTTTGTCCTGGTTTATCTGATCTGCGTGGCCGCGATCGGTATCCCGATCATGATGGCCGAGATCATGCTGGGCCGGCGCGGGCGTCAGAGCCCGATCAACACCATGCGCCTGCTGGCCACCCAAGAGGGCCGTAGCCCCGCCTGGCAACTGTTGGGCTGGATGGGCATCGTCGCCGGATTTCTCATCCTCTCGTTCTACAGCGTGGTTGCCGGCTGGACCATGGCCTATGTCTTTCGCGCGGCTGGCGGCGCCTTCGCGGGCGTGGATGCCGAGACGGTCAGCCTGATGTTCGGTCAATTCATTGCCGATCCCGAGGCGCTACTCGCCTGGCACAGCATCTTCATGGTGATGTCGGTTGCGGTCGTGGCGCGCGGCGTGGCGAACGGACTGGAGAGTTCGGTGCGTTTCATGATGCCGGCGCTGTTCCTGCTGCTGGTCGCGATGGTTGGCTATGCGATGACCTCCGGGCATTTCGTGGAGGGCGCCACGTATCTCTTCCGGCCGGACTTCAGCAAGTTGGGGACCGAAGGCATCCTGAGCGCCATGGGCCAGGCGTTTTTCAGCCTGAGCCTCGGCATGGGCGCCATCATGGTCTACGGCTCCTATCTGAACAGCCGTTCCTCGATCGCCACCAGCGTCGTGATCATCGCCGGAACCGATACCCTGGTCGCCATCCTTGCCGGACTGGCGATCTTTCCGCTCGTCTTCGCCAATGACCTAGCGCCTCAATTGGGTTCCGGCATGGTCTTCAAGGTGTTGCCGATCGCCTTCGGTCAGATGCCGGGCGGGCAATTCTTCGGCACCCTGTTCTTCCTGCTACTGGTGTTTGCCGCCTGGACCTCGGCGATCTCTCTGCTGGAGCCAATGGTTGCCTGGCTGGTCGAAAACCGTGGTTTCAGTCGGGTGCGCGCCGCGATGCTGGCAGGCGTAGCGGTCTGGTTGCTCGGCATCGCCTCGCTGCTCTCCCTGAACCTCTGGTCGGACCTGACGCTGTTCGGCTTGGGCTTCATGGATCTGTGCGAATTCGTCGCGGCCAATGTGATGCTGCCGCTCGGAGGCGTGCTGATCGCCATCTTTGCCGGCTGGATGCTGGCAAGGTCTTCCTCCATCGACGAGCTTCGCTTGGGCGACGGGGTCGGCTATCGCCTGTGGTGGTTGCTGATCCGCTATGTCGCCCCGATT
The DNA here is from genome assembly GCF_000227745.2 of Thiocystis violascens DSM 198. Taxonomy (NCBI): domain Bacteria; kingdom Pseudomonadati; phylum Pseudomonadota; class Gammaproteobacteria; order Chromatiales; family Chromatiaceae; genus Thiocystis; species Thiocystis violascens. Next base: position 1,018,079 of record NC_018012.1, on the reverse strand, counting down.
GCCGTGGCCATCGTTTTATTGAATGCCGTCGGTCTTTTGAAGCTGATTGGTTTGGGGTAGTCGTGGCTATCGTTAGAAAAAGTGCCTTGGTGCCGCACTCGGCATCGCAGATGTTCGATCTCGTGTATGACGTGGGATCCTATCCGAAGTTTTTGCCCTGGTGTCAGAGCACCCAGGTGATTTCCGAAACCGAGGACAGGATCTGCGGGCGGATCGAGGTGGCTCGGATGGGGATTCATCAGACCTTCAGCACCTGCAATCGGTTCGAGCGGGATCGACGCATGGATATCGATCTGCTCGATGGCCCCTTCCGCAAACTGGTGGGCGGTTGGAATTTCATTCCGCTACGCGAGGATGCCTCGAAGGTGGAACTGGAACTGGACTTCGAGTTTTCGGGACGCCTGATCGACAAGGCGTTCGGGGCCGTTTTCAGCCAGATCGCCAACTCGCTGGTGGATGCCTTCTGCAAACGCGCCGACGAGGTCTATGGGGACTGATTACCTCCATGTTTCCGTGGCCTATGTCGGGGAAGACGATCAGATTCTGCGTCATCTCGACGTTCGGGTCGGTGTGCGGGTGCGGGAGGCGATCGAGCAATCCGGAGTGCTGGCGCGGTTTCCCGACATCGATCTGGACAGCAACAAGGTCGGGATCTTCGGCAGGCAGGTCAAACTCGACCGACTCCTGGAAGATGGCGATCGGGTCGAAATCTACCGTCCCTTGATCGCCGATCCGAAGGAAGCGCGCAGGCGACGCGCCCAGGAAGATCGACTGACTCATCCATGACGCGGAGCGGTTCGGGCGATGCCTGACCAATCCGGCAACGTCGCATGTCCATGCGGACGGGGATTACTCCTTGGGTTCGAGTCCAATGGTTTGCAAACTCCTTGTCAATAGACCTTTCCGCTCCTGGTGATCTGGAACCGACACCACGATTTCCCGTGGTTCGCGCGACTCGCCTCGCTTGGCATTAGGCCGGATGTCTCCCTCGATACGCGTGAGCGCATCGTCCTGGAAATGCAGCGTGAGAAAACGCTTTTCCATGGGCTGATGGCCGCGTTTGATGGTGTAGGCATAATCCCAGCGATCGCCGTGGAAAAAGTCCGCCAGCAGCGGGGTGCCGAGCAGAAAACTCACCTGACGCCGGGTCATGCCAAGCTCCAGGCTGTCGACCATCTCCTCGGTGAGGATATTGCCCTGCTGGACCGTCATCTTATAGACGAATGGCAGGTCTTCCAGGAGTGACGCACGGTACTCGTCTGGTTTCCGTTCACTCGCGCAACCGGAGGCGGCGAGCAGAACCAGACAGCCGATCATGGGTAAACTGAAAATCTTTCGCATCTTGCTCTAAGGATGAGTTTGCGCTAAACCGCTTCATCATACAGCAGCGTCGACTCCCGATCACGGGGCGCGTATGTCAATCAAGGTTCGATTCGACCGATCCTGGTCGTTCTAGCGCATGACGGGGAATAGAATTGGAAAATCAGCAGATCAAACAGGCCGGCCTCAAGGTCACGGCGCCACGGGTCAAGATTCTGGGAATTCTCGAACGCAGCGGAAAGCGGCATCTAAGAGCCGAGGATGTCTACAAGGAACTCCTGAGCCAGAACGAGGAGATCGGATTGGCGACCGTTTATCGCGTCCTGACTCAGTTCGAAGGCGCGGGGCTGGTGGTCCGCCGCCATTTCGAAGGCGGACAATCGGTCTTCGAGCTCAACAGCGGCAGTCATCACGATCATCTTGTTTGCATCAAATGCGGCAAGATCGTGGAATTCGTCGATCCTCTGATCGAGGCTCGGCAGATCGCGATTGCGGCCGAGCATGGTTTTCGGATCGAGGATCACACGCTGGTCGTCTATGGTCTCTGCACCGGGTGCCAGAATGCGCGCTGAGCCAGGTTGAAGCAGGGTCGCGGAACGCGTATGACCATCCCCCTGAAGCCTCTGCCGATCTTGGGACTTGCCAGCGCGGCGGTGGCGGCCTGGTGGTACAGCGCGCAACCGCAGCCGATCGCGGTGCGGTTGCAATCGGTTGCGATCGAAGCCGTGGAAGAGATTGTGGCCAACACCCGGGCAGGCACCGTCAGTGCCTGTCGTCGGGCCCGGCTCGCGCCTGGCGCGGGCGGCCAGATCGCCCGCCTGAAGGTCAAGGAAGGGGACCGGGTCCATGGCGGTCAGCTTCTGCTGGAACTCTGGAACCAGGATCTTCGGGCGCGGGCGACGCTCGCGGAGCGCGAGTCGGAGGCGGATACCGCGCGCGCCCGCGCGATCTGCTTGAACGCCGACAACGCCCAACGGGAGGCGGACCGTCAGCGCCAGCTTCAGGAGCGACGCATGGCCTCCGAGGAAGAAGTGGACCGGGCCGTCACCGCCGCCGCGGCCGGCAAGGCTAACTGCGAGGCGGCCCGTGCCACCGCGCGGGTCGGCGATGCCCGGCTCGGCGTGGCCCGGGCGGAACTGGAGCGTACCCGGCTCCTGGCCCCCTTCGATGGGATTGTCGCCGAGGTTTCCGGGGAACTGAACGAATACGTCACGCCCTCTCCGCCCGGCATCCCCACCCCTCCGGCCGTCGACCTGATCGACGATGCCTGTTACTACATCTCGGCCCCTATCGACGAGGTCGACGCCTCCAGTGTACGTGTCGGTCAAGGCGTTCGAGTGACCCTGGATGCCTTTGGCGAGCGTGTCTTTCCAGGTCGGGTGCGGCGGATCGCACCCTATGTTCTGGACCAGGAGAAGCAGTCTCGCACCGTCGAGGTGGAGGTGGAACTCGACGAACCGCCCGTCGACAGCCCGCTGCTGGCTGGCTACAGCGCGGATGTCGAGATCGTGCTGGAGCGGCGCGAGTCGGTCCTGGCAATCCCGACTGCCGCCATCCGGGCGGGTCAGCCGCCGAGCGTTCTGGTGCTGACGGCCAGCGGCCGGATCGAGGCACGCGAGCTCGGGATTGGGCTGAGCAACTGGGAGCGGACGCAGGTGATCGCCGGGCTGGAGGAGGGCGAGCGGATCGTCCTGTCCCTGGATCGGGAAGGCGTCGAACCGGGCGCGTTGGCGGTGGACGAGTCATCGCCCCCAGCCGCCGGCTCCGGGGCGTCCGGGCCATGATCGCGCTCGCCGGTTTGCAGCGGATCTTTCAGGTCGGCGACCAGCGAGTACACGCCCTGCGCGGTCTGACCCTGGATCTGGAGCCCGGCGATTATGTGGCGATCATGGGGCCATCGGGCTCCGGCAAGACCACGCTGCTTAATCTCCTGGGGCTGCTGGACCATCCGGACGCTGGCAGCTATCGGTTCGACGGCGTTGAGACCACGACGCTGAACGAAGAGGCGCGCGCGCGGCTGCGCCGGGAAAAGATCGGATTCGTCTTTCAATCCTTCCACCTGATCCCCCGACTGACGGCCTTCGCCAATGTCGAACTGCCACTCGTGCTCGCCGGTCTCGCGCCGCGCGAACGCCGTCCGCGGGTGGAAAAGATCCTCGACGCACTGGGACTCGCGCCGCGCGCCGGCCATCGTCCCGATCAGCTCTCCGGCGGTCAGCGTCAGCGGGTCGCCATCGCGCGCGCCACGGTCATGGAGCCCAGCCTGATCCTGGCCGACGAGCCGACCGGCAATCTCGACCGCGCCTCGGGCGAGGAGGTGATCCAGATCCTGGAGGCACTGAACGACAAGGGTCTGATTCTGGTGCTGGTCACCCATGATCCGGCCCTCGGTGCCCGCGCCCGCCGGCGTATCCAGATGGTCGATGGCGCGGTGGTGGCGGATGAAACGGCCGCCGGGTCATGCGCCTGAGCGACACCCTGGACAGCGCCCGCCGCGCGCTGTTCGCCGCTCCCAGCCGCGCTGGGCTGACCCTGCTCGCGATGGCGCTGGGAACCTCGGCGGTGCTGATCCTGTCGTCGGTGGGCGAGGGCGCGCGGCGCTATGTGCTGGATCAGTTCACCGGGCTTGGTACGCATCTCCTGATCGTCATTCCGGGGCGTAGCGAGACCACCGGCGGGCCGCCGCCCCTGATGGGCGAGACGCCGCGCGATCTGACCTTGGAGGATGCCGTGGCCTTGCTGCGCTCGCGTTCCATCGCGCGGATTGCGCCGGTGACGATCGGCATGGCGCCAGTGTCGGTGGGGAGCCTGGAGCGGGAGGTCACCATCCTTGGCTCCACCAGCGATTTTCTCGCGGTGCGCAACCTGGAGATGGCGGTGGGGCGTTTCCTGCCCGAGGGCGATGCGGCGCGGGCGCGACCGGTCGCGGTGCTGGGCGAGACCCTTGCCCACGAACTCTTTGGTAAGGTCAATCCGGTGGGGCGCACAGTTCGGATCGGCGATCGGCGCTTCCGGGTCATCGGTCTGCTGGCCGGGGGCGGCGTCTCGCTGGGCGACGATCTGGGCGATCTGGCGGTGATTCCGGTCGCCTCCGCCCAGGCGCTGTTCGACAATCCGGCCCTCTTCCGCATCCTGGTCCAGGCCAGCGGGCGTCATGCCCTGGACGCCGCCGCCACGGACATCCGCGACATCGTCCGCGCGCGTCACGAGGGCGAGGACGATGTCACCGTGATCACTCAGGATGCGTTGCTCGGCACCTTCGATCGCATCCTTGGCGCGCTCACCCTGGCGGTGACGGGAATCGCCGCCATCAGCCTGACGGTGGCCGGGGTGCTGATCATGAACGTGATGCTGGTTGCGGTCTCGCAGCGCACCGAGGAGATCGGTCTGCTCAAGGCATTGGGCGCTGGCGAGCGTCAGGTGATGGGACTCTTTCTCACCGAGGCGCTGCTCCTGGCTGGCGCCGGAACCCTCCTGGGGCTAATGCTGGCCCAAGGCGGCATCTGGCTCTTCAACGACCGTTTCGAGGCGTTTCAACTCGTGGTTCCTCCCTGGGCCACGCCGGCGACAACGGGCGTTGCGTTGACGGCCGGGCTGATCTTCGGCTGGCTGCCGGCTCGGCGGGCGGCGCGACTGGATCCCATCGTGGCACTGTCGGGACGTTGAAACGAGCCATGCGTGTCCCCGATCTGACCGCCTACACAGTCGCCGCCGTCCGTGCTCGGCGCGGGCGTAGTCTCTTGACGGTGATCGGGATCGCCATCGGCGTGGCGGCGGTGGTGCTGCTGACCGCCATCGGCGAGGGCATCCACCGTTTCGTGCTGGCCGAATTCACCCAGTTCGGCACCAATCTGATCGCCGTCACCCCCGGCAAGACCAGTACCTTCGGGCTCTCGGGCGCCATGATCTCAAGCGTGCGTCCATTGAGCCGAGAGGATGCCCGTGCGCTGGAGCAGGTGCCGGACGTGGAGGCCGTGGTGCCGGTCGTGCAGGGCAACGCGGCGGTGGAGTTTGGCGGGACGAGTCGTCGCGCTCTGGTGTTCGGCGCCGGACATCGGGTACCGGAGATTTGGTCCATGGCCCCGGCGCTCGGGCGTTTTTTACCGGATGATTCCGATCGCTCACGCGCCTTCGCGGTGCTCGGCTCGACGCTCAACCGGGAACTCTTTGGCGGCGCTTCGCCGCTTGGTGCGCGGATCCGCGTCGGCGGCGAGCCCTTCCGGGTCATCGGCGTCATGGCCTCCAAGGGCCAGATGCTCGGGTTCGACCTCGATGACACGGTGTTCATTCCGGTGGAGCGGGCGCTTGCGCTCTTCAACCGCGAGAGCCTGATGGAGATCGACCTGCTCTACAACCGCCAGGCCGAGAGCGCCGCGGTCGCCGAGCGGGTGCGCAGCCTGATGGCGCGTCGCCACAGCCGCGAGGACTTCACCGTGACCACTCAGGATCAGATGCTCGATGTCCTGGGCTCGGTGCTGGACGTGCTCACCCTGGTGGTCGGGGCCTTCGGGGCCATCTCGCTGGTCGTCGGTGGGGTCGGGATTCTGACCGTCATGACTATCGCGGTCCAGGAGCGCCGCCGCGAGATCGGGCTGCTGCGCGCGCTGGGGGCCTCCCGCGATCAGATCCTCGCCCTCTTTCTGCTCGAAGCGGTGCTGCTCGCCCTGCTGGGCGGTGCCATCGGTTTTCTGGCGGGGGCTGGCGGGGCCTGGCTGATCGGCGTTCTGGTGCCGGCTCTCCCGACCCACACCGCCTGGGATTTCGTGATCCTCGCCGAGGTCACCGCCGGACTGATCGGACTGGCCGCCGGCGTGGTTCCGGCGCTGCGCGCCGCCGCGCTGGATCCGGTCGCCGCCTTGCGGGACGAGTAGGAGGTCGCGAGCGATGGATTCTTGGTGCGTGGGAGGGGGACGAAGGCGGGCTGACAGTGAAGGCGATTTTCGGGAAATCCTCAGACTCGGAGCGTGAAGCCGTTCGTGGTTCGACCCTTCGACGGGCTCAGGACTCACCACGAACGGCTTCAGGCAGGGGCGAGTGCTTTCGCCACGAACGGCTTGGATCAGGGCAGACTGATCCGGGTCATGATTCCATCCTTCAGGCGCCAATGCTTGAGTCCGGCGGCAGTGTGCACCAGCACCAATCCGAGCACGACCAATCCGCCGATGCCGTGATAGAAAAACAGGGTTGCGCCCAACTCCTTATTTTCGCCAATGATTCCCGGCAGGGTCAGGTCGAAGAACTGGATGGGATAACCCGAGGCCGCGGTCGCGAGCCAGCCGCCGATCGGCAATCCAATCAACAACGCATAGAGCAGCAGGTGGATGCCGCCGCCAACCATACGCTCGACGCCACTGAGCGGCGGGTCATGGGGCGGCGCCGGCGAGACGCGCCGCAGCGCGATGCGCGCAATCATCAGCAGGAGCAGCAGGATGCCGAAGGTCTTGTGGATTTTGTACAGCATGTTGGTCAGTTCCTCGCCGAACAGACCCACGGTGCCTTCATAGCCCAGGCTCCAGAAGGTGAATCCGGCGGCAAGCAGGCCAAAGACCATCAGGGCAATCAGCCAGTGAAGCAGCCGTTGCAGTAAGGTATAGCGTTGAATCGTCAAGGTTGTCTCCTCGTGAAATAATGAACAGGGTCACGTGATGGCAGAGATCGGCTCGTCAGCGAACCGGCGCAACATGATAAACGGAACGTCGAGGATCATCCTCCTCCTGAATCTTAAAACAATCTCCCGAGGGCTTGCGTCGGTTTTCGACGTTGGGCCTGATGGTTCTCGAAGGGAAGGCGTAAGTTGGCCAGGGATGAGTGATAAACTTACCTGCGATCATGGATTTTATTTGTTGGGTATGAAACCGCGTCCAGGGTGGCGAGCGTCGCCTTCTCCTAGTCCCGGCCGCAAGTCGACCAATGACGATCGGCGAAACGCGGAGCGGTTTCCCCTGGAACTGTCGAGAATCACCAAGATGCCAAGAGTCGATCATGACGCTTTCTATCGCAGCGCGCTGGCGGTGCATGGCGAGACCGCCAAGGGTGTGCACTGGAATTCCACCGAGACCCAGGAGGTCCGGTTCAGAGTTCTGCGTGACCTGCTGCCGGATGATCTCTCCGGCCTGACGCTGGTGGACGCCGGTTGCGGATTCGGCGATTTCTATTGCTACCTGGAACGTCGCGGCGAGAGGCCGGGACGTTATCTCGGTCTGGATGCGATGGAACCCATGGTGGAAATCGCGCGCAGGCGCACCGGTTGCGAGATTCGGATTCTCGATGTCCTGAACGATTCGCTGCCGATAGCCGATTATTATCTCTGTAGCGGCGCCATGAACAACCTGACTCGCGAAGAGAGCGACCGGTTCATTCGCCATTGCTATGCCGCCAGCAAGACTGGATTCGTTTTCAATCTGCTGAAAGGCTGGAACACCTCGCCCATTTACAATTTCTACCTGCCACGCGAGATCAAGCGTCTTGGCCAGGAGCTCGAAGCCGATTGTCGGATCGAGGAAGGCTATCTGGCGGGCGATTTCACGACGGCTTTCATCAAGAAGCAGGCACGAGAATGCTAGATCCACGTTTATTGCGGACCGATCTCGACCGCGTCGCCGAGCAGTTGGCCCGGCGCGGCCTGATCCTGGACAAATCGCGTTTCGAGGCGTTGGAAGCGGAACGCAAGAGCTTGCAGATCGCGGTTCAGGAATTGCAAAACCAGCGCAACACCCGCTCCAAGACGATCGGTCAGGCCAAGGCGTCCGGGCAGGATATTCAACCCCTGTTGGCCGAGGTGTCCGACCTTGGCGAACGACTCAAGGCCGCCGATGCGCGTCTGAGCGAGATTCAGCAGGAGGTCGGCGCCATCAGCCTGGCTCTGCCCAATCTGCCCGACGCGAGCGTCCCCGACGGTCGGAACGAAGCGGACAACCGCGAGGAACGGCGTTGGGGCGAACCGCCGGTCTTCGACTTTGCTCCCAAGGATCATGTCGACCTGGGCGCGGTCAACGGCTGGATGGATTTCGATCTGGCGGCCAAGGTCACCGGCTCGCGTTTCGTGGTGCTCTCCGGCCCGCTGGCCCGGCTGCATCGGGCGCTGATCCAGTTCATGCTCGACACTCACACCGGCGAACACGGCTACACCGAGACCTACGTCCCCTATCTGGTCAATGCCGAGAGTCTCCAGGGCACGGGGCAGTTGCCCAAATTCGAGGCGGATCTGTTCAAGGTGCCGGGCGAGAAGACGCTCTATCTCATCCCCACCGCCGAGGTGCCGGTCACCAACCTGGCGCGCGACGTGATTTTCGAGGCCGCCGATCTGCCGCGCAAATGGGTCGCGCATACGCCCTGTTTTCGCAGCGAGGCGGGTTCCTACGGCAAGGACACGCGCGGCATGATCCGCCAGCATCAGTTCGAGAAGGTGGAACTGGTCCAGGTCACGCGCCCCGAGGAGTCGCTCCAGGCGCTCGAAGCGCTCACCGGCCATGCCGAAACCATCCTGCAACGGCTGGGACTGGCCTATCGGGTGGTGACGCTCTGCACCGGCGATCTGGGCTTCTCCGCGCGCAAGACCTACGACCTGGAAGTCTGGCTCCCCGGTCAGCAGACCTATCGCGAAATCTCCTCGTGCAGCAATTTCGGCGACTTCCAGGCACGCAGACTCCAGGCGCGCTGGCGCAATCCCGAAACCGGCAAGCCCGAGCTGGTCCACACCATCAATGGTTCTGGGCTGGCGGTCGGGCGTACCCTGGTCGCCGTGCTGGAGAACTATCAGCAGGCAGACGGCGGCATCGGCATTCCGGAAGCGCTGCGGCCCTACATGGGCGGTCTGGAGCGGCTCGGCGTCTAAGCCACGTCCATCCGGGATCGCCGAGTTGTACTCGACCTCTGACTCCGGCCCGTCGGGCGGGGAGCCGAGTGCAATTCGGCGATCCCAGGGTCATTCGGTGGGCAGTCCGGATTTGAGTTTGCCCCGCTCCCCGACTATCCTAGTCGATTCCATTTTTTGCATTGAGGTTGGGCCATGGGCGCCAAGACTCTCTACGACAAACTCTGGGACGAGCATGTCGTCCGCGTCGACGACAATGGCACGGCCCTGCTCTATATCGATCGTCAACTGGTCCACGAAGTCACCTCGCCCCAGGCGTTCGAGGGTTTGCGGCTGGCCGGCCGTCAACCCTGGCGCGTGTCGGCCAACCTGGCCGTGCCGGACCATAATGTTCCAACGACCGACCGCGAGCGCTCCGCCGGGATCGCCGATCCGGTGGCGCGTATTCAGGTCGCGGCGCTCGGCACCAATTGCGCGACCTTCGGAATCACCGAATTCGGCATGGGCGATCATCGTCAGGGCATCGTGCATGTGATCGGACCCGAACAGGGTTTCACGCTGCCGGGCAGTACCGTGGTCTGCGGCGATTCGCACACCTCCACGCACGGCGCCTTCGGCGCGCTGGCCTTCGGCATCGGCACCTCCGAGGTCGAGCATGTGCTGGCGACCCAATGTCTGATCCAGCGTCCGTCCCGGACCATGCTGATCCGCGTGAACGGTGCGCTCGGTCCGGGCGTGACCGCCAAGGACATCGTGCTGGCCATCATCGGCGAGATCGGCACTGCGGGCGGCACCGGCTACGTGATCGAGTTCGGCGGCGACGCCATTCGCGCGCTCTCGATGGAAGGGCGCATGACGGTCTGCAACATGACCATCGAGGCGGGTGCTCGCGCAGGACTGATCGCGGTCGACGAGAAGACCATCGAGTACATGCGCGGACGCCCTTACGCGCCGACCGGCGAGCTGTTCGAGCGCGCCGCCGCGCACTGGCGCTCCCTGGTCAGCGATGAGGGCGCCGCGTTCGACCGGGTGGTGGACCTGGACGCGGCCAGTATCCAGCCGCAGGTGACCTGGGGAACCTCGCCGGAAATGGTGCTGCCGATCGACGGTCGGGTGCCCGATCCGGACGCCGAGTCCGATCCGGTCAAGGCCGGCGGCATCCGTCGCGCGCTCGACTACATGGGCCTGACCGCCGGGATGCCGATCACCGACATCCGTCCCGACAAGGTCTTTATCGGCTCCTGCACCAATTCGCGGATCGAGGATCTGCGCGCCGCCGCCGAGGTCGCCCGAGGCCGCAAGGTCAGCGACCGCATCAAGCTGGCGCTGGTGGTGCCGGGCTCCGGTCTGGTGAAGGAACAGGCCGAGGCCGAGGGGCTCGACAAGATTTTCACCGCGGCCGGTTTCGAGTGGCGCGAGCCGGGTTGTTCCATGTGCCTGGCGATGAACGCCGACCGGCTTGAACCGGGCGAGCGCTGCGCTTCCACTTCCAACCGCAATTTCGAGGGGCGGCAAGGGCAGGGCGGACGGACCCATCTGGTGAGTCCGATCATGGCCGTGGCCGCCGCGGTGGCCGGTCATTTCGTCGATGTGAGGGCGCTGTAAATGGAACCGTTCAAGAATTTCACGGGCGTCGTCGCGCCGCTGGACCGGGCCAATGTGGACACCGACGCCATCATCCCGAAGCAGTTTCTGAAAAGCATCAAGCGGACCGGCTTCGGTCCCTATCTGTTCGACGAACTGCGCTATCTGGACCATGGCGAGCCGGAGATGGATTGCACCGATCGGCCCTTGAATCCGACGTTCGTGCTCAACGATCCACGTTACGGCCAGGCCGAGATCCTGCTGGCGCGCGAGAATTTCGGCTGCGGTTCCTCGCGCGAGCATGCGCCCTGGGCGCTGGCCGACTTCGGTTTCCGGGTCATTCTGGCGCCGAGCTTCGCCGACATCTTTTTCAATAACTGTTTCAAAAACGGCATTCTGCCCATTGTGCTGGACAGTAAGGTGGTGGACGGGCTGTTCGAGCAGGCAACGGGCGAGAGCCCGCTGCGGATCGCGGTCGATCTGCCCGCGCAGACCCTGACGCTGGACGACGCAACCTGCATTCCGTTCACGGTCGAGGCGGGCAGCAAACATTGCCTGATCGAGGGGCTCGACGATATCGGTCTGACCCTGAAGCAGGTCGATGCGATCCGCGCCTACGAGGAACGCCGTCGGAGCGAGGCGCCCTGGGTATTCATTGGCGCTTAAACCGCGTCCGGCATGGCATGCGATGTTTGTGTATTGGCGCAATGTTGCGTTCATCCACAAACGTTGTCGCTGACGCGGTTTAAATATTTTATTTTTATCATGTAAACCGCGTCTCACCGATTGTCTCTGATTGCCGTAAGGCCGGAATCACCTGCAACAACGCCTATCGCGCGGGACGCGGTTTACTTTGGAGAACCACTGTTGAGCAAGAACATTCTGGTCGTCGCGGGCGACGGCATCGGCCCGGAGATCGTCGCCGAGGCGATCAAGGTTTTGAACGTGCTGCAAGCCGAGGGCGCGATCGACGTGACCCTCCAGCATGCCCTGGTCGGCGGCGCGGCCTATGACGCGGTCGGCGATCCGCTGCCCGAGGAGACACTGAGTGCGGCCAAGGCATCCGATGCCGTGCTGCTCGGCGCCGTTGGCGGACCCAAGTGGGAGCCGCTGCATATCTCGAAGCGCCCGGAAAAAGGGTTGCTGGGTCTGCGCGCCGGACTCGGTCTGTTCGCCAATCTGCGTCCGGCCATCCTCTATCCGCAATTGGCGGATGCCTCGACCCTCAAGCCCGAGGTGGTCGCGGGGCTGGACATCATGATCGTGCGCGAACTGACCGGCGATATCTACTTCGGCCAGCCGCGCGGGGTCGAGACTTTGCCCTCCGGCGAGCGTCGCGGCATCAACACCATGGTTTACACCGAGTCCGAGGTCGAACGCATCTGCCGCGTCGCCTTCGACATCGCCATGAAGCGCGACAAGCGGGTCTGTTCGGTCGACAAGGCGAACGTGCTCGAATGCACCGAGATGTGGCGCGAGGTCGCGATCAAAACGGCGGCGGACTATCCCGAGATCGCCCTGACTCACATGTATGTCGACAACGCCGCCATGCAACTGGTGCGTGCGCCCAAGCAGTTCGACGTCATGGTGACCGGAAACATCTTCGGCGACATCCTGTCGGATTGCGCCTCGATGCTGACCGGCTCCATCGGCATGCTCCCATCGGCGTCGCTGAACGCGGCGGGACAGGGCATGTACGAGCCGATTCACGGCTCGGCGCCCGACATCGCCGGCCGGGGCGTGGCCAATCCGCTGGCGACCATCCTCTCGGTCGCCATGATGCTGCGCTATTCGCTCGGCGCGCCCGCGTCGGCGGAGCGGATCGAGTCCGCCGTGTCGCGGGTGCTCGACCAGGGATTGCGGACCCCCGATATCCTGTCGGCCGGGATGCGCCGGGTCGGCACGGTCGAGATGGGCGATGCGGTCGTCGCGGCGCTCTCCACGCCGGATTGATCGCCGCCTCCGGTGTCGCGATTCAAGCGGTTTTTCAGATTCTTGTTGACGGAGTGGACGGTTGATGAAGCGGGTCGGTTTTGTCGGTTGGCGTGGCATGGTGGGTTCGGTTCTGATGGACCGGATGCGCGAGGAAAATGACTTTGCGCGGATCGCGGAGCCGGTCTTTTTCACCACCTCCCAGGTTGGCCAGCCTGGTCCGGATGTCGGACGGGGCGCCGAGCCGCTGCTGGATGCGCAATCGCTGGACGCTCTGCGCGCCATGGACGCGATCGTCACCTGTCAGGGCGGCGACTACACCAAATCGATCCATCCCCAATTGCGCGCGAGCGGCTGGGGCGGTTACTGGGTGGATGCAGCCTCGACGCTGCGCATGGCGCCGGACGCCACCATCGTTCTGGATCCGGTCAACCGGCATGTCATCGACGCGGCGCTGGATGCCGAAAAACGCGACTTCATCGGCGGCAATTGCACCGTGAGCCTGATGCTGATGGCCCTCGGCGGGCTGTTCCGGGCGGGGCTGGTGGACTGGGTCAGCGCCATGACCTATCAGGCCGCCTCGGGCGCCGGAGCCAAGAACATGCGCGAACTGCTGGAACAGATGGGCGCGCTCAACGATGCCGTCAAGCCGCTGCTTCTGGATCCGGCCTCCGCGATCCTGGACATCGACCGGGGTGTGACCGAGACAATGCGGGGCGCGGGTTTCCCCACCGCCAATTTCGGCGCCCCGCTTGCGGGGAGCCTGATCCCCTGGATCGACACCCAACTGGACAATGGTCAGAGTCGCGAAGAGTGGAAAGGTCAGGCCGAGACGAACAAAATCCTGGGTCTGGAGTCGCAACCGCTCGCCATCGACGGCTTGTGCGTGCGCGTAGGCGCCATGCGCTGTCACAGTCAGGGGCTGACGATCAAGCTGACGCGCGATGTCCCGATGGCCGAGATCGAGCAATCGATCACGGACGCCAACGACTGGGTACGGCTGATCCCGAACGACCGCGAGCGCACCGTGCGGGAGTTGTCTCCGGCCGCCGTGACCGGCACCCTGACGATCCCGATCGGTCGTTTGCGTAAAATGAATCTGGGTAAAGACTACCTTTCGGCCTTCACGGTTGGCGACCAGTTGCTCTGGGGCGCTGCGGAGCCCTTGCGGCGGATGCTCGCCATCCTGCTCGATCGCTGAACCTTGCGCGACGAGGTTTGATGGTTCAGGCATGATGGGCGCGTTCGACCGCGTTGATGAGGAGCATGGGTTGGCAGTGAACCCTGTCTCATGGCACTAACGGCAGTCTGTGAAACGCGGTTTAAATCATTTATAACATTCGTATGGTAAAACAAAGGCGATCTCGCAAGCGGGCGCACAGGGCCAGGCTCTGACGTCCCGTTCGTTGCTCATGTCGTTGCGCGGTGCGCGAGGGTGAAGAATGTCTCGAAAGCTCATTCTAGCGTCGACCATGACCATGACCATGACCATGGTCTTGGCCGGCACCGACGCCTTCGCCCTTGGCTTGGGTGGTATCCAGACGCGATCGGTTCTGAATCAGCCCTTTTCCGGCGAAATCCAACTGAACGATGTCAAGCCTGATGAACTGGATGCCGTTAAAGTCTCGCTCGCTTCTCAGGAAGCCTTTTCCAAGGCCGGCATCGAGCGTTTCCACTATTTAACCAAACTTACCTTCCATCCCGAGGTGTCGTCTCAGGGGAAGTCCGTGATTCGCGTTGCAAGCCGGGAGCCGATCCGCGAGCCCTATCTGGATTTTCTGGTCGAGGTCTACTGGCCCACCGGTCAGTTGATCAAGGAATATACGGTGTTGCTGGATCCGCCTGTCCTGGCCAAGCGCCAGGCACCGCGCGTCGATAGTCCTGCGGCTAGTGGCGCCAAACCCGGTGCCGCGCGATCCGCCTCGGATGCGCAGCGTGTTGCTGCCTCGCCCTCGAACCATATTCCCGCCCCAGGCGACGGGTTTCCGGTCTATGTCGGACCCATCGAATCAGGCGCCGGTCTCTGGAGGCTCTCACTCAATCACGCCCCGGCTGGCGCCACCACGGCCCAGACGGCCCTGGCACTGCACCGGAATAATCAGGGCGCATTCATTCGGGGTAACATCAATCGCCTGATTGCCGGCAAGACGCTGATCATCCCTACCCGCGCGGAATTGTTCGCGCTCGATGCCGCTACCGCGGAACGCGAGTTTGCCGAGGCGTTGCGCGGGGGTGCGGTCCGTACCGCTCCGATCACCGAGATTCCCCCGGACGCGCTCTCTTCGCGCTTGAGAATCGCCGGGGCGACGTCTGGGGCGGTCGCGACTTCACCAGGCGCCGCGCGGATGCCGCCCGAGGGAGCGACCGCGACGTCTCCGGCTGCCGCGGGAAGCCCGCGGATGGAGCAGGATCTTTTACTGGCCTTGGAGAGCAGTGAAAGTACCCGTCAGGAAGCGCTGGAGTTAAGGAATCGAATTCAGGAACTGGAGACGCAACTCGCGAATATCCAGAATCTGCTGCAGCAGCGTAACGCCGAGTTCGAACGGATCAAAGGCGCGGGTGCCGCTCCCGGCGTCCTGAGCGGGGACAGGCTTCGGGATGTTCCGGCGACCTCGCCCGAGGATGTCGACGCCTTGGCGGACGCGGTGTCCGGCGAGTTGGCCGCGGATGCCGCCATGGCACCGCGAGAGGGCGATTCGGCTCTGATCGAACCGCCGTTGCCCGACGCCTCGCTCGCCGCCGCCGACAACGAAAACCCTGACGTTTCAGGCGCAAGCGATGCGGCAAACGATTCTTCCGCCACACCCGCGTTGATACCGATACCGACCCCTGCTCCGGTTGCGAGGGAGTCCGACCCGGCGATCGGTCAGGCGTCGCCAGTGCAAGCCGGATCGCCCGCGACGCCCATCGCGCCAGCCGGCAAGAACCAGGGGAGCGGGCCGAGTTCAGTTGATTCGTCCTCAAGCTGGCAGTCGCTATTGCTTCCCCTGGCCGGGTTTGGCGGTCTGGCTGCCCTTGGCATCCTGGCCTTTTCATGGGTGACGGCCAGACGGCGCCGTGAGGAAGGCGTTGAGCAGGAGTTGTATCTGGACACGCTCGATTTCTCGGATACCGAGGGGACGACAGGGTTCCCCGCAACGCGAGTATCCGCCGAGAAAGCCGCGTCCAATGCGTCCTCAAGGCAGGGGGTTGATCGGACCGCGCTCTCGGAGACGCCTCTGATTCCAGCCGATGAAGACATGGAAGAACCGGAAAGCCCCTTGGCGTTGATGTCATCCTTGAGCGATTTCGATGCCGAAACCGACGAGGCGGATGTGCTCTCGGAGGCGGATATCTACATCGCCTATGGGAGGCACAGCGAGGCGAAAGAGCTTCTTTTCAAGGAGTTGAAGCTTTCTCCAGATCGTCTGGACATCAAATTCAAGCTTGCCGAGGCCTATGCGGGCGCGCAGGATGCCCAGGGGCTGAAAGAGATCATGCAGTCGATCGAATCGGCCGGTGGCGCGCAAGCTCAGCCGGAACAGTGGAAACGGTTGCAGGAGTTTTCCGCTCAGGTTCAGTCCGGCGGGAACGATGGCTCGGGACTCGCCGCTCCCCCGGTCGAATTGGCCGCGCAGCCGCGGGGCGCCGATCGGGAATCCGTTCAAAAACCTGGCGATTCGGTGGCGGGTTCCCTGAACCTGAAGAAAGCGGAGTCACAGGACGATTCGCCGCTGAAATTCAGCGACGACACCTTGGCCGACATTCTGTCGGAGCCGGTCAGTCTTGGCGATTTGGTCTTTGAAGAGGATTCGCTGGATCTGGAGCTTCCGCCGCACGCCGGCGACCGCAAGGATGACCTGCATCAGGATCCGTTCGCGGATATCGCGCACGAGCCGATCGGCATCGACTCCGAATTGATGCTGACGCTGGATGAAACGCGTCTTGACTTGGCGGAAGAACTGGACTCCATGTTCGATTCCACACTGCTCGATGAGCCTGCGTTGGCACGCAACGAGCGTCTCGGGACGGGGCCATCCGCCGAGGATCTGTCTCATCTCCCGCCCTCGGACAGCCAGGATCGGTTCGATTCGGGTTTGACGTCGGAGCGGGAAAGCGTTCCCACCGAAGACCTTTCCTCGCAGTGGCAGATGGACTCGGGAATCTGGGACGAGACCGCTACCAAACTCGATCTGGCGCGCGCCTATGTCGAAATGGACGACGCCGAGGCGGCGCGCGAGATTCTTCAAGAGGTCATCGCCGAGGGGCGCGACGAACAGAAGACCGAGGCGCGTGCGCTGCTGGAGAAACTGGCTTGAGCCTTGACGGTATGACCCCTTGATCTCCGGTCGGATCGCACTGGGCGTCGAGTATGACGGCTCGGACTTTCGCGGCTGGCAGACCCAGCAGCCCGGAGTCCGTACTGTCCAGACCTGTCTGGAAGCCGCGCTCTCGCGGGTCGCCGATCATCCGGTGAGCGTCATCTGCGCTGGACGCACCGACGCTGGGGTGCATGCGCTCGAACAGGTGGTACATTTCGAGACCTGGGCACAGCGGCGCGAGCGCTCCTGGGTGCTGGGGGCCAATGTGAATCTGCCGCCCGATGTCGCCGTGCGCTGGGCGCATCCGGTCGAAGCGGATTTCCATGCGCGTTTCAGCGCCATGGCCCGGCATTACCGTTACCGCATCATGGTCCAGCGCGCCCGCTCGCCTCTGCGACGCGACCGCGCGGTCTGGGTACATGAACCGTTGGATCGTGCGCGGATGCAACTGGCCGCGGCGGCGCTGGTCGGCGAACATGATTTTTCGAGTTTCCGCGCCGTGGCCTGTCAGGCGAAGAGCCCGGTGCGTCGGATTCATTATCTGGAACTCTCCGAGCAGGACGACCTGCTGACGATCCGGGTCGGCGCCAATGGCTTTTTGCATCACATGGTGCGCAATATCGCTGGCGTGTTGATCGCCATCGGCCGGGGCGATGCACCGGTCGACTGGACGCGGGAATTGCTGGAGGTACGCGACCGCACCCTGGCCGGGGTGACGGCGCCGCCGCAGGGGCTCTATTTCGTGCGTGCCGATTATCCGTCCCGCTTTGATCTGCCTCAACTTGAAACCGCTTCACCACTGCCGGAATCGACCGCCGACTGATGCCGACCGACCCCATCGACTCCCAGCCCACCGATCCGGCTCCGGACCGCTCCTCGCGCATGGCCCGAACCCGGGTTAAGATCTGCGGCCTGACGCGCGAGAGCGATGTCGACGCGGCCGTGGCCGCGGGCGCCGATGCCGTTGGTTTCGTCTTTCATCCGCCGAGTCCGCGCGCCGTGACGCCCGAGCAGGCACGCCGTCTCTGCGAGCGCCTGCCGCCCTTCGTGAGCGCGGTCGGGCTCTTCGTCGATGCCGCGCCCGCGACGATTCGCGCGACCCTGGACCAGGTGCCGCTCGATCTGTTGCAGTTTCACGGCGACGAAGCGCCCGCGCACTGCGCGAGCTTTGGCCGTCGCTGGATCAAGGCGATCCGCATGCGTCCGGGGATCGACCCGATGGCCGAGCGGGCGCGGTTCGCGGGGGCTGCCGGACTCCTGCTCGATACCTTCGAGCCCGGACGGGCCGGGGGTACGGGACAGCGCTTCGACTGGGAACGCATCCCGCCCGAACTGGCCGCGTCCATCGTGCTGGCGGGCGGGCTGGATCCGTCGAATGTTGCCGAGGCCATCGAACGCGTGCGGCCCTATGGGGTCGATGTCAGCGGCGGTGTCGAATCCGCCCGGGGCATCAAGGATCACGCAAGGATTTTCGCATTTATGCAAGGGGTAAACGATGGCGACAAACGCCGATAATATCCGTGCATCGCGCACGGAGCCGGGTCGCGGGCCGGCCTACGATCTGCCGAACAGCCATGGTCATTTCGGACCCTATGGCGGGATGTTCGTCCCCGAGACGCTGATGCATCCGCTGGAGGAACTGCGCGCGGCCTATGCGGCCTGTCTCGCCGATCCGAATTTTCAGATCGAGATGGACGCTGACCTGCGCGACTATGTAGGTCGTCCGTCGCCGCTCTATCATGCCGAGCGCTGGAGCCGCGAGCTGGGCGGCGCCCAGATTTATCTGAAGCGCGAGGATCTCAATCACACCGGCGCGCACAAGGTTAACAACACCATCGGTCAGGCGTTGCTCGCGCGGCGCATGGGCAAGACCCGCATCATCGCCGAGACCGGCGCCGGTCAGCATGGCGTCGCGTCCGCGACCGTCGCCGCCCGTCTCGGGCTCGAATGCGTGGTCTATATGGGCGAGGTCGACATCGCGCGCCAGGAGGCCAACGTCTACCGGATGCGTCTGCTCGGCGCTCGCGTCGTGCCCGTCACCTCCGGCTCGCGGACCCTCAAGGACGCGCTCAACGAGGCGATGCGCGACTGGGTGACCAACGTCGACAACACCTTCTACATCATCGGCACCGTTGCCGGACCGCATCCCTATCCGATGATGGTCCGCGATTTCCAGGCGGTGATCGGCCGCGAGGCACGCGCCCAGATCCTGGAGCGCGCCGGGCGTCTGCCGGATGCGCTGGTCGCCTGCGTGGGCGGCGGATCCAACGCCATCGGGCTGTTTTATCCCTTCATCGAGGATCGCGAGGTCGCGATTTACGGCATCGAGGCGGCGGGCGAGGGGATCGCGACCGGTCATCATGCCGCGCCGCTGAACGCCGGTCGGCCCGGCGTGCTGCACGGCAACCGCACCTATCTGATGGAAGACGCGAACGGCCAGATCATCGAGACCCACTCCATCTCGGCCGGGCTCGATTATCCGGGCGTCGGTCCCGAACACGCCTGGCTGAAAGACAGCGGACGCGCCCAGTACGATGCGGTCACCGATGACGAGGCGCTGGCCGCCTTCCACCATCTGACCCGCACCGAGGGCATCATCCCCGCGCTGGAGTCCAGTCACGCGCTGGCCTACGCGCACAAACTCGCGCCGACCCTGCGCCAGGATCAGATCATCCTGGTCAATCTGTCCGGCCGCGGAGACAAGGACATGCACACGGTCGCACTGCACGACGGGTTGGTTCTATGAGTCGGATTGCGCAACGTTTCGAGCAACTGCGCGGGCGGGGACGCACCGCGCTCATCCCCTTCGTCACCGCCGGCGATCCCGCGCCCGAGGTCACCGTCCCACTGATGCACGCGATGGTCGCGGCGGGCGCGGATCTCGTCGAACTGGGCGTGCCGTTTTCCGACCCCATGGCCGATGGTCCGGTGATCCAGCGGGCGACCGAGCGGGCGCTTGCGAAGGGCGTCTCGCTGACGCATGTGCTCGGGATGGTCCGGGAATTCCGTGAGCGGGATACCGAAACTCCAGTCGTCCTCATGGGCTATCTGAACCCCATCGAGGTCATGGGCTACGACGCCTTCTCGCGCCAGGCCCAAGCGGCGGGCGTGGATGGCGCGCTGATTGTCGACCTGCCGCCGGAGGAGGGGCACGATCTGATCGAGACCATGAAATCGCATGGCCTGGATCTGGTCTATCTGCTCGCCCCGACCTCCACCGAATCGCGCATCGCGCGGATCGGCGGCGTCGCCTCCGGCTTCGTCTACTATGTCTCGGTCAAAGGCGTGACCGGTGCCGGTCATCTGGATACCGAGGCTGTCGCCGGACAGGTGCGTCTGATCAAATCCCTGATCCCGCTGCCCGTGGGGGTCGGATTCGGGATCAAGGATCCGGAGACCGCCGCCAGCGTGGCGCGGGGCGCGGATGCGGTGATCGTCGGCAGCGCCATCGTCAGCCGCATCGAGACGCTGGCCGAGACCCCGGAGCGCATTCCCGAGACCATCGCCGACTTTCTGGCCGGACTGCGCAACGCGATCGACGCCGTTGACGCCTCGCCCGAACCACGGACCGCGGAGTAAACCACATGACCGAACCGGAAGCCGGCGCCGCCCTGAAACAGGCGATGGACAAGAGCAAGAGTTGGTTCGAGAAACTGATCCCGAGCCGCATCCGCATCGAGGCCAGCACCAAGCGGGCGGTGCCGGAAGGCGTTTGGGCCAAGTGTCCAGGATGTCACGCGATCCTTTATCGCGCCGAATTGGAACGCAATCTGGAAGTCTGCCCCAAGTGCAACCACCACAACCGGATCGGCGCGCGCCGGCGTCTGGATGCCTTTCTCGATCCCGAGGGGCGCGAGGAAATCGGCGGCGATCTGGAATCGCTGGATCCGCTCAAGTTCAAGGATCTGAAGAAATACAAGGATCGTCTTGTCCAAGCGCAGAAGCAGTCTTCCGAAAAGGATGCAATGGTGGTCATGCGCGGCCGGCTCAAGGACACGCCCATCGTCGCGTCCGCCTTCGAGTTCAGTTTCATGGGCGGTTCCATGGGCTCGGTGGTGGGTGAGCGTTTCGTGCGTGGGGTCGATGCGGCGCTGGAGATGAACGCGCCCTATGTCTGTTTCTCCGCCAGCGGCGGCGCGCGGATGCAGGAGAGCCTTTTCTCGTTGATGCAGATGGCCAAGACCAGCGCGGCGCTCGGGCGGATGCGCGAGCACGCGCTGCCCTTCGTCTCGGTGATGACCGATCCCACCATGGGCGGCGTCTCCGCCAGTCTGGCGATGCTCGGCGATCTGAATCTCGCCGAGCCGGGCGCGCTGATCGGCTTCGCCGGCCCGCGCGTCATCGAACAGACCGTGCATGAAAAGCTGCCGGAGGGTTTTCAGCGCAGCGAGTTTCTGATGGAAAAGGGCGCCCTGGACATGATTCTGGACCGTCGCGACCTGCGCGAACGGATCGCCGATCTGCTGGCGATTCTGGCCCATCGTCCCCGCTATTGCCGCACGGTGGTTCCGGTCTGACATGACCCGCCGGTTCGAGACCCTTGACGACTGGCTTGACTGGCAGGCGAGTCTGCATCCAAAGACCATCGAACTGGGTCTGGCGCGAGTCGCGGCGGTTTGGAAGCGACTCGGTCCCACACCGCCGCCCTTTCCGGTCATCACGGTAGGGGGAACCAACGGCAAGGGTTCCTGCGTGGCGATGATCGAATCCATGGCCGAGGCGGCGGGTTATCGATGCGCCTGCTATACCTCGCCGCATTTGCTGCGCTATAACGAGCGTGTGCGAATCGCCGGCGAACCCGTTTCCGATGAGTCGCTGTGCGATGCCTTCGCGCGTGTTGACCGGGCGCGCGGCGACACGACGCTGACGTACTTCGAGTTCGGCACCCTGGCGGCGCTCGATCTCTTCGTGCGTTATGGTCCGGATCTGGCCGTGCTGGAAGTCGGGCTTGGCGGGCGTCTCGACGCGGTCAATCTGCTTGATGCCGATGTCTCGGTAGTCACCTCGATCGGGCGCGACCATACCGCCTGGCTGGGCGAGACGCTGGACGCGATCGCCGTCGAAAAGGCCGGGATCTTTCGCGCCGGTCGCCCGGCCGTCATGGGTCAGCGGGACGCCCCCGTGCGTCTGCGCGAGGAAGCGGTTCGACTGGCTGCCGCGCCCTTGCAACTCGGGCGCGAAATCGATCATGAAACCGCGGATAACGGATGGATCTGGAAGGGCGCTGGAGGCGAACGGCTGGCCTTGCCGTTACCGACCCTGCGCGGCGCCTTTCAACTGAATAATGCCGCGGCGGCCATCGCCGCGCTCGCCTGTCTGCGCGAACGTCTGCCGGTGCCCGTCAACGCGCTACGCGCCGGGTTGCAGCGTGCCCGGCTTGCCGGACGGTTTCAGGTGATTCCGGGGGCGCCGACCTGGATTCTCGACGTGGCCCACAATGGCGCGGCGGCGCAGGCCCTGGCCACGAACCTGCGGGCCTTCGCGTGTCCCGGCCAGTTGCGCGCCGTGCTGGCGGTTCTGTCCGACAAGGAACCGGAAGCCATCGCGAAACCCTTGCTGCCCTTTGTCGCGCAGTGGTTCCTGACGCAAAGCGACGATCCGCGCGCGATGCCCGCCGACCGTCTTGCGGCGAGACTCGATACGGTACTGGGCGCGTCGTCGGGGGGATGCTTCGCGGAGACGGAACACGCGCTGGATGCGGCCCTGTCTGCTTCCGATCCTGGCGATTGCCTGCTGGTGGTCGGTTCTTTTACGACGGTCAGTCAGGCGCTCAGGCGATTTCGAGGCGGGAATAGAGACGAGAGGTAGTCACCATCCCCCGGCGGAGCCGGGGGATTACCTTTGGGGGTTAAGGTGATGTCCGTGAAAGATCTTGCCCGTGGGAGCCCGCTTGCGAGCGACGTAACCCGCAAAGACACCTACCGTGCGCGCATCTGTCGCCCGCAAGCGGGCTCCTACGGGTTTGACGCTTGGTAAGGACATTGCTGGCATTCGCCTAAGGCGATACGACCGATGGCAATCAATTCACGAAGGACTTCGCATGACGACGCTCATTGAAAAAGGGCTCGAAAAAGGTCTGATCGCCTTTGACACAGAACAAAAGAACATCACCTATATCATTCAGAACAAGCGGTTTCGTTTCACTGACTCGGAAGAGAAGGTTCGAGCGCATGCCTATCTCTCGCTCGTCTTTGACTACGGCTATACCCCCGAGCAGATCGATATCGAGGTCGCGGTCGAGCACCGCGTACCCAACATCTTTTCGGACATCGTGGTCTATGCCGATCGGTCGCTGAAGAAACCGCTGATCGTCGTCGAATGCAAGCGGGAGGAAGCCAGTCAGGGCGAACTGGATCAAGGTATTGAGCAGGGTTTCGGGTACGCCAATTCGATGGATGCGGATTTCGTCTGGATGACCTCCGGCATTCGCAACGACTATTTCCGTCGCGACCGCGTCGCGCCCAGGGAACGCATCGCCAACCGTCTGGCCGATCTGCCCAAGGCCGGACAACGCGAAGTCTCCCGCGCCAAGTTCACCAAGGGCGGCGTCAATGGCTTCGAGCTGCGCACCGTCGAAGAGAACGAACTCACCCGCATCTTCAAACAGGCCCACGATGCCCTCTGGGCAGGCGGCAAACGCAACCCGGCGGAAGCCTTCGACGAACTCGACAAGCTGATCTTTTGTAAGATTTGGGACGAGCGCATGCCGCGCAAGAAAGGTGAGCCCTACGACTTCCAGGTCTTCAGCGACGACAAGGGGGATGCCCTCAAGCGGCGCACCCAGGGCCTGTACCAGAATGGCCGCGCCAAAGATCCGGAAGTCTTCCGGGAGGACATCCGCCTGTCCAACGCCGAGTTGCAAACCGTGGTCGGCTATCTTGCCGGAATCAATCTGCAAGCCACCGACCTCGACAGCAAGGGACGCGCCTTCGAGACCTTCATGACCGGTTTTTTCCGGGGTGAGTTCGGCCAGTATTTCAGCCCGCGCAAAATCGTTCAGTTCATCGTCGATGCCCTGCCCATCACCAATGAAAGCGTGGTGCTGGATACCTCATGCGGCAGCGGGGGGTTTCTCCTGCATGCCCTGGATAAGGTGCGCAAGCAGGCGGACGACTATCACGATCCAGACACGCGAGAACACTGGCAATACTGGCACGACTTCGCCGAGTGCAACCTGTTCGGGATCGAAATTTCCGAAGGCATCGCCCGCACCGCCAAGATGAACATGATCATCCACGACGACGGACACACCAATGTCATCGCCTTCGATGGCCTGGAGTCCATCGAGAAGATGCCGGCCAAGACCAACAAGCGGCGCGGATTCCAGCGCGACGGCTTCGATTTCATCATCACCAATCCCCCCTTCGGCTCCAAGATCAAATTCGCCGAAAAGCGCTACCTGGAGAACTACCGGCTCGGCAAGAAGGGCGTGGACTGGATCGATGCCAAGATCAACAACGTCAACCTGCTACGCGAAATCACCCGCGACCAGCAGACCACCGAGGTGCTGTTCATCGAGCAATGCCACCGCTTTCTTAAGCCCGGCGGCTATCTGGCCATGGTCATCCCCGACAGCATCCTTACCAACAGCAGCATGCAATACGTGCGCGACTGGATCGAGGAACATTGGCGCATCGTCGCCGTGGTCTCGCTGCCTCAATTCGCCTTTGCCGCCAATGGGGCGGGGGTGAAAAGCTCGGTGCTCTTCCTGAAGAAATACGCTGCCGCCACCACGGCGGCCATCCAGTCCATCAAGACCAAGGCCCAGGACGATCTCTTCGCCCAGGATGCCTTGGGCGTCGCGCTGGAGGCGCTGATCGAGGAAAAGAAGAGCACCATCAAGCGCGGCGAAGCGATCATCCAGACCATCGAAAACGAGCTGGTTGCCAGGCTCGATGCACTGACGGCACAAGGAACTCTAACGGCGGCGATCAAGCGCGAACTCAAGGCCGAGGCCAAGGCCGCCAGCGTCGCCCATAAGGAAACCGACGCCTACAAGGACTGGCTGCAAGCCACCAGCGACGATTTCAACGAGCGCATTGAGAACCTGCGCGAGACCCTGGAGGATGATTTTCTCGCCAAGGTCAAGTCCCAGCTCGACGACTACCCGATCTTCATGGCGATTGCCGAGGATATCGGCTATGACGCGACCGGGCGCCCGACCGCTACCAACGAACTGGAAACTGTCGCCAGAGAACTGGCGCGGTTTGTGGAACACATCGAAAAAGGGGATACGCGCCCTTTTGTCTGACCCCCGGTCTCGACGAAGAAAAGTATTTCGTCGTGCACTGGGGGTTAACAAAAGGAAAATATGCTCCGCGCCTTTATTCACCGAGCGTCCTCACTTTTACTGAGAAACTTTGGCGGATGGATGGGGCAACAAAAATGCGCGAAGTCATACTGGAAGGCGCCTACGGAGTTTTACCGCCAGGCGATAGTTACGACGATTCATTACCAATTACCTTTCTTCGCGCAACCGAGATGATGCCCAACCTGAGAGTTGATCTTTCATCGTGCCATCGTGTCGCTCGGGAATATTTTAATCCTAAAGCCAGAATCAATATCGGGAATGTTTTACTTGCCGTAAAAGGTGCGACGATCGCATCGAATAAATGTGTAGCCGTTATTGAAGATGAGCCGGGCGAAGCGGTAATCAATGGCTCAATCTTCAGAATAAAATTTAAAAGTGCAGTGAATCCAAAATTTGCCGCAGTTGCACTAGATACTCCTTTGATGAAAAGGCAAATGCGGCTGGGTTTGGTTGCCAACAATGGTGTGGACTACCTCGACAAGACACTGATACATAGTCTTGTGTTTCCGGCGTCACCCCCCGAGGTGCAGCAACAGATCGTTTTAATTTACGAGGATGCGACCGCTGCATATAGAGCAGCACATGCCGATGCAGAGCAGATGTTCGAGGGCATTGATGACTACCTCCTCGCCGAACTCGGCATTACCCTGCCGCCAGAACCGGAAAACACCATCGCCAACCGCATCTTTACCGCCCAGCGGCGAGAGTTGGCAGGGTGGCGGTTTGATCCGCTCTTTCACTCTTTCAAACTTTGGCACGCAATCGAGAATGCCAACACCCCTCACAAGAAACTCGGCCATTGCTGCCACTACGTGAGAACCGGATTTGCCGCCGGTGGTGAAATGCAGCTTTTCGACGATGATGGTGTGATTCAACTTCGGCCAACCAATATCGACGCGGACCGAGAACTGATCTTTGACAGGAATATTTATCTCGACAGAGCATTACTGACCGAGAGAATTGCGGATGTCGTTCAAACTGGTGAAGTTCTATTCAACAACACTAACAGCCAGGAACTCGTTGGAAAAACGGTCTACCTGGATATCGACGGGCAACCGTTTTTCTGCTCGAATCACATCACAAGGATCGGCGTCATTGAGCGCGAGTTGAATGCGGAATATCTGACTGCCGTGCTCAATGCATATCAACGGCTTAAGGTGTTTTTTAGTCTATGCACCAACTGGAACAATCAGTCTGGCGTGAATGTCGACCTGCTCCGTCAACTCCCGATCCCTATTCCTGATTTGGTTAAACAGACGGCGATTGCTGGCCATATCAGAGAAATCCGTAACGAGGCAAAACGGTTACGCCAGCAAGCCGAAACCGAACTTGAGATCGCCAAGCGCCGGATCGAGGCCATGTTATTGAGAGAAACGGCGTGAGCACGACCTTTCGCGGTGTCCTTGCTGAATCCCTGGGCGGTTTTCTGGTGGTGCGGGGCTTTGCCCGGCTCAGCGAGTTGTCCAGACATTCCTTCGCCGACGACTACCAACGCGACATCAAGCCGGATCATCGGGCCGCGATCCAACGCTTCTACGAGCGCGGCGAATACCTCTTCTTTCCCGAGGTGGTGCTGTCGCTGGAACTTTTGGCCGATTACGAGCGGTCCGGAGCACCGATCGATGATCCTGTGAAGCTGCTTTTGCAAGGCTTGGGTTTCAAGTCCAACGTCAATGGCGTCGGCCTCAAGCCTACCCGCACAAGGACCGCGACCGACCTGACGCGGGTCAACCTCACGATTCCCGACGAGGTCGGTATGGTGCTCAAGCGCATCGACGGCAACCACCGCATCAGCGCCTTTGAGTCGATGGGCGACAAGGAACCTCTGGACCGCAACCCAGTTTCGTTCTGTATCGTCCTGCTGCCCCAAGGTCAGGCCCGGCAAAGCGAGAAGGCGCTGTTCTACAACATCAACAGCAAGGCACTGCCCTTGACATCGGAAGAGGTTTACAAAGGCATCATCGAGGACGAGGCGGGCTTTCCGGACGATGTGCTGGACAAGGATTTCGGTCCTGAGTTTGTGCTGTGCCGAGAGATCCGCAAGACCCTCAACTTCGACTATCTGCCCCATCTGCGTGGTGTGTTTGGTCAGCACGCGGGACAGGACGACGCCCGATGCTCGGTGCTGGTGAAGTCATTGCGCGACTTGCAGCGCGAGCGGGAACGGTTGCAGGATGCCACCCCGCCCCCCGATCGCGTCCAGTTGCTGCAAGCGATTCAGACGGTTCACGCCAGCTATGCGGACGAGCGCCTGGCGCGTAGCACATCCAGGGGGCTGTTCTCGGCGTTCCTGTTCTTTGCCCTCCAAGGTGGTCCACGCTACCGGCTGTTGGAAAACTGGGTGCTCAAGAACCACCAATACGAACTGCAAACCATCAACGCCTCGGACCTGATCCGCATCTTCGAGAAGGTCGCCGAATCGCGCCGGCGGCAAATCTTCGTGTCCATGCAGTTCAAGATTCCGGGCCAGAATGGCCAACTGCTCGATAACCCTAACTGGAAGGCAATCGAGTCCGCTATCGCGGAATTGAATCAGGAACACCAGTGCGATTTGAAACTCAAGCCTATCCGCGTCGATGAATTTGACAAGGGTTTTTCCTATCCGATCAGCGGTGAGATTTTTCAGTTGATCGAGGAATCGGGCTATCTGATCGCCGACCTGACGGCTGGAAACAAGAATGTTTATCACGAAATCGGGCTTTTGATGGGCTTGAATCAAGCGCGCCTCAAAACGCACGACAACTTTCTGCTCCTGCACAATGACAGTATCGGGGATGTCAGCAAGGATTTCGGTTTCAATCTCGCCGACTTCAAACAGCTTCGCCTGACCGACACCCACAGCATTTGCAGCGAGGTTAAGCGACAGGTGTCCATCTATTATGGATTCATCGCGGGCTGATCGCAGGTGACGCGACCCATCCAATCAGAGGGCAGTGCGCCGGAGTTCGGTCGCTTCACCATCTACGTTGACGAAAGCGGCGATCACGGCCTGGAGCGCATCAATCCCGAGTATCCGCTGTTCGTGCTGGCCTTTTGCCTGACGGCCAAGGAGGACTATCGGACGGCCATCGTCCCCGAGATCGCGGCTTCAAGCCAGGTAGCCAGGGTACGCATCGCGTACCTTTTCCCTACTGGGCCTGAACCCACTCAAACAGCGCCGCCGAGGGATAGAATTGGTCAGCTGACAGCAGCACGCGCCCCCCGGCCGGGAGCCAAACCAGAAGCGGCTCCAACACGGCCCGCTGGCCCGCAAACACAATATTGGCGGTCCCTTTCCATCCCGGACCACGTCCGCGAAGAGGTTGGCCGCCAGCACCAGGGTGAACATGAACGCAAAAGCGGCGGTCAGCGACCACCAGACCACCGGGTCGCGCGCCAGTTCGAGGCGGGCGCTGTTGATCAAGTTGCCCCAGGAAAAGCCGGGGTCAGGTTACCCATTGCACATCCGCGCTGCAGCGTCGGTTGGGTTGCCGCTGTTAGCCACCCGACAGGCGCGCTCGCTCTACCCGACAGGGCTACAATGGCGACATCCCGCCCCCAGATCGCCCACCCGCCATGCCCTCCGTCACGCCTGACGCCCTGCTCGACCCCAAGAACGATTACGTCTTCAAGCGCCTCTTTGGCGAGGCCCCCGAGCTGCTGGTGTCGTTGATCAACGACCTGCGCCCGGACCTGCCCGAGATCCGTTCGGTGGAGATTCTCAATCCGGGTATCAATGCCGAGGAATTGCGCGGCAAGTACATCATCCTCGACGTGCTGGCGCGCGATGGCGAGGGACACGCCCACAATGTCGAGATTCAGGTGCGCCGCTATGGCGCCTGGCACCAGCGGGCGCTCTACTATTTGGCGCGGATGCTGGCGCAGCAACTGGAACAGGGCGAGGACTACGCCACGCTGCGCGCGGCGGTCGGCATCCACCTCCTGGACTTCGATCTGTTCACCGACACCCCTGAGCAGCGCGCGCAGGCGCGCTGGCGCTTCGAGATGCGCGACGCGCGTCAGCCCGAGGTCACGCTGGGGAACCGGCTACAATTGACGCTGATCGAATTGAAGAAAGCGGACCGCCTCGGGCTCGGCGCCGATCCGCTGTCCGCGTGGATCACCTTTTTCGAGCATTGGCGCGAGGAGCAAACCATGGCCGCGATCAAACATACCCCGATTCAAGAGGCGCTGAACCGCGTGCGTCAGTTGAGCGCCGACGAGGAAGCGCGGCGCCTGGCGTTCGTGCGCGAGCGGGCGTTGCACGACGAGGTATCCTTGCTCAAGGAGGCGCGCGAGGAGGGCGAGCGGCTCGGGATGCAGAAAGGCCGCCTGGAAACCGCCCGCAACCTCCTCGCGCTCGGCGTGCTCAGCGATGGGCAAATCGCCCAGGCCACGGGACTGCGCGTGGCCCAGGTCGAGGCACTGCGCGCCGCCGCTCCGTCCTGAGTTCCGTCGGCTGTCGGTCCCCACTCGCGTCAACCCGCCTCCCGCAAGCGCGGATCGAAGCCAGGTAGCCAGGTACGCATCGCGTACCTTTTCCCTGACAGCAGCACGCGCGCCCCGGCCGGGAGCCAAACCAGAAGCGACTCCAACACGGCCCGCTAGCCCGCAAACCCAATATTGGCGGTCCCTTCCTCGGCTCGCCACGCTAGCGGTAACGCCCGATCGCCTACCCCCACCGCCACCATCAGCAGTGCCATCCGATCGCCTAAATCAGTCTGGTCCAGACTCAATAACACAGTTTGGACATGGCTGGCCGCCTCAGCCATTGCTCGCGCCTGTCTTGCCGCTCGGTGTCTAAGATCAGCCAATCGTTTGACGCTTCCCATGACCTCAATTACCTCAACATTGCCCGAGCGTCACAGTTTGCCAGAATGTGATAGGCGATGAACCGTACAGACAAACGGCTCCGTGAAAGCTATGCTGACAGCCAGGCATTAAGAGTTGGATGCCGGGTCGGTAGTGTACGGACAGACGGATCTCTGTGGGTGATGCTGGCAGTCAAGCATCGACATCGCCGCCGTATGTTCAGTCACTTGAATTTCTAAAAATTCTAATAAATCAGGTAACGACAAATGAACAACACTTCTATAAGTGCTCTTCTTCTGATCACCATGACGTTGGGCCTGCTGCTCACGGCTTGCAGCACCGCATCGAAGCATGAGCCGGCGCCAGCCGCCGCCGCTCCGGCCCCGATGTATGAGCCAAAACCAGATCGCAATTGATAACTTCCCGGTTTCGATGGTCTACGCCGTCAACTTTGAAATTGAAAAACTCAAAGTTGACGGCGAAGGTCGAGGGGTAGCAGTGCCATAACATTAAAGCCTTTCAGCTTCGTCTTGGCACAAGCCTTTGACATTATTATCTTTATTTTTATGCTGTTACGGCCCGCTGCGGTCGGTTTCCTCGCCATACTCGTCAGCCATGCCGGTTTGGCTGGTTCCGCCTCCTCACCACCGCCGGTTTTTGATGACGCTCAGGGATCGGTTTCGCGTCCACTTCCACCAGAGTACGCGATCGACCCGAAGGGGGCCGTCACGCTGCGAATTTGCTTTAACTGGTCGTGTGCGAGCAGACAGACCGTGACCTTTACTCCCAAGGATATGGCCCTCCTGAAAAGGCATCTGGCGCAGTGTCCGGGCACAAGTGTTTACGATCGATTGCAGCATGTGCGGATCGGCATCTGGCAAATGGAATTGCTGGCACAAAAACATCAACCGTTGTTGGCCAACGACCTAGCCATTAACGATTCCGAGGCGGAAGTCGAGGGGCGGATGGATTGCGTCGATAACGCCAGCAACACCATGACGTATCTGCATATTCTCCGGGATATCGGGGAACTGGCCGGTTGGACGGTCTCATCGCCCAAGGTACGCGGTTTTTTCGATATCACTGCGGTTCACTGGACGGCCGTCATCATCGATACGGATAGCGGGTCTCCCTGGAGCGTTGACTCCTGGTATCGGCCGAACGGCCATTTGCCAATGGTCATGCCCTTGTCGAGTTGGAGCGACAAGAAGAAGGGATGGGAACCGCCTTTCGAACGTCTTAATGCCACCCCGCACTCAATCGACGAGTTGTGCGACACGCCGCCACTGGACCGCTTGGGGCCAGCGGCGTTTTCCTTACGATGATGCTCCAACCCGCCTGGTTTCCGGCATGACATAAACGACACCGGCCGTCCCGGAAAAAAAGCGATGTATCACGTCCGTGAAGAATTCCGGTGGAACATTGATGCAGCCATAGGAAATCCGGTTATCGAGCGGCGTTGGACTGGCCAGGCGTTGCGGTCGGCGCTGTTTGGGTATGCTCGTCACGACCGGATGCATGGAGATAGAGTTTTTGTAGTCCACCCAGAGGATTTCCTTGCCATGGGAATTGCGGCCCATGGCCGTCACGAAACGACCCGCGGGCGTTGTACGATCCGAGGGGGGGATACGTGACATCCGCATGTCACTGATGCCGGGGGCGACGCCATCACCTTTCCCCATCCCCAGCAGCACGGGGGCCGCGCCCTTGAGCTGTCCGTCCACGCTAAAGACATAGACCTTCGCGTTGACCTTATCGACAATCGCGAACGGCAGGTTGAGATTGTCTCTTGAAGCGACAACCCAATCCGCCGTCTCCCGTGTCCTGCGCGATGCGGTCTCCGCCCCAAAGTTAGCCCGCTTGGAACTCAATGGCCTGACCGTTTTTGGTTCCATCACGAACGGAACCTCGGCCTCTTCCGCATAGCTTGCATTGAGCATCGGGTTGGGCATTTGAGCGGCATCGTCCGCCTTCGTGGCCAGGCGCGGGCCACACCCGGCAATCAATAGAACAGAACACAGGATGATTGCCGTGCCGATCATAGGCCGATCAAGACCCCTGTTACGAACGCGCGCCTGACGCTGGCCGCCGGTTGCCGGTCGCTCTATGTCACCCATTTCCAATCTCTCACCTCCGGTAGATCCTCGCCATGCTCGGCGATGTATTGCTTGTCCTCGATGAGCTTGTCACGAATCGCCTGCTTGGCGTAGGCGGCCCTTGGGCCAAGTCGCGGACGCGATCGATGACGTCGGCGACCAGGTCGAAGCGATCCAGATCGTTCTCGACCACCGTATCGAAGGGCGTCGAGGTGGTGCACTCTTCCTTATCGCCGCGCACATGCAGATTGTGGTGGTTGGCGCGACGATCGGTGAGCCGGTGGATCAGCCAGGCAATAGCCATGATAGGCGAAGAGGATGGGCTTGTCTGTGGTGAAGCTCATCCCGGACCACGTCCGCGAAGAGGTTGGCGCGCCAGGGTGAACATGAACGCAAAGACGGCGGTCAGCGACCACCAGACCACCGGGTCGCGCGCCAGTTCGAGGCGGGCGCTGTTGATCCTGTTGCCCCAGGAAAAGCCGGGGTCAGGTTACCCATTGCACATCCGCACCGCAGCGTCGGTTGGGTTGCCGTTGTTAGCCACCCGACAGGCGCGCTCGCTCCACCCGACTCAGCGATGGGCAAATCGCCCAGGCCACGGGACTGCGCGTGGCCCAGGTCGAGGCACTGCGCGCCGCCGCTCCGTCCTGAGTTCCGTCGGCTGTCGGTCCCCACTCGCGTCAACCCGCCTCCCGCAAGCGCGGATCGAAGGCATCACGAACCACGTCGGCGAAGAGATTCGCCGCCAGCACCAGAGTAAACATGAATACGAAGGCGGCGGTCAGCGACCACCAGACCACCGGATCGCGCGCCAATTCGAGCCGGGCGCTGTTGATCATGTTGCCCCAGGAATTCATGGTTGGGTCCACGCCGATGTTGACATAGGACAGCACCGCCTCGGCCAGCACC
Source organism: Thiocystis violascens DSM 198 (assembly GCF_000227745.2). Classification (NCBI taxonomy): domain Bacteria; kingdom Pseudomonadati; phylum Pseudomonadota; class Gammaproteobacteria; order Chromatiales; family Chromatiaceae; genus Thiocystis; species Thiocystis violascens. The sequence continues at coordinate 985,022 of NC_018012.1, read as the reverse complement.
AGTCCGCTGAAGTCCAGCACCACCGTGATCAGCACGATATGCATGACGTTCGGCAGAAGGTGGCGGCCGATGATGTTGAAATGCCCGACCCCCAGGGCGGAGGCGGCCTGGACATAATCGACCTCGCGCAGTTTCAGTGCCTCACCGCGCAGCAGCCGGCACAGTCCGGTCCAACTGGTGACGCCCAGGATCAGACAGAGGAAGAGCAGGCGCAGATCGGCGCGCTCGACCGGACTCGCGAAGTCGTCCGCGTGGTTGCTCATGTAGACCTGAAGCATGAGGATGGCGGCGGCGATCAGCAGCACGCCGGGGATCGAATTCAGGGTGGTGTAGAGATATTGGATGATGTCGTCCACCCAACCCCGGAAATAGCCGGCGGCGATGCCGAGCAGGAGAGCGGCGGGGAGCATCACGAGAGTGGTGAGGGTGCCGATCAGCAGACCGGTGCGGATGCTTTTCAGCGTCTGAAAAAAGACATCCTCGCCCACTTTGTCGGTGCCCAGGATGTGATAGTTCGCCGCCAGTTCGGCGGCGACGAAGCCGCAGACCAGCAGCAGACCGAGCATCGCCAGCGCGGTGCGCCAGGGGATCGCGGTGCGTCCAGCCAGGATGTCGGCCCGGATCGCCGCCATGGGCTCGCCGCGCCGACGCGCGAGCCGCCAGAGGATTCCGGCGCCGATCAGACCCCAGGCGAGCAGCCCCTTGAACATCCCGAGCAGCGCGCGGAAGACGATGTCCGGGCCGCGCTGGGTCGCGGGATCGGCGAGATGGCTGCCGCCGTGTTCGAGTCGCGGATAGTCGCGAATCAGGGTGCCGTCGGGCAGTTGAATGGCCTCTTTGACGAACAGATGGGTCGCGAAGGGCGCCGAATAGGTCTTTTCCTGACGCGCGCGCAATCCGCTCAACGCCACGTCGAGCAGGCTCAGAACCTCGGGCGCGTACTGCGCGTGTTGAGGCTCCGCGCTGGTCGACGGCTGATCCGGCTTGAGTCGAAAATGCACCGTATCGAGCAGTCCGACCAGGCCATAAGCACTCAGCACGACCAGGGTCGCGACCCCGACCCGCGAGCGCACGACACGCCGCCAGGGCGCGCGCAGATGTTCGTGACGCGCGGCATGGAGACCGAAGATCAGACCCAGCGCGATCAGCAGAAAGACCAGCGCATCGGTCCAGAGGACAACCGGCATCAAGGGCATGGCAAGCGCGACCTCATTGCAGTCTGACCCTTGGGTCGACCAGGGTATAGGAGAGGTCGGTCAGGATCAGCCCCAGGATGTAGAGCACGGCGCCCAGAAATACCATGGACCGAACGATCGCGAAATCCTGATTGCCGATGGCGTCGATGGTGTAGCTGCCGAGCCCCGGAATGCCGAAAAAGGATTCGGTGATGAGACTGCCCATGAACAGCAGCGGCACCACCACCACCACGCCGGTCAGGATGGGGATGAGCGCATTGCCCAGCACATGCCGAAAGAGCACGCGGCCTTCGCTTAAGCCCTTGGCGCGCGCGGTGCGGACATAATCCTTGGCGATCTCTTCCAGAAAAAGCGTGCGATACCAGCGGGTGCCGGCGCCAATGCCGCCGATGACCCCGACGATCACCGGCAGGATCAGGAATTTCCAGGCGTGTAGTCCGGTGTCGTAGCCGGAGATCGGGGCGAGATGGAACAGCTTGCCGAGGATGAACTGACCGCCAATGATGTAGAAGAGGCTGGAAATGGACAACATGGCGACCAGCAGCACGACGCTTCCGATATCCACATAGGTCGCCCGGAACAGGACGATGAAGAGCGCATAACTGATATTGAAGGCCAGCCCGACCAGCAGCACGGGAATCGCGATGGCGAGACTGGGCCACATCCGCTGCGAGATGTCGTGGCCGATGTCGCGCCCATCGTCGGAAGAACCGAACTGAAAGGCGAACAGCCGGATCGATTTCTCGAAAAAGATGGTGTCGGTCAGACGCGCGATTCCGGTCGCCTCGGAGTTGAAGATCAGCGGTTTGTCGTAGCCATGCGACTGCTTCCAGGTCTGGACGGCCTCCTCGGTCACCCGTTTTTCGCCCAGATGCATGCGGGCCATGTCGTCGGGCGAATTGACGACGAAAAAAAGCACGAAGGTGAGCAGATTCACGCCGATCAGGATCGGCACGGCATAGAGCAGTCGACGCAGGAGATAGGCGGTCACAGTGCGGTCCTCCGTTCGCGCCGGCGCACCAGCCACCAGGCCGGCAGCACCAGCGCCACCAGCAGACCGGCACCGACCCAGAGCGGCCAGAGTACCGGCTGGTTCCAGTCCTGGCGCTTCTGCTTCCGCAGTTCAGGGTCGATCCGACGATATTTCAGGGTGTTGTTGGCCATCTGATTGGGAGAGGCGTTCGCCATCCACTGATGATGCAGGCTGAATGCCTTGGGATGGAAGCCCCAGATCCAGGGCGCGTCGGTGCGCGCGATTTCGACCAGCCGATCGAGGATGGCCTGACGCTCGGGACCGTCGTCCATGAACTTCATCTCGTCGAACAGTCGGTCGAACTCGGGGTTGGCATAATTGGTGGCGTTTTCGCCCTGATGCTCGACCTTGCCATTGGGTCCATAGAGCAGAAAGAGAAAATTCTCGGGGTCCGGATAGTCCGCGTTCCAACCGAACATGAAGACCTGTCCGGTGCCGTTGCGCAGCTTGTCCTGAAAGCGATTGTAGTCGGTCGAGCGGATGACGAGATCGATTCCGAGCTTGGCGAACTGCTTGCGGATCCAGTTCAGACGGGCGCGATCGTCCGGCCCGGTCGCGACCGCCTCGTAGTTGATGGTCAGCGTGCGGCCGGTCTCGCGCTCGATGCCGTTCGGGTAGCCGGCCTGCTCCATCAGCACCTTGGCCTCGTCGAGACTCCGGCGTACCGGCCGACCGTCGCGCCATTCGTAAACGAAGGGGTTGATCCCCGCCTCGCCCTCGCGATGGCCGAAGATGCCCGGCGGAATCGGCCCCTGCGCCACCACGCCGCGTCCATTGGTAAAGATCGAGATGAATTCCTCGTAATCCAGTGCGATGGAGATGGCGCGACGCAACAGACGGGCACGCGGCGAATCGCCGCCGATGACCGGATCGAGCATGTTGAAGCCCAGATAAAAGCTGGAAGGCTCCACCGAGGTCAGCAGCGAGATGCCTTGTTCGCGCATCGCGTCGGTCAGGATCGGCTCGCCCTCAACATCGATCTGGACCGCCTGATCGAAGGCGTCCGAGGCGATACCGGAGCTGTCGTAATAGCCCTGAAGGAATTTGTTCCAGCGCGGGATACTCTCCTTTTCCAGACTGTAGACGGCGCGGTCGATAAAGGGGAGCGGTTTGCCCGCGTCGGTGAGGATTCCGGATTCGGCATCGCCCGGCATCCCTTCAGTCGGAAAGGACTCGCCATGAAAATTCGGGTTGCGCTCCAGCACCATGCGCAGATTCGGATTATTTTCGCTCAGGAAAAAAGGACCGCTGCCGACCGGATACCAGTCGAGCGTGATGTTGCGCTCGGCCAGCCCCGGCTGTGCATAAAAGACCTCGGCCTCCCAAGGCATCGGGGCGAAAAAGGGCATCGCCAGCCAATAGGCGAATTGCGGATATTTCCCCTTGAGGCTGATCCGAAAGTGGTCGCGGTCCACCGCCTCGACCCCCGCCAGACTGGACTGGCGCAAAGTTTCGGCCTGTTCCAGCGGTCCCTGTCCCGCCGCCGACTCAAGCTGCCCGGCAAGCTCCTGAAAACCGACAATATGCTGTCCCATCACGCCCGCGATCGGCGAGTGTAGCCAGGGCGCGGCGAGTCGTTTGATCTGATGGACGAAATCCTCGGCGGTCAACTCGCGGGTGCCGACCTCAGGAAAGTCGGCCAGACGATTGATGCCATCCAGATCCGCCGCCGTCAGTGCGTGATACCGAAAGCGCCCTTCGGCATCCCGGGCGAACGCCGGATGCGGCTGAAAACGCATCCCCGGCTGGATGCGAATCAGATAGTCGCTGCGGGCGATGTCCGCCGCAGGCGCATCCTCCGGCAAGGGATTGCCCGCCGCGTCGAAATAACGCGCGACCGGAACCTCGGCGGCCGACAGCGGAACCAGACGATAGGGGCGCAGCAGGAAATGATACTGAAGCGGCGGCTCGTAGATCTGCGCCAGAAAGGCGTACTCGTTGGCGCTGTAGGAGCGCGCCGGATCCAGATGCTTGGGCCGTTCGTCGAACGAGCTGTACACCGTGTTGCTGTCGGCGTCCGCCGCCGGATAGGGATCGTTCCAGGGCGAGTCCCCGCAACCGGCGATCAGAAAGATCGGCAGCAGGATCGTCAAAATCCGGATCTTGTTGCTCAAACCAAGCGCTCCCGGTGTATCGCGTTAAACCGCGTCCAGTGCGGTATGCGATGTTTTTTGATTGGATTAACCTTGGCCGCATCGACGATAGTCGGAGCGGACGCGGTTTAGCAACCAATAAGGTTTGCAGTATGGTCGAATTCTGTCCTGGGCGCCTGCCGATCGCCAGCAATTCTCAGTTTGAGCCTGACCGTTTCGCCTTCTCTGCCCGGAAAGCAGGGCTAAGGCAGCCTGAAGCCGTTCGTGGTGAGTCCTGAGCGAAGCCGAAGGATCGAACCATGAACGGCTTCACGCTCAGAGGCTTAGGGTTTCCCGTTCATCCTTCGACAAGCTCAGGACGAACGGGAAACCCTTAACTGCCCACCTGATTCGTCTGGGTTTTTTGCTTCATCAGGTCATACTTGAGAATTGCGGGCCGATCACACCCATCGAGCGCGCTGTGGCCGAACCATTCTTGAACATGGCGGCTTCGATCATCGATCCGGCCAGTGTTCCTGGGGCGGGTATCCCGCCCCCCCATGTCGCAGATTGCTTGATGGCGCCAAATGCTTGCAGATGCGTTGTCGATGATGCGATTACGACAACGACAACGACAACGAGCGATGGCCGAAACGATGATCGACGCCAACATGGCTACAGCAGTCCAGGTTTGCCTTGTCGATAGCGATCAAGCTCTGTTGTGAGTACCGCGACGTGCTCCCGCTCCTCGGCCGCCAGTTCACGGTAAAGCGCCGCCTCGGGCGAGTCCTCAGCTTCCTGTTCGCTACGTTCCGTAAAAAACTCGACGGCCCGTTCCTCGCAGGCGATCGCGATCCGGAACAGGTTGATCGGATCGTCGGGATGGCTCGCGATGCCCGCGTAGAGGGCGGCTCGCTCCACCTGGAAGGTGTCGGACAGCGATGGAATGTCCACATGATAGCGGCGGGCAAGCGTCGCCATGTGCTCCTCTTCCATGCTGGCGAAGCGTTGAAACAGATCCTTGAGCACGGGCTCCGGCGTCTCGATGGCGGCGCGTTGGTAGAAGGCCATGCCGCCCAGCTCGATTTCGAAGGCGGCGCGAATCGCCGCGAGAGCGGCGGTCCCCTCGATCCGGCGCGAGTCGAGGGCCGTCAAGACCCCGCCGCAAGCAGGACACACGCCGTAGGGGAAGGCAAAGCCCTCGCTGACCTTGCCGCACGATTCGCAACGCCACTCCAGCCGCGCGTCGGCGCAGCAGACGTAACTGTCGCCACCGTCATCCAGTGGAGAACGGCATTTCGGACACAGCAGACGGTCTGCTTGATCCGGCTCGGTCGCCGCAGGTCCGATGCCGACAGGTTCCTGCCCGACGGTGGAGGGTGCCAGGTCCGCGACATCGGTCGCGGTGATGGGCCATTTCTTGCCAAGCCGTAGATAGGTCTCGATCGATCTGGCCGCGCGCCGTCCGGCGCCCATCGCGAGGATCACGGTGGCGCCGCCATTCACGATATCGCCGCCCGCGAACACGCCGGGCAGATTGGTGGCCTGCGTCGATGCGAGTTTGCCGTCGTCGGCCGCGATGTAACCGCGGGTGTCGAGCGCGAGATCCGGGGTGGATTCGGTGACGAGCGTATTGGCCCGGGTGCCGAGCGCGGAGATGACGGTATCGCAGACGATGTCGAAACGTTCGCCGGTCGGCAGGGGCCGGCGGCGTCCCCGCGCGTCGGGTTCGCCCAGCGCCATCTTTTCGACCTTCATGCCCGTCACATTGCCCTCGGTATCGGTGAGAACCTCGACCGGGCCATGGAGAAAGAAGAACTCGACGCCCTCTTCCCGGGCGTGGCGAAGCTCTTCGACGCGGGCCGGTGCCTCGGCCTCGGAGCGTCGATAAACGCAGGTCACCCTTTGCGCGCCGAGCCGCTTCGCGACGCGCAGACAGTCCATGGCGGTATTACCGGCACCGACCACCACCACGCTCTGACCGACGCGGATCGGGGTATCGACATAGGGAAACCGGTCGCCTCCCATCAAATTAACACGGGTGAGAAATTCGTTGGCGCTGTAGACCGTGGCGGCGTGCTCGCCTGGAATGCCGAGAAAAGTCGGTGCGCCGGCGCCGATGCCGAGAAAGACGGCGTCGTAGCCCATCTCCTGGAGCAGTTGAGGAACCGTGAAGGTACGACCGATGACCTTATTGGCCGCGATCTCGACCCCCTGGTCGCGCAGTTGTTGGACCTCGCGAGCGATGATTTCGCGGGGGAGGCGGAAGGCGGGGATGCCGAACTGGAGGACGCCGCCAACCACATGGAGCGCCTCGTAGATCGTCACGTCGCAGCCCGTTTTCACCAGATCGGCCGCGGCGGCTAGACCGGCGGGTCCCGATCCGCAGATGGCGACCTTGCCGAGCGGTTTCTCGACCGGGAGCGGCGCGATTCTAGCCGGGTTGGCATGATCGCCGACGAAGCGTTCCAGGCGTCCGATGGCGACCGGCTCCACCTTGGAGCCAATGATGCATTGCGCTTCACACTGCGTCTCCTGGGGACAGACGCGACCGCAAATGGAGGGAAAGGCGTTGGACTCGCGGATGACGGCCGCCGCGCCATCGATGTCGCGCACCAGAAGGTGGCGGATGAAACGCGGAATATCGATCTGCACGGGACAGCCGGCAATGCATTTGGGGTTGCCGCACTGGAGACACCGCTCGGCTTCCTGTAGGGCCAGGTCAAGCGTGTAGCCGAGATTCACTTCTTTGAAATTCCTCGCACGTTCTTGCGGATCGCGCTCCGGCATTCGCGTTTGTTTCGGTTCGATCTGTTTGATTTTTTTGTAATTTCGCTTATCTTCCTCGAACAGTTTCCGTTCGAGTTCGCAGACATGCGCGTAGCCCTCGCTGGCTGTCGCCTCCTGCGACTTGAAGCGTTTTTGCCGCGCCATCAGCTCCTGGAAATCGACCTGATGGCCATCGAAATCGGGTCCGTCGACACAAGCGAACCGGACCTGTCCGTTGACGCTCACGCGACAGGAGCCGCACATCCCGGTCCCGTCGACCATGATGCTGTTGAGGCTCACCAGGGTCTTGACGCCGAAGGGGCGTGTCGTTTCGACGCAGGCCTGCATCATCGGCGGCGGGCCGATGGCCACCACCAAATCGGGCGGGTCGCGCTCCAGCAGCTCCCGCAGCGCCTCCGTGACGAACCCCGGCCTGCCATGGCTGCCGTCATCGGTGCAGACCATGAGTTCGTCGCAATAGTCGCGGAACCGGTCTTCCCAGAAGACCAGCGGCTTGGCGCGGAACCCGACGATGCCGGTGGTGCGGTTTCCCGCCTCCTTGAAGGCGCGCAGTTGCGGATAGATCGGAGCGATGCCGAGACCGCCGCCGACGAGCGCCACATGCCCGACCTTCTCGATACGCTGGGGCCGGCCGAGCGGACCGACGAAATCGGCGAACCGGTCGCCCTCCCGGTAGTGGTGCGCCATCTCGCGCGTGGTCTTCCCGAACGCCTGGATGACCAGGGTGACGGTCCCCGCGCGGCGGTCGAAATCGGCGACGGTCAGCGGGATCCGTTCCCCGCCCTCGTGCAGTCGGAGCATCACGAATTGACCGGGCTGCGCGGCTTGGGCTACGTCGGGTGCCAGAACTTCCCACAGGAATGTGATTTCGGAAAAAGCCTGGCGACGCACGATGGTGTACATGACTCAGCAGCCTTGGCAGGGGATCCGGGGACGTCGACCAGCGTTCATCTCGCAACGCTAAAACGGACCGTCGCCCACATCGCGGATATTGAAAAGACCAATGCTATCAATTGCGGCGATTCTGTGCGAGATCCGGACCATGAAACCGCATCCATGACGGTCTACGCCGTTTTGAGTCGTCAGCCGTGTTTACACTCACCTGTAAAACCCGAGTCGACGCGGTTTAAGTCATTCATTTTAGATATTTAAACCGCGTCCCGCCGACCGTCTATGGTGACGCAAGGCGAGTTGAAGAGCCACGAAACCAATTTTGATAGAGCGTGGCGAGGTCGGTCATTCTTTCGCTCCTCCCGTTTATCGTTAACCGCGAAATTCAGGCAGGGCTTGCGTGACCGCCGCGCCTGATCGCCCTTTCACGAGTTGTCGAGTTTCTGTAGTCTTGCGAGTCAACCTGGGACGCTATGATCGCACTGCGCCCATGCCACCGAAATCAGCAAATCCCGGCGCCGCCCGCGCCGCCCGACGAACCGGAGAATTGGCACCCATGGGGTTTCTTCAAGACAAGCGTATCCTGATCACCGGCGTGGCGAGCAACCGCTCAATTGCCTGGGGTTGCGCCGAGGCCATGCGCCGCGAGGGCGCTCAGATCGCCCTGACCTACCAAAACGAGAAGCTTAAGTCTCGCGTCACGGACTTTGCCGCTCAATTGGGGTCGGACATCGTCCTGCCGCTTGACGTGAGCACCGACCGGCAGATCGCTCACTTTTTCGCGGAGTTGGAAGAACGCTGGGACGGCCTGGACGCCATCGTCCATTCCATTGCCTTTGCCCCCAAGCATGAATTGGAAGGCGATTACGTGGACGCGCTGACCCGGGACGGCTTCACCACCGCACACGAGATCTCTTCCTACAGCTTCGCCGCCCTCGCTAAGGCCAGTCGGCCCTTGATGGAAGGACGCAACGGCGCGCTGCTCACCATGACCTTTCTTGGATCCGTGCGGGCCGTGCCCTACTACAACGTGATGGGGCTCGCCAAGGCCAGTTTGGAGGCCAACGTCCGCTATCTGGCCGCCTCGCTCGGTCCCAAGGGAACCCGTGTCAACGCCATTTCGGCGGGACCGGTCTATACCCTAGCCGCAGCTGGGATCTCGCATTTCCGCGCGATGTTGAATCAGGTGGAGAAACACACCCCGCTGAGACGCACCGTGACCACCGAGGAAGTCGGGAACGCCGCCGCTTTTCTGTGCTCGGATCTGGCGAGCGGGATCACCGGGGACATTCTGTACGTGGATACCGGGTTCAACATTCTGGGTTTGGGGTGAGAAATGGATGGCGCTCCAGCCATCGGGACATTTTTCCTTTTATGACCGATCCCCTGCTTCAAGTCGAAGGTCTGACCACCCAGCTCGGCGCCGTCGAGCGCCCGGCGAGGGTGGTCGATGGACTGGATTTCACGATTCGCGCGGGCGAGACCTTCGCGCTGCTCGGCGAATCGGGTTGCGGTAAATCCATGACCGCACTCTCGCTGATGCGACTCCTGCCACCCTCGGGCCGCATCGTCGCGGGCTCGGTTCGGCTCAACGGGATCGATCTGCCGCGTCTGACCGAGACCGAGATGCGCCGCATCCGTGGCGGTCGCATGGCGATGATCTTTCAGGAACCCCAAACCTCGCTGAATCCGGTGCTGACGGTCGGCGATCAGATCGCCGAGGCGGTGCGGGTCCATGAAGGCCGCTCGCGCAATCAGGTGCCGGCGCGGGTCGTCGAATTGCTGCGGGCCGTGGGCATTCCAGATCCCGAGCAACGGGTCGGCGAGTACCCCCATCAGCTTTCCGGCGGCATGAAACAGCGCATCATGATCGCCATGGCGCTCGCCGGGGATCCGCGACTTCTGATCGCCGACGAGCCGACCACGGCGCTGGATGTCACGATTCAAGCGCAGGTGCTGCGCCTGCTGAAGGATCTTCAGCGCGACACCGGCATGGCCGTGCTGCTGATTACCCACGATCTGAGCGTGGTGGCCGAAACCGCCGATCGTCTGGCGGTGATGTATGCCGGCCAGCTCGTCGAAACCGCGACAGTGGCGGATTTTTTCGCAGCCCCAGCCCATCCCTACAGCCGCCGCTTGATGGAAAGCCTGCCGAGCGCTGACAAGCGCAGCGGACGGCTGGCCGTGATTCCAGGCCGGGTACCGCCGCTGGAGACGGTTTTTCGTGGCTGCCGGTTCGCCGATCGCTGTCCCGCGGTGATGGATATTTGCCGCCAGGAGCCGCCGCGCTGGCTGGACATCTGCGAGGGGCGGGGCGTGCGCTGCCATCTCTGGAACAGCGGTCGGCGGTCAGAGGTCAGCGATTCGTGGTCGGAGCCTGGGTCCGCGACCGCTGCCGAACCGCGCGCGAGGGAGGATGAGCTGCTGCTGCGCGCGACGGATTTGAAGGTCCACTTTCCGATTCAGCGTGGCGTTCTGCGACGGGTGGTCGGTTATGTCAAGGCCGTGGATGGCGTCTCGCTGGAACTGCGCGCCGGCCAAACCCTCGCTCTTGTCGGCGAGTCCGGCTGCGGCAAGACCACCGCCGGCAAGGGCATTCTGCAATTGATCCCGCCCACCGGCGGTTCGATCCGCTATCGTGACCAGGAATTGGTCGGACTGGGACATCGCTCGATGCGCGCCTTCCGCAAGGATCTGCAGATCATTTTTCAGGATCCCTATGCCTCCATGAACCCCCGCATGCTGGTGGGCGACGTGATCGGCGAGGGCTTGCAGTCCCTGGGGATCGAACCGCGCCGCGCCAACCGGATGCGCCGGGTGGCCGAATTGCTGGAGCTGGTCGGCATGGACCCCGCATCGGCGCAACGTTATCCGCACGAATTTTCCGGCGGGCAGCGCCAACGCATCTGTATCGCCCGCGCATTGGCGGTGGAGCCACGGATCATCGTCTGCGACGAACCCACCAGCGCCCTGGATGTCTCCGTCCAGGCGCAGATTCTGAATCTGCTGAAAGATCTTCAGGATCGGCTTGGACTCGCCTATCTCTTCATCACCCATAACCTTTCGGTGGTCGCCTATCTGGCCCATGAGGTCGCGGTCATGTACCTTGGGCGGGTGGTCGAGCAGGGGTGGGTCGACGAGATTCTGGACGATCCGCGCCATCCCTATACCCGCGCGCTGCTCTCGGCGGTTCCGGTGATCGACCCGGCGCAACGACGCCAGGTCATTCGGCTGGAAGGCGACATGCCGTCGCCGGCGCATCCGCCCGCGGGTTGTCATTTTCACCCCCGTTGTCCAGAGGCCCTCGCTGACTGCGCCAATGCCTATCCCACTCAGACACGCCTGAGCGATTCGCGGCGGGTGCACTGCTTCCTGGCCGAGGTGCGAGCGGAAGCACGGAATCCATCCTGTCAACAGGATGCGTCTTGATCATCGAAAAAAGTTGAAGCCATTCATTGACCACTGATTTTTTCTAGTCCGGCGCGACTGAGCGTCAAGGGCTTGAGTTGGGCGGCTCGCCGCGTCAACCAAGCGCGGATCAATCCGCCTGATCAATGTTGATTAGGTTTTTGGAACAGGTTAAACGCGCCTTGTCGATTTATCAGGCCAATCCACCCATAGACAGTCTCGTGCTCTACAAGATCCGCCCGGCGCGGGTCGTGAGCATCGGCGAGAAGATCGAGATCGAACTCGATGGCGGGCACAGTAAGCGGGTGCGCGCCAAGGATGTCGAACTGCTCCATCCCGGCCCCTTGCGCAGTCTGTCCGAGCTGGCGCCGCAGCAGGGCGAGTTGACCGAGGCATGGGAACTCCTGGAAGGGAGCGAAACCACCCTGAAGGATCTGGCCGAACTGGCCTTCAACGCCTTTACGCCCGCCACCGCCTGGGCCGCCTGGCAACTCGTGGCCGAGGGCTTGACCTTTACCGGCAGGCCGCAAGCGATCCAGGCCCGCACCCGCGAACTGGTCGAACGCGAGCAGGCCGAGCGCGCCGCGAGGGACGCAGCCGAGCGCGACTGGAAAGCCTTTCTGGAGCGTATGGCGGCGGCCTGTCCGGCACCGGAAGACACCCATCGTCTGGGTGAGGTCGAACGACTGGCGCTCGGTCAGTCGGAGCATAGCCGTATCCTCGAAGCGCTCGGCCATCAACAGACGCCGGGCAATGCGCATCGAACGCTGGTGCAGGTCGGCTACTGGGAGCGCAACCACAATCCCTATCCGGTGCGCTGTGGCGCGCCCACCCAGGATCCGGATCTCCCGGTCCCAGAGTTGCCAGAAGAGGATCGGATCGATCTCACCCATCTGTCCGCCTATGCCATCGACGACGAAGGCAACCAGGATCCGGACGATGCGCTGAGTCTCGATGGCGAGCGGCTCTGGGTGCATGTCGCCGACGTGGCCGCGCTGATCGATCCGGACAGCGATCTGGAACGCGAGGCGCGCGCGCGCGGGGCGAATCTTTATCTTCCCGAGCGGATCGTCAACATGCTCCCGAGCGCCGTGACCGACCGGCTGGGGCTTGGTCTCCAGCCGGTCTCGCCAGCGCTGTCCTTCGGTTTCCGCTGCGGGGATGCCGGTGAAATCGAGGCGATCGAGGTATGTCGGAGTTGGGTGCGGGTCGAGCGGTTGAGCTATGACGTGGTCGAGACGCAACTGGATACGGCGCCATTCGCCGCGCTCCGCACGATCGCCAACCGTTTTCGGGATCGCCGCTCGGCGCAGGGCGCGACCAGTCTGGAGCTACCGGAGGTCAGTGTGCGTGTCGTCGACGGGCAGGTGGTCATCCGTCCGCTGCCAAGACTCAAAAGCCGCGCTATGGTCATGGATGCGATGCTGATGGCCGGCGAGGCTGCGGCGCGTTTTTGTCTCGATCAGGGTATCCCGATCCCGTTCGCGACCCAGCCCCCGCCTGAGAATGGCGATGAGGCGACCGATCTCGCGGCGATGTACGCGCGGCGACGCTGTTTCAAACCGACCCGTCTATCGGTCGAACCGGAGTCCCATGCCGGTCTCGGTCTGCCACTCTATACCCGCGCCACGAGTCCGCTGCGGCGCTACTCGGATTTGCTGGTGCATCAGCAGATTCGTGCCTGGCTAGGCGGCCGCGAGCCGCGATCGGCGCAACGGATCATGGAATGCAGCGGCGAGGCAGACACCGCATCCATCGCCATTCGGCGTGGCGAACGTCTCTCGAATCAGCACTGGAAGCTGCTGTTTTTAAGGGATAATCCAAATTGGAAAGGGGAGGGGATCGTGGTTGGTCGCGAGGATCGCAAAGTGATTTTGCTGCTGCCCGAGTTGGCCATGGAGGCGCGCGTCAGGGTTCGCGACGAGGTGGAACTGAATCAACGTCTGCGGCTTGCGGTGGGTGAGATCGACGTCGCGGAACTCACAGCGAGCTTTCGGATTCTCGGTTAAACGGAAACGACCGGCCTATCAAATGATCTGGATCAATTGAGCCTCGCGCGACCAACGTATAACCTCGCCTGAAAAGGGAGATTAAGAGACTCCCGCGCATTGCTGCAAACTCGGGCCATGGACCCGAGTTTCCTTCACCGCGACTCAGGATTCAAAGAGACGCATCGGCTACTCGGACCGGTATCGCTTCAAGCGCCCCAGCGCCTGACCGCACCAGTGTCCAGATGGACGAAATTCGAGCGCGGATAATATCCGACACCGCCGCGGCCAAGCGCGACGGCAGCATCGCGAATATAGCGGATGGACAAATCGGGAAAACGGACATCGACTGCCTGGCCCGTGAGGTGCAGGCTGTTTTTTGCGACGCCATGAGACGCGCGTCGAAGCATCGAATTGGTTTGCGGAGAACGATACGCGCTCAAGACCTCAAAGCGGGCGTCCGAATCTCCCAGGTGGGTTTTGACATCGTACAGCAGGTCGAAAAGCTGGGGATCCATCGCGACGGTTTCGCCGGTGCGGAAATCCCGGAAGAAGTGATTCAGTTGCTGGAGCGCGCCTCGTTGATAGCGGTCACCGATTCGGTAGACGACGCTGATGCGGTCTTCCGTATGTAAATGATGAAATGAGAGTTGACGCGGCCGTTCGGAGACTTTTTTCGCAAGCGCGGGCGCGGACGCCAGGGACAATAGCGTCCCAAGGAAATAACGTCGATTCATGTTCCCTCCGGTACATTATATGGACGTTTAACGATCATTGAGGCTGCCATTATAGGCACGCGAATCGAGAAAGCAATCACAAATTCCCTTCGAGCGGCTTCCTGCGCAAACTTAAAGTGTTACACGAAGTAAAAAACATAGATCGCTAATCTTCAAGTCTTCCAAATGAAAATCCTAGAATTCACTTGACTCGACTTTAACATCTTTTTATAACAAAAAATCTATACTGAAAACAAATGCTTCAAGACCGAGTCCGATCGCATCGATCAGCTTTGGAGATCCGCCGGGAAAGGCACTTGGGTCACGATGCCCTTGGGGCGCGAATTGGATTATGATGGATATTGTTCGCCCTTTCCGGGAGGCACGCGATGCTTGTTGCAATACGGTTTGTTTTGACGGCGGGTCTCGTCGCGACGATGTGTGGAGAGCCCGCCTGGGCGGATGTCTACAAATACGTGGATGCAGCAGGGAATGTCTATTTCACCGATGCGCCGCTGAAGGGCAACCGCTATCGTCTGGAATGGCATCGCGAGGCGAGAAAACTCGTGCGGGAGAGTCAGCGGAATGTGCTTGGCAGCCGACAGAAGTCCTTGCCTCAGGGCGTCTCTTCAGGCAAGTCGCTGCCCAAACAACGCTCCACCTATCACGGTTTGGTGCTCGCGAACGCGCGTCGTTACCGATTGTCTCCAGGGCTGCTGCATGCCGTGATCCGCGCGGAATCCGCCTACAATCCAGCAGCCGTCTCTTCGGCGGGGGCTCAGGGATTGATGCAGTTGATGCCGGGGACCGCGGCTCGCTATGGGGTTTCGGACAGTTTCAATCCGGTCGAAAATGTCCGTGGCGGGGCGGCCTATCTGCGCGATCTGCTTGACATGTTCGATCAGGATCTGCGGCTTGCGCTCGCGGGCTACAATGCGGGCGAGGGCGCGGTGATGAAGCATGGCCGCCAGATCCCTCCCTATGCGGAGACCCAGGGCTATGTCCGCAAGGTGCTCCAATACTTCCGCGACGAGCAGCCCGCCAGCATCGCGCTGACCGTGCGCTGACCCCGCGTTTTCCTGATCGTCTTTTCGCTCAGTCCTCTCCGATCACGCGCTCGTCGCGCGGGGTCGAGAGGATTTTTTCGGCCTCGCCCTGTTGTCTCGCGAAAATCAGACGGTACTCGACGCCCGTCTCGGCGGGCTCGTGTTGGCGACGCTCGCGCACGGTCGCGCGCGCGGTCCGATAACTCTCGACCGTTTCGAGGTGTTCGAGTTGTCGAGGCGGGGAAATCCTGTAGACGAAATAGGGCATGTCGAGAAAATCCTAACGATGGTTGGCCTGACGCAAGGCGCGGAGATTTCAGGAGCGCATGGCGCGAGGGTGGTGGAGAATTTGCCGTGAAGTCTATCGCAATCCGAAGTCGCATGACGCTCCAAACCCTTGCGAAATTATTGGCTCCATAAACATAACCATGTCCGGACTGGTCCGCGCTCGTGATAAGGTTCCCGCGCTGTCAACCATGCTCGTCCGGAACCTTCCAGAGAGCATTGTCCGATCAGCGAACCGCCACGCAGTCATCTTGTTGAATGCACCTTCCGTAATCCGTCGATACAGCCGAGAGGAGAGACAGGCGATGATCAAACCCGTGGGTTCCGAGACCTTGAAACCACTGTTCGTCTACGACCCGGACCAGCACCACGCACTGATGCGCGAGGCGGAAACCCTGCCATCGGTGGTGATCAGTTCGCAGGCGGCCGGCAATGCCGTCATGATGGGCGGCGGTTACTTCAGCCCGCTCGCGGGATTCATGAGTGTGGCGGACGCCGTCAGCGTCGCCGAAACCATGCGCACGGTCGACGGCCTCTTCTTTCCCGTGCCAGTCCTCTGTCTGCTGGAAAGCGTCGCGGCCATCGGCGACGCCCGGCGGATTGCCTTGCGCGATCCGAACGTCGAGGGCAATCCGGTCCTGGCCGTCATGGATGTCGCGGCCATCGAGCAGATCTCCGATGCCCAGATGAACTTGATCACAGAGAAGGTCTATCGCACCCAGGATCCGCAACATCCGGGCGTCGCGACCTTCCATGAGCAGGGCCGCCATGTCGTGTCCGGCGCGATCCAGGTGCTGCATTTTTCGTATTTCCAGGACGATTTTCCGGATACCTTCCGCACCGCCGTCGAGATCCGCAACGAGATCGCGGAACGTGGCTGGAAGCGCGTGGTCGCCTTCCAAACCCGCAATCCCATGCATCTGGCGCACGAGGAACTCTGCCACATGGCCATGGAGCGTCTCGATTGCGACGGTCTGGTCATCCACATGCTGCTCGGCAAGCTCAAGCCGGGCGATATCCCGGCGCCGGTGCGCGATGCCTCCATTCGCAAGATGGTCGAACTTTATTTCCCGCCCAATAGCGCCATGGTGACGGGTTATGGGTTCGACATGCTCTATGCGGGGCCGCGCGAGGCGGTGCTGCATGCCTATTTCCGTCAGAACATGGGGGCGACCCATTTCATCGTCGGTCGCGATCACGCGGGCGTGGGCGATTATTATGGCGCGTTCGATGCCCAGACCATCTTTGAGGAAGAGGTTCCGGCGGGCGCGATGCAGATCGAAATTTTCAAGGCGGATCACACCGCTTACTCGAAGAAGCTCAATCGAGTTGTCATGATGTGCGAGGCGCCGGATCACACCAAGGACGATTTCGTGCTGCTCTCCGGCACCAGGGTGCGCGAACTACTCGGCAGCGGAGTCGCGCCGCCGCCCGAGTTCTCGCGTCCTGAAGTGGCACAGATTCTGATGGATTACTACCAGTCGCTCGATTGATCGCGACGGATCGGCGCAAAGGTCGTCCGCTGACGACATGAGGGGAGCGAAGGCATTGTTTAGGAGTGATCGATGACCGCTGGCCTGCTGGCTTTTTTGCGCCGCGACTGGCATGAGCGCCTGCTAGCCGGGACGGCTCGGACCCCGCTGGAGTCGCCGGACGGCGCCCGCTGGCTGGCGCGCTGGGCCTTGGTTTGCATGATCGTCGCGGCAACGCTGGTTTTGGCGTGCGGTTATCACGCCGGATTCGTTCGCCTGAACGCCTGGGCCGCGGGGTATCCGGACTGGATCTGGCAATGCCTTACGGTCCTGGGCGACGAGCGGGTGCCGTTCGCGCTGTCGCTGCTCTTCTCGCTGCGCTATCCGCGCGTGTTCTGGACGCTGGTCGTGTCCGCCGTGATCGCGATCCTCTACAGTCGCGGGCTCAAGGAACTGGTCGACTCAGCCCGTCCGCCGGGCGTACTGGCCGCCGATGCTTTCCATCTCATCGGTCCCGGTCATCGGCATCACAGCTTTCCGTCGGGTCACAGCGTCACGGCCGGGGTCTTTTTCGGCGTGCTGATCTACCATGCGCGCCTGATCGAGTGGCGTCTGCTGTTTCTTCTGCTCGCGATTCTCGCTGGTCTCAGCCGGGTCGCGGTCGGGGTGCATTGGCCGGTGGATGTCGCGGCGGGTCTGATGGGCGGGGCACTCGCGGCCTGGCTCGGCGCCCGGCTCGCCGCGCGCTGGTCGGGACCAGCCACCGATGTCAGCGTCCATCTGGCGATCGTCACGCTGGCCGCTGTTCTGGCCATCGGCCTGCTGTACGACGATGGCGGTTATCCAGAGGCCGCGCTCATGCTTCAGGCATTGGGCGCGGGCGCGCTCCTGAGCGCGCTCTTACAGTATCTCGTCCTACCGGTGTTGCGATGGCGGCGGCGCGGTTGACCGCCGACAACCTGTCAGCGCTCCCGGTTCAATGGTACTGCTCGGTGGTGTACTGGCCGGGCGCGTGGCGACGGTGCCGGACGAGTCCGCGCGCCTCCAGGATCGCCTTCGCGTCCTTGATCATGGCCGAATTGCCGCACAGCATCACATGGCTGGTCGCCGGGTCGATGGTCGCGCCGACCTGGGCCTCCAACTGGCCGCTGGTCAGGAGGTCCGTGATGCGGCCGGGCAAGGCGCCTGGACTCTGTTCGCGGCTCACCGCGGCGACGAAGCTGAAGCGATCGCCATAACGTCCGGCGATCTCGCTCAGGGTTTCGCCATAGGCAAGGTCCGCTGCCTGACGCACGCCATGGACCAGGATCACGCGCTTGAAACGCTCCCAGGGCTCGGCGGTGCGCAGGATCGAGAGATAGACGCCAAGCCCGGTGCCGGTCGCGAGCAACCAGAGCGTCTCGGCCGGCTCCACCGTTTCGAGGGTGAAGATGCCGCCCGCCGTGGCCGTCATCCAAACCTCGTCGCCGGGATTCAGGGCGGAGAGCGGCGGTGTCAGCGGGCCTTCGGGCACTTCGTTGAAATAGATCTCCAACGGACGATCTTGGGGCGCATTGACTAGCGAGTAGGGTCGGCCGATGCGTTCGCCGTCGATTTCGAGCGCGACCTTAATGTATTGACCCGCCTTGAAATCGGCGATCGGCGCGTCGAATTGCAGACTGTAGAGGCCCTCGGCCCATTGATGTTTGCCGATCGCCTTTGCTTTCACCCAATCGTTCATATCCGTTCCGTTCTCCGTGGTTGATCGTCGCCCGCGAGAGGCTGTCGGGGCGTTAAAACATGATCGGTGCGGGCGCGGCTATTGCAATCCCGCCCGAACCGCCCGACCTTTTTTTCCTGATTCGTGCACTCTCAACCGAAAGAGATCGCTCATGAAAAACACCCTGTTTGCGCTTGGGCTGACCGCCGTCAGTGCCACGGTGGCGGCCGACCCGAAAAGCTGTTCGTCCCTGCTGGATCTCGATGTACGCCGACTCGCCGGCGATGAGACCGTGAATCTTTGCGAGGCCTATCAGGGCCAGGTGATTCTGATCGTCAACACCGCCAGCAAGTGCGGTTTCACGCCCCAATACGAAGGGCTCGAAGCACTCTATCGAAAGTACAGGGATCGGGGGTTCGTCGTTCTCGGGTTCCCGTCCAACGACTTCGCCAATCAGGATCCGGGATCGGAGGAAGAGATCCAGAAATTCTGCCGACTGACCTACTCGGTGGAATTCCCCATGTTCGAGAAGGTCGGCGTCAAGAAGGGCAGGGCGGCCCCCCTGTTCGAGCGACTCGCCGCGGCTGGCGCGCCCTATCCGAAGTGGAACTTCTATAAGTATCTGATCGACCGCAATGGCAACCTCGTCGATCACTACATCAGCACCACCGGGCCGGAGAGCGCGAAGGTGGTGAAAGCGATCGAAAAGCTGCTGTCTTTCCAGGATTCGAAGTAAATGCCAGCGTCAACGTTCAGACCGTCCCCGAAGTTTCAGGCATGACGTCACCATTCCGAGCATGCCGTGAATCGCTAGCAAGGGTCGCCATGCTTTGGACCCTGGCCGGATTGGGTGCTAGGATGCCGATAGAGCCAATGATTCATGATATCCCATCGCTGTGCTCTGACCGATGACGATTCTCCAACTCCAACCTGGAGCGACCCACCGTGAGCGATACTCAACGACTGCTCGAACAGGCCATCGAGCATCAACGAGCCGGGCGTGGCGAGGCTGCCGAGTGGCTGTATCGCGCGGTGCTGGCGCTTGATATCGAACATGCCGAGGCCAATCACCATCTCGGCATCCTCGAAATCGAAAGTGGCCAGATCGAACCTGGATTGGAGCACCTGCAAAAGGCTGTGGAGCGCGCGCCAGAAGTCGGCGGCTACTGGCTCGCCCTCGCCGAGGCACTGCTACTGGCAAAGCGCCCGCCGGATGCGCTGGTCGTGATGGACCGCGCCCGCAAGGCTGGTCTGGATTCGCAAACCGCGGATGCGTTACGGCGGCGTATCGAAGACGCGATCGCGCCAGAGAGTCGGCTGGACCCGCCGCGTCGCGAGGCAATAATCCCGGCGACCGCGCAGGCGACCGCATCGCCTTTGCCATCGCCCCTTATCTCCCCCGCCATTCCGGCCCAGGAACCTCCCTCCGGAACCTTCGTGGTGTCCATAGCCGGAGACGTCCGTGTCCGCGTCCCTGCCGATATTCACTGCCTGACCACCTATGCGCTCCTGGAGCAGGAGGATTGGTTCGAGGATGAAATCTCCTGGGTGCGCCAGTTCGTTCAGCCCGGCATGGTCGCCTTGGATGTTGGCGCGAATCATGGCATCTATGCGCTAACCATGGCCAAACTGATGCAGGGAAATGGCCGGGTGATTGCCCTGGAACCGACATTGACGTCAGCCGACCTGCTCGCCCAGGGGATAATCGAAAATGGCCTGGCGGATGTCCTGACGCTGATTCGTGTTGGGCTGTCTGGCCAAGCCGGCGAGGCGGATATCGCGATCCGCGGCTGTCGCAGACCAAACAGTCCGCAAGACGACCGCCGCACGGAGTGCGTGCCCATGTCGACCCTGGATGACCTGCTTGGGGACGCGCGTTGGCCAACCGGGGTGGCGGTCGATTTTCTACGGCTTAACGTTGGCGGCCAGGATCTCGGTGTCCTTCAGGGAGGAAACGATTTCTTCATGAAACAAACCCCGTTGGTCATGTTCCGAATCCCACCGAACCCAATTCGATCAGGTCTTATGGACGCCTTCGCTGGTTTGAATATGGAAATCTATCGTCTGATCCCCGGACTGAATGCACTGGTTCCCTTTGGTTCCTCGCATCCGCTCGATGAATATCGACGCAATCTTTTCGCCTGCGGGGCGGAGCGCGCCAATTCCTTGAGGCAGCGAGGATTGATGCTCTAAATCGTCTCCGGTATGACCGGTGTCGTAATCGGCATTCCTAATGGAAAAATCGATGAATCAAGCTATCTGGCCTCTCCGACTTGCCGCCTATCCCTATGCGCAGCCGCTGCTGATTGGCTGGCAGATCGCCGACCGCTCGAAAGATGTCTATTGGATCGCTTACGAGACGGCGTTGAATCTCTATCTGCTGGCTCAGGACGAAACCCGTCCCCTGAATGATCGCTATCGGTTCCTGCTCGAAAGTCAGGAGCGTTTCCGGAATCTTCTCGCGCAAGGCGATGGGCATCTCGCAACCCATCTGGTCCTGATCCGGATTCTGCTCGATCTGGGCGAGCGACAGGCGGCGGTGGGTAGGTTAGAGAATTTGTTGCGCGAGATGACCTGGCTCGCGGAGCCGCTGCACGAAGACCTGCAGATTTCCATCAACCGCCCTTTCCTGCCGCCAGCGAGCGATTTCGATCATCGCGAGCTGCAAAGCGATCTCGGCAAATGGCTACAGGCGTCCGTCATCGAGACGCTGGAAAGGCAGCGCGCTTTTTCGTCCTATTTCCATAACGATCTGCATCTGCTCAAAAAAGTGCTGGAGAATTCAAATCATACCCCCGAGATGGAGCGGCGCGAGCGACTCGTCAGGCTACGCCTCGGGATGCCCAGGCCGCCGGCTGGGCTGAATCGCTCTCCTCGGGGCAGCGACGGCGGCCCCAATGCGGCAGTCTGGGATCTTCTCGCATAGCGAGCGCCGATGAAGGCAGTCATCCTGGCGGGCGGTTTCGGTACGCGCATCTCGGAGGAGTCGCACCTGCGACCCAAGCCGATGATCGAGATTGGCGGGATGCCGATCATCTGGCACATCATGAAGTTCTACTCCCATCATGGCGTCAACGAGTTCGTCATCTGTTGCGGCTACAAGGGCTACGTCATCAAGGAGTACTTCGCCAACTATTTCCTGCACATGTCCGATGTCACCTTCGATGTCGCCAACAACCGCATGGAGGTCCATCAGCGCAAGGCGGAACCCTGGCGGGTAACCCTGGTCGACACCGGGGCCAACACCCTGACCGGTGGGCGGCTCAGGCGCGTGGCGGATTACATTCGGGACGAGGACGCCTTCTGCTTCACCTATGGCGACGGGCTCAGCGATGTCGACATCCGCGCGCTCATCGACTATCACCGGGGGCACGGTCGCTGGGCGACCGTCACCGCCGTGCTGGCCCCGGGGCGTTATGGGGCGATCGAGCAGACCGGCAACGAGGTCACCGGATTCGTCGAAAAACCACGCGGCGATGGCGGTCTCATCAATGGCGGTTTTTTCGTGCTCTCGCCCAGGTGTCTCGATCTGATCGCCGATGACCAGACCAGTTGGGAGGGCGAACCGCTCGCCCGTCTGACCGGGATGCGTCAGTTGATGGCCTATGATCACTTCGGTTTCTGGCAGCCGATGGATACCCTGCGCGACAAAAATCAGCTCGAGGATCTCTGGAGTTCCGGTCGGGCGCCCTGGAAGCTCTGGGAATGAACCCAGGCTTTTGGCGTGGCCGGCGCGTCTTCGTCACCGGGCATACCGGCTTCAAGGGTGGCTGGCTCGTGCTTTGGCTGAGCGAATTGGGCGCGGATGTGTGCGGATATGCCTTGGAGCCGCCGACCGAGCCCAATTTCTTCGCCCTTGCTCGTCTCGCCGGGCGCCTGTACGGGCAGCGCATGCGGGATATCCGCGATGGCGATGCCCTGACCGAGGCCATTGCCGCGAGCGCGCCCGAGATCGTTTTTCACTTGGCCGCCCAGCCTCTGGTGCGCGACGCCTATCGCGCCCCGGTCGAGACCTATGGGGTTAATGTCATGGGGACGGTCAACCTGCTGGAGGCGGTGCGTCACAGCGGGACGGTGCGCGCCGTCGTGGTCGTGACCTCGGACAAATGTTACGAGAATCGCGAATGGATCTGGCCTTACCGGGAGTCCGACCCGCTTGGCGGCCATGATCCCTATGCCAGCAGCAAGGGCTGCGCCGAACTCGTCACCGCGGCCTATCGCCGCAGTTTCCTGGCCAGCGCCGGCGTTCAGATCGCCAGTGCGCGCGCCGGCAATGTCATCGGCGGCGGCGACTGGGCAGCCGATCGGCTCGTCCCGGATTTTTTGCGGGCACTCGATGGGGAACGTGCCGTGTCGATTCGCTCGCCCCAAGCGATCCGTCCCTGGCAGCATGTGCTGGAGCCGCTGGCCGGGTATCTGCTTCTCGCCCAACGTCTGTACGAGGGGCGCGCGGCCTATGCCGAGGCCTGGAATTTTGGCCCCCAGGATACCGATGCCCGCCCCGTGTCCTGGGTCATGGATTACCTCTGCGCCAGGATGCCGGAGGCGCGCTGGCGGTACGACCCGCCCCAATGTCCCCCTGACGAGCGTCCCCTAGATCAATGTCCCCCGGCCCGGCATCCCCACGAAGCCGACGTTTTGAGGCTCGACAGCACCAAGGCTGGCGCCCGCCTGGGCTGGCGGCGGCGCTGGAATCTGGAAGGCGCGCTTGATCGCACCCTGGAGTGGCACCAGGCCTGGCGCGATGGCGAGGACATGGCGCGGTTTTCGCTCGGGCAAATCGCCGCTTACCGCACCGCCGGGGCCGGGCCATGAGCGCGCGCTTGCGTCCTCGGTCCACCGACATCGCCGCAGTCACGGTGATCGAGCGGCTGCCGATCGCCGACGAGCGAGGCTTTCTGGAGCGTGTCTTCTGTGCCCGCGTGCTGGCGGACTTCACGCTGGGCAAACCCATCGCGCAGATCAACCGCACCCTCACTCGGCATCGCGGCACGGTGCGCGGCCTGCACTTCCAGCGCCCGCCGGACACCGAAATCAAGCTGGTCACTTGTTTGCGAGGCGAGGTCTTCGATGTCGCGGTCGACCTGCGCGCCGGCTCGCCGACTTTTCTGCATTGGCATGGCGAGCGTCTGAGCGCCGACAATGGCCGCACCCTGGTCATCCCGGAAGGTTGCGCGCATGGTTTCCAGACACTCGCCGACGACTGCGAACTGCTCTATCTGCATACCGCCTTTTATTCCCCGGATACGGAGGACGGTCTCCATCCCGAAGATTCGAGGCTGGCCATTCGCTGGCCGCTCCCCATTACCGGGCTATCGCCGCGCGACGCGGCACGCCCGCCGATCGATGCCCATTTCGCGGGGATGCGGCTGTGAAGTGTCGACATTGCCAGACGCCCCTGCGCACCGTCTTCGTCGATCTCGGCAGCGCGCCGCCGTCCAACGCCTATCTGAGCGCCGCAGCCCTCGATGCCGCCGAGATCTGGCATCCGCTGCGCGTGCTGGTCTGCGAGCGATGCTGGCTGGTTCAGACCCAGGATTTCGCCCGTCCCGACGAACTCTTCAGCCCGGACTACGCCTATTTCTCCAGCACCTCGCGCGGCTGGGTCGCACATGCGGCCAGGTACGCCGATGCCATGATCGAGCGGCTGCGGCTCGTCCCGGACTCCCTGGTCATCGAGGTTGCCGCCAACGACGGCTATCTTCTCAGGCATTTCGTCGCGGCGGGCATCCCCTGTCTGGGCATCGAGCCGACCGCCAGCACCGCCGCCGCCGCCGAGCGCCTGGGCATCCCGGTTCTGCGCGATTTTTTCGGCGAGGCGTTCGCCCGGCGGCTGGCCGCGGACGGTCGACTGGCCGATCTGATCGTTGGCAACAACGTCTATGCCCATGTGCCCGACATCGACGATTTCACCCGCGGACTCAAGGCCGCGCTGAAACCCGGCGGCACCATCACCCTGGAATTTCCGCATCTTTCACGCCTGATCGAGCAGGCGCAGTTCGATACCATCTACCACGAACATTTTTCCTATCTTTCGCTCTTCAGTGTCGCGCACATCTTCAAGGCCGCCGGGCTGCGCGTCTGGGATGTCGAGGAACTCCCTACCCACGGCGGCAGCCTGCGTGTTTTTGGCTGTCACTCCAGGGACTCGCGTCAGGACACGCCCGCCGTGGAGCGACTGCTGACGGACGAGGCGCGGCGGGGTTTGCGGAGCATCGCGACCTATCGCGACTTCCAGGTCCGAGCCGACCGCATCAAGAACGATCTGCTCGCATTCCTGATCGAGCAAAAGCGCGCGGACAGGACGGTCGC
Organism: Thiocystis violascens DSM 198; assembly: GCF_000227745.2. Taxonomy (NCBI): domain Bacteria; kingdom Pseudomonadati; phylum Pseudomonadota; class Gammaproteobacteria; order Chromatiales; family Chromatiaceae; genus Thiocystis; species Thiocystis violascens. The sequence goes on along the minus strand of NC_018012.1, from coordinate 960,114 downwards.
CGCCTATGGTGCCGCAGCCAAGGGCAATACCCTGCTCAATTACGCCGGTGTGAAACCGGATCTACTGCCTTTCGTGTGCGATGCCGCGCCGTCCAAACAGGGAAAATTCCTGCCGGGGAGCCGTATCCCCATCGTCGACGAGTCGCAGATCAGGCAGCATCGCCCGGATTACATCCTGATTCTGCCCTGGAATCTGCGCGAGGAGGTGATGGAACAGTTGCACGATGTGGGAGACTGGGAGGGGCAATTCGTGACCGCCGTACCGCGTCTGGAGATTAAACCCTCAAGAAAATGATTCTTCGCTTTGCCGCGATGATTGGCTTCACTACCGAGCGTTGAAATCGCCCATGAAAGTGCTGCTCACCGGCTCCAGCGGTTTTCTCGGACGCTATGTCCTGGAGAGCCTGCATCGGCGCGAGATTGCGACGCTGGCCATCGGTCGGCATCCGCCAGCGGGTCCGGGGGCGGACTTTATCGCGGTCGACCTCCTCGCCGCGCCGGATTTCGATGCCCTCTGTCGGTCCGCCGGGGTCACCCATCTGATCCATCTGGCCTGGTATGCCGAGCACGGCCAGTATTGGGCCTCGCCGCTCAACCTGCGCTGGACCGAGGCCAGCGTCCGCCTGGTCGAAGCCTTCTGCCGCGCCGGCGGTCGGCAGGTCGTGGCGGCGGGCACCTGCGCGGAGTACGATTGGTCTCATGGTTATTGTCGCGAGGACGCGACGCCCCTGAATCCGGCCACGCTCTATGGTGTCGCCAAGGACGCAACCCGTCGTCTGGTCAGCGCCGTGTGCGATCAAGCGCAAATTCCGTGTGCCTGGGGCAGGATCTTTCTGCCCTTTGGACAGGGCGAGTCCAGTCAGCGTCTGATTCCTTCGCTGATCGACGTCTTTCAGGGCAGACGCCTCCCCTTTGGCGTGAACGCGACTGCCTACCGCGATTTTCTACACGCATCGGATGTCGCCGAGGGATTTTTCGCCCTGCTGCACGCTGGCGCGAATGGCGCCTATAACGTCAGTTCGGGTGAACCGGTGCGGATTGGCGAATTGGTGCGAGCATTAGCGGGTTACTATGACGCCGATCCGCGGCCGGTATTGGACTTGACGACGGAGCGCCAGGGGGAGCCGCGACTGCTGGTTGGCGAGAGCCTCGGGCTCAGGGCTTTTGGTTGGAAACCTCAAGACTCGACGATGGGTCATTTATTGAGCGGGAAACAATATGTTTTTTAGTGGCGGTAATTTTAATATCACGAACATCACTTTGTTTAGGCAGTGCGTGGAAGGAATAAGGAAAAGCATTACGACTCCAGATCATTTTTTTTGTTCAGATAACATGATTACATGGAATAAAAATCTGAGTTTTCTTCAGAATGATAAATTTTTGGAATCGATGCGGAAGCATTCGAATACAAATATTGAACTTGCGATTATCTGGAGAACCTATATTCTCTGTTATTTCGCCAATTACGCGAAAAGACTTCGCGGCGATTTTGTCGAAGTTGGTGCCTATAAAGGCAATACCGCGAGCATTATTCTGGACAACACCGGTCTGGAAAAAACGGAAAAGCGTTATTATCTCTACGATACCTTCGAGCATTCCGATATCGATCTCAATCACATTCTTCCAGAGCATAGTAATATCCTTTACGACCAAGTCCGCTCCAGATTCGAGAGGTTTGATTTTGTGAAGGTGATTCAGGGATATGTGCCGGAGTCTTTTTCGAGGGATTTTCCCGAGAAAATTGCGTTTGCCCACGTCGATCTCAATCAGGCGCCAGCAGAGGTTGGAGCATTGCGACGCATTATTCCCGTGCTTTCTCCAGGCGCGGTTATTATCCTGGACGACTATGGTTGGTGGGTCTATCATGAGCAAAAAGAAGCCGAGGATCCTCTGTTCGCCGAATATGGACTTGCGGTTCTTGAGTTACCGACGGGGCAGGGTTTGGTATTAAATCATCGCGACTTTTTTTAGGTGTCGATCATGACCGAGTTCGAGCAGGAAGTCATAGAACGCATTGCCGCGAACGAACAAGATCGGCGGTTAATGGATGCCGGACAAAAATTTCTGCACGCGGCGACACAGCCCAAATATTGCTATAACTTCGCCTGGCTCGGCCGCCCCATCATTCAATACCCGCAGGACATCGTGGCGATCCAGGAATTGATCTGGTCGGCCAAGCCAGACCTGATTATCGAGACCGGCATCGCCCACGGCGGTTCGCTCATCCTCAGCGCCTCGATGCTGGCCCTGCTCGACTATTGCGACGCGGTTGCGGCCGGCGTATCGCTCGATCCCGCCAATCCCAAGCGGCGGGTAATAGGTATCGACATCGATATCCGCGCCCATAACCGCGCGGCCATCGAAACTCACCCCATGATTTCGCGTATCCAAATGATTCAGGGATCGAGTATCGCGCCCGAGGTGGTCGAGCAGATCAAGACCATCGCGGCCAATTATTCGCGCATTCTGGTCTGTCTGGACTCCATGCACACTCATGGCCACGTCCTCGCCGAACTCAATGCCTACGCTCCACTGACCAGCATCGATAGTTATTGCGTCGTCTTTGACACCATCATCGAGGATCAGCCCGCTGACATGTATCCGGATCGCCCCTGGGGGCCGGGCAACAACCCCAAAACCGCCGTGCACGAGTATCTCAAGACCCATCCCGAGTTCGAGATCGACCGGAGTATCCAGCACAAACTGGCGATCACGGTGGCGCCGGATGGATTCCTGAAACGGGTGAAATAACCTCGGCGGGGCGGATCGTTCGCCCCGCCTGGATTCTTCGATCAATGGTTATCAGAGACAGGTTAGGTGCGAGATGACGGCGGCTTCGGGACGAATCTCCCTTCCCGTTTCGTCCATGCCGATCAGCGACCAGCGAGCGCTCCGTAGCGAGCAGGACAATTGCGGCATCATGTCAAGCCATCGAGACACATCTCAGTCGCGCCGAGTATTTGTGTCTGGAAGAACTTGTCGATAACGATCGCACTCTCCTGCTTTTATGAAGGCATCGGATTTGAGTCGAGAGATCGCGATGCCTGAAAACCAATTGACAGCATTTCGGAACGCTGCCGATGACAAATACCGCCGATCTCTGCAATCTTGCTCTGAGCCACTATCGCGCCGGCCGTCTGGACGTGGCGGAGAGTCTCTATCGCGCCATCCTGGCGCTCGACGAATCACATGCCGAGGCGCATCACAATCTGGGCATCATCGACCTCCAGCGTGACCGACTGGAACCGGGACTGACGCATCTGCGCCGTGCCCTGGCACTGGCGCCCGAGATCGGCGGCTACTGGCTCTCGCTCGCCGAGGGGTTGCTGATGGCGCAACAGCCGGAGGAGGCGCGTTCGGTGATTGAGCGGGCGCGGGCGATCGGGCTCGATACGCCAGACGCGCGGGCATTGCGTCAGCGGCTTGTCACGAAAAAAATATCTAACGCGCCTGCCCCGAGAGCGCAAGCGACCGCCATCCCTTTGGCACGACAGGAAAGGGTAGTGGCTTTATTGCAGCGCGGGCAACTTGTCGAGGGAGAGACCGCCGCCCGCAAATTGACCAAGCGCTATCCGAGCGATGCATTCGGCTGGCGGGCGCTGGGTACCCTGCTGTTCAAGCGAGACGATTATCAGGGTGCCCTGACCATGCTTCAGAAGGCGTTGAGTATCGATCCGCATCATGCCGAATGCCTCAATACCCTGGGAAATGCCCTCAATAACCTTGGCCGGGCGAGGGAGGCGATCGACTGCTTTAACCGTGCGCTGGAGATCGATCCGGACTATGCCGCAGCTCACAATAGCAAGGGCGTCGCCCTGAAGGATCTTAATCGCATGGAAGAGGCGATCGCCTGTTATCGTCGAGCGCTTGCCCTTGCCCCCGATCTGGCCGAGGCGCACAACAATCTAGGGGCCGCGTTCAAGGGAGTCGGGCGTTTAGACGAGGCGTTGGAATGTCATCGGCAAGCATTGGCGATCAATCCCCGCTATGCCGAGGCCTACAGCAATCTTGGAGGCGCGCTTCAGGGGCTGGGACGCTTGGATGAGTCGATTGCCGCCTATGAGCGGTCATTGCAGCTGAATCCCAAACTCATCATGGCTCCATCGAGTCAACTGTTCGTTTTGAACTACCATCCCGATAAACCGGCCGAGGAGATCTATGCTGCCTATCGTGATTTCGATCGGCGTTATGCGGAACCGCATCGCGCAAGCTGGCGGGCGCATGACAATAACCGCGATCCTGATCGGCGTTTACGGGTCGGCTATGTCTCGCCTGATTTCCGCTCGCATTCGGCGCGTCATTTTTTGGAGCCGCTGCTGGAGTGGCATGATCGGGGCGAGATCGAGGCGACGGCCTATGCCGAGTTAGCGAGCGAGGACGCGGTTACCGCACGCTATCGTGGCTATGTCGATCATTGGGTCGCCACCCGGGGGTTGAGCGATGAGGCGCTGGCCGAGCGTATCCGCGCCGACGGCATCGATATCCTGGTCGATGTGGCGGGCCACACCGCCAATAACCGCCTGAGCGTCTTTGCGCGTCGTCCAGCGCCGATCTCGCTCTCCTGGATGGGGTATGGCTATACCACTGGGCTTTCCGCCATCGACTATTTTCTGACCGATGACGTCATGGCTCCGCCGGGCAGCGAAAATCTGTTTGCCGAGCGACCCTGGCGTATCCCGGTGCCCTCGTTGGCCTATCGGCCCGCGCAAGGGATGGGCGCGGTTGGTGCGCTGCCCGCGTTGAGACGGGGTTTCGTCACCTTCGGTACCCTCACGCGGGGCATTCGCATCAACCATCGCATCATCCGCGTTTGGTCGGAATTGCTTCAGCGTTTGCCGGGTGCAAGACTCTTAATCGACAGCCAGGATTTCGTCACTCCCGAGGCCCAAATCGCGATATCCAAACGCTTTGCCGCTCACGGCATCGACACCCGGCGACTGGAACTCGGATTTCATTCTCCCCCCTGGGATGTCTTGCGGGGCATGGATATCGGCCTGGACTGTTTTCCGCATAACTCGGGCACGACCCTGATCGAATCGCTCTATATGGGCGTACCCTTCATTACCCTCGCCGAACGCGCGAGCGTGGGGCGAATCGGAAGTATGATGCTGGCGGGGGCCGGACATGCGGAGTGGATTGCCGACAGCGAGGACGATTACATTGAGAAGGCCGTGGAACTGGCAAGCGATTTGACACGCCTGGTGGCCATTCGCGCCGGTCTGCGCGGCGAACTGGAGGCGGGCCCCTGGCGCGACGAAGTCGGCTTCGCACGTCGGGTCGAAATGGCTTACCGGGAGATGTGGCGACGCTGGTGTCTTGGAGATCAATGAGATTCAGGCATGACATGACACGTCTGGGCGTCGACGCGCGTAACCATTCGTTCGAGGTGTTGGCACCGTGACCGATGAGACGGCGGATACAACTGCGCTCTTGCGCGAGGCCCTGGCCCATCACCAGGCCGGGCGCCTGGAAGTGGCCGAGAACCTTTATCGGGCGGCGTTAGCGATCGATGCCGGAACTGGCGATGCATACTCTTATCTCGGTTTGATCGAGATCGCCCGAGGTCGGAACGATGCGGCGATCATCAATCTGCGCCTGGCTTTGGAGCGTGCGCCAGAGAGACACGCCAACTGGCTCTCGCAGGTCGAGACCTTGCTGGAGCCGAGCCGGCACGAAGAGGCCCGTTTGGCGATGGATCGGGCGCGCTCGCATGACTCGAACAGCGCCGCCGTGCGTCCCCGCTCGCCCCGGACCTCATCTCCCGCGGAACGGGACGCGCTGGTCGCCTTATTCGGTCGCGGGCGGCTAAACGAGGCGCAAGCATCGGCCCGGCGGCTCGCCACGCGCTATCCCGACGACGCCTTTGGCTGGAAGGTTCTGGGGATCGTGCTCCTGGAGTGCGGCCAGGCGCGTGATGCCCAAGTGCAACTCGAACGCGCGCTCGATCTCGATCCCAAGGATGCAGCCGTCCTCAATAGCCTTGGCAATGCCTTCAAGATCCTGGGGCGCCTGGACGATGCATTGGACCATTACACCCGCGCGTTGCGGATCAGTCCGCGCTTTGCCGAGGCACACAACAATCGGGGCGGCACGCTTCTGTCGCTGGGCCATCTGGAAGAGGCATTGACGAGCCTGCGGGACGCCATCGCGTTAAAGGCCGATTTTGCCGAGGCCCATCACAACCTGGGTCAGGTTCTTGCCGAGCAAGGGCGATTCGACGAGGCCGTGGCCTCTTACCGCCAAGCCGGTCTGCTCAATCCTGACCTGGCTGGGCTCCAGCACAGCCTGGGCCTGGCGTTCTATCGCTTGGGACGGTTGGACGAAGCCCTGGCCTCGTTATCGCTGGCGGCGAGGAGCGAGCCCGATCAGGCCGGAGTACTCAGCGATCAGGGCAATATTTTGCGTGAACTCGGTCGTTTCGAGGAAGCGCGCGACAGCTATCGGCGCGCCCTTGCGATCGACCCCGCCAATGCCCTCGCGCACACGAATCTCGGGAATCTGTTGCGCGAACTCGGGCATCTTGACGAGGCCCTGGAGCATCATGCCGCAGCATTGAGGATTGCCCCCGATTATGCCGAAGGCTACTGCAATGCGGGACTGGTGCTGCAGGATCTTGGGCGTCTGGAGGAGGCCCGCGCGCATTACAGTCAGGCCCTCTCGATCAACCCGAATCTGGCGCAGGCGCATGGCAACCTGGGGAATTACTGGCAGGAGTTGAAGCGCTGCCACGAAGCCCTGGAGTGCTATCGGCGGGCGCTCGCCATCGAGCCGCGCTTCGCCGAAGCCCATAACAACATGGGTCTGGTCTTGCTGGAGCAGGGAAATTTCGACGAGGCACGCGAGCGCTTCGAGCAGGCCCTGTCGATCAGGCCCGATTATGTCGATGCCTATCTCAATCTCGGTACCTGTCATGGGAGAGTGGGACGCTACGACAAGGCCCTGGATTGTTTCGATCGCGCCCTTCGGATCAGCCCCGATCTGGCCACGCTCAAGCCCGGTTTGGTCAAGGTTCACAACGCCTTTCTCTTCATTTTGAATTACCATCCGGACAAGAGCGCCGAGGAGATTTACGCGGCCTATCGGGCCTTCGATCACGCCTTTGGCGAGCCGCATCGCGTGGGCTGGCGCGCCCACGCAAATGTGCGTGATTCGCGGCGACGGTTGCGGATCGGCTATGTCTCACCCGATTTTCGCGCCCATTCGGCCCGAGGATTTCTAGAGCCGCTCCTGGCCAATCATGATCGAAACGAGATTGAGGTAACGGCCTATGCCGAGTTGACGCAAGAGGACGAAGTGACCGCCCGCTATCGCGGCTATGTCGATCGTTGGGTCGCCACGCGAGGGGTGAGCGATGACGTGCTGGCCGAGCGTATCCGCGCCGACGGCATCGATATCCTGGTGGACCTGGCGGGTCACACCGCCAACAATCGCCTGGGCGTCTTCGTGCGCCGCCCGGCGCCGGTCTCGGTCTCCTGGATGGTGGGTTACGGCTATACCACGGGGCTCTCCGCCATCGACTATTTTCTGGCCGATGAAGCGATGGTTCCCCCCGGTAGCGAAGGTCTGTTCGCGGAACAGCCATGGCGGCTGCCGGTCCCCGCGCTCGTCTACCGACCGGCGGAGAGAATGGGTGATGCTGGGGCTCTGCCCGCACGGGATTTCGGCAATCTCTCTTTTGTCACTTTATCGCGCGCGGTGCGCATCAATCATCGCACCGTGCGCGTCTGGTCGGCGCTGCTTCAGCGTTTGCCCGGCGCGCGATTGGCCATCGATAGCAAGGATTTCGAGACGAAACGCGCGCAATCCGACATGTGCAAACGTTTCGCAGCGCATGGCATCGCCCCCGAGCGCCTGTTGATCGGCTGCCACAGCCCGCCCTGGGACTTGCTGCGTCACATGGACATCGGTCTCGACTGCTTCCCCCACAACTCCGGAACTACCCTGATCGAGTCGCTCTACATGGGCGTGCCCTTCGTCACCCTCGCCGGGCGCCCCAGCGTCGGGCGCATCGGCAGCACCATGCTCGCGGGCGCCGGACTCGGCGAATGGATCGCCCACAGCGAGGACGAGTACATCGAGAAGGCCGTCGCGCTGGCCAGCGACCTGGATCGTCTGGCGGCGCTGCGCGCCGGGCTGCGTACCCGGCTGGAGGCAGGCCCCTGGCGCGACGAGGCAGGCTTCGCGCGGCGGGTCGAGGCGGCCTATCGGGAGATGTGGCGGCGCTGGTGCGCGGGTGTCGGGGCGAATTCATGCGCCCCGACAAGGCCAATTGCATTCGATTCGGGCGAAGCGATTCGCCCCGACAAGGGGGCATGAATTTGCCCTGACACCGCCAAACGCGGCGGTTTCGCTCGGGTACGCACCGCGTTTCTTTAACACGCCCCATTCTTCCGGCATCGGATGGGATTGGCGCCAAGAATAAGGTGAATCGACCACATGAAGACTTTTTCGGATCTGCTCGCGGAGGGCTTGGCACATCATGGCGCGGGTCGCCTTGATATCGCCGAGGGCCTCTATCGAAGGCTGCTGGAGCGCGATGCGGATCACCCGGAGGCCAACCACGTCTTGGGTGTGCTGGAGGTTGAAAGAGGTCGCTTCGAGTCTGGATTGACGCATTTGCAACGGGCGCTGGAGCGCTCGCCAGAGACTGGCGCCTATTGGCAATCCCTCGCCGAGGGTCTGCTGTTGGCTGGACAGTCCGAGGATGCGCTGTCAGTACTTGAGCAGGCGCTGGCGAGCGGGCTCGACACGAGCGCCACCCGCGAACTCAAGGCCCGCATCGAACGCGCGATCATGGGCGATGGACCAGTCCAGGCCGAACCTGTCAGGGCCGACCATGACCGGCTGCTCGATCTGCTTCGCGCTGGCCGACTCGCGCAAGCCGAGAGCCTGGCGCGCCAACTCACTGAAACCGCTCCAACCGACCCTTTCGGCTGGAAGGTACTTGGCACGCTGTTGACCCAGGGCAAGCGCGAGCAGGATGCACTGCCGGTGCTGGAGCTGGAGCTGGCGCTGCGCCTGGCTCCTGGGGATGCGGAGACGCTCAATAGCCTGGGGCGCGCCTACCAGTCGCAACAACGGCTGGAGGACGCTGTCGACAGTTACCGCAAAGCCTTGGAAATACAATCGGATAGTCCGGAGATTTGGAACAATCTTGGGATTTCCCAGCAAAGTCAGGGGTATCCGAATCAGGCGCTGGCGAGTTTCGAGCGTGCGCTGACGCTGCAGCCCGACTATGTCAAGGCACACAACAGCCGCGGTCGCGCGCTCCGCGAACTGGGCCGAGTCGAGGAGGCGCTGGCCTGCCATGACCGGGCGTTGAACCTCGATCCCAAAAATGCCGATGCGCACAACAATCGTGGTCTGACGCTGATGTTGCTGGGTCGGATTGGCGAGGCCATTGCCAGTTATACCCAGGCATTGTTACTGCGGCCGGAGGATGCGGATACCTTGATCGTACTGGGCCTCGCCCTGAGTGATGTCGGGCGTTTCGATGAGGCGCTGACCTGCTATAAACACGCACTGGCGATCGCTCCGGATTCCGTGCCCGCCTACGTCAACCAAGGCATCTCCATGCATTACCTTGGGCGCGACGATACCGCCCTGGCCTGTTTCGATCAGGCGTTGTCGATCGATCCGGACGCGATCGAGGCATGGAGCAACCGGGGCATCGTCATGCAGCACCTTGGCCGCAAGGAGGAGGCATTGACCGCCTTGAATCGGGCATTGGAGATCAAGCCCGACTTCGCCATGGCCTTGAACAACCGCGGCAATGTGCTCAAGGATCAGGATCGGCTCGACGACGCGATCGCCGATTATATGAAGGCGGTGGACATCAAGCCGGATTTTGCGGTGGCCTATTCGAATGCCCTGTTTGTGTTGAATTACCACCCGGATAAGCCCGCTGGGGAAATTTTTGCCGCGTACCGGGATTTCAATCGTCGTTATTGCGAACCCCACCGGGTGGTCTGGCGCGCGCACGCCAATGACCGCGATCCCGAGCGGCGATTGCGGGTGGGCTATGTCTCCGCGGATTATCGCGGCCATTCGGCGCATTATTTTCTCGAACCGCTATTGGCGAACCACGATAAAGGGATCGTCGAGATCACGGCCTATTCGCAAGTGCTGCGCGAGGATGTCGTCACGACTCGTTTTCGAGACGATGCGGATCGCTGGGTGAAGACGTTGGGGATGAGCGATAGCGCGCTGGCCGAGCGTATTCGCGCCGACCGCATCGACATTCTGGTGGATCTGGCCGGTCATACCGGGGGCAACCGACTCGAAGTCTTCGCGCGTCGCCCGGCGCCGGTATCGCTGTCCTGGATGGGTTACGGCTACACCACCGGGCTCACCGCCATCGACTACTTTCTCACCGACGAGGTCATGGCCCCGCCCGGCAGCGAGGCCCTGTTCGCCGAGCAACCGTGGCGGATCGCCGTCCCCTCGCTCGTCTATCGCCCGGCGCCCGACATGGGCGCGGTCAGTCCATTGCCGGCGCTGGCGCGCGGTCATGTCACCTTCGGCACCCTCACGCGCAGCATCCGCATCAACCACCGAACCGTGCGGGTCTGGTCGGCGATCCTTGACCGTCTGCCCGCCGCCCGGCTGGTCATCGACAGCAAGGACTTCACAACGGTGTCGATGCAACGCGCGCTTGCCGCGCGTTTCGCTACGCACGGCATCGCCGCCGAGCGGCTCGCGATCGGCTACAGCAGCCCGCCCTGGGGCGTGCTGCGGAGCACGGACATTGGGTTGGACTGCTTCCCTCACAACTCCGGAACCACCCTGATCGAATCGCTCTATATGGGCGTGCCCTACGTCACCCTCGCCGGGCGCCCGAGCGTCGGGCGGATCGGCGGCATGATGTTGACGGGCGCTGGCCTGGAAGACTGGATTGCCGTGAGCGAGGACGAGTACATCGAGAAGGCCGTCGCGCTCGCGAGTGACCTGGAACGCCTGGCGACGCTGCGCTCCGGTCTACGTGCCCGGCTGGAGGCTGGCCCCTGGCGCGACGAGGCCGGGTTCGCGCGGCGGGTCGAGGCGGCCTATCGCGCGATGTGGCGGCGCTGGTGCGCCGAACAGGCGTAGGAGCGAATTAATTGGCCCTGATCGAAAGAATTTGCCCCGATCAAGGCGAAGACACTTCCCGGGCGAACCAATTCGCCCCTACCGTTATGAGTCGATGCTAGCGTCATGCTTTTGACGGCGGCGGATCGCGAAAACGGCCCTGAGTGTTCGATAGATTGACGTCATCCCGGGCGGGCGTTATGACTTGCCGGTCCGCCGATCTGACAGGCGTCACCCGATCAGTGGGTCAGCATCGTTTCTGCACCCAGAATTGATACATCCCGGAAAATGTCGTGGGGTTGTCCGCCTCGAACCGGTCCCAATGGTCCAGGCCGGTCGCGGTCGGGTCATCCGGAAAACGCCTCGCATAGCTCGCCCGCGTCTGCTGGTCGACGATGAAGCCGAGAAAATCCAACTCCAGCTCGCACAACAGCTTGGCAATCCGCGGCAGCGTGAAGCGATGCTCCTGGACATGAAACAGCAGATCGCGGCAGCCGCTGAGGCTGAAGAAATCCTGCCCCAGTGACAGTTGGCGGTATTCCGCCTGGTCGCGTCGGTCCATGATGTCCTGACGGCAGCGCCGGATATCGTCGGCCGTCGCTGCGTATCCCTGCCGGGCAATGAGGTCGCGGGCCATGACCACTGGACGGCGCGCCCGTTCGCTATAGAGTCCGAGATACATGAACCCGCCCGGACGCAGGCGCGTCAGCAACATCTTCCATCCGGCGACCGGGTCTTCCAGATGATGCAGGACGCCGACCGATTCGATGAGATCGAATTGCGCGTCGAACCCATCCAATCGCAGAAGATCGGCCTGGGCATAACGAATGTTCGTCAATCCCAACTCCAGCGTTTTGCGTTGCGCATACGCCAGGCTGCTCAGCGAAAGATCGATGGCCAGCACCTGGGCGCCCGGAAAGTTCAGGGCGGTCTCGATCGAATGTTGTCCGGTGCCGCAGCCGGCCACCAAGATGTCAATATTGGCGTGTTTGCGCAGCGATCGGAAGGGAACTCCGGGAAACTGCTGGCGGACATGGGCATCGACGGTCAGCGTTGGTGGAACGAGTGCGGCCCGCGCCCAGCGCGGATAGGGATTTTCCTCGTATTGGTTTCGCACCAGTTGCGAGACACCCTCGCCGATCCCGCTCAGGCTTGGCATCCCGCGGCGGTACTCGGCCTGTTCGAGCGGTTCGCGTAGCTGTTGGATCAGTACCTTCATGACCGGTTCCGGCCAATCCCGTTCCAGCAGGGTCGCGGCACCGGGCAGGCGGTCGAGCGGGCAATAGGCCGCCAGGATCGCTAGCTGCCGCGCAGTGACGGGTATTTGACACTGGAGCGCCGTCGCCAGCGACTCCCTCAGGGCTTCGCTCAGCGCGCGCTCGTCCGCCGTGACGGCATAGACATATTCGTTGAGATAACACTGCATGGCCAGCGCCGGAAACAGACGCAGCCAGGCGGGCGAGGGGGAGTTCTCGACGCAAACGGTCTCCAGGAGGGAGCGCCGCAGCAGGGTCAGGAGACGTTCCAGTCCCACGTCGCAGATCGGCGTGGTTTCCAGCAGCGCGACCAACAGTTCGTCATCGGCCAGGGCCGCGATCCCGGACGTCCCGAGCAATTCCTCGCGCGAGACAGGGTTGGGCCAGGCCCGCTCCGCGCGCTGGATGGCCGCGACGAGCGCCGGATTCAGTTGGAGGAAATCGCGGCCGACCGTCATCAATTCGTTAGGGCGGCACCATGCCTCCCGCAAGGCCCGGATCAGCAGGCGCCGGATCGCCGGATCCTCGTGCTGGAAACTCAGACGGCCAAGACAGCGGGCAAAACCGCTCCTGACCTTGATGGACTCCGGGTCGAACTCCAGCGCCCGCCGATAATGCCTCAGTCCCTCCTTCAATCGCCCAAGTTCGCGCAGGACGGATCCCATATTGTAGTGCGCCTGCGCGAAATCTGGTTTGAGCGCCAGGGCGTGCGCATAAGAAGCCAGTGCCTCCTCGGGGCGATTCAGTGCCTTCAGGACGTTACCACGGTCATTGAGCGCAATCGGCGAGTCCGGATTGATCGAGAGCGCGCGATCGAGACTCGCCAGTCCTTCCGCCGGGCGGCCCAGCAGCGCGAGCGCGTTGCCCCGATTGGCATGGGCACCTGCGTAGTCCGGCTTGATCGACAGGGTGCGCTCGAACAGCCCCAGAGCATCCTCCGCGCGTCCCAGATCCTGAAGCGTCTTACCCAGGCTGTTCAGACATTCGCTATCGCGCGGGGCGATTTCGGTCGCGCGCTGGAGGGTCGTCAGTGCCTCGTGATGACGGCCGCGCGCCAGCAGCGCCGTGCCCAGCGCCTTCCACCCAAAGGCGGCCTTCGGATAACGCTCGGCGAACTGGCGCGCCAGTGTCTCCACCTCCGCCAAACGCCCGGCGTTGAAGAGCGCGACCAAGGCATCCTGCTCGGCTGGCGGGGGCGACCGCCCATGAGTCAACTTTTTGACGGTATTGGTGCCCGCTTGTCTGCGGCCTGTGGTGGTTTTTTTACGCATCGAGTCTGACCGCCCTTGCTGGAGGGACTTGGAAGACATGGGAGCGGCTGGAGAAGGCATCCCGCCAAATCCCAAAATCGCTGATAGAAGATATGGATAGCGACTCCTCCGCGCACGCCGCCAGTGGGCCGCGTGTCAACGCACACCGGCAAGCGGGTACGACGATGGCGAGTCGGGCGGCGTCGGCATGCGGGGCTCCGCACGCGGCAATCGCAGTGGCATATAAAGTGCTTGAATAGGTCTGCGCATGGTCGCTGGCGACGGAGAATACCGCATTGGCCGATACCCCGCGCAAAACTTCGATTGCCCCGGCAATTCTCATTTCGACGTAGGGCGATGGCTGGGCAAACCTAAAAGCATGACGTAGGAGCCCGTTTGCGGGCGACTAGGCAGATCCAAAGGCGTCTTGGCGGGTTACGTTGCCCGCAAGCGGGCTCTTGCCGCCGCTTTCGCCCAAGGGGCCGCTGGTGCGTCAACGACAGGAGATCAGTCATGTCCTTGGTTATCAACACCAACGTTGCCTCGCTGAACGCGCAGCGCAATATCACCAAGTCCCAGTCCAGCCTGAGTCAGTCGATGGAGCGGTTGAGCAGCGGTCTGCGCATCAACTCGGCCAAGGACGACGCGGCGGGTTCGGCCATCGTCAGCCGTCTGACCTCGCAGGTGAAGGGACTCGATCAGGCAGTGCGCAACGCCAACGACGGTATCTCGCTGGTGCAGACCGCCGAAGGCGCGTTGAGCGAGTCCAGCAACATCCTCCAGCGCATGCGCGAACTGTCGGTGCAGTCCGCCAACGGCACCTACACCAGCGGCAACCGCACCACCCTCAACGCCGAGACCCAGCAGTTGGTCAAGGAGTTGAACCGCATCTCCGAGACCACCAACTTCAACGGACTGAATCTGCTCGATGGTACTTCCCAGGAGGTCACGTTACAGGTCGGCGCCGACGCCAATCAGGTTATAAGCGTCAGCATCGGGGTCATGGATGCCGCGTCCCTGGGCATCGCCGACTCCGCGGGCATCGGCTCCGTGACCCGGATCGGCACCGGGACCGCTGCGACGTCTTCCGCCGCCAATGTTGCCACGGCCATGGCAGCTTCCGCCGGCAATGCGGGGGTCTTGGCCTCCGGCGATCTGATCATCAACGGCATTGCCATCGACGGCGCCGCCGGTGCTTCCGATACCGCCTCGACCTACGGCAAGAGCAGCAGCGCCATCGCCATCGCTGCGGCGATCAACGAGAAGAGCGATCAGTCCGGCGTCACGGCGGTGGTGGGCGAGACCCGCCTGGGCGGCAGCAGTATGCTCGCCGGGATCGTGACTGGCACCATCCAGCTCAATGGCGTTTCCATCGACCTAACGACGACGGACGACGCGACGACCACGCGCGCCGCCGTGATCCGGGACATCAATCTGGTGTCGGAGCGGACGGGCGTCATCGCCGTCGATAGCGGGACCGACATGGGCGGTATCACCCTGACGGCGGCGGATGGGCGCAATATCTCGCTGATCGAGACCGTCGGCAATTTGACCACGGGCAACTACACTGGTCTCGGTTTCGCCGGTGCCTCCCTCACCACTGCCCTTGCCACCGGCACCGTCACCCTGGTGGCCGACGGCGGCAAGGAGATCACCATCGCCTCGGGCGCGACCGGCAACGCCAAGGATGCCGGCTTCAGCGAGGGCACCTACAGCGGCACCGCCACCCAGGTCGCCTCAAATCTAAACGATGACCTCCATGCCATGACGATCGGCAACCTGCTGGTCAACGGGGTGCCGGTAGGTCCGTCCTACGCCACGGACGACACCGCCTCATCGGCCAACCAAGACGCTAGCGCCATCGCCAAGGCGGCCGCCTTCAATCTGGTATCCGACAAGACCGGGGTGACCGCGACGGCGAACCCGAATATCGCCAAGAACACGACGCTCCAGGCGACCGGCGCCGTAGCCGTTTCCGGCAGCATCAACGGGGTCGCCATTACCACCTTCACCTCGGTCGCCGGCAACGATGCCCGGAGCGCCAACCGTCAGTCTCTGGTCAATGCGATCAATGCCATTGCCGAACAGACCGGCGTGCGGGCGATCGATACCGGCGAGGACGGCTCTGCGACGGGCGGCGGCGTCCAGCTCGTCGCCGATGACGGGCGCAATATCGTCGCCAATATCGCCAATGGCGCGAATGCCGGCTTCAACTCGGCCGTGGCGACCGCCTATGTCGGGGAGTTCACGCTGCACTCCGACCAGGAGATCGTGATCGAACGGGGGATGGACGACCATCTTGCCTACTCCGGCTTGACCGTGGGCACCTACGGCGGCGGCGAGGACGGCCAGTCGCTCGCCAGCATCGACATCTCGACCATTGAGGGGGCGAACAAGGCGATCGTGGCCATCGATAACGCCCTCGAAAAGGTCAACAACGTGCGTGCCGACCTGGGCGCGGTCAACAACCGGCTGGACTTCACCATCAACAACCTGTCCAGCATCTCGCAGAACGCGACGAACTCGCGCTCGCGCATCCAGGACGCGGATTTCGCGTCGGAGACGGCGATGCTCTCCAGATCGCAGGTGTTGCAGCAGGCGAGCTCGGCCATGCTGGCCCAGGCCAACGCAGCGCCAGAACAGGTGCTTTCGCTCCTGCGCTAGCAGCCTGTCGGGCTTTCGAGCTTCCAGGGGTTGACCGGCTTGGTAGACTGACGCCCACCTTCAGGACGCACGCCGATGCCTGACTTCCGCCTGATCGATCGCGACCTCCCCTTGGAGCTGCCCTTTCGATTCGGTGGTTTTTCTCATGATTTCCCGCTGACAGACCTGGCGGCGATGCACTGAACCGTCGAGCGATTGTATGCTGGTCTTCTCGATTGGTTTTATCCGAACCCTGTCTCGACACAAATCATGTCATTCGATGCCCATTTTCTCCGTCCGCTCTGGCTGCTGGCCTTCCTGCCGCTGGCGCTGCTGCTTTTGATCCTGTGGCGACAGCGGCAAGCCGGCGCGTCGGTCTGGCGGGGTCTGGTCGATCCGCATCTGCTGCCGCATCTGCTGGTGGGCGAGGAGGGGCAATCCAGGCGCTGGCCGCTCGTCCTGCTTGGACTCGGCTGGTCGCTGGCGGTGCTGGCCCTGGCGGGTCCGGTCTGGGAACGCCTGCCGCAGCCACTGTTCTCCACCGCGAGCCAGCGGGTCATCCTGCTCGACCTTTCGCCCAGTATGAACGCGGCCGATGTGCCTCCCTCGCGGCTGGCGCGGGCGCGTTTCGAGCTGCTGGATCTCCTGCACGCATCGACCGAGGGCCAGGCGGCCCTGCTCGCCTTCGGTCCCGAAACATTCGTCGTCGCGCCGCTCACCGGCGATGCGCGGACCATCGCCGCGCAGGTTCCGCAATTGACCACGGATCTGATCCCGGTCCCTGGCCCGCGTCGCACCGATCTGGCGCTCGAACAGGCGGGCGAGATGCTGGCGCGAGCGCAAGGGCAGGGCGGCGACATCGTTCTGATCACGGACGGAGTCGGCGAGCTGGCCGCTTCGCTGGAGGTCGCCCGGCGGCTCCAGGCCGCCGGTCACCGGCTGTCGGTGCTTGCGGTGGGAACCACGAAAGGCGCGCCCGTGCCAACCGGCACGGGCGGATTCGTCCAGGATACCGCGGGCGGTATCCAGATTGCCCGGCTCCAGTCGGAGACCTTGCGCGAACTGGCCCGTGCGGGCAAAGGCCGTTATCTGGAGGCCGAGGTCGGCGATCGCGATACCCTGACGCTGCTCGCGGCGGGTCCGGAACGGGGCGAACGGATCGCAGAAACGGCCTTGACCGCCGACCAATGGCGCGAGGAAGGCCCCTGGCTCCTCTTGGCGCTACTGCCGCTGGCCGCACTGGCCTTTCGGCGTGGCTGGTTGCTGCCGGCCCTATTGCTCGCCTTGATGCTGCCTCCGCGTCCGGGTCTTGCCTTCGGCTGGCCGGATCTCTGGTCGCGTCCCGATCAGCGGGCCGCGCGCCAGTTCGCGGCCGGCGATGCACAGTCTGCCGCAGACCAGTTTCGCGATCCCGCCTGGCGGGCAGCGGCGCGCTATCGCTCGGGCGATTATGCCGCTGCGCTGGACGATCTCGCGGGACTGCAAGACCCGGAGGCGGATTACAATCGGGGCAACGCGCTGGCGCGTCTCGGCCAGTTCCAGGAGGCGGTCGATGCCTATGAAGATGCTCTGAAACAAAACCCGGATCAGGCCGATGCCCGGCATAATCTGGAACTGGTACGCCAACTCCTCGAACAACAAAACCCGTCGGATCGACAGCAGAATCCGTCGGAGCAAGATCAATCGAATGGGGAGGGCGGGGAGTCGTCCGGAGAGGAGCGGAATCAAGGACAGGATCAGGGCGAGTCGGGGGCTAGCGACCGGGAAAACGCGCAAGACGGCGATCAGGCATCCGAACCGGGAGAATCCGATTCACGTGGCGATCAGGACGAAGGGGCTGCATCCGCGTCGAACGAAGCGACCGAACCGGCGGGCGAACAGACCGCTTCCCAGCGTGACGAACAAGGTTCGGATGCGGATGCCGCGTCAGGGCGCGACGCAGGCTCGCCCAACGACCCGGACGCCGGCGATTTCAGCCCGGATGCACTGAACGCCGGAACGCAACCGGACGAGTCCGGGCCGACAGGCGACGATCAGGCCGAGACCGCGAGTTCGACCATGACCGATCCGGCTGACCGGCGACCGGACGGGGAGCCCGAGTCATCCGTCAGCGCAATCGATTCGCTCACACCCCAGGAACGCGAGCAGCAACAGGCCATGGAGGCGCAACTGCGCCGCGTTCCCGACGATCCGGCCGGACTGCTGCGCCAACGCTTCCTGTTACAACATCTCCGCCGTGAGGGACGTTTGCCGTGATGCCGAAATGCCGATCACTGAAACATCTGTCCAGTCTGTCGATTTTGTTGTTACTGGCGACATCGCTTGCCTGGGCCGCCAATCTCCAGGTGCAACTGGATCGCAACCGTCTGACCGTGCAGGACACCCTGACCCTGCGACTCATCGCGGACGGCACCACAAGCGGCGAACCCGATTTCACGCCGTTGACGCAGGATTTCGACATCCTCGGCCGGGGACAAAGCAAGATGACGAGCATCGTCAACGGCGCCATGTCCCATACCCGCCAGTGGACCCTGGAACTGGCGCCCAAACGAACCGGTGCGTTGTCGATTCCATCCCTTTCGCTCGGAAACGCCCGCAGCCAGAGCCTGACGGTCGAGGTCACCGAATCGAATGGCGGCGGCGCGGAGGACGGGTCCAGGCCCATCTTCCTGGAGGCCGACGCCGAGACCAAAGCGCCCTATGTTCAACAAGCGTTCGAGTATCGGGTGCGAGCGTATTTTCAGGACGAGCCGCTGCGGGCAACGCTGTCCGATCCGCTGGCGGATGGGGCGACCGTCGAACGGATCGGCGAGGATCGCGGTTATGAGGAGTTCGTCGATGGTCAGCGCTATCTGGCGATCGAACGTCGCTACCGCGTCATCCCCAATCGCAGCGGTCCGCTCGCCATCCAGGGTCCGCGTCTGGAGGCCGTGGTTCCCGATACCCGCGCGGGCCGTCAACACGACCCCTTCGCGGATCTGGATCAGGCCTTTGGCGGCACGCTCTTTCAGGGTTTTCCGCAGATGCAGGGTCTGGGCAATCCAGGGCGGCGCCTGGTGGACCGGGCGGGCGATCTGGAGATTCAGGTCCGCGCCCAGCCGGACGGCTCCGGGACGCCATGGCTGCCGGCGACCTCGGTGCAGATCGCGGATGAGTGGACACCCAGTCAACCGACCTTTCGGGTGGGCGAACCCCTGACCCGCACCCTGACCGTCACCGCGCAGGGCGTGACCGCGGCCCAGTTGCCGACGCTGGATCTCGGCACGCTGGACGGCGTTCAGGTCTATCCGGATCAACCCCAAAGCGAGGATCTGTCCGGTGAGTCGGTCCCCACGGCCATCAAGAGCTTCAAGATCGCGCTGGTGCCGACGCGCGCCGGGCCTCTCACCCTGCCCGAGATTCGGCTGCACTGGTGGGATACGGTCGCCGACGAGCCGCGGGTTGCCGTCGTCCCGGCGCGCACTCTGGAAGTCGCCGCCGCGCCGTCGGGCGGCGCCGGGCCATCGCCCGTGATCGAAGCGACGACCGGGAGCGAACCGACGGGAAGCGCCGAATCCTCCCCGGATGCGACACGGCAACCCAGATCGCCAGCACATCCCGGCATCGGCACGACCGGTTTCTGGCCCTGGCTCACGCTCCTGCTGGGACTGGCCTGGTTGGGAACGCTTGTCTGGTGGCGTCGGGAGCGCCGTTCGCGGCTGACAGTCACCAATCCGATTCAGGAAGCGCAAGATCGGCGGGCCGCGTCCCTGAACGCGGCCCGCCGCCAGGTCGAAAAAACCTGCCTGGCCGGCGATGCGCGGGCCGCGCGCGCGGCGCTTCTCGATTGGGCGCATGCGCGCTGGCCGGATCATGCCCCGCAAGGACTGAGCGAGTTAGCCAACCGGTTGGGCGGGGAAGAGATCGGCGATCTCCTGCATGTGATCGACCGCGCCATCTATGCTCCGCCCGGCGAGGTTTGGGATGGCGCGGCGGCCTGGCAAACGTTGGCGCCCTGGCTCGGTGGCGCGACGCGGGACGCGCCGGCGCGGGCGGACGATCCGCTTCCGGAACTCTACCCTCGCACCTGATATGGCCTGAGAAGGTCTGGCCGCTTACGTCTGTTTTGCCGACGGCACTCGCGCGACGATCTGGCGATATTGGATTTCCTGCGTCAGGTCGCTGAGCGGACGCCCAAGTTCGGGGTGAATGATTTCCGGCGCAATCTCGATCAGCGGTATCAGCATGAAATCCCGGAGCAGTAAACCTGGGTGAGGAATTTTGAGATTGCTGTCGTCCAGGATCGTGTCGCCGAAGAGCAGAAGATCCAGGTCGATGGTGCGTGGGCCGTTTTTCAGGATTCTGAGTCGTTCCAGACGAGTTTCGATCGCCTGTGTCTCGGCGAGGAGTTGGCGCGGCGAAAGGCGGGTTTCCAGCCCGATCACCAGATTGATGAACTCTGGCTGCGACTCGATCCCCCAGGGACTGGTGCGGTACCAGGAGGATTCCAGGACCAGTCTTGAGTCGGGAAGGCTCCGCAACCTATCCAGACAACAAGGAATGTTCCGCCAGGGTTCGATATTCGAGCCGACGGCAATATAGGCATGCGCTTGCTGAATCATCCGCGCATGATACCGCGACAGGAAGCACGGTTTCGCTTGACTCTGGTTGTATTTTTGCAATCGTTCGACTATTGAGAATGAGCGTAGTCGCAAGACTTTGTTCCAACGTTCCAGTCGATTGCCAGGAGGCTGCTGAATGCACGAAAAGCAGACGGTTTTTTTGGTCGATGACGATCCTGCGATGCGTGAATCGCTGGTCTTGATTCTCGAATTGGCCGGTTATCGAGTCAGAAGCTTCGCCTCTCCCCATGACTTCCTAGAGGCATTTTCCGCCCTGGAACCCGGTTGCCTGCTCCTCGACCAGCGGATGCCCGAGATGAGCGGCATCGATCTGCAGGAACTGCTCCTGGCGCGAGGCTGTCCCCTTCCCATCATTTTTCTGTCCGCCTTCGGCGATGTCCCGACGACCGTGCGGGCGATCCGGGGCGGTGCGATCGATTTTCTGGAAAAGCCGACCAGTCAGGACATCCTGCTTCAGCGCGTTGAAGCGGCCTTGGAAGAGGATCGCAAGCGGCGCGAGGAGGTCGCCGTGGAAAGCGAAATCCGTCAGCGTTTCCAGCAATTGACGCCGCGCGAACAGGATGTCATGTCGCTGACCACCCAGGGATTCACCAATAAGGATATTGCCCGTCAACTCGGAATTAGTCCTCGAACCGTGGAAAATCATCGGTCGCGCATGATGTTCAAAATGGGCGCGGCCAACTTCGCTGAATTGTGTCGTCTATCGGCGATTTGCACATCCGCTTCCGGTAAGGCGTCTCTGACGAACAATTGAGTATTTTTACGGATTCCTGGATGACGCGGCATGATCTACGCTTTCCTAAAGTATTGCCTCGTTCTTGAGATCACGGCCCCGACGACCGCCATCATGGCGCGATTGTATTCAGGCGTGACGGATCGGGTCTTCGGATTTCGGCGGATTGACTTGAGTACGCAGGCGGCTTCATTCCTCACTGATCGATTGACGAGGCATGACGATGAACATCGACACTCAGATCCAAGGGGCGATTCCAGGAACGCTCTTGACTCCAGGAACACTCTTATCGGTCTCCGCGCAGGTCAAGCAAGAGGCGGTGCGCTGGAGAGAAGCGGCCTCCGCGAACCACTGGGAAGTGCTCGCCGCGCCGATTCGGCGAGACGCGCGCAATTCTCGCTATTCCCCCCCATCCCCGCCGGTCAATTAACCGGCATGACCGCGTATCGTCCGAGATTGCCGGGCCTTGGATCGTCGGGCAATCTCTCTTGCCACCGAGGCGTTCCGCGCGAGCGACGCGAGGCATGCCAGAAAGCGAGTGAAATCGATGGATCACCGGCTTGGACAGCGTGTCGACATCACTCTCCCCGTGCGCCTACGTTTCCAGGATCAAACAAACCATTCAGGTTTCACCGTCAATGTCGGCAGAGGCGGGATGTTTGTCGAAACGCGCGCCCCCGTGCCCGCTCATGGCTGCGTCGAGGTTCAGATCGCGCTTGATCTGTCGGCTGGCGGCCAGGACATCCTGCTCTCGGCCTTTGTGGTCCACCGCTTCGGAAGCGGTTTGGGTTTGATGTTTCGCGATCTCGACGCATCGAACGGGCAAATGATCGAAAACTTGTTGATTCAATTCGGCTGATTCCGCATTCCGGGTCTTTCCGCTTTCCGGCGCGATCCCCGACGGACGCTTTGTCGGCGGCTTCCGCTTGTATTGCAGGTATCCGCAGGGATGTCGTGGCGCGTTTGGGAATGAGTAGTTCCCCGGATACTTGAGTGTATCTTCCTCGTTTATTCTGTCGCCAATGAACTCGATTGCCTGGCTGAAGATTGCTTCGATTTTGAGAAACTGCGTTCGGCGAACAGGGGCGGGTCAAGCGAAGCCCTCCTTATCTTCCGGCGCAGATCTCGACATCAGGAATTGCTGAGTCCCCTGAGTGTGCATGAAGAGGGAAGGAGGCTGACTACGAATGCAAACGAATGGAAGTGCCTATTCGACTCGTGTGCGAAATCTGATCTATGTCGCCAGTCCGCCTCGGACCGGGTTGACGCAACATCTCTGCGAAGCGGGCTGGAACGCCTATATTGCGGATGATCTCGGCCAGGTAACCGAGATCTGTCATGGTCGCGAACTCTCGGTCGGGCTCGTTGAAATCAGCGATCCGGAGACCGGCGCACAGTTGCTTCCGCAGTTGGTCGATATTTCCGGAAGCGACCTCAACTGGATTGCGCTGATCGCTCCCCAGCACCTACAGCATGCGGAAATACGTCGCGCCATTGCGCGATTCTGCTATGACTTCAGTACTCTGCCAGTGCCCTTTGAACGGTTGGCCGTGACGCTTGGACGCGCTCACGGAATGACCGAGCTTCGCCAAAAGATGAGTGAGATCGATCGCGACGCGTCCGCGCAATTCGGTATCGTCGGTATCAGCGACGCCATCAAGGCGGTCAGACGATCCATTATCACCTTTGCGGTACCGGATGCCCCGGTGCTGATCATTGGCGAGACCGGAACCGGCAAGGAGCTGACCGCCTCCGCCATTCACGCCCTGTCGAGACGCGGCACAGGCCCGCTCGTGACGGTGAACTGCGGAGCTTTACCGGCGTCATTGATCCAATCGGAATTGTTTGGCTACGAAAAAGGTGCGTTCACAGGGGCCGAGCGACGGGTGATCGGAAAGCTCGAAGCGGCCAATACGGGAACCATCTTTCTCGATGAGATTGGAGATCTGCCGTCCGAGCAACAGGTCAACCTACTGCGCGTACTACAGGAGCATCGGGTGCAGCGCGTCGGCGGATATGCCGAAATCGATCTGGATCTGCGAGTCATCGCGGCA
The DNA here is from genome assembly GCF_000227745.2 of Thiocystis violascens DSM 198. Taxonomy (NCBI): domain Bacteria; kingdom Pseudomonadati; phylum Pseudomonadota; class Gammaproteobacteria; order Chromatiales; family Chromatiaceae; genus Thiocystis; species Thiocystis violascens. The sequence goes on along the minus strand of NC_018012.1, from coordinate 936,489 downwards.
ACCAATGCCAATCTCGAACGCGCGGTCAAGGAAGGCCGGTTCCGCGAGGATCTCTATTATCGGCTGAATGTCCTGTGCTTGACGTTGCCGCCTCTGCGGGAACGGATCGAGGATATCGAGATCCTCGCCCGCCACGCCTTCCAAACCCATCTCCACGAGCGAACCCACAAAGTCAAGGATTTTGGCCAGAATGCCTGGAAGGCGATGCGGTCGCACGCCTGGCCGGGGAATGTGCGAGAACTCATCAACCGTGTGCGTCGTGCCGTGATTACTTGCGAGCGGCCGTTGATTGGCGCGAATGATCTTGGGTTGGGCGATCTCGCGAGGGCTGGTAACGGCGGTTCGCTGAACGATGCCCGATCCCGCGCCGAGCATGAATTATTGACCCGAATCCTGCGGCAGACCGGCGGCAATGTTTCCGAGGCCGCGCGACGCATGGACGTGACCCGCGCAACGCTCTATCGGCTGATCCGGAAATATGACATCAATCTCGATACCGATCTGGAGGCTTCGTCACCGGTCGAGACGGGCATCCAGATCCGGCGTCCACTCAATGGTCAGCAGGTCTTGCCATTTGACGCTCGTCAACTGCACAAAGTGCGTTGAGGCGACCATGGCATCGGGTCGAAGCGGTTTCGGGAAGTCCTGGATGCTCATCGTTGGCGTCCTGAGTTCCTGGATGGGCAGCGCTCCCGCTGGAGAAATCCCCAGTGCGCGGACCGCGAGCAACATCATTACTCTGGTGACGATTTCCGGCGGTCAGCCCACTCTGATCGCCAATCCAGCCGCTTACGCGAGCGTGGCAACAAATAGTGTGGCCGTGTCCATGTCGACGACAGTGCGTGCCATCCAGGATGCTCTCGGGCTTCCGGTTCTGGCGACCAATGGCATCAGCCTCTACCAAGCCGGATCGAGTGTGGATCTGTCGGCGATTGTCGCGGACCAGGTTGTCGTCGGGGGGGCGATTGCACCAGATGAACCACTCGTCGTCTTTCGCGGGAGCAGCGAGACGTTGGCGGCCGCGAGTTTTGCCGAATTACTGTTCGCGCGCGCGGGCACGGTCAGCCAGGGCGTGCTGGATGGCGCAATCCTGAACGGTTCGAACGGCGGCTCTTCGCTCAATCTGAGCTGGTACCTGGACGATTGGCTGATTCTGGACGTGGAGCCGATCGGCGGACTGGCCTTGGTTAGCCAGCGAGTCCAGTTCTTTCAGGTATCAGCGACCGGGCAGGAACAAAGTCTCGGGGAGGTGAGCCTGCTCGCCTGGCTGGAGGATGGGGAGGCCAGCCTCCGCGTCTTCGATGGCCTTGATTCAAGCGCTTTCCAGGGTTGGGTCGGCGACTCGCTGGTCTTCGCGCCTGGCATCCTGCTTCAAACATCCATCGCCCTGCCCGCGAGCGAACAATCCATCTCACTGCGTATTGTCGACACCCGCGCCGAGGTCTCGATCGCGGCGGCGCCACGGGCAAGCCTTCCGGTTCTGTCCGGCGTTGGCTCCCGTCCTGTGCCTGAAGGCGAGGATGCCCCGCGAGTGTACTGGGATCCCGAAACCGGCATCCTTCGCTTCGACCCGCTTCCAATCAATTGGAGCGGCGGCGTTCTCCCTGACCAGGCCGACGATGCGCTGCTCTCTGGCGGCAAGATCGAGATCGGCGATTTTCGCTACTTCGGTGAGTCGGATGGGCGGCGCTATTTTGTCGGTGGCACCCTGACACTGACAGACAGCCAAGGCGCGCCACTGCTCAGCGCCAGCCTGCCCGCGCTGGTCCTTGAGGACAGCCTGTTTCAGTTCCAGGGATTCAATCTGTTCGCGCCGATTCTCAATATTCTGGACGTGAATCCGGACCGTTCCGGATGGCTCGATGGACTCGCCGATCTGTTGACCATGGACTCAACGTATCTGCCGGAGTTGTTCCTCGGCGTCGATGACCTTGCCTTGAGCAAGAACCTCTGGAATGCGTCATTCGATGCGCCCGTCAACGGCATGCTCGCATTTGCCGGAATCGCCGCGCCTCTCGATCTCGAGAACTGGCATGGGGCGATTCCGCTGCCCGCCACCATTGCACTGATCGCGTGTGGATTCGCCCTGATGCTGCTGCGGTGCCCCGGATTTTCGATAACCACAGTCACTCACCGATCGGGAAAGTCATCATGGAAATGCGAAGACAGGAATACCCACGCCGCGCGGCCGCTGCCTCGTTTATCGTCCTGGCCATGGCGTTAAGTCATCCGTGGGCTGCGTTGGCTGCGCCGTCCGGAGTCAATGCCGAGATCGACTCGCTGCGCCGCACGGTTGACGAGTTGCTCCAGCGCGTCAAGGAACTGGAGCAACAACGCGCCAGCCGCTCGCCAACGGGAGACGAATCGTGGGCGGCAAAAACGTCCGTGGCGTCGCCTGGCTCGGAACGGACGCCATCCGCGCCCGCCGTCGGCGCACCCAAGGCGGCGGGCCCTGGCGCGATCGCGGTCGACGAACTGGCGGCCGAACGCGCACTCGAACGGACCCTGACCGCCGAAGGCGCGCTTCTGCTCGGTCCCAAACAGTTCGACGTGGAGCCAAATTTCAATTACGTCCGGCGTGAATCCGACCAGTCGATGCTGATCGTCGCGGATGGCGCGATCGGCATCCGGCGGGCGTTGACGCGCCGCAACGAGTTCGATCTGGGACTGAGGATACGTGCCGGTCTGCCTTTTTCGTCCCAGTTTGAATTGGATCTCCCTTACCGGTGGGTCGATCAATCCCTGGTGCTACCCGTTGGGCTCACTGGAGTCAATGAGACGAGCAATCAGGGGAGTTCCGTGGGGGACATCAAGGTCGGGTTCGCAACCACCCTGCTGCGCGAGCGCGGCTGGCGTCCCGACCTGGTCGGGCGCGTGACCTGGGATACCGATACCGGCGACCAGATGGACGGGGTCGTGCCCATGGGGATCGGCTACAACGAGTTGCGCTTCGGGCTGACCGCGCTCAAGCGACAGGATCCGCTCGCCTTCACGACGTCGCTTTCCTACACCACGACGTTTGAAAAGGACGACATCAAGCCTGGCGACCAATGGGGACTCTTGCTGGGAGTCTCGCTGGCGGCGAGCCCCGAGACATCCCTGAGTCTGGCATTGGTGCAAAGTTTCAGCGGGGAAGTCGAAATCAATGGCCATCGGATCGCCGGCAGCGACCAAGTGAGCAGCGTCCTGGCCTTGGGCGCCTCCTCGATCCTCGGGCGGCGCACCCTGCTCTCCGTCAGCCTGGGCATCGGACTGACCGATGACGCCCCGGACTATTCGGTGAATCTGTCGCTGCCGATGCGATTTTGAGGGACGCTCGGGAGGGGAGGTGGGCGATCCAGGCGAATCGCCCGTTTCATCCTGGGGCATCGTGGGTTACATTCGATCAAACCTTGCATGAAACCGCCACGATGATCGAATCGCCTCCTTGCCGCACCGGCATCTGCGGGGACGGCCGGAGACGTTGGGGACGCTGCGGCTCATTCGCCCATCGATCTGATCTCTCGACGATCCTCTCCCGCGTTCCCTATCCGCTGCCGATCCGTTCGCTCGGATCGCTGGCCGGATCTTCCAGACAGACCGGGCCGAATCGTTCAGACCCGTCGCGGTAACGGCCTGTCCGAAAATCGCGTCGCGTCCTTCCCCTGGGGAGGTACCGGGAGCACTCCGCGACAGGTTTTCCCGAGGAATGCGAGCAGCGCATCGGCATGCGTTTCGATGGCGTCGATGGAGTCGTGATCCGTGTCGGGAAGTATCAGCAATTCAGTCGAGGCATCTCGCCGATTGGCGTAAATGCACTCCGCGTCCTCGGGTGGAACCCGCGAATCCGTCTCGCCATGAACCAACAGCACCGGGCAGGTGACGTGCCGGATGCTCCGGCAGGGGGCGATGTCGTCGAAACGCGCCTGGATGGTTCGCTCGACCCAGCGCATGACCAGCCAGCCCAATGTCCAGGGAATCCGGTTGCCGCGAAACTGCCGGCGCATAAGTTGCTCCGGATGGGCGAAGGCGGCAATGCTGATGACGGCGGCCAGATCGCGGCGGCGCGACGCTAAGAGCAGCACCGCGCCGGCGCCCACCGAGTGTCCGAGCAGCGCCAGGCGCCTGGGGTCGATGCCCGGTTGGCGCGCGAGCCAGTCGAGTCCGTGTTCCAGATCCTCGGCGAAGCGCGGCAGGGAAGAGAATCCGTCGGTATCGCTCCGGCCATGATTGCGGGCGTCGATCAGCAGCACGGCATAGCCCTCGCGATGCAGCGGGGCGGCGAAGGGCAGCATCTGTTCCGCGTTGCCGCCCCAGCCATGCAGCACGATCACCGCGGGCAGGGGTTCGGCGGGCTCGGCGGGCGAGACCAGCCAGGCGAACAGGGTTTTGCCGTTGACGGTCGGAATACGTAGGCTGCGGTAGGGCAGGGCGAGCGCGGCGGGCGTGCCCTGCTCGCGGATGCGCGGCGCCCGGTAGACGCGATGCAACAGGGCCGGCGTCAGGGCGACACCGGCCGCGAGGAGACCGGCGGTCAGGATGAAGGCCGTCAAGGGATGCTCCGTCTCAACCGCGCGTCTCCGGTTCAGCCGTGCCCGTGCGCCACGCTCTCGGCGCAGGGCGCGGCGGCGACGAGGGTGCCGCCGAGATACTTTTCCAGCGATTCGCGCACCGTGCCCGTCGCGCCGGTGGCGGTTTTGATGCCGGCCTGCGTAAAGAACTCGATGGCGCGTCCGCCCATGCCGCCACTCAACATGACCTCGGCGTTCTGTTGCCGGATGAACTCCGGGATTTCGCCCGGCTGATGGGCTTCGGCGAAGGGATTGGCGATGTCCCGCGTCGCGGTCACCGCACCGTCTTCAATGTCTACCAGAATGAAATAGGGCGCGTGTCCAAAATGTTGGGCAACCTGGCTGTCGAGTCCCTGGCTGGTTTCGGCGGTAATGGCAATTTTCATCTCAAGTTTCCTGGTTGTTGATTAGGTTGTTCAAAGGTGAGTTGTTCAAAGGGTTTTTCGTGCGGTCATGCCGGCGCTTCCAACAGGAAGGGTACGACGCGCTCCCACAGCGCGGACAGCGCGAGGCTGGCGGGGGCGTCGGGGCGATAGACGGTCACCGCCTCGCCCGCGACCATGGCGCTGGCGACGGTCAGGTCGAAGGGAATCCGGCCGACCGTGGCGATCCCTTGCGCGGCGCAATCGGCTTCGATCTCGCGCGCGCCGTCCGGATAGACATCGGCCTTGTTGATGCAAACCAGTGCCGGAACGCCAAAGTGCTGGACGGTTTGCAGCGCGCGACGCAGGTCATGGATGCCGGAGACCGTCGGTTCGGTCACCAACAGCGCCAGATCCGCGCCAGACACGGCGGCAATCACCGGACAGCCGATGCCGGGCGGGCCATCCACGATCACCAACTCGCGCTGCTCGTCCAGTGCGTGCTGGCGGGCGCGCTGCCGGACCTGGGTGACCAGCTTGCCGGAATTTTCCTGACCCGGAGACAGATTGGCATGATGGAGCGGTCCATAACGGCTGTCGGATCGGGCGCATTCGCCGACCGTCTGTTCCTGCATGGCGATGCTTTCGGTCGGACATTGATAGACGCAAGCGGCGCAACCGTCGCAGGCGATGGGGTCGATCGCCCAGCCCCCGTCGATCTCGACGATGGCGTCGAAGCGGCAGACCGATTCGCAGTCGCCACAGCGCATGCAGGTGTCGTCGTCGATCACGGCCACTTGGCCGCCGCGAAACGGCTGGGTGTCGAGCCGGCGCGGCTGGAGGACGAGTTCCAGATTGGCGGCGTCCACATCGGCGTCGGCCAACAGAATCCGGTCGGCGAACGGCCCCTGGGACGCCAGATGGGCGAAGGCCGCGGTGACGCTGGTTTTGCCGGTGCCGCCCTTGCCGCTGAGAATGACGAGCTGTTTCATGGGTTCACCCCGGCGACGATGCGCTCCAGAAGGTCGTGGAAGCCGGGCCGGTAGTCGGGCGCGGCGTCCACCAAGGTTCGACCGCTGGCGATGGCCACGGCGATGCGCCGCTCCATCGGGATGCGCAGCAGAATCGGCAGTCCGCTGTCGGCGCACCAGGTGCCAACGGCGTCGTCGCCGATGCCGTCGCGGTTGACCACCACGCCGGCGGGAATGCCCAAGTCGTGGGCGATGGCGGCGACCTGTTTCAGATCGTGCAGACCGAAGGGCGTCGGCTCGGTGACGAGCAGCGCGAAATCCGCCCCGCGCATCGTTTCCACCACCGGACAGGAAGCGCCGGGTGGGGCGTCGCGGATTTCGAGCGCGCCGCTCGCCCTGAGCGAAGTCGAAGGGCCTGTCCTGAGCGAAGTCGAAGGGGGCACGTCACGGGTCGCTGGGGTCCATTTTTTCAGCTCGCGCAGGATGGGCACGCCCATGGTCTGACCGACGTTCATCATGCCCTGGGCGAACGTGATGCCTTCCGGTGTCGTGCCGCTGTCGATCGCGCCGGTTACCGCCAAGTGCTCGCTGATCGCCTGCTCCGGGCAGTTCCAGGTGCAACTGCCGCAGCCGTGGCACAGATCGTCGAACACCAGTACCTTTTTGCCGACCACGGCGATGGCGTGGAACTGACAGATCTCGGCGCACCTTCCGCAAAAGGTACAGGCTTGCGCGTCCACGCGCGGGACGCGGATACCAACGTCCCGATGCGTCTCCAGGTCGGGGTGGAGGAAAAGCGCGGCGTTGGGGGCTTCCACGTCACAATCGAGGAAACGCACCGCGTCCCGTTCCGCGGCCACTTGCGCCAGGCTGGTGGCGACGGTGGTTTTGCCCGTGCCACCCTTGCCGCTGGCAACGACGATCCGCATCATTCCCTAGCCTCCGTGATGGCCGCCATGGGTGGCGCCATCGGCTTCGGCCAACTGCCCCGCCCGGAACGCGGCCAGGATGTCGGCGGCGCTGCGGGCCGCGTTCCCCGGCGCGAGATAGCGCTGGATGTTGGCGGCGGAGAGCGTGTCGTAAGCCTTCGGACCATAGGCCCCGCTGACGACTGCCCGCGCGCCGAGGCTGGCGACGAACTGCGCCGCCTGCACGCCCGCCCCGCCCGACGCCGAGAGCGCCGGATTGGCGTGGACCGTCCAGGTGCCGGTGTCCGAGTCGACCAGACAGAAGGATTCGGCGCGTCCGAAACGGGCGTCGAAGGGCGAATCAAGCGATTGACCGGCGATAGAGATGGCAAGTTTCATGAGTTCGTCTCAGTGTGTCCTATGAATGCGAATCCGGACGGGGCGCATCCAGCCGTTCCGTCAGTTGTTGAACCATGGACCGCAGCTCGTTGAGCTGCTGCCGCATCCAGGACATCATCGAATTGGCGTTGCCATTGGTGCCCGCGCCTTGACCGCGTCCGCGAAGTCCGCGTCCACGGCCGCCTTGGCCTCCAGCGTGACTCAGTCCCGCGCGGTTTGCCGCCTGACGTCCGCGACACCCGCCTTGACTTTGCCCTCGGCCCTGACCTGGTTGACTCGGACCGGTTCCGTCTTTGAATGGCATGCTGTTCTCCCGTGTTCTATTTGAGCGTTAATCGTGATTGCTTCACCGAATTTCGGTTCGCAAAGGTTCTGGGGCCGGCATCAGGCCGCGCCGCCATCCTCGCCGATCAGGATCGTCGTCTCGTTGAGATAGGCGTGTTTCGGGATCACCAGGTTGGTGGGCGCCGGAACATTCTTGAACACCCGTGCCGCGAGATCGAAACGCGAGCCGTGGCAGGGGCAGAAGAAACCGCCCTTCCAATCGGCGCCCATGTCGTCCGGCGCGACTTCCGGCCGGTAGATCGGCGAGCAACCTAAGTGGGTGCAGATGCCGATCGCGACCAGATACGCCGGCTTGATGGAGCGGGTGGCGTTCTGACAATACGCCGGCTGCTGGGGTACCCCGGATGCCGGGTCGACCAGCTTGGGATCGTTGCTGGCCAGGGAGGCGAGCATCTCGGGCGTCCGGTGCACGATCCACACGGGCTGTCCCCGCCATTTGACTCGCAACAGTCCGCCCGGCTCCAGTTTGCTAACATCCGCTTCGACCGGCGCGCCCGCGGCCCGGGCGCGGGCGCTCGGATTCATGGACGCGACGAACGGAACTAGCGCGTAGCCGACGCCCACGGCGCCGACCAGTCCGGTCGCGGCGACGAGCACGCGCCGTCTCGTCTTGTTCACAGCTTGTTCGCTCATGGACGCTTGTCTCCTGGCTGATGCGAGCGGCGCCGGCCCTATGACAGGCGGGCTTCCCACGCCACTTGGATAAAATCCGATTGCCGACTTTTCTGATCGACATCATCGCCGTTTTCCCGAGCGAATTACCCTGATATTTGTCAATGCAAAAAGAACATATGTGCGTTTAACTGGGCATCTCAAATCAGCACGAACCACGCTTAGGAGGCACAGTGCCGGGTCGACGACGACGTGCCCGCTGGATTGGATTCGATCCGGGCTTTCTCTGTTTCAAACCCTGCGGCCGCTCGGGATGCGGCATGGATAGCGTGGTGCTGCGCGCCGACGAACTGGAAGCCCTGCGGCTGGCGGACCTCGAAGGCTTGTATCAGGAAGACTGCGCGCTGCGGATGGGCGTCTCACGCACGACTCTGTCACGGACCCTGACACAGGCGCGCCGCAAAGTGACGGATGCGCTGATCAACGGCAAACGGCTGGTGGTGACGCCCGCTCAGGATCTCGCGGAAGCGCCGGATGTCGGGAACGACGCAGATCCCATTTCGATTTATCCTGAAAAAAGCAGTTGAACCACAAAGAACGCAAAGTCTTTCAAAGCACTAGCCATGCGGAGGAAGCCACCTGCGGGGTGACGGTCGCGGATGAGACAAGCATCTGTTTTTTCGCGTCCTTTGCGCCTTTGCGGTTCCAAGTGCCAAATTTAATTTATTCACTCAACTGGAAAGCAATCTCATGGCCTCGAATTACGAAACCTTCTTTACCCTCTCCAGCTACGCCGTCGTCGGTCGCTCCCAGGCCAAACCCTTCCCGATTCTCAGCTATCGCGGACTGAAGGCGATGGGCAAAACGGTCTATGCGGTCGATCCCAGCGCCAACTTCATCGACGGCGACGTCGCCTATCCTGGGCTGGCGCAGTTACCCGGCCCCGTCGAGGGCTTGATCGTCGAGGTGCCGAAAGCGGAGACCCGCGACTGGATCGCCGCCGCTGCGGCGGCGGGCATCCGCGATGTCTGGGTCCACATGGCGCACGATACTCCGGAGGCCATCGCGCTGGCCGCGGAGAAAGGCATCAATCTGCGCACTGGCACCTGTGCCGTGATGTACCTGAATCCCGGTTTGTCATACCACAGCATTCACAAGCTCATCATGAAGATGGTCGGTAAGTATTGATGCGTCGCCATCGCTTCTCTTTCGACTGACGTGGAGACCGCAGATGAATCAACGCAAAACATTCGCACTCGTCTTGACCGTCCTTGGTCTGCTGCTCGCGGTTGCCGGACCTTTTCTGCCCGGCGGCATCCATCTGACGCCAGTTGGCCCGCCGGGGGCCGGACATGTGACGAGCCTTGTCGCCACGGACCAGGGCGACATCCTGGCGGGCACCCAGGCGGGTGAGGTCTGGCGTCTGCGCGGCGGAGCCTGGACGCGGGAAAACCTGGCGCTGGGCGGTCAGCCGGTGCTGGCCCTGCTCGGCGAGCCGGGACGCACGCCGGTAGGGACCGCCGCGGGACTCTTTCCGCCGGCCGGCGAGTCGCCGCTGGAGGATCGGGTCGGCAGTCTGTTGCAGACCGAGCTGGGGCTGCTGGCGGGGACCGTTGGCGGCGTGCGTCTGCTCGTCAATGGCCGCTGGTCCGCGCCGGGGCCGGTGGCAAACATCTATAGTCTGAGCGGTCAGCGACATGGCGACGGGCACTGGCTGCATGCAGGGACCATCGGCGCGGGCGTGCTGTCCACGTCAGCGGCCGAGGCGGGCGCCGCCTGGCAGCCGAACAGTCAGGGATTGCCGGAAGCGGTGAAGGTCTTCAGCTTCGCCACCACCCAGGGCGGCCTATTGCTGGCGGGAACCGATCAGGGCGTGTTCTGGCAGTCACGGCCGGGGCAACCCTGGCGGTCGCTGCATCCCGCGCTCGACGGCAGACGGGCGATGTCGGTACACATCGCCGCCGACGGCGAACGGCAAGGTCGCGAGCGCTTGTGGATCGGCGGCGACGCCGGACTGTCCTCGCTGGCGCTCGCCGAGCAGGGCGAGACGCTCGCCGCCGAGGGCGATCCGCTGCTGGCCGACAGTGCGGAGTGGCAACCGCCGTTCGGGATCGGCGCCATCGTGTCGAGCGGTGATCGGCTGCTGGTCAGTGCCGGGGCGGTCTATGAATACGGTCCAACCCCGCTGTCCGGCTGGTACTGGATCTCGCTGGCCGGCGTGGTGCTGATCCTGATCGCCGGTTGGATCATGCCGCGGCCCACGGGCGCGACGGCGGACCCGGCGGATGTTTGAGGATTCGTCAGAGGGTGTAGACAAAAATAATTGAGCTGCTATTTGTATACCAGTCTACAACTGAGCTGGTGTGCGCTGATGTCGAAAGCTGGTCGTCCCCCCAAGATTCACGAGGCGGAGCAAGCGGTATTGCGTCAAATTGTCACGGATCGCCCGACCTCCACGCTGTCAGAGATTGCCCGGGAACTCGCGGCACGGACGGGAATCGAGGCTCATGAAGCAACGATTCGCAAGTCCTTGCGGGAGGCGGGCGTCACGCGCCTCCGGGGCGAGAGTGGTCTCGAGGCGCAAGCGCGCGCAACGCCGCGTCGGTATGGGTATACGGATGCGCATCGTCGCCACGACCCCGACCAAAGCTACCCAAGTTGTCTGACCGATGCGGAGTGGGACTTGGTCGCCGCTCTCTTTGAGATGCCGGGCGGGCGGGGTCAACCGCCCCGCGTGTCGCGCCGGAGCATCCTGGAGGCGTGTTGCTACGTGGTGCGCACGGGGTGCGCGTGGCGGATGCTGCCGCACGATTTCGCGCCTTGGCAGAATGTCTACAAGACGTTTCGCCGTTGGAGTGCGGCTGGGAAGTTTGAGCAGATGCATGATCGACTGCGGGGGCAATGGCGCGAACGCGAGGGGCGTGAGATCGCGCCGACGGCGGCGGTGCTGGATGCGCAATCGACCCGCGGCTCGCCGCAGGGTGGACCGAGCGGCTTTGATGCGGGCAAGCAGGTCAAGGGGCGCAAGCGCAGCCTGGTGGTCGATACCTTGGGGTTCGTGTTGGCGGTGAGCGTGGTCGCGGCCAATCTTCAGGACCGCGATGCCGCCTCGGGCGCCGTCGCTGACGCGGCCGCCAAGTACCCCCAGATCAACACGCTGTTTGTCGATAGCGCCTACGCCGGTCAATTTGCCCAAACCACCGAGCAGACCCACGCGATCCGCGTGGAAGTCGTGCGCCATCCAGCCAACAAAAGCGTTGGCTCCTGGCACGTGGACGGGGCGCCTGACCGAGTGGTGATCGCCAACGCCGACGGCTTCGTTCCGCTGCCGAAGCGCTGGGTTGTCGAGCGCACCCATGCGTGGAATGAGCGTGCCCGTCGATTGATCATGCATCATGACCGTCTGCCAGCGGTCTCCGAAACCTGGGTTTGGCTGGCGGAGGCGCGCATCCTGCTGCGGCGGTTGACCACAACGGTTTGATTTTGTCTACACCCTCTCAGCAACGCGATGAAAACCTACCTGGACTGCTATCCCTGTTTTCTGCGTCAGGCGTTGAGCGCGGCCCGCCGTGCCCATGCCACGGCGGAACAGCAGCGCGAGATTCTGCTGGAGACCATGGACCAACTGCGCGCGCTGCCGCTGGAGGCGACGCCGCCGGCGATGGCGGAGCGCATCCATCGCCTGGTCCGGGAGCGGACCCACACGCCCGATCCCTATCGCGCAAGCAAGCGGGACGCCACCGAACAGGCGCAGGCGCTGCTCCCGGAATTGCGCGAACGCGTGCGCACCGCGCCCGATCCGCTGGAAACCGCCGTGCGGATCGCCATCGCCGGCAACATCATCGACGACGGCGTGGCGGAAGGCTACGACCTGCGCCCGACGCTGGAGCGCGTGCTCGCGCAGCCCTTCGCCATCGACGGTCTGGCGCAACTGCGTCAGGCGCTGCGCACAGCCGATGCGATTCTGTACCTGGCCGACAATGCTGGCGAGACCGTCTTCGATCGCGTCCTGATCGAGACGCTCGCCCCGCCGGTGACCTACGCGGTCAAGGGCGGACCGGTGATCAACGATGCCACGCGGGAGGATGCGCTGGCCGCCGGTCTGGAGACCGTCGCCACGCTCGTCGATAGCGGCTCCGACGCGCCCGGCACCCTGCTCGATCGCTGTTCCCCGGCATTTCGCGAGCGCTTCGCGCGGGCGCCGCTGATCGTCGCCAAGGGTCAGGCGAATTACGAGACCCTGAGCGAGGTTCGCGCGCCGGTCTTTTTTCTGCTCCAGGCCAAGTGTCCCGTCATTGCCGACGATCTGAACGTCCCGCTCGGCAGCGTCGTCCTGAAGCCGCCGCGCGAATCGGGCCAATGGGTCGACGGCGACCGCGAGGCGTGATCGTGAGCGCCGCATCCTCCGAGATCGATCCACGGAAGTCGCCCGCCATGCGCACGACCCTTCTCGCCTTCGTCCTGCTGGCCGCCATCCCGTCCGCGCTTGCGGGGGCGCCGGACACCTACACCAATGACATCGGCATGCGGTTCAGACTGATCCCAACTGGCACCTTCCGAATGGGCTGCGATCCCGACGCCGCGACCTGCGGGCGTAGCGAGATACCCCAGCATGCCGTGCGGTTCGAGACGCCTTTCTATCTGGGCGAGACCGAGGTCACTCAGGCGCAGTGGGAACAGGTGATGGGTGACAATCCGTCCCACTTCAAAGGTCAAACCAACCCCGTGGAACAGGTCTCCTGGAACGACGCAGCGGACTTCATCCGCGCGCTGAACGAACGGGAAGGCTGTCGCGACTGTTACCGTCTACCGAGCGAGGCCGAATGGGAATATGCCGCGCGCGCCGGCACGACCACCGCCTACTGGTTCGGCGACAGCGAAGAGGAACTGGGGCGGTATGCCTGGTACGTCGCTTCGTCCGGCGAACGGTCCCATCCGGTCGGACAGAAGCCGGCTAATCCCTGGGGCCTGTACGACATGCACGGCAACGTCCTGGAATGGGTGCGGGATTGCTATCACGAGAACTATACCGGCGCACCCACCGATGGCACGGCCTGGACCACCGACTGCAAGACTACCAAGGACGGCACGCCGTTATACGGTCAGCGTGGCGGTGCCTGGTATCTCTATCCCTATGGCAGCCGTTCCGCGTTCCGTTTTTACTACACGCCCGCCTTCCGGGCCTACAGCTATGGCCTGCGGGCCGCCCGGACTTTGCCGCCGGATGCCGCGCCATGACGCGCCAGTCCAGCACCGCCTGCCCCTGCGGTTCCGGCCAATCCTACGAGGCGTGCTGCGGCCCCTTCCTCGCAGGCGCAACCCTGCCCCCAACCGCCGAGTCCCTGATGCGCTCGCGCTATAGCGCTTTTGTCCGCAATGACGTCGAGTATCTGCGCGCGACCTGGCATCCCGCCACCTGTCCCAGGGATCTCGCCCCCGACGCCTCGACCCGGTGGATCGGGCTCAAGATTCTGTCGACGGAGGCCGGCGGACCGAACGACGGGCAGGGGTCGGTCGAGTTTGTCGCCCGCTACAAGGTTCAGGGCCGCGCCCATCGTCTGCGCGAGCGCAGTCGGTTTGTGCGTGACGAGGGGCAATGGCGCTACCTGGATGGGGAACTTGCGGTTTAAGGTGATTTCCAGGAAACCTTGTGCCCGCGATCAGCCCGATCATCGACAGGAGTAACCATCCCCCGGCAGAGCCGGGGGCTTTGAATTCGTGAGCCGCTCAAAGCGGCAAGGGGTCGCTAACGCGGCCCCACGGTTCTTGGGCCGCCTAAAGGCGGCAAATCAGTCCCACAGATTGAGCTGGTCGAGTCGCTTGTCCTCGCGCTCTTGGTGCTGAATGTACGCACGGATCGTTGCTTCATCCCGACCGACCGTCGACACAAAATACCCGCGTGCCCAGAAATGCTGTCCCCGAAAGTTGCGCTGACGCTCTCCGTAGACCCGCGCCAGGTGGATGGCACTCTTACCCTTGATGTAGCCCACCACCTGGGACACGGCGTACTTGGGCGGAATCGCAATCAGCATATGCACATGATCCGCCATCAAATGCCCTTCCTCGATCACGCTTTCGCGCTGCCTCGCCAGCTTGTGGAAGACCTCCCCAAGATGCGTGCGCAACTGCCCATACAACACGCGGCGACGGCACTTCGGAATGAAGACAACAGGATATTTACACTCCCACTTGGAGTGGCTTAGGCTTTCAAATGCGTCCATCGGACTCTCCTCAGTCGTGTGCTTGGCGGCTCACGCTGCGGAGTGTCCCCGATGGACTCCCGGAAATGTCAAACTGCTACTGTCACCCCGGCAAAGCCGGGGGATTTCTCATTTTATTAATAGGATTTCGGTCGGGTATGAACTCCCCTCAAAGCGGCGAATCGACCGCGACCAGCAAGGCCATCCGTACCAGCTCCGCCAGCGACTCGGCGCGCATCTTTTCCATCACGCGCGCCCGGTGGGCCTCCACGGTTTTGGAACTGACCCCGAGCGCCGCCGCAATCTCCCGGTTGGATTTTCCGTCGGTGACCATGGCCATGACCTCGTGCTCGCGCGGAGTCAGCTCGGCCAGACGCATGGCGATGTCGGCCTTCGCGGAGCGGCTGGCCCGATGCTTCTGGTCGAACTCCAGCGCGTTGCGGATGCTGCGCAGCAGATCCTCGTCGTGGAAGGGTTTTTCGATGAAATCCACCGCCCCCGCCTTCATGGCCTTGACTGCCATCGCCACGTCTCCATGGCCGGTGATGAGGATGACCGGCAGTCGATACCCCTGACGCATCAGATAGCCTTGCAGTTCCAGTCCGCTCATGCCGGGCATCCGCACGTCCAGCAGCAGACAGCCGGGGCGGCCTGGATAATGGCTGGCGAGAAACACGTCGGCGGACTCATACGTCTGCACCGACAGGCCAGTCGATTCGATCAGCCATTGCAGCGAGGTTCGCATGGCTTGGTCGTCGTCGACGACGAAAACGGTCGCATCGGTTGTCATGTTGTTCAGGTATCCAGACGTTCGGTATGGCCGCCGTCGCTCTCCCCGGTCGGGAGCGACAGCGGCAGTGTCATATGAAAGGCCGCGCCGCGTCCCAGTTCAGACTCGGCCCAGATTCGACCCTCATGATTCTCGACGATCGTTTGGCTGATCGCCAGTCCCATTCCCATGCCGCCCTCTTTCGTGGTCACGAACGGATCGAAGAGACCGGCGAGACGCTCCGGCGCGATTCCAGGCCCCGTATCCTCCACCACTGCCCAGGCATCGCCATCCTGGATGCCGGTGCGGATGTGCAATCGCCGCTGGTCTTGCGGCCGGTCTTCCAGGGCATCGAGCGCGTTGCCGAGCAGATTCAGCAGCACCTGTTCGACCTGAACCAGATCGACCTGGATCGGGATCGGCTCCGGCGCCAGGTCGAGTTCGATCTGGATGCCGACCCGAGTGGTCTCGAATTCGAGGAAGGAGCTGACCTCTCGCACCAGATGGTTCAGATCCGTCTGGATGCGGCTGGGCGGCTGCTTGCCGACCAACGCGCGCAGCCGCTTGATGATCTCGCTCGCGCGCTGGGCCTGCGCCGTGATCTGACCCATGGCGCCGACCAGCTCCGCGGTCTGCCCCGAGCCGCCCTGCAGCCGCCGGCTGCACCCGTTAGCATAGTTGACGATGGCCGAGAGCGGCTGGTTGAGTTCATGGGCCATGCCGGTCGCCACCTCGCCCATGGTGCTGAGCCGGCAGACATGGACCAACTCGGCCTGATGCTGACGGGATTCCTGCTCGGCGCGGCGCACGGCGGTGATGTCGCGGGCATAGATGTTCAGGTACCCAAGATCGCGGATCGGCGCGAACAACAGCGAGTAGACCTGACCCGAGATCTCGAGTTCGCGTTCAAGGGGTTGACCGGTTCCCAGCGCCAGGGCCACGACGTCGCACCATTCCTCGGGCAGGCGGACGCCCGGTTCCGCCCGCCAGGCCAGCAGCAGGGGACGGCTGGCATGATTGGCATAGACGATCAGACCCTCGGCCGTCACGCGCATGATCGGGTTTGGGCTTTCGCTCGCGAAACGGGCCAGGCTTTTGATTTCCTGTTCGGCCTGCTTGCGGCTGCTGATGTCGTGAATGTAGAGCGTGTAGAACCGCCGTGCCTCAAGCTCGATGGGCGCAATGGAGATTTCCACCGGAAGCTCCGAGCCGTCCGAACCCAGTGCCAGCAACTCGCCGCGCCCCAGGGGTTCGCGATGCAGATGGCGGGAACGATCGAGCAGACGCTTGAAGGCGGCGCGCGCGACATCGGGCAAAAATCGCTCCGCGAAGGACTCGCCGATCGCCTTCCCGCGCCCCAGACCGAACAGGCGCTCCGCCGCCGGATTGAATTCGATGATCTGACCGGCCTGATTCAGCGTGACGATGGCATCCAGCGACGCCTCCATCATCGCCGCCTTGAGTGCCTCGCTCTCGCGCATCGCGGCCTGATGCTTGCGGTTCATCTCCTCGCGGGCCGTCAGCACCAGCTGCGTGAAATGCTGGATCCACTCCTCCAGCAGCAGGAGTTGGTTGCCACCGCGATGAAAACCGGGCTCGGCGATGCCGAGTGCCCGCTGCGAAAAGCGGGTCATGCGCTTGAGCACTTTATTCAGACGCGAGGACACCAGATAGATGACGGCGGTGAAGACGATCACAAAGACAGCCGCCGCGATAAAGCGTTGGCGGCGCTCGAAGATGCGCACATGACGCGACATCCGCTCCACGACGGTATGCGGGACGAAGGTCGCGAAGAGCAGATTGGAATCGGAACCCTCGTACTCCGGCAGAGATTGGGAGGTGATCACAGAGGTATCGTTCCAGTCGCTCAGCAGGCTGCCCGGAATCAAGGCCGCCGAATCAACGCTGGCGACGATGCGCTGGTCGTCGCCGTCGACGAGCGCCACCGCCGCGCGGCCGACGTCCAGCCCGCGCTGCGAGGCGGCCAGAAAGGCCTCGTCGATGGGAACCAGCACGACCAGATAGCCCATGCCATAGCCGCCGGCGTCCTCGACCGCGTCGCTGTTGATCAGGTAGAGCTGGTTGCCGATACGTTCGATGACGGAACGTGTCGTGCTCGGGTCGAGGAATCGCGCGTTCACGCGGGTCGCGATTCCGCCGGGCGCCGGCACCTCTCCGGCCTGAAAGATTTCCCTGACCCGCCCCTGGGAATCCGTGAGCAGCACATGGCTCGGCGGACTCAGCACGTCGGGCTCGAAAAAATCCGGTAGCCAGTGCGGGCGGAATTCCTTATACACCACCGGACTGACGGTTTCGTCCTCGGACCAGAAGAGAGGCTCCAGATACTCCGACAGACGCCGGTGATTGGCGAGCAAGCGGGTCATGGCGCTATAACTCGACAGGTGACGGTCGAAGCGAATCAGGCTCTCGCGCGCGCGCAGATCGAGCTGCACGCGCAATTCCTGGTCGAAAATCTTATCGACCTGACGGCTCTGGATTTGATCGAGGGTGCTCCAGATCGCGATTCCCGCGGCCAGCCCGATCAGAATTGCGATCCATGGCATGGGTAGCCGTCGCAAAAGCTTAAACAAAAGTGGTTTAATAATGACCCGGTTCAACATAGCGGCTTCCGTTCGAAGCTATCGATCAACAACCATTCGGCAGTAGAAACCATGGAATTCGACGTCACCCTTGCCAATCAGCCCTCACTCTTCCGACGCCTCGGCGCGATGCTCTACGATAGCGTACTGTTGCTAGGCGTTCTGATCCTTGCAACCGCCATCGTCGCCATCCCCTATGAGATCGTCGTTGGCGCGAAGGTGTATGAAGCGACACTCCCGCTCGCCCTGATGCGTCTTTATCTACTCGTCGTCGTCGCGGCATTCTACGTCTACTTCTGGATGCGTGGCGGTCAGACGTTGGGCATGCGCGCCTGGCGCTTCCGGGTCATCGGCGACGATGGCGGCAATCTGGGGTTCGGCAGCGCGCTCCAGCGTTTCGGCTGGGCCATCCTCAGTCTTCTGCCGGCGGGTCTTGGTTTCTGGTGGAGTCTGATCGATCGGGACCGACTCGCCTGGCACGACCG
The DNA here is from genome assembly GCF_000227745.2 of Thiocystis violascens DSM 198. Taxonomy (NCBI): domain Bacteria; kingdom Pseudomonadati; phylum Pseudomonadota; class Gammaproteobacteria; order Chromatiales; family Chromatiaceae; genus Thiocystis; species Thiocystis violascens. The sequence continues at coordinate 918,288 of NC_018012.1, read as the reverse complement.
CAAATCGCACAGCCGGCTGGTGATGCTGGAGAAGCGCACGGGGAAGGCGTCCTGAAACCGAGGTTTGCGGATCTTGGTCCGCAAATCCGATCTCCCCATCAGTCAGCCTTGGACGAGGCCACGATGCGTTATCAAGATCCGTCGACCCGCTCCGCTGGGCTCCCTGCCGATGCGGCCGTTCGCGAGCCAGCGAGCGCTTCGCCGAATCCGATCCGGGTCTCTTCCTGGGCCGAAATCCAGGACGTGCTCTTCGCCGATTCCTGGGTGCCGGAGATTGGCCGTTATCGCTCGCGCTATGCCTTTCGGGGTCTGTCCGACGCGAACTATCCGCTGGAGACGACCCTGATGCGCCTCGGCGGCGGCTACGCCCAACTCGAACGGCACCTGCTGCGCAATTTCCGCAAGTATGCCCATCGGCGGGTGGTGGAGCGGGATTCGGTCTGGCACTGGCTCTCGGTCGCCCAGCATTATGGCCTGCCGACCCGGCTCCTGGACTGGACCTATTCGCCCTTCGCCGCGCTGCACTTCGCCACGTCCAATATCGACAAGTTCGACCGGGATGGCGCCATCTGGGGCGTCAACTATATCGCCGCCCATCGCATGGCCCCGGAGCTGCTGCGCTCGCGGCTCGAATACGAAGGCGCCAATGTCTTCACCGTCGAGATGCTCTCCGAGAGCGTCAAGACCCTGGCCGAACTGGATCAGCTCCGCGACGAGCCCTTCACGCTGTTTTTCGAGCCGCCGTCCATCGACGACCGCATCGTCAATCAGTTCGCGTTTTTCTCGATGAGTTCGGACCCGACGCTGGCCATCGACCGCTGGCTGGCCGACTATCCGGATATCTGGATGCGAATCGTCATCCCCGCCGAGTTGAAATGGGAGATCCGCGATAAGCTCGACCAGTCGAACGTCACCGAACGGGTGTTCTTTCCTGGTCTGGAAGGACTGACCGCCTGGCTCACGCGCCACTACAGCCCGCGGGGCTGATCGCCCCTTGGGATTGACGCTCACGGATGTTGCGCTGCATCATTGTAGGGGCGAATGAATTCGCCCCTACTGGCTTGCATCCTGCTCAAGGGATGGAGATCCCCTTGATCTCCATGCTCGTCCCACACAACGAGAATTGATGAACAGGCTCTAGAACAGTTGTGCGACATGCGCCTTCAGCGCAGCCGCATCCTCGCGGGTGAGATCCTTCGTGACCTCTTTCTTCACCGCGCGTCCCAGCGCGTCGCTCATCCGCTCACGTAGCAGACCGAGAAAATGCGGCGAGGCCACCACGTTCAGCGCCTCGAAGCGGTGCTCGTGCAGGCCCGACTCCAACTCGTCGACCACCCGTCTGGCAAAGCGGATGGAACTTTGCTCCTTCGGATCCACCGGCGTCTGGGTGGCGTGACGCTGACCGCCCAGCGAGTCGAACGCCCGCCCAGGCTTGTCGGTCTTGAGATCCTTGCCTTGCAGCCGGTTTTCAGGGTTCACCAGATCCAGCACCTCATTCAGGGGTGCGTTCCGGTTGGCAACCTCGAACAGTCGCGCGCGCGCATCGCTTGCCACGAGCATCCAGGTCTTCATAGGAAACCTCCCGCTGTCGACTCACGAGGGTCTCCGCATGCGAACGGCGCCCGCCGTTCGACGGGAAACTCCTGATTTAACTGTAGTCAAGATCCGCCAATCATCCAATCTCCGCCGGACTCGATGGATCGAGCCACACCCGCCCCTCGTCGACCGCCAATCGATAGGTGCGGATCGGTTCGTCCGCGGGCTCGTCGAGCGGCGCGCCGGTCGCCAGGCTGAAACGGCTCCCGTGCAGCGAACACTTGATCCGGTCGCCGTCCAGACAGCCATAGGACAGCGGATAGTCCTCATGGCTACAACGGTCCTCGACGGCATAAAAGTGTCCGTCCACATTGGCGACAAGGTAGGGTCGGTCCTCGATCACGACTTTGATGAATTTTCCGGGCGGAATGGCGTCCGTAGCGGCGACGGCAACGAATGGCTGGTCCATGATCAACGCACCCGTTGCGCGGCCTTGCCGGAGTCCAGAATGTCGCGCAGCCGGTCGGCGGCGACCGCGAGCGACGCCTCGCGTCCAAGATGCCAGAGGATAACCGAGCCGGCGAACACGAGGCTGTCGTAGGTCGGCCCTTGGACGCCATTCAGCGCGGCCATGCCCGCCTCGGCGGCGGCGCTGGCTGTCGCCGGGACATCCACGGCGACGGCGATTTCGTCGCCAGGGCGGGTCGTCTGCGGCAGATTCTCGGGCAGCGGAACGGCGCGGACCGATTGCGCGATCCCGAGTTCGGTGGGATCGATCTCGAAGGATTGCTCCTCGGAGTGATGCTGATAATTGAAGCTGGTGCCTTTCTGTCGCAGCGAGGGAATCACGCCGCCCTCGACGCCGCGCACCAGCAGGGCGGAGTCGAATCCGGCATGACGGGCAAGCAGGGCATAGATGCGCGGATAGGGCTTATGGACATAGCCCGTGACCAGATGCGTATGTTTGCGACCGTGAATCGGTCGGGCCATGACCTCCACCGTCGTCACCGCCTGCCGCTTGACGATGGCCGAGCGCAGGTCGACCAGATTGTGCAGCGGGGCGCAGAAGGCGCGCTGATCGACATAGCTCCAACCGAGCGTCGGATCGGCCAGACGGTCGGCGGCTTCCACCGGGGTCAGATCCACCGGCGCGCCGGCGGCCTCCAGCACATGACGATGGGTGACGCCGAATTTCGGCCCCACGGCATGCGCGCCCTGACTGATCGCCGCCACGCCGTATTCGGCGAGCAGCGGCATCAGGAAGGGCGCGGCGGGCAGACAGCGATTGTAGCCATCGTAAGGGTCGGCGATATCGACGACATCGTCGACATCCGCCACCACATGGCCCGTCACCTCGCGGATCGCGTCCAGAATGCCTTTAAACTCCTCGTCGGTCTCGCGCTTCATGCGAAGCGCGATGAAGAAGATGCCGGCCTGGACCGGATCGACCGCATTGTCGAGGATCGCGCGCATGCCGATGCGCGCCTCTTCCATCGAGATGTCCTTGGACAGCTCGGGGCCGGTCGCGATGCGCTGAATGATGGAGCGCATCTGAAGTCGTGCCTCGTCGGTGGCGGTCGTGGTGCTGCTCATGGCTGTCCTCCGGGACGGTCGTTTTTGTGAAGACTGGAGAGTGAAACGTGGGATCGAACCCCAATAAAAAACCCCATTGAGAATCCTATCGGGATTCTCAATCGCGGTAACGCAGGTTCAGATCGGTATAGGCGTCGATGCGCCGATCGCGCAAAAAGGGCCAGACGCGCCGGACCTGTTCGGTGCGCGACAGATCGACCTTGACGATCAGCAGCTTGGGCGCCTGATCGTCGGCTTGCGCAAGAATTTCGCCCTGGGGTCCGCAGACGAACGAATGGCCCCAGAAGCGGGCGCCGGCGCTGACGCCGCTGGGATCGGGCTCGAAGCCGACCCGATTGCAGGCCGCGACCGGGAGACCGTTGGCGATCGCGTGGCTGCGCTGGATCGTCATCCAGGCATCGAGCTGACGGGCCTGTTCCGCTGGCGGATCGTTCGGATCCCAGCCGATCGCGGTGGGATAGAGCAGCAGTTGCGCGCCGGACAACGCCATGGCGCGGGCCGCCTCCGGAAACCACTGATCCCAGCACACCAGCACGCCCAGGCGCCCGACGGCGGTATCCACCGGATTGAAACCCAGATCGCCCGGCGTGAAATAGTATTTTTCGTAATAGCCCGGATCGTCGGGGATGTGCATCTTACGATAGATACCCGCCAGCGAACCGTCCGAGTCCAGCACGACCGCCGTGTTGTGATAGAGCCCAGGGGCGCGGCGCTCGAACAGCGAGCCGACGATCACCAGTTCCAGTTCGCGTGCCAGCGCGCTCAGGCGCTCGGTGGTCGGGCCGGGGATCGGCTCGGCAAGATCGAAGACCGCAGGATCCTCGGTCTGGCAGAAATAGGGATCGTTATGGAGTTCCTGGAGCAGAATCAGCCCGCAGCCGCGAATCGCCGCCGTGCGGATGGAGGTTTCGCAATCGTCCAGGTTCGCCGCGGTGCTGCCCTGGTCGGACTGCTGAACGAGTGCGATGGTCAAGGATGGCCGGGGCATGAAACTGAACCTCAGGGTAAGGAGTTGGCGCTGTATTATCCGCGCAAATCGCCGTTCGTCCTAGAAAGCGGGTTTCAGTCGGCAGTTGGCAGATACCGAGTCTTCCGAATTCCTGACGGTCCAACTGGAGGCGATGTTCGCGGCAAGTCACGGTTTGCGATCCCGCGACTGCAAACACGTCCGTCAAACGCGAACAGGTTAAACTGCTCTATGCCCGCGCCCGAACGAATGCCGACACCTGACATCTGAAAACCGCCCCCGCTACTCAACTCTGAATTTTCAGCATGGCCAATTTCCAAACACATCTGAATGTCTGCATCGTCGTGAGTGCCGCTGTCACGCTTGGCTTGCACACGGCCGGTCTGATCCAGGGCGATCAGGCGCTGCCGTATTTCGTGCTCGGCGTCCTCGGCGGCATGCTGCCGGATATCGACTCGGATCGCTCCAAGCCGGTCAATGCACTCTTTAGCGTGCTCGGCGCGGGGTTGGCATTCGTCATGACATTGCCCCTGATCGAGCGCTTTCCGCCGCTGGAGCTGACCCTGATCTGGGGTGGGGTGTATCTGTGCGTGCGCTACGGGTTCTTCGAGATTTTCTCCCGCCTCACGGTGCACCGCGGCATCTGGCATTCCTGGCTCGCGATCGCGGCCGTGACGCTCGCGACCGTCAACATCGCCTCCTGGCTGTGGCGACTGCCGCCCGAGCCGGCCTGGCTTGCGGGTCTGATGGCGGGCATCGGCTATCTGACCCATTTGAGCCTGGACGAGATCTACAGTGTCGATCTTTTCAACGCCCGACTGAAACGCTCCTTCGGGACGGCGCTCAAGCCTTTCAGTTTCAACAATCCCTGGAGCAGCCTGGCGATGCTGGCAACGGTCCTGGCGCTGGCATGGCTGGCGCCACCGGCCGATTCCTGGTCGGGGAGGTTCAGTCTGGAAATGCCCGTGGATCTGGACGCCGTGCCAGGTATGATCCAGGATGCCGTCGAGCAGGTTCGTATCCAGGCGACTGTCTGGTGGACACGCTTGACGGGTTGACGCGGACTCCGATTCCAGGCGGCGCTCGCCCTTCGCGGGTTGCGTCGAACTGTACTCGAAGCTTGGGCTGCGCTAGATTGCAGCGTTCGCCGAGCTTCGCCGACGCACCGCAAGCCACTTGAGGAAAGCGCCCATGTCGATGGCCCAACCGCTGTTTTCAGATCCCGACTGGCCGGCGGGCGATCCGCCGGAGGGGATGCCGCCGGTTCCGCCCACACAGGATGAACTCCCTTGCGACGATGGAGAACCCATGGAGACGCAACGGCACAAGTGGCAGATGGATCTCCTGATCGATGCGCTCGATCTCTGGTTGCAGGAAAAGGGCGAGGGCTACACGAACGGCAACATGTTCGTCTATTTCAGCCTGGAGCAGACGCGGGGTCGGCATTTTCGTGGGCCGGATGTCTTTGTCGTCCTCGGCGTGCCGCGCGGCGAACGTAAGAGTTGGGTGGTGTGGGAGCAGGGCAAGGCGCCGGACGTGGTCATCGAATTGCTTTCGCGGAGCACGGCGGCCAGCGATAAAGGCGAGAAGAAAGAGATCTATCAGGACCGGATGCGGGTGCCCGAGTATTTCTGGTTCGATCCCTTCAATCCGGAAGACCGCGCCGGGTTTCAACTGACCGATGGCGTCTACCAGCCGATCGAGCGCGATGGGCAGGGTCGTCTCCATAGCCCGCTGCTGGGTCTGACGCTGGTTCTGTGGCAGGGCGACTATCTTGGCATCGAGGGCACCTGGCTGCGCTGGGCGACGCCCGATGGCGTACCGTTGCCAACCCATGCCGAGGCGGCCTGGAATGCCGCCGAGGACGCGCGCCAGCGTGCCGAAACCCAAACGCAACTGGCGCAAGAACAGATGCGACTGGCCGAGAAACAACGTCGCTTCGCCCAAGCGCAACAGGTTCTGGCCAGGACCGAAAGAGAGCGTGCCGAGCGCGCGGAGACCGAGCTTGCGCGCCTCAAGGCGCTGCTTGAGGGAGATAAACCGCGCTAACGCGCGGCGATGCTTGATTTCAGGCTCATTGCAGCCATAAAACAACAACGATGTAAGGGTTATGGACCTGAATTTGAATTTTCTCGATTTTGAACAACCCATTGCCGAGCTTGAGGCGAAGATCGAAGAGTTGCGTCTGGTGGGCCACGATAACGAACTCAACATCCAGGAAGAGATCGAGAGACTCCATACCAAATGCGTGGCGCTCACCGAATCAATCTTCTCCGCGCTGACCCCCTGGCAGATCTCGCAGTTATCGCGCCACCCGCAGCGGCCCTATCTGCTCGACTACGCGCGACGGCTGTTCGACGACTTCCATGAACTCCACGGCGATCGGGCCTTTGCCGACGACCGCGCGATCGTCGGCGGACTCGCGCGGATCGACGGTCGGCCGGTCATGGTCATCGGACATCAAAAGGGCCGGGATACCAAGGAAAAGATCCTGCGCAACTTCGGCATGCCGCGCCCCGAGGGTTATCGCAAGGCGTTGCGTCTGATGGAGATGGCCGAGCGGTTCGGGCTGCCGATCCTCACCTTCATCGACACCCCCGGCGCCTATCCAGGCGTCGGCGCGGAAGAACGGGGTCAGAGCGAGGCGATCGCCCGTAACCTGCGCGAGATGTCGCGGCTGCGCACCCCGATCCTCTGTACCGTAGTGGGGGAGGGCGGTTCGGGCGGCGCGCTCGCGATCGGTGTGGGCGACTGGCTGGGGATGTTGCAGTTCAGCACCTATTCGGTGATCTCTCCCGAGGGCTGTGCATCCATCCTCTGGAAGAGCGCCGACAAGGCTCAACTCGCCGCCGAGGCGATGGCGATCACCTCCGACAAGCTGCTGGAACAGGGGCTGGTCGACCAGGTCATCAAGGAACCGCTCGGCGGCGCCCACCGCGACCCGGACGCGGTCGCCAAATCGCTCAAGGCTGTGCTGGTGGAACGCCTGGACGCGCTCACCGGAATCCCGCCAGAGACGCTGATCGCGGCACGCTACAAGCGGCTAATGGGGTACGGACGGTTCAAGGAGGCATGACGGGACGTTGTCCACAGATGCTCGGTTTGCCAGACCTCACGAGGTAACGGCATGGCGATCAGTCACGAAGAGATCCTGGAGTTGTTTCGGGAGGTTGCGGAAGCGCAGAAAGAGACCCAACGGATATCCCGGGAGACGAAGCGGATGTTTCAGGAAACCGAGCGTCTGTTTCCGCAGTACGCCGGCTATCGGCTGATGGGTGCGGTCGCGGCGATGGTGCTGCCCGATGAAGTGGCGCGTTTTGCCTACCGCCAGAGCCTTTTCGTGCTGACCCAAAGCGGGGACGCCATCCTCATCCGCAACGACGACCGTTTCACGCCGAAGGAGTGGTAAGGTTTCGGGCGTCCGCGCTATGCGCCGGCACCTCGCCGTCGCCGTTTCAACCACTGCCAACAGCCAACCGTATGACCCCCTTCGATCCAGGCAACCTGGCGGCGTTGCTCGCCCGCTTCCAAAACGTCTCTCGCTGCTGGATCGGCTTCAGCGGCGGCCTGGATTCCAGCGTACTCCTGTCCGCTGCCGCCAGCGTTCGCGAGCGTCTGCCCGGCGCGTTGCAGGCCGTCCATCTCGATCACGGACTCCATCCGGACTCGGCCACCTGGGCCGCCCACTGTCAATCCCAATGCGATGCCCTGGTCATCCCTCTCACCATTCGATGTCTGCATCTGCAACCCCATCCCGGCGAGAGCATCGAGGCCGTTGCCCGCGAGGCGCGCTATCGGGCCTTCTCCAGCCTGCTTGGCCCCGGCGATCTGCTGCTGGCCGCCCACAACCGTGACGACCAGGCCGAGACCCTGCTGCTTGCGCTGTTGCGCGGGAGTGGCGTTCAGGGTCTGGCCGCCATGCCCTTCGAGATGCCCTGCGGCCCCGGCCGTCTGATCCGTCCGCTGCTCGATACGACGCGGGAGACGCTGACCGCCTATGCCCAAACTCAGGGGCTCGACTGGATCGACGACCCCAGCAATCGGGTGACGTCGCTGGATCGCAACTATCTCCGGCATCGGGTACTGCCCGTCCTGCGCGAACGCTGGCCGGCGCTCGCGACGACGCTCTCGCGCAGCGCCAGCCATTGCGCCGAGGCGGCCGAACTAACCGACCGACTCGCCGCCCAAACTCTGGACGGTCTCGGCGGCGCGCATCCCGGCACGCTCGACATCCCCGGCCTTGTGCGCATCGACCGCGTGCTTCAGAAGTCGGTCCTGCGGCTGTGGCTCAGGCGTCGTGGCTTCGTCGTGCCGGACACCCGGCACCTTCGGCGCATCCTGGATGAAATCCTGACGGCCCGCGCGGACGCCAATCCGCTGGTCGCCTGGTCCGGCTGCGAGATCCGACGTTACCGCCGGGATCTGTTCGCCCTGCCGCCGCTGCCCGCTCCGCCGTCACCGGCCAGCGCCATCAACTGGTCCGTCGGCGAGGAAATGACGACCCTGGAACTGCCGTCCGGTCTGGGCCGGCTGGAATGGCATCCAACGGCCAAAGGTGATCGTCTCTCGGTCATAAAAGGCGACGAGACCGGGCAAAAGACGCTCAAGGTACGCTTCGGTCTGACCGGATTGAACTGCCGGAGACCCGCCGACAGTCATACCCGTTCGTTAAAAAAGCTGTATCAGACGCTCGGCATTCCGGTCTGGTGGCGACCCTACATCCCGCTGGTGTTCGACGGCGATACACTGATCGCCATCGCCGATGTCTGCCATTGCCGGGAGCGGGACGCGGGCGTCGAAACGATGGGCGAACTGCGTTGGCGGGGGACTTTCCGCGAGAAATCCGCATCGCTGGACGCGGTTACTCTGTCGGGAAAAATGCCGGATCCAGGGTTTCTTCCAGCGTGAAGGGGGCCTCCGACGGAAACGTCGACTCATCGAATCGCGTCTCGTCGGTGGCCAGAATGCGCGCCTTGGCATACGCCCTGACGCACAACTCCGCCAATTCAGGCTTGAGTCCGGGGTTATCGCCGAGCAGGTCGGCCACTTCGATGCGCTGGATTCGGATGGTTCGCCGCCAACTGTTTCCCTGTCGTTCCGGTTGATAACGCCACTTCAGCAGATGCGCTAACAGCACCGCCAGCCGGTTGACGAGTTCGCGCCGCTCCCTTGCCCCCATGCTGTCGAGTTCTCCAATCAGGTTGGCGGTATCCAATTCGCCGAACTGACCGGCTCGGAGCAACTCGGCCTGCCGGCGCGTCCAGGTATAGAAATCCGATTCGTGCAATGGCATGGGCATGTCGGACCACTTTTTTGAAATTCGGGAGAACTGAAATCGCTTAAACCGCGCCCCCTCCGTCAGTCGCAGAGGCTGCCGAGGTTGTTCCAATCCAAAAACAGTGCTTGCCCCGCTGGGCGCGGTTTAATAGAGGATATTCATCATCCTGGCCCGATACCGGGCAACCAGATCGCCGCTGCCGCCAAGCAGATCGAACACCGCCAGCATGCCCCGGCGCCCGGCGTCATCCTCGAAGGCGCGGTCGCGCTTCATCAATTCCAGCAGATGTTCGAGCGCGCCCGCATAGTCGCCGCGCAGCACCTGATGGGCGGCGAGCTGATAACGGGCTTCGCTATCTTTGGGATCGGTGGTGAGTCGGGCCGTCAGCTCCGCCTCGGGCGGGGCGTTTTCGAGGGCGTCGACAAACCGCAATTGTCCACGCAGCGCGAGCGCCTCCGGATCATTGGCCAACTCGATCGGAAGTCCGGCGAGCAGGGTTCGGGCCTTCGCAATCTCGCCCTGCGCGACGGCGAGCTGTAACTCGGCGAGCGGAAGACGGAGATTATTGGGATCCTCGGCGCGGGCTTCCTCGATCAGCGAGCGAGCCTCGGCGAATTCGCCGACGGCCATCCGATCCAGTGCCAACGTCAACAATCCATTCGACGCCTGCGGGAGGTGACGGTCGAGAAACTCACGGACCTGCGACTCCGGCAGGGCGCCCATGAACTGATCCACCGCGCGTCCGGACTGGAACAACTGCACCGTCGGCAGGCTACGGATGCCGAATTGGGCCGCCAGCGCCTGTTCTTCCTCGGTATTGACCTTCGCCAGGAGAAACCGGCCGCCATACTCCTCGGCCAGCTTGGCGAGCATGGGCATCAGCATGCGGCAGGGCGCGCACCAGTCGGCCCAGAAATCGACCAGCACCGGGCGCTCGAACGAGCCGTCGAGGACGACGGACTGAAAATTTTGCGCGGTGACGGTCACAACAAAGGCGGATTGAGTCATGATTGAGAAACTTCGATGCTTGGAAAGCGGATACGTCGACCGAAAATAGCCATCGAGTCAAGTCGATTCAAGTTTTTCTTCGCCAATGCCGCGCGATTTCAGCGAGCGTTGGCATGGCGCCGGGGAATTTTCGTGATGTCCGATGATGTGCATGTTGTTTGTCCCGCCTGCGATGCGGTCAACCGGGTTGCCAGCCATCGTCTGGGTGCGGGCGCCAAGTGCGGCAAGTGCCATGGGCCGTTGTTCACTGGAAAACCGCTGGCGCTCGACGAGGCCCGCTTCGCCCGTCATCTCGCGCGCAGCGATCTTCCGTTGCTGGTCGATTTCTGGGCGCCCTGGTGTGGCCCCTGCCGCATGATGGCGCCGGCCTTCGAGTCCGCCGCCGCCAAACTGGAGCCGGCGATGCGGCTGATCAAGATCAACACCGAGGAGGCTCAAAGTCTGTCGGCGCGGCTGGGGATTCGCAGCATTCCGACCCTGGCCCTGTTCCGCGGCGGCGCCGAGGTCGCGCGTCAGGCTGGCGCACTGGACGCGAACGGCATTGTTGCTTGGGCGCGGCGGGGGTAGCAAGGGGCAAGGGGCAAAAGGGGCAAGGGGCAAGGGGCAAGGGGGGCCGAAGGATTTCCCGTTCGTCCTGAGTTTATCGAAGGACGAACGGGAAATCCTTCGGCCCCGGGCCTGAATCTGCTCATGACCCACCCCGAACGCCTTCAAACTCACTCCGAACGCCTTTATGCCACCTTTGCCCTGATTTCTCGGCAGAGAAGGCGAAACGATCAGGCTCAAACCGAGAATGGCGACGCGGAATTTCAGGGGTCAGAGACGATGACACGGAAACGATACTTCGACGGCTGTGTCGGGGTCGCGGTTTGCCTCCTTGCGACGGCCGGGGCGTGGGCGGACGATCCGCCACCAGTGCCCACCGTCGCGCCTCCGGTGGACGAACGTCCGTTCGAGGACGCGCTGGCGGCCTATCGGAATCTCTCCGCGAGCCAATCCCGCAACCATGACCGCGCGCAGGACATTACGCCCCGCCAGATGCTCATTCTGCTGGAAGTCTGCGAGCGCACCGGGGCCAGCCTGGGGCAGGCGCTCGCCACCGGAGAGCACGAAAGCGCCCACACCTGGAACGATTACATCCGCCCCCCCTTGCGCAACGGTACTCTGGGGGCGGCGACCGGAGTCTGGCAGTTCATGCCCGGCACCTTCCATCGTATCGTCCAGCGGTTCGGCGCGCGACTGCTGACCGCGAGCGAGGCCGAGACGACGACCGGCCGCGAGCGTCTGGATCTGGGGGATGGCCCTTTCTCCGATGAGCAGGTGCGCCGTTTGATTCAGGAAACCGTGGACGGTCGGCGCGGCGCGAACGACGAGGAACTCCAACTCCTGCGTCACAATTTCGCGGTGCTGGCCTTCGCGAAATACTATTTGAGCCTGGACTCGGGGGCCACCACCCCGGAAGAAGACTATCTCTATCACTTTCTCGGGGCCGGAGAGGGGCGGCGGGTGTTGGCACTGGCACGAGGGGATGCACGCGATACCCTGTGCGTGAAACCGGTCGAGGAGCCGACTCCGCTGGTCGATACTCCGCCAGCGCTGGTCACGACCGACGCCCGCGAGCCTGAGCTGATTGCCGCGGCGATTCTCCGGGCCAGGTCGCTGGCGGCTGCCGAACCCAGTCTGCAAGCGGACTTCGCTCCACTGGCACCATCGCGCCCGTTGCCCCAGTGGCGATTCGACGCACCATTGCAGCGACCCGAATACGGCCCTTCGGTGACGGTGCGCGAACGGAACGCGGACCCTTTGGGAGTCCCGCGGCCCTCCATCGAACCCGCGATCTGGTTCCCCGTGGAGCCCGTGGAACCCGAGATGCCACCGCCGGTGTCGTCGCAGTGGGGATTGCCCGCCGACTCTCCCGTCGTGACCGGCAATCTTGGAATGTTCTACCGCGACGGCAAGGGCCAGAGCCAGCCCTATACCTGGGCCGAGTTCATGGAGCATCTGGCCCGTCGTGTCCGGGCCAAAGACCAGCCAGCGCTGGTGCGGGCCAAATACGGCGTCGGTTTCGCGCTGCCGGGAGGCGATCTGCCGGAACGGACCTTCGACCCCGAGCAGACGTCGCCGGCCGCCGCGTTTTACCACGCGATCAGTGGCGACCTCTTACTCCCCGAGGCACTGGCGCTCGGCCCGCTCGATCCGGCGGAAACCCGGCAGTACAAGCGCCGCCTCGCCGCTCTGCTGAACCAGGGTGAGGACCAGCCGCTGGAGACGCTGCCGCCGGAGGCGGTGTCCGCGCTGCGTCACCTGACGCTGCTGCCCCCGAACGGACCCGATCTTGGCGCCACTCCTTTCGAGGTAGAGCGGGCGCTGCGTGCGTTCCGCGCGCGGGTCGGCAAGCAGGAGCCGGACGACCCGGCGCATCGCAACCGTCTGATGCCCGCCGAGCGGATCGCACTGGAAATCTACGAGCAGCGCCTTGCCCGATACGCCGCCTTGCAGGCCGGTCAACAGGCGGCGCTGAACGACGCCGCCGACCTGAACCGTCTCCGAGAGATGCCGACCGGGTGGCGCAAGACCGCCGCCCCGCGCATTGCGATCCTGCAAACCACGCTCGCCGAGCAGGGACTGCTCAAGCCGCTGACCCGGAAAGTCGTCTGGCGCGACAAGAAGCGCAAAAAGCATGTGAGCCATCAGACAGTCCCGTTCACGGGCTTTCCGGGCCAGGCAACGGAGGCGGCGCTCGACGCCTTTCAGTGGCGCAATGGCCTGCGCAAAACGCAGGGTGTGCTCGACGGCGTCACCTTAGCCATGCTCGGTCTGCCGCCGATGGGTCTGGACCTCTTTCTTCCTCCCGCCGGTCCTCAGTGCGCCATCGACGTATCGACCGAGACCGCGCCCCTGTGCGAGCGCCCGATCCAGAAACGCCCAGGCGAGATCGACGCTCTCCGCGCGCGTGGGGCGCGTGCGCTTCCGGCATGGTGGTAGAGCGTGTTTTTCGGATGAGGTGAAACGCGACCTGGCACGGTTGGCGGGCGTTTTCTTTTTTGGGTTGAAGACGTTCGTGTTGAGCCTTTCGTCCTTTCCTGAAGCCGTTCGTGGTGAGGCACTCGCCCTTCCTGAAGCCGTTCGTGGTGAGGCACTCGCCCTTCCTGAAGCCGTTCGTGGTGAGGCACTCGAACCATGAACGGCTTCACGCGCCGAGTTCCGGATTTCCCGTCCATCTCATTCGACTAGGCTCATGACAGGCTTCGAGAGCCTCAGGACGAACGGGAAATCCTCCGGCCCATCCCTTGTCCCTTGCTCCTTATCCCTCCTCAACCCCTTGCCCCTTCGACAAGCCTGTTCGCCCCTCGCAGGGAGCGAAACTGAAACACTCGCGGCTCGAAACACTGTCGAACTCGCTCCCCAAGGTGTTATCCTGATCCGCGCCATGGCGTGGCGATCGATCAAATTTCCCGCGCCGAAAGGGTAGGGTAGCAATGGAGACTACGTCGTTTACGGAGAAAGTACCATCAGATGCTTCCGCCGGAAACCATCGCCGCCATCGGGTAGCAATGGAGACTACGTCGTTTACGGAGAAAGTACGTCGTGATGCAAAAGGCAGGAACCGGATTCAGGCCATGCCAAGCATTTTTCATGCGGGAGGAGTGGCCTTGAACGTTCCCCCTAACCCACTGTATTTCGATACCGCCGCCAGCACGCCCATCGCGCCGGAGGTGCTGGCGCGCATGGTCGAGTACCTGCAGGGCGTTGACGCAAATCCCTCGTCAACGGCTCACAGGCCCGGACAGGCCGCCGCTGCGGTCGTGTCCGCCGCCCGCGCCGAGATCGCCGCCGAACTCGGCTGCGAACCCGACGAGGTGATATTTACCTCCGGCGCCACCGAAGCCAACAATCTGGCCCTGCAGGGCGTGGCGCGCGCCCATGCCGACCAGGGCCGGCATTTGATAACCTCGGCCATCGAGCACAAATCCGTCCTGGCCTGCTGCGCCGCCCTCGAATGCGACGGCTTCGAGATCACCCGTCTTCCGCCCAACCGCGCCGGCTGGATCGAACCCGAGACGGTGCGGCAGGTTGTGCGGCCCGACACCCTGCTCATCTCCATCCAGCACATCAACAACGAAACCGGCGTCCTGCAGCCCATCGAGGAGATCGCGGCGCTGGCGTCCGAGGTCGGCGTGCTGCTGCATGTCGACGCCGCGCAATCCGCCGGAAAATTCGCCATCGATCTTGATAAGACTCCCATCGATCTGCTCGCACTCTCGGCCCATAAATTCCACGGACCCAAGGGGATCGGTTGTCTGATCGTCCGTAACCGTCGTCAGCTCCGGCTACAACCCCTGATGTATGGCGGCGGGCAGGAATTCGGCCTGCGCCCCGGCACACTCCCGACGCATCAGATCATCGGCCTGAGTCGCGCACTGACATTGGCGGCTCGCCGTCGGCAGACCGATCTGACGTGGGTTGCGGAATTGAAGCGCCAGTTTCTGGAACAGCTCGCCGCCCATCTGACGTATCGGGTACACGGCGATCCCGCGCGGAGTTCGCCCTACATCGTTAATAAAATGAGAAATCCCCCGGCTTTGCCGGGGTGACAGTAGCAGTTTGACATTTCCGGGAGTCCATCGGGGACACTCCGCAGCGTGAGCCGCCAAGCACACGACTGAGGAGAGTCCGATGGACGCATTTGAAAGCCTAAGCCACTCCAAGTGGGAGTGTAAATATCCTGTTGTCTTCATTCCGAAGTGCCGTCGCCGCGTGTTGTATGGGCAGTTGCGCACGCATCTTGGGGAGGTCTTCCACAAGCTGGCGAGGCAGCGCGAAAGCGTGATCGAGGAAGGGCATTTGATGGCGGATCATGTGCATATGCTGATTGCGATTCCGCCCAAGTACGCCGTGTCCCAGGTGGTGGGCTACATCAAGGGTAAGAGTGCCATCCACCTGGCGCGGGTCTACGGAGAGCGTCAGCGCAACTTTCGGGGACAGCATTTCTGGGCACGCGGGTATTTTGTGTCGACGGTCGGTCGGGATGAAGCAACGATCCGTGCGTACATTCAGCACCAAGAGCGCGAGGACAAGCGACTCGACCAGCTCAATCTGTGGGACTGATTTGCCGCCTTTAGGCGGCCCAAGAACCGTGGGGCCGCGTTAGAGGGTGTAGACAAAATCAAACCGTTGTGGTCAACCGCCGCAGCAGGATGCGCGCCTCCGCCAGCCAAACCCAGGTTTCGGAGACCGCTGGCAGACGGTCATGATGCATGATCAATCGACGGGCACGCTCATTCCACGCATGGGTGCGCTCGACAACCCAGCGCTTCGGCAGCGGAACGAAGCCGTCGGCGTTGGCGATCACCACTCGGTCAGGCGCCCCGTCCACGTGCCAGGAGCCAACGCTTTTTGTTGGCTGGATGGCGCACGACTTCCACGCGGATCGCGTGGGTCTGCTCGGTGGTTTGGGCAAATTGACCGGCGTAGGCGCTATCGACAAACAGCGTGTTGATCTGGGGGTACTTGGCGGCCGCGTCAGCGACGGCGCCCGAGGCGGCATCGCGGTCCTGAAGATTGGCCGCGACCACGCTCACCGCCAACACGAACCCCAAGGTATCGACCACCAGGCTGCGCTTGCGCCCCTTGACCTGCTTGCCCGCATCAAAGCCGCTCGGTCCACCCTGCGGCGAGCCGCGGGTCGATTGCGCATCCAGCACCGCCGCCGTCGGCGCGATCTCACGCCCCTCGCGTTCGCGCCATTGCCCCCGCAGTCGATCATGCATCTGCTCAAACTTCCCAGCCGCACTCCAACGGCGAAACGTCTTGTAGACATTCTGCCAAGGCGCGAAATCGTGCGGCAGCATCCGCCACGCGCACCCCGTGCGCACCACGTAGCAACACGCCTCCAGGATGCTCCGGCGCGACACGCGGGGCGGTTGACCCCGCCCGCCCGGCATCTCAAAGAGAGCGGCGACCAAGTCCCACTCCGCATCGGTCAGACAACTTGGGTAGCTTTGGTCGGGGTCGTGGCGACGATGCGCATCCGTATACCCATACCGACGCGGCGTTGCGCGCGCTTGCGCCTCGAGACCACTCTCGCCCCGGAGGCGCGTGACGCCCGCCTCCCGCAAGGACTTGCGAATCGTTGCTTCATGAGCCTCGATTCCCGTCCGTGCCGCGAGTTCCCGGGCAATCTCTGACAGCGTGGAGGTCGGGCGATCCGTGACAATTTGACGCAATACCGCTTGCTCCGCCTCGTGAATCTTGGGGGGACGACCAGCTTTCGACATCAGCGCACACCAGCTCAGTTGTAGACTGGTATACAAATAGCAGCTCAATTATTTTTGTCTACACCCTCTTAGCGACCCCTTGCCGCTTTGAGCGGCTCACGAATTCAAAGCCCCCGGCTCTGCCGGGGGATGGTTACTCTCTCCATCGATGGGATCGGCAGCGATGCATTGATTAATCAGCTTGCGCCCGACCTCGCTATCGCCTCCGGGTCCGCCTGTGCCTCCGGCACCGTCGAATCGTCCTCCGTTTTGCGGGCGATGGGCGTGAACGGCGCCGCTTTAAATGGCGCGGTTCGCGTCAGTTTTAGCCGTCATCAGACCGACGATGAAGTCTCCGCCGTAGTCAACCGCATGGTCGCGGCGGTGCAGCGCATGCGCGCGCTGGCGTAGAGCACACGTTCGTGGTGACATGGCCGCCGTTCGTGGCGACATGGCCTCCGTTCGTCCTTCGATAAACTCAGGACGAACGGAAACTCGGTCAAGGCTGCGACAAGGCTCTCCTGGGCGAAGCCGAAGAGATCAGGACGAACGGAAACTCGGTCAAGGCTGCGACAAGGCTCTCCTGGGCGAAGTCGAAGGGCTCAGGACGAACGGAAACTCGGTCAAGGCTGCGACAAGGCTCTCCTGAGCGAAGCCGAAGAGATCAGGACGAACGGAAACTCGGTCAAGGCTGCGACAAGGCTCTTCTGAGCGAAGCCGAAGGGCTCAGGACGAACGGAACATCGCTCAAATCTTTCCCGAAAATCGCCTAATGACAGTCGATCCCAGACGGCGATTCCAGACAATTCCAGGGCGCAAGGCAGCCCCCCATGCACCGACAACCCCCAGCGCACTGGACGCCATTTCATTGAAGCTCAATCGCGATAAGACCGCCTTCGGGCGCCACGAGACCTTTCCACTGCGCTACGGCTGGTTGACCAAGGGATTCGAGACCATCCAGAAAACCCCGGACCTGTTCACCCGTCCCGAGCAGGCCATGGTGGATCTGGGCGTTGGCCGCAACATGGCGAACGCCATTCAGTATTGGCTGCAAGTCACCGGCATCGTCGAATTCGCCGACGGCATCGGCACGCCCACCGAACTCGGCGAGGTCTTGCTGGGCGAGACGGGCGATCGTTATCTCGAAGACGAGGCCACGCTCTGGATCATCCACTGGCTGATTGCCTCCAACCCCGAGATGGCGACCGGCTTTTTCTGGTTCTTCGACCGCTTCGCCATGCCGCGCTTTCAGGAGCAGGAGGCGCTGCAAGCCTTGAGCGAATTCGTCGCGAAAGAACTCAAGGCGCGCCGCTCGCACAGCACCCTGAAATCCGACATCTCCACCCTGCTGCGCATGTATGCGCCCCAGGTCGAGCGCGGCGACGATCACCTGGATTCCCCGCTCGCGCATCTGCAACTCATCGAGGTCGACGCCGGGCGCCAGTACCGCAGTCCGCGCCTGCTCCGCGCCTTTCTGCCGCCCGTCGCCCTGCATTTCGCCCTCGCGCAACGCTTCCGGGCCGATCCCGATCAGCCGGCGCTGCCCATCCGATCCCTGCTCCAGGGCGGCGACCAATGGGCCGCGCCGGGGGCGATCTTTCGGCTCAGCGAGGAAGGGCTGATGCACAGCCTTGGACAGCTCATGGAGCTTTACCCTCAGAGTTACGAACTGCGCGATACCGCCGGCGTCCATCAGCTCTACCGCCCCGACGTGCTCGCAGACCCGCTCGACCTGCTCCGCGCGCACTACGGGAGCCAGACGGCATGACAACCCTGGACCAACGCATTCGTATTCAGGGCGCCTATACCCGCTCGATCAACCTGCCGCGCGACTGCGACCGCCTGGAACTGATTCAAGCCTATCTGCCCACCTCGCGGGCGCTTCAGGCGCTCGCCCAGATTCTCGACGGACTGGAGCAGGAGACCGGCGGACGCGCCCAGGCGCTCATCGGCCCCTACGGCACGGGGAAATCCGCGTTCGGACTCTTCCTGTCCGCGCTCGTGAACACGGAGCAGACGCCCACCCATCAGGCTGCGCTCGCCATCCTGCGCACGCATAGCCCGCCGTTGGCCGACCGCTTTCAGCACGCATTGAAAGGCGCGCGCGGATTTTTGACGATCCAAATCAACGGCATCCCCGACTCGCTGACGCGCCAGTTTCTGCTGGCGCTCGGCGCGGCGGCCCAAAAACGCAGCTTGGGCTCGCTGCTGATCAAGGAGATTTTCGACGCCGCCGAACCGGGCCATCCGATGGATCGCGTGCTGACCCTGATCCGGCGCGTGCAGCGCGTGTGGTCGCAGCAAGGCGGCGACGGACTCCTGATCGAGATCGACGAACTCGGCAAATTTCTCGAATACGAGTCCTATCACCCCCAGCACCGCGAGATCCATCTGCTGCAATTGCTGGCCGAGCAGGCGCAGGAACCGAGCGCCGCGCCGCTGCATCTGGTGGTCATGCTCCATCAAGCCTTCGAGCACTACAGCCACCGCCTGAGCAAAACGCTGCGCGAGGAGTGGCAAAAGATCCAGGGTCGCTTTGGCGCGATCGCCTTTCTCGAACCCGCCGAGCAGGCCCTGCGCATCGTCGCCGCCGCCTTCGCGCGCGAGGGCGACCTGACCGCCGACCTGACCGACCAACTGGCGAGCGCGACCGCCACGCTCGACGCCGAGGGCGCGCTCCCGCTGGGGCTCGAACCGGCGCAGGCGCGGCGGCTGTTCGCGCGCTGTTATCCGCTGCACCCCTTGACCCTGCTGATCCTGCCGGTCCTCTGTCAAAAAGTGGCGCAGAACGAGCGCACCCTGTTTTCCTACCTGGGCAGCCGCGAGCCCTTCGGACTGACCGAACGACTCGGCACGCTTTCCATGGGCGACTGGATCGAGCCCTGGGAGCTGTACGACTATTTCATCCTCAACCAGACCGCCGGCTTCTCCGACCCGCTCACCGCTCATCGCTGGGTCGAAGTCATCACCGCGCTCGAACGCTTCGACGCCACGCCCGACGATGCCGCCGTCAAGCTCCTGAAAACCCTCGGCCTGCTCAACCTGATCGGCGCGCAACGCGGACTCAAGGCCAGCCCGCCGCTGCTCGCCAACCTCTTCGGCGACGCGCTCGACAGTCTGCTGGCACGGCTCGAAGCCGCCTCGATCATCCAGTTCCGCCACTACAGCCAGGAATACCGCGTCTGGGCCGGCAGCGATTTCGACCTGCGAGGCGCGCTCCAGGAAGCCATCGCCGAACAGATCAACCTGCCGCTGGTCGACATCCTCAATCGCATCGCGCCCTTCAAGCCCATCGTCGCGCGCCGCTCCACCATCCTCACCGGCGCACTGCGCAGCTTCCTCCCGACCTTTATCGCCCGCGACCGCTGGCCGCCCACGGCGGAGGAGGGCGGCGAATTGCGTCTCTGGTTCTATCTGGCCGAGGAGCACGAAGATGCGCCGCTGGACGACATGCCCGCCCGCGCGGTCGTCGCGCGCTGCGGGTTCACCGACAGCCTCCGCGAAGCCGTCGTCGAATGGATGGCCTTGCAGGAACTGCCCAAGCGACACGCCGCGCTCCATCAAGACCCCGTCGCCCAGCGCGAGCATCGCGCCTGGCTCGCGCATGCCGAGCGAGAAACCGCCCAACTCATTCGCACCCTGTTGGACGCGCCCGAGACCCTGACCTGGTTCTGGGGCGGCGACGAACGCCCGGTGCGCGACCGGCGCGATCTCCAGCGCCAGCTCTCGCAGTGGGTCGACACCCGCTGTTATCCGCAAGCGCCGCGCCTGCGCAACGAGCTGATCAACCGCGATCAGCCCTCGGCCAGCGCCAATACCGGACGCAAACGACTGCTCGCGGCCATGCTGAACGCCGCCGACCAGCCCGATCTCGGGATCGCCAAGACCCCGGCGGAAAAGAGCCTCTATCTCTCGGTCTTGAAAGAAAGCGGCCTGCATCGCGAGGTGGACGGACGTTTCGGCTTCCATCCGCCGCCGGCGTCCGATCCCTGCCGGTTGCGCCCGCTGTGGCAGGCGATTACCGACATGCTCGGCGAATCGGGCGGCGCTCACGTCGCCCTGACCGCGCTCCATGACCGGCTGCAACGCCCGCCCTATGGCGCCAAACTGGGACCGCTGCCGGTGCTGATCGTCGCCTATCTGCTGGCCAGCCGGCGCGAGGTCGCGCTCTATCAGGAAGGCGTCTTCTGCGACGCACTGACCATCGAGCAGGTCGAACTGCTGTGCCGCCGACCGGCGTTGTTCGCGCTCGAACGCTTCGCGATCACCGGCCTGCGCGGCGAACTCTTCGACCGCTACATCCGCTCGGTCGTCGGTCAGGTGCGCCCGGATGCCACGCTGCTCGCCCGCTTGTGCGCTTTATCGCCGATCTGCCCGACTACAGCCTGCATTGCGCCGGACTCAGCCCGGAGTCCGAGCGCGTGCGCGCCGCCTTCCGGCAGGCCCGCAGCCCCGGCGTCCTACTGTTCGACGCCTTGCCCGCCGCCTGCGGCTTCACAGCGGAAACCTTCGCCACTGACGATCCCACGCTCGCCGAGCGCTTCATCCAGACCTTGGTCAAGGCGCTCCACGAGCTGAAAAACGCCTATCCCGCGCTGCTCGACGGCTGGCGGCAACAACTCGGCACCGCCTTACTGGAAACCGACACCGTCAGCCTGAGCGATCTGCGCCTCGCCGTGATCGAACGCTATCGCGGCCTGGACCGCTATACCCCCGACCGCATGGGACTGGGCGCGCTGATCCGGCGTCTCAGCGATCCGGCGCAGCGGACCGATGACGCCTGGCTGGAATCGGTCGCGACCCTGATCGGCAAGTCGCCGCCGGCCAAATGGCGCGAGGAAACGCGGCTCGCCGCCGAATTGCGACTGCATGAACTCAGCGCCCAACTCCGGGATCTCGAAAAGCTACGGCTCGCCATGCCCGACGCCACGCGCCTGCAACCAACTTCAGGACGCCCGGTGTGTCATGCTCGCTCGGGCTGATGAGATTTTTTCAATCTTGGTGCGACAACACGCCAGGAGACAGCAAGACATTGAGCCACTGCTCATCGGATCGACCTGGTCGCCGGTCATGGGTAATCCAAATTTCGATTGGCGCCAAAACGCCAGTATCATGCAACAGGCTCTTCAGACTGGCTGCGTTAAAATCCGAGAAATGCCGCCCATGATGGAAACGCTCGCCCTGCCCGTACTTGAACGAGGCATAGAGGACGCCGCCTGCTCGGAGCGCCCGCGCCATCCGGCGCAGAACGTCGGGTAGTTCAGTCATCTTGACGTGTAGCAGGCTTGCACAAGCCCAGATGGCATCGAATTCACATCGCCAGTCCAACGCCTGAAAGCTCAGGCAGTGAACGGACTGCCCAAGCTCAAGGCTTGCCAGATGCACCATCCGGGGCGAGGCATCGAACGCCGTCACGCGAAAGCCCAGATCGAGGAAGGCGCGCGAATCCCGTCCCGAACCGCATCCCGCATCGAGGATGTGCCCGTCAGCGGGAATCCGTGCCAGGAAAGGCGCATACAGCGAATGCATGTCGATTGCTCGCGTTTCGGTCACGAACGTCTCGGCGTTGACTTCATAAAACTGCCGCGTGGGATCGGGGTTTGCTGTCATATACTGAACGCTCCGGCGCGCTCGCAACCGCAATCAGGATGGGAATGAACCTTCAAAACGACCGCAGCGCCCAGTCCAGCGGTGCCGAGGATCTCTTCGTCGACCTCTTCGCGCAGGTCTTTGGTTTCGAGAAAACGCAACTCCTGGTCCCTGAATATCCCGTGCGTGACTTGCTGGGCAACTCACGCTTCATCGATTTTGCGATCAAAAGCGCCGCGCGCAAGATCGCTTTCGAGATCGATGGACCGTCGCACTATGGGGGAATGGAATTCTCCGTCTTGACCTATGAGGATGACCTGCTGCGGCAGAACAGTCTGATTCATGACGAATGGCAAGTGTACCGCTGGACGGATCGTCAGCTCGCCCACGAACCTGATGCCGTCAAGGAGCAACTGGCGTTCTTTCTGGCCGGCATTCCCGGCCTGCTGAGTCTCGACGATTTTCTACCCAAGCAATCCGGGGCGGCTTCGAGTCTCGATCTGCGCACCCACCAGCAGGAGGCGCTGGACTGGCTGGCGACGATTCGGGTCCAGGGACACACCCTCGCGCTTCTGGACCATGCCACAGGATCCGGCAAGACGTTCGCGGCCATCCGCGATGCGCAACGCTTCGGTCCGCGTGTGCTCTACGTCGCGCATACCCGGGATCTGATCGAGCAGACGGCTGCCGAATTCCGCGCGCACTGGCCCGAAGTCACGCACGGACGTCTGTTGGGGGGCATCGAGGAAACCGATTGCGACGTGTTGTGCGCAACCATTCAATCGATTTCCAGACGTCTGAGCGACTTCGCCCCCGATGCCTTCCGTTATCTCATCATCGACGAAGCGCATCATGCCGCTGCCGAAAGTTACCGCACGCTGTTGGGATACTTTCAGCCGTCGTTTACTCTTGGCTTGACCGCGACCCCGGAGCGCCCGGACGGTAAGCCGATCCTGGAACTGTTTCGCGATGCGGCTCACCGGCTGTCGTTGCAGGAGGCGATCCAGCGCGGCGAATTGGTGCCGATCCGTTGTGTCCGGGTCAAGACCAACGTCGATCTGTCGCGCGTGCGCTTCAACGAGGTCCAGTACAACCGCCGCGATCTGGAGCAGACGCTGTTGGTTCCAGCGCGCGATCAACTCATCGTCGATACCTATCTGGAGCATGTCAAGGGACGCAAAGGCGTGGCCTTCTGCGTGAATGTGCGTCATGGCGAGGAGTTGGCGGCCCTGTTTCGTCAGCATGGCGTCGCCGCGCGCGCGGTTTCCGGCGTCATGCCCAACGCCGAACGCGAAAAGGTGCTCAAGCAATACGCGCTCGGGCAACTTCGGATGCTCTGCGCCTGCGACATCCTGAACGAAGGTTGGGATTGTCCGGACGTGGAAGTGTTGCTGATGGCGCGTCCGACTCTTTCCCGGATCATCTATATGCAACAGTTAGGACGCGGGACGCGGAAATCGCCCGGCAAGGAAAGTTTGCTCGTGTTCGATTTCGTCGACAATCCAGGACGTTACAACGCCTCGTTCAACATTCATCGTCTGACCGGAACCAAGCACTATCGAAAGGGTGGCCTGGTCGTGGCGCCCGACGCGGATCTGGAGCGGGAGCGAGCGCTCTTCGAGCGTGGCGAAGCGCCACCCATTGTGCTCAATCTGGGGCTCTGGGCGGAAGACTATGAAGAAGTCGACCTGTTCAACTGGCAGACGGCGGCTCGGGACATGCTCACCGTGAGCGAACTGGAAAGTCGGCTTGGGGTCGCCGAGACCTTTTTTTGGCGCAAGGTCCAGACCGGCGAACTGCAACCCGATCACCGGCTTGAGATTGGCCAGCGGACTTATAGCTATTTCCGCAAGGACCGCCTTGACGAGATCCGCCAACAGTTTGGCATCGAGCCGGTCACGGCCGATACGATCCACAAGCGTTTCATGGACTTCTGCGAGGATATGGACATGAATGCCTCCTATAAGCCGGTCTTTCTGCGGGCACTGTTCGCTTCCGTTGACGCAGAGGGAACCGCCGACATCGAAAGTTTGTCGCGATCCTTTCGCGATTTCTATGCCGCACGTTCCGCCGATGGCCAATTCGTCGAACGGGCGAAGATGCGCATGTCTCGCATACAGGATCTCTCGGATGCCGATGTGCAACTCCTCATGCTGCAAAAGCCCTTTCGTCAGTTCGCGCAGCGCGGCTACCTGTCTTATGGGCGGGACGTTGCCCGCGTGCGTTTCGACAAACGTTTGTGGCGATGCTTGAGCGACGACGACCGTCGGCGGCTTGGGGACATCGCAGACGCAAATATTTGGAGCTATTACACAAAGCATGACCCGGATGCAGGGGGTACGCCCTCATCATAATTCATGGCATGCCTTGTCGATGTCGAGCCGATCCGTCGCTATCCGTTTACGGGAGCAGTGGGAAAAGAAGGTTCCGCTGACGCTCGCGTTCGACCCCGATACCATCAAACTCGGTCGGAGCAAGGCCCGGCCCTATGTGCGCTTTGACGTGACCGTCAGCGCCGAGGCTGGAGAACGCACGCTTACCAAGCCGTATCAATGGGCGTTCGAGTCGACCCATCCGGAGCGGGTCCGCTATCAGAGCGCGATGGCCGTGCGGAAGTGTTGGGATGAGTGCGCCACCGCGCCGAACCTGCTCCCGGTCTTCCAGTTGCCGACGGTCAATATGACCGCGCTCTATTATGCCGCCGATGAAGAAGAGGCGAATCGTCTCGTCAACCAGGCACTGTCCGAGTTGAAGCTGGTCAATCTGCTGGATGGTCTGGCACCCAATTTACTGGATCCAAGCTTGTGGCTGGCGACTAAGCAGTTGGCCGAGGCTTATCGAAAGTGGCTGGGGGCTTGTGTCGATCTGGGGTTTTATCATGCCAATCGAGACGGTTTTTTACCGCTGCTGACCGTCTATGTGGCGTTGGCCGAGCGGGTGCTGGATGTCAAGGTGAGCGGAAGCGCCGAACTGCTGCGCCGGTTTTATAAGGCATTTCTGCTCGTTGACGAGAGTCTCGCGCCGAATCATGGTTTTCTGCGTTCGGCGGTTGCCTGGGGAATCGGTCCGTCCGTGCTGGAGTTGACGCATGCGCGGACGCGGTTTTTATGCGACGGCTTTCCGGAGGTCGCGGCGGATCTGGCATTGGGACGGGACGCCGATGCATCATTCCAGAAGTTGCTGAATCTGGCGGAAATCCACCGTCCGCTGGCGGGTCTGGTGGTGGATGCGCAGGCCAATCTATCGGCCAAGATCAAGTCGTTCGGTCTGCTGCATTATCTCGGCGAAGCGCCCAATGTGGAAAAAAGCCTGGCGGTGCAGACCCTGCTGCGCGAGGACGCCAGCGATGCCGACGAAAAGGTCAACGAGCTGGTCCGTCCGCGCGACGAGAGCGTGATCGTGGCGCAGATACTGAACGATTATTTGCGGCTTTTTCCCTTTGCCGAGGATGGTTTGCGTCTTCTCGCGCTGCATGTCGAGGAGTTGAGCATCATCCTGTCCGGCGTCGATCGCTTTCTGCGCGACTATCTGAAGCGAACCTCCGCGGACTGGCCGGCATTTCATTGCGAACTGATGGTGTATACGACATCCGCGTCTCCCATGGCGATGGAAAACCGCCTGATGGCCTGGCGCGACGATCTCATGACGCGCTATCGCGAGCGCGGGCGTCCGCTGGTGCTGGCGGTGGGTCATCGTTTTGCGCCGACGCGCGCCACGATGCTCGACTTGGTGCAACAGGAACCGCGCCGGTATGACATCGCCTTTCTGTTCCGTTTCCTGGCGGGCGAGCTGACTGGCGATGTGGAGCCGGCGTCGCCCTTCGAGTTCGATTTAAACTCGAACAATCTCAGTCCCTTTCCGATCTGCGAATACCCGCGCCCGATTCAGCCTGGCGCCGCCTTGCTGCGCCAGAGTCTGTTGAGCAATCGGCGCCTGCATATCCAGACCCGGCATGCCGATCTGTCGGCGCGGTTGCGCCATCCGCAAGATACCCATGCCGATCATCTGATTTTCGGCCGCATCAATTTCGAGCCCTGGTGTCCGCTGATCGAGTGTCTGCACCAAAAGGCCCATTGGGTGGCCTGTATCGATCCCTTTGTCGATCAGCGGCTGTTACGCACCGCCGAACGGCAGACGCGGCGGAAGATCGTCGGATTCACGTCTGGATTGGGCGCCTCCGGCGAGTTGAATCTGTCGATCTCGACCGAGCAGGATACCTTGGCGCAACTCGCCGAACTGGTGCGCGGCGAGTTGATCGAACTGCTGCCGTTTCAGCCCGCGAGCGGTTTTGCGACGATGGCGGCCAGCGTGGTCGAAGAATCCGAGGAGATTATCGGGCTGTCCGCGTTGCGAGCGGCGGTCGGAGAGGGCGAGCGGATTCGGGAACTGGTCGGATTCGCGGCCATTCGCCGTCTTCTGGCGACGCCGGACGCCCAGATGTCGCAGTTGCTGCCGGTGGATTCATTGCTGCATTGGTTTGCCGGAAGCGACACGGTGCATCGCCCGGATCTGTTGCAGTTGTCGTTGAGTCTGCGCGAAGGCGACGTGCCGCTGATCCGGGCGATGGTGATCGAGTGCAAGCTGGCGCAACAAAACTCCGAGCATCTGTCGAAGGCGGTCTTGCAGGTGCAGGATGGCTTGAGTCATCTGACGCAGCTTCTGGCGCCGAATCGCCGCGATCTTGCGCGGGTGAGTTTTGACCGGCGCTACTGGTGGGCGCAGTTGCAGCGCGCGATGACCTCGCGAACCGTTGTCAACCTGTCTGAATATGAGTGGCGCAAGCTCGACAAGGCGCTTGAGCAGATCACCGAGGGTTATTTCGAGATCGCCTGGCAGGCCGCCATCTTTACCTTCTGGACCAATGCCGAGGGGCCAGCGCCGGTATTAACGCCGATGGCGCTGCCGGCTGGCGTGGTTGCGGAGCCGTTGCGGGTGCCGGAGGGATTCGCGATCTGGCATGTGGCCTTGGGACATGATGGGCTGGTGAGTGTGTTCGATGAGACCAAGGCGCCGGCGGCTTTGGTATTGGATGAGACGGCGATTCATGTGCGGCCGGGGGGCGTCAATGGGCCTGAGATCATTGACCGGATCGAGCCAGAGCCTGTCGATCCTTCGCCTTCTCCTGATCCAGGGAAGATGGATCCGGTGCCGCCGGTTGTTGTGCCGCTACCAGTGATCGAGCCACCGCCCACGCCGATTGTTGTGTTACCGCCGGTTGTCGATCCGACACCGATTGTCGTGCCTCCGGTACCGACGGTTCCGGAGAAACTGCTGATTGGGACGCGCGCGAATGGCGATCCTGTGTATTGGCATTATGGGCATCCCAACCTGCCGAATCGGCATCTGCTGATTTTTGGTGCTTCCGGCTCCGGCAAGACCTACGGCATTCAGTGTCTACTGGCTGAAATGGCGGCGCAGCGGCTCCATTCGCTGATTCTCGACTACACCGACGGGTTTCTGCCGAAGCAAATCGAAGCGCGCTTCGATGTCGTCGCGAAGCCGAAAAATCATTTTGTCGTGACGGATAAATTGCCGCTGAATCCCTTCCGCCAGCAGGAATATACGATCGATCCGTCGATTCCACGAATCAAGGAAAGTCCCTATCAAGTCGCGTCGCGGGTGGCGAGCATCTTCATTTCGGTCTACGAGAGTATCGGCGATCAGCAAAAAGCGGCCTTGATGCGGGTGCTGGAGGAAGGGATTGCCGAGGATGTTCAATTCACGTTCGATAAGCTGCTGTCGCGTCTGCGTGAGGACAGTCAGTATGGCGAGAGTCTGGCGAGCAAGCTGGAGCCATTGATCAAGTCGCAACCCTTCCGCGAGGGCGCGGAATCGGCATGGGAGGGGATGCTGTCGGCGACCGATCATTGGGTGGACGTGCTTCAGCTCAAGGGTTTGGGGCGCGATGTGCAGAAGCTCGTGACCGAATTCGCGCTGTGGGATCTCTATGATTTTGCGTGCAATAACGGCAGCAAGAATCGCCCGATTCCAGTCGTGTTGGACGAGATTCAGAATCTCGACCATAGCAGCGATTCGCCGATCGACAAGATGTTGAGCGAGGGGCGCAAATTCGGGCTGTCGTTGCTGCTGGCGACCCAGACGACGAGCCAGTTCGATCAAGAGGGTCGGGATCGTCTCTTTCAGGCCGGGCACAAGCTCTTTTTCAAGCCCGCCGATACCGAGGTCGACCGATTCGCCACGCTCCTGAGCCAGTCGACCGGCGAGTCCAAGGCGGAGTGGCGGCAACGCCTGACGGCCTTGCAAAAGGGTCAATGCTGGTCGCTGGGGCCAGTGCTGACATCGGCCGGAAAACTTCAGGAAAAACCTATTTTGGTCTCGGTGACGCCGCTGGAACAGCGTCAGCTTGGGCCGGGTGTTTGATCATGCGGGGACGGGAGGATAGTCACAACGGACGCAATCTGGGTACGCGCTTTTCCAACAGTCACCTAAAACATCAGTCAAGACGGGCTGAACCCCATGACTATCGCCGAACGTATTTATGAAATCGTGAAGAAAATGCCGGAAGATCAAGCCGCCGAAGTGCTCGATTTCGTGGAGTTTTTACAGGCGAAACGCGCGACGCCACCGCCAAGGATGCCTGCGGAACAAGCCAGAATACTGCGTGCCGAATGGCAAGCCCTCGTCGCGTCACAGCCCCTGCAAACGGAGAGCGCCGAAGACATGGCGAATCGGGGCGTGTGACCATTCCAACCGATTGCTCGCGCGACACGAGAACTCCGCCATGCCCATCGACTTTGATCAGGACAAGCTGCAAGACCGACCCATTGATGACGATCTGCTAGGTCAGCGCCCGATTGGTTTGGCCAAGGGGATGTTCGAGGTTCCCGCGAGCTTTTTCGAGCCGCTGCCGGATGATTTGCTGGATGCCGTTCGAGGGGTATCGCCTTTCTGGGCAATTGTTGAACGGAAAATGAAGCAATGACACACGTCACCATCACGCTGGAAGATCAGGTTGTCCAAGACCTGCACGCGCGCGCCCGGACGGAAGGTCTGAATGTCGAGGAATGGATCGAACGCCTGGTGCGTCGGCATGTTCACCCGGAGTGGCCAGAGAGTGTGCGGACATTGGTTGGCGCTTGGCCCGATGCGCCCACGGTGGAAGAACTGCGTCAGAGTCACGGACAGGATCTTGCGCGGGAGCCTTGGTAAATCAGCAAACGTGCGGGAATGCGGGAATGCGCCCGACCGCTACGCCGCCAAATGGCGTCTGGCCCGCCTGCTCTATGAGCACGACTGGGACCGGCAACGCATCATCGACCTGTTCAGCGTGATCGATTGGATGATGGCGCTGCCCGACGAGTTGCAACGCACGCTGTGGAATGAACTTGAGGAACTGGAGAGGACAAAACGCATGCCTTACATCACTTCAGTCGAACGCTTCGGGATCGAGAAGGGGATCCGAATTGGCGAACAGCGCGGCGAACAGCGCGGCGAGCAGCGCGGCGCGGCAAATCTGTTGCTCCGGTTGATCGAACGCCGTTTCGGACCACCGGACGCGGCGACGCGCGAACGCATCCGCGCGAGCGATCCCGACACCTTGCTCAATTGGTCCGAGCGCATCCTGGATGCCAAAACCCTCGACGAGGTGCTGCATTGAGACGATGCGCGACGACCCCGCCACGCCAATCGATGACTACGACAGCCCCTGGAAAGCGGCGGTCACGCACGCCTTTCCCGAGTTCATGGGGTTCTACTTTCCGCGCGCCGCCGCCGAGATCGACTGGGCGCGGGGCTATGACTTTCTCGACCAGGAACTCGCGCAGGTGGTGCGCGACGGCGAATTGGGCCGGCGTCTGCTCGACCGGCTGGTACGAGTGCAAACCCGCGACGGCGACGAGCAATGGGTCTACGTCCATATCGAGATTCAGGGCCAGCGGGATCCCGACTTTGCCGAGCGGCTGTTTGTCTACAATTATCGTTTGTACGACCGCTATCGTCGGCCCGTGGCCACGTTGGCGCTGCTGGCCGACGCCAGCCCCGGCTGGAAGCCGCGCGGTTTCCGCTACCGGCGTTTCGGCTGTCATGTCGCCATCCGTTTTCCGGTCGCCAAGCTGATGGACTACCGCACGCGTCTCGACGACCTGTTGACCGGGGCGAATCCCTTCGCCCTGGTCACCGCCGCGCACCTGCTGACCCAGCAAACGCGCGGGAACGCACCGGACCGCTACGCCGCCAAATGGCGTCTGGCCCGTCTGCTCTATGAGCGCGACTGGGACCGGCAACGCATCATCGACCTGTTCAGCGTGATCGATTGGATGATGGCGCTGCCCGACGAGTTGCAACGCACGCTGTGGAATGAACTTGAGGAACTGGAGAGGAAACAACACATGCCCTACATCACTTCGGTGGAACGCTTCGGGATTGAAAAGGGAGTCCAGATTGGCGAGCAGCGCGGCGCGGCAAATCTGTTGCTCCGGTTGATCGAACGCCGTTTCGGACCACCGGACGAGGCGACGCGCGAACGCATCCGCGCGAGCGATCCCGACACCCTACTCAATTGGTCCGAGCGCATTCTGGATGCCAAAACCCTCGACGAGGTGCTGCATTGAGACACCAGCCAGAGGCGCCCCCAGGTTTGTCCCCCGACGTTCGGGCCGGGGACAGCCGGCGGTGTTCTGATGTGTCCAGCGCCAGCGGACTCGACGGCGATCCGCTGCCGTTGAATTTCCCGCAAACCTTTCTCCCTGATCGGCGCTTGCTGGGGCGGTTGATGGCCTTCGCCGCCGCCGATGGGCGCGGCGATAAGGAGACGATCGGCGCCGCGACCGGCATTCCGACCGGCAAGAGCACGGGTAAGGTCGAGCCGATGATCCGCTATGCCCAGGGCATGGGGCTGATCCGGGCCGCGAAAACCGATGGGGTCTGGCGCTTGAGTCCGACCCTGTTGGGGCAGGTGGTGCGGCGGGAGGATCCCTTTCTCAGCGAGCCGGTGAGTCTCTGGATGCTGCATCTGCTGCTGTCGCGACGGTGCGGACGCACGCTGCCGGCGGTGGGCGTGGCCGATGCCTGGTTCGCGCTCTTTGCCGAGGGTCGGTTTCGGCCCGAGCAGCGGTTCGCGTACTCGGATTATCTCGATTTCCTCATCGCCCGCCATGGCGAGAAGGGCTATCTCAAGCCGCTGTCGACGCTGGCGCCACGGATGTATCTGGAAGACAGCAGCTTCGAGGCGATCGGCGCGCTCACGGTGGAAGGGACGGCGTCGGAACCCCGACTAGCGCGGGCGGCGGCTCCTGTCGAGACGCGCTTTTTCCCAGCCTATGCCGCCTATCTTTTTCTCGTGTGGGACGATCAATTTGGCGGCGACCGGCAATTGATCTTCCAGGAATTCGCGCGCGAGACCCGTTTGCTCGCCGTGCTGGGCTGGAGCAATGTGCAGGCACGGCGCTGGCTGGAGTGGATGGTCGACCGGGGGCTGGTGCAGATCGATCGCTATACGGGCGATCCGGTGCTGCTGCGGTTGAAGGAGACGGGGGAGGTGGTGAATGCGCTTTATCGCGAATTGGTTTGATGCAAACTTTGTACGAGGAGACGCCATGCTTACCAGCAAACTCACCGATCAGGCCCAGACGACAATCCCTCAGCCCGTGCGGGCCGCGCTTCACTTGGCTGAAGGCGACGAAATCGCCTACGTCATTGAGGGTGACAGGGTCGTGCTGACCAAAGCGAGCGTGGTGACACGCGATGATCCGTTCGCGACCTTCGGCGAATGGAATAGCGAAGCGGATCAACGCGCCTATGCCAATCTTTAACCCCTGGGACATCGTCAAGGTTCCTTTTCCATACACTAATCGGCCGGTGCAGCAGCGGCGCCCCGCGCTCGTCGTGTCTACCGGAGAGCATCTGCTGTGGGTGCTCATGATCACGAGTGCCGAGAATCGTGGATGGCCAGGGGACGTGGATGTGGACAATTTGATGTCAGCGGGATTGCCGAGCGCGTCGGTGGTGCGCACGGCGAAGATCGCGACGATCGAGGCACGCAGCGCGGAGCCCCTCGGAAATTTATCATCCGCGGTTGCTCGCTCCGAGGTTGCGCGTCATCTGCGGATGGCCTTGGCGGTGATCCTCGCTGAACCGCTCTCCTGAACGGGTCGGCCTGCTCAATGAGCCGCGCCTGTTTCCATGATCGATTACTCAGGAAGACGTCTGATGAACATCGGAGAGTTGGTCCAGTTTCATTCCGAGCATTTTTTCGAAGGCGCGGTGCAACTGCGTTGGGTGCGGGAACGCGCGGCGCGGGCCGAGGAGGTCGCGCGGTCATTCGTCTTTCACGGACCGCGTTATCACGGCGCGGGCGAGGCGGATCAGGAGGGCGTTGACCGCCACTATCGACTCAAGGATAGCGCGAGCTTTGTCGCCGATCTGCTCGATTCGATCCTGTCCGGGCTGGCTGGCGCGGAGCGCAATCCCTATCTGCTCGTGGTCGCCGGCTATGGCGCGGGCAAGTCGCATCTCGCGACGACCGGTGCGGTGTTGCTGGGTGCTCCGCAAGGGCCGGTGGCGACGGACATCGTGGCACAGATCGCCCAGGCGGACGCAGCTATCGGGCAGGCGGTGGAGGAGCGGCTCGCGCGGCTTGGCAAACCGGTGCTGGTGCTCTGTCTCGATGGCATGTCCGGCTTCCATCTGGGCGATGCGCTAAGAGGGTGTAGACAAAAATAATTGAGCTGCTATTTGTATACCAGTCTACAACTGAGCTGGTGTGCGCTGATGTCGAAAGCTGGTCGTCCCCCCAAGATTCACGAGGCGGAGCAAGCGGTATTGCGTCAAATTGTCACGGATCGCCCGACCTCCACGCTGTCAGAGATTGCCCGGGAACTCGCGGCACGGACGGGAATCGAGGCTCATGAAGCAACGATTCGCAAGTCCTTGCGGGAGGCGGGCGTCACGCGCCTCCGGGGCGAGAGTGGTCTCGAGGCGCAAGCGCGCGCAACGCCGCGTCGGTATGGGTATACGGATGCGCATCGTCGCCACGACCCCGACCAAAGCTACCCAAGTTGTCTGACCGATGCGGAGTGGGACTTGGTCGCCGCTCTCTTTGAGATGCCGGGCGGGCGGGGTCAACCGCCCCGCGTGTCGCGCCGGAGCATCCTGGAGGCGTGTTGCTACGTGGTGCGCACGGGGTGCGCGTGGCGGATGCTGCCGCACGATTTCGCGCCTTGGCAGAATGTCTACAAGACGTTTCGCCGTTGGAGTGCGGCTGGGAAGTTTGAGCAGATGCATGATCGACTGCGGGGGCAATGGCGCGAACGCGAGGGGCGTGAGATCGCGCCGACGGCGGCGGTGCTGGATGCGCAATCGACCCGCGGCTCGCCGCAGGGTGGACCGAGCGGCTTTGATGCGGGCAAGCAGGTCAAGGGGCGCAAGCGCAGCCTGGTGGTCGATACCTTGGGGTTCGTGTTGGCGGTGAGCGTGGTCGCGGCCAATCTTCAGGACCGCGATGCCGCCTCGGGCGCCGTCGCTGACGCGGCCGCCAAGTACCCCCAGATCAACACGCTGTTTGTCGATAGCGCCTACGCCGGTCAATTTGCCCAAACCACCGAGCAGACCCACGCGATCCGCGTGGAAGTCGTGCGCCATCCAGCCAACAAAAGCGTTGGCTCCTGGCACGTGGACGGGGCGCCTGACCGAGTGGTGATCGCCAACGCCGACGGCTTCGTTCCGCTGCCGAAGCGCTGGGTTGTCGAGCGCACCCATGCGTGGAATGAGCGTGCCCGTCGATTGATCATGCATCATGACCGTCTGCCAGCGGTCTCCGAAACCTGGGTTTGGCTGGCGGAGGCGCGCATCCTGCTGCGGCGGTTGACCACAACGGTTTGATTTTGTCTACACCCTCTAAGTCAGGCGGTCTTTGCGCAACTGGAGCGCTATGGCGTGGACGCGGGCGCGATTCGCGCGCTGTCGCCGCGCTTCCAGACCGCCGAGCAGTTCGTGCGGCGCAATTTCGCGTTCCGCGCCGAGACCTTCGCGCGGCATCTGCCAGGGCTGGACGCCGAGGCCATCGGCGCGGGTCTGCGCAATCAGGACGAGACGCTGTATAGCGCGGTCGATGCCATCTACACCGACGCGAACGGTTCGCCGATTCCGGTCACCGGGCAGGAGTCGGCGCAGGAGCTGATCAATACGCTGTGCGAGGTCTATTGCGGGCCGGACGGGGCCTTTGCGAGCGTCGTCATCCTGTTCGACGAGTTCGGGCGCTATCTGGAATACGCGGCGGACAAACCGCAACTGGCCGGCGATCTGGCTCTGCAACAGATCTTTCAGGGCGTGCAGGACAACAGCGGCAAGGTCCGCTTCATCGGGTTTATTCAGTACGCGCTGAAGACCTATCTGAATCGCTTCAGTAGCGCGGGTCTGCGCCAGTTGCAGCGTTACATCACCCGCTTCGATACCGCCGAGAAGGCGTATCTCTCGACCAATCTGGAAACGCTCTTCGCGCACTTGATCGGCAAGGACGAGACGCGCCTGGCCGAGGTCTGGAGCCAGTCGCGGGCGGATGGGGCGCAACGCATCACCTGGCAGCGGATGTCGCGCGGCTTGCCGGGCTTCGAGCGTTTTCCGGTTTGGAACGAACCGGAGAAGTTCGCCCGTGTCATCGCCCAGGGCTGTTGGCCGCTGCATCCGCTGGCGACCTGGTTTTTGACCCGCCAGAGCGATGTGGTGCAGTCGCGCTCGGCGCTGACGGTCGTCAAGGAGGCCATCGAGCGCATCGGCGCGGAACCGGCGATCTCTGGGGGCGAGCTGCGCCAGGTGAGCGCCGCCGAGCTGTTGCTGCGTCATCTGCTGCCCGAGATGCTCGCGGCGGAGCGCGGTTCGGGCGCGGCGGTTGCCGAGACGCTCCAGATCCTGCTGGAAAAGTTCCAAAGCCATCTGACCGCCGATCAGCAATTGGTGCTCGCCGGCGTGGCCATCCTGGAAAAGATGCGCGTCGGCAAACAGACGCAGACGGCGATGGACGAACTGCTGTGCGAGGCGACGGCACTGGATGCCGCCGCCGTGCAGGGCGCCGCGCGCGCCCTGGGCCAGGAATTGGGCGCGATCGAATGGAATGCCGACCTGGGCCAGTACGAGCTGATCGCCGATGCCTCGACGCGCGGGCAGTTTCAGCAGTGGCTGCGGCAACGTCAATCCGCGCTGACGCCCGAGGCGGTGCGCGATCTTTTTGTGCGCAATGCGGCCAAGGATGGCGATCTGGTCGACATCCCGACGGATTTCGGCCATCTGCATGATATCGCGACGACCGAATGGTTCTTCGAGGCGCGCTGGGCGTCTGTCCAGACGGTCGAGAGTGTCATCAAGACGGCGGTTCAGGAGTGGGAGAAGGCGATTCTGCCGAAGGAGGCCAAGGGACGGGCGATCTACCTCTATCTCCAGGCGGACGACGATCTGGCGGCGGTGGACGCGACGATCGAGCGCTGTCTGCGCGAGGAGACCCGGCGCGTCGGTCAGGCGGCCCTTCCGGTGTGGGTGATCGGCCTCGTGGACGGCGAGGGCGCGGTCGCCGAACATCTGGGGCGGATCCACATCTTTACCGAACCGCTTGCCGCCGAGGAGCAGGAACGCTTTCGCCGCTTCGTGCCCGAAGAGCGCGAGCGCAGCCGTCTGGCGCTGAAGGAGGCGCTGGCGGGGATGATTCGGGAGCGCCGGTTCTGGATCGCCGGGTGCGAGGAGATTCCGGACGGACGCTTGAAAAACGTCGGGGAGGCGATCTTTGCGCGGGTCTATCCCAAGGTCACGCCCTTTCCTTCGATGGCTTCGCGACCGCGGCGGGCGGCGGTCCCGCCGACGCGGCGCAAATCACGCGCAGTCTGATCGCGTGTCAGGTCGACGGTCCCTGGGTGCAAGCACAACCCAAGCGGTTGCAGAATCGGGTGCGGTCGATCCTGGTGGACAGTTGGCGCGTGCTGGCGTCCAGCGGCAAGTTGACCGCGCCGGGGCATCCCGATCTCAAGGCAAGTCCGAGGCGTCGGCGCTCAAATTGCGCCAGTTCCGCGCCCAGCTCGATGAATGGGAAAAGGGCATCGAACGTGCCGAGCGGCAGAACAATGTTGGCGAACTGTTGCGGTTGTCGACCCTGTTGTTACGGCAGAAACAGGAGGTCGGCGATGGGGTCCGCTGGTCGCCAACCGCCGTCGACGCCTGCGATGATCTGCTGATCCCGTTGCGGGAAATGGTGTCGCAACAGGTCGCGGGGTGGATTCCGCGCCAGAGTTGTCACAACGCCATCGATGTCGGAAGTTTCCGCCATCGGATCGAGAAGGCGATCGGGAGCCTCAAGGATCTGGCTTTTGAGTCGGAGGCGCGGGCGCTGGAACAGCAGTCTCGGCGCGCGATTCTCCAGGTCGAGAAACGTCAGCGCTTCGCCCTGACGCTGGCCGAAAGCGACGATTATCCGCGTCAGCCCGAGCCGTCCGAGTCCACGCCGGTGCGCGATCTCCATGACGACATCGAGAAAGGCGAGCGGCTGATCG
The DNA here is from genome assembly GCF_000227745.2 of Thiocystis violascens DSM 198. NCBI lineage: Bacteria > Pseudomonadati > Pseudomonadota > Gammaproteobacteria > Chromatiales > Chromatiaceae > Thiocystis > Thiocystis violascens. The sequence continues at coordinate 881,571 of NC_018012.1, read as the reverse complement.
AAGGGGTTCAAGCTGCGCAGGGCGTTCTGGAGGATCAGGAGATTCAGGCGCGCGTGGACGCGATCAAGCTGCGGCTGCAACAGTTGCGGGCCGCGCTGCAACGCCAGCGCGCGCGGCTTGGCGAACTTTATGATGTCGCGCTGGACTCGGATGAGGCGCTGAAGGATGCCTTGCTCAAGGCCAACCGGTTGCGTCACATCTTTCTGGGAACCCCCGACGAGGGCGGGGTGGGCGAGATGGTGGTTCAGTTGGAGCGCGTGCTTTCGGATGTGGCCGACTGGGAGTCCGGCGAGGTGGGCGTGGAACGTCTGGAGACCTTGCTGAGACAGCAGTCCGCCCAGCAGTTGGCGGAACTGGAGACCTTTCTGGCCGACAGCGACATCGAACCGGCCTGGACGATGGGGGCGATCTATCAGGGGCTGGTCGAGTCGCGTCTATCTGGCGCGCGGCGGAGGTCGGCGGAATGGGTCAGGCTAAGATTGAAGAGCGACAACCAAGTCGCGGAATTGGGAGCGGAGGCTTGTGTCATGCTGGAGCGGGAGTTGAAGAACGCACCCGCGTATCTGGCGGACGATGACCGCGCCCGGATCGAACAGCTTGTGGTCGCGGTCCGTCAGCGGCAGGCCGAACACGCCGAGCAGAAGCGCCGCGCGCGAGTGATCGCCTGGCAGCAACGTTTCTGCGCGCTCGGTTCCATGGAACAGATCGACAGGCATGCCACGGAAGAGCTGTTGAAGACGCTTCGCGGTCCGCCGGATGAACTCCTGCCATCCGAGAAGGCCATGCTCGATCCCGTGATGGCGGCGTTGACGGCACATCTCGATCAGATGAGCATGGATGAAATCGTGGCGCGGATCGAGCAGTTGACCCTGGAACGCCAGCGTAAGCTGTATCAGCGGCTGGCGGCCCGCTTCGCGGATACGGATGTGGAGGCCGAAGCCGTTTGATCCAACGCTCGGGACTCTTGAGATGACGGAACGTCTTTGAGCAGCGACGACACCACCACGTCACTTGTGAAACCAACCCTGACACCTGCAACTATGTTCTGGAATGCCTTCCTCCTCGCCCTGCGCGAAATCCGCCGTAACGTGCTGCGCTCGGTGCTCACCATCCTGGGCATCGTGATCGGGGTGGCCGCGGTCATCGTCATGGTCACCCTGGGCGATGGCGCCACCCGTCAGGTGGCCAGTCAGATCGAAAGCCTGGGCAGCAATCTGCTGATGATCCGCATGGGTCAGCACATGGGGCCTGGACAAGGACCGAGCGCGCCGCCCTTCAGCGTGGCGGACGCGGCGGCGGTTGGGCGCGATGTCCCGAGTATCCGCGCGGTCTCGCCCTCCGCGAGCCAGTCCTTGACGGCGATTGCCGGCAACAGCAACTGGTCGACCTCGGTGACCGGAACCGACAACGCCTTCTTTACGGTGCGCAACTGGACCCTGGAGGCGGGGCGTCTCTTCACCGAGAGCGAGCTGAACGGCGGGCGCGCGGTGTGCGTGATCGGCGCGACGGTCCGCAAGGAATTGTTCGGTTCCCTGGATCCGCTCGGCGAGAAAATTCGTCTCAAGACCCTGTCCTGCGAGGTCATCGGTTTATTGAAGAGCAAGGGGCAGAGCGCCATGGGATCGGATCAGGACGATCTGGCGGTGATGCCGCTACGGACCTTCCAGCGACGGATCGCCGGCAATCAGGATGTGACCCTGATCCAGGTGTCGGTCCACGATGGCGAATCCACTGAACGTGCCAAGGCGGATCTGGAGCGGCTGATGCGCGAGCGCCGCCATATCCTGCCGTCCGAGCAGGATAATTTCAGCGTGCGCGACATGAAGGAGATCGCCACCATGCTGACTGGAACCACCCAGATGCTCACCGCCCTGCTGACGGCGGTCGCCGCGGTCAGTCTGCTGGTCGGCGGGATCGGCATCATGAACATCATGCTGGTCTCGGTGACCGAGCGTACCCGCGAAATCGGCATCCGGCTCGCCATCGGCGCGCTGGAGCGCGAGGTTCTGCTGCAATTTCTGGTGGAGGCGGTGGCCCTGTCCTCGCTCGGCGGGATCCTCGGTATCGTCCTTGCCATCGGCGCTTCCATCGGGCTTGCCGGATTGTTGCAGGTTCCCTTCGTCTTCAATGGCGGTATCGTGCTGATCGCCTTTTTCTTTTCCGCCGCGGTGGGGGTGATCTTCGGCTACTTCCCCGCGCGCCGTGCCGCCCGGCTCGATCCCATCGAAGCCTTGCGGCGGGAATGAAAGGGGCAAGGGGGGCAAGGGGCAAGGGGCAAGGGGCAAGGGGCAAGGGGCAAGGGGCAAGTGAGAGATGATCGGCGCCTCAGATCCCCAAGTCCATGCTCAATGCGCTTGGCTAAAATAACGATCATGGCCGAATACCTTCCCGTTCGGCAAACGATAGCCATTTGGCGTGATAGGCATTCACGCTCTTTCGATGACGTGCCGCAGATCAATGGCCCCTTGCCCCTTGCCCCTCAATACCGAACCCGCAGGATGTACAAATCCGCCCCCCGGCGCTCGAACAGAAACTCGATGACGTTCGCTTGTGTCGCCAGATGCCCTTGGGCGTCCAGATAGCTGACCTGGAAGATGGCGATTGCCGCGCAACGCGACGGGTTGGCGGTCGGTTGCACATGCAGTTGCTCGAAAACGATCCGGCGCGCCGTGGTTTTTCTGAACCAGTCGGCATAGGTGTGACGAATGCTTAACCAGTTGACGAGTTCGTTTTCGCGCGACTCCGGACTGTAGAGCGCCATGAGTTCGTTCAGCGCGCCGGCTTCGTATGCGCGCTGAAATTTTTCCAGAAGCTCGGGTACGGCGCCGCAGTCCAGCGCCGCGGTATCGGCAACTGGGGCGTTGGCGGGAGCGAGCGGGGCGGCCAAGCTCGCGAGCGCGGGCGGGTTGGGCTGCGTCGGCAACGCGGGCGCGCTTGGCGGCGAGACGGACGGAATCGTCATTCGGGGGCTGGTCGGCATCGGCGGGGGCGCGGGCTCCGGCAACCTTTCCGGCGGGACAGGGCGGGGCGGTTCCCGCGCTTGATCCGGCGGCCGCTTGACGGATCCCGCACCGGCTAGAGTCGACGCGCTCGGCGGTTCCGACGGTTGGGTTGCCACGCTCTCCCGGAGGATCGGATGCGCGCGTTCGGCGGGAGGTGGCGCCGCAAGCTCGGCCGGGGCGACGATGGGCGAGGGCATCTCTGACGCAACCATCGGTTCGGCCAGCGTCGGCGCGGTCTCCGGGATTCCCGCCTCCGGTTCCGGGCGTGACTGGGGCAGTGGTTCAAGGCTGTCCGCATACTCGCTCCGCATCGTCATTCGGGAAGACTCTTCGGGCTCAAGCCTTGGTTCGACCGGAGTCCGCGCGGGCTCGCGATCCGATTCGACCGACTCAGCCGGCGTGTCGGGCGCCTTGTCGGCCTGGCTCGCGACCGCAACCGCGGAGTTCGCTTCCGGGGTCTCTGCCGTGTCCGCCCACGGTTCGCTCCGAGGCGTGGGTTGAGGCAGCGTTTCCACGCTCGGGCGGATCGCTCTTGGGGCAGGGACGGGCCGGGGCTCATGGGAAAAGAACACGACGCCGATCACCAGCAGGCCAGTCAAGGCAACGCCAGCCAATAAGCGCCTCCGAAAACCCTTGGCAATCTCCAATGACCGGATGAGCCAGGACCAGACCGCCGGCCCGATCCAGGTCGGTGCAACGCTTTCTCGTTGCGCACGGGCGCCGTCGGTCGGATCGGCGGCGGCGCTGCGGCTCGGCCATCCATTGGTGCCCCGTCGATGGGCATCGAAAGCGAGATTGATCCGCTCGGTGCGATGCGTCGCCCAGGCGACTTCTGTCGGGTGTCGATCAGGATGATAGACCTGGATCAAACGCCGATAACGCTGCTTGGCCAGGGTCGGATCGGCGTCCGGGGGAAGGCCCAGCGTGCGCGGCGAGGGCCGGTCGGAATCGGCAAAGAGCCGCTGGTCGAGTAGCTCATAGGCGCGCGCGGCGGCTTGCCGTCGGCTTAGACCGGCCCGGCGGATCGCGCGGCACACCTCGGTTGCGCGGGGATTGTCCGGGTTGCTCAGCCACAGCAGGAGCGCATCGAGGTTCGATTCAAGCGTTGTCGTCGGCCGTCCAGTCGCTAAAGCGCGTGCGAGCTGGTGGGTCCAGTGCGAGGTCATGGGCAAGCGCGGCGAATCCGCGAGTCGGGCGAGACGAAGGTGCGGGGCAAGCGAGTCATCTGGTTTGTCGAAGGTGCTCGTTCGGAAGAATTCCCGCGCCCGCGTTCGGGATTCAAATTCGCCGATTCAGGACTCGTCCGCTGAGTCCCGACCCGGTTTAGGCTATTCTTCACTTGGGTGCAACCCGCGCCGCCGGCGGATCAGGTTCATGACCCTGCGTCAATATCTCCGTCATCCATCCGATGTGCCGATCGCCTATCGTCTTGGGGAGGTGATTGCCGATCATCAGCATTATCTTCGCAACATCGGCAAGGGCGGGCTGTGCTTCTCGTCGCGAATCGCCATTCCGCCGGGCGCGCATATCCACATCGAAATTCCGATCATCGAGCCGGTGTTTAACGCCGATGGAATTGTCGTTTGGTGTCATCCATCCGGGGACGATTTCGAGGTCGGGGTGCGATTCGAGGGGGTCGATGACGAGTATGGACTCCGGATGGTCGAACAGGTTTGTCAGATCGAACACTACCGCCATGAAATTTTCAAGTCGGAGGGGCGGCTCCTGAACAGTGAGGAAGCGGCTCTGGAGTGGATCCAGAAATATGCCGCGCGCTTTCCGCAGTGATCCGCCCCAAGGCAAGCCTTGTTGGCATTGCCATTAATCCTCAAGCCGCCGGGTATTCGCCGAGACGACGCCCGACCAAATGGGGAACCAGGTGATGCCCCGGAAAATGGCGGTGCCGAACATCCGTCGACGAGGGTTTTGCCCTGATCTGCAGGATGGTGTCTAGGTGCTGCCTTCATCGATCTTGACGCATAACACATCGCAGGTCGAGTGACGCAGCACCGTCCGCGCCGTGGATCCAAATAATCCGAGCAGGCCATGACGACCGTGACGGCCAAGGATCACCAGATCAGCGCCCAGTTCCTCGGCGACATCGTCGATGACATGCCCGGTGGCGCCAACCCTGACCAAGCGGTCGGGCGCCGCGACATCGAGTTGTTCGCCCAGCTCATCCATCTGGCGCACGGCCACCGCTAGCAGTTCCGCCTCAAGCTCGCGGTTCTCCGGCAGGGCGATTTCGCCGGAATAGCCTAGAGTCAGATACTCCATGCTCGGCGGGATATGCTCGATCACATGCAACAGGGTGAGGCGGGCCCCCGTCAGATGACGCAACCGTTGGGCGCGCGCGACGACGACCTCGCTTTCCGGCTCGAAATCCACGGCGACTAACAGGTGTGTATACTCTCCGGCGTTCATCGCGCACCTCATTGGTTGTTCGCTCGTCAACCGCGTTCGGCATGGTCTGCGTGAGTTTGGGAGAAGGCTGCGTTTGCTCCTCCGGACGCGGTTGTAGGGGCGAATGAATTCGCCCCTACGGATTAAGTATAAACAACGATTTGCTGTCTTGATCGCACGGCTCGGAACAGCGACCACGCGAGGACGATTCACGGGAATGGCGCCATGCTTCAGATTACCCACCGCATCCAGATCGACGAGTCCGAGCTCTGGGAGCAATTCACGCGCTCGCCAGGTCCGGGCGGGCAGAATGTCAACAAGGTCGAGACGGCGGTGCAATTGCGCTTCGATGTGGCTGGATCGCCATCGCTGCCAGAGGATGTTCGGCAGCGGCTGTTGCGCCTGGGCGGGAGACGGGTGGACTCCTCGGGCGTGCTGATGATCGAAGCCCATCGGTTTCGCACCCGCGAGCGCAACCGCGCCGATGCGCGCGAGCGGCTCGCGGCGCTCATCCTGCAAGCGGCGCATCGCCCCAAACCGCGCATCGCCACCCGTCCGACCAAGGCGTCGAAAGAGCGGCGGCTCAACTCGAAACGCCACACGTCCGCCAACAAACGTCTGCGCACGACCCGGCCAGGCGAGGATTGAAACCGGACTATTCGTCGATCTCGACCAAGATCCCCGAGCCGTTTGGCGCCTTGACGATCACCAGCTTGCCCAGGGTGGGGTGGCGGGCCGTATAGACCGTCACGCCCGCGACGCTCTTCTCGGCGACGATGTCGCTTTCGTCCTTCAAATCCTCGATGATGGTCGCTTCGGCATCGATTAAGCGCATGGGGAAAATCCTCGGATGTTGCCCGTCATGAGCGAGGCGATCACGCTACATTGCCATGTCCAGATCGTCCTGGATCTTGGCGACCCCGGCCAGCGCGCACGCCTCGTCATCCGCGCCATCCGGCGCGCCGCTCACGCCCACGCCAGCGGCCAGCGCGGATCCGCCGACCAGCACCGGCACGCCGCCGGCGGACATCACCAGACCTTCCACGCGCCCGATCGGCGACTCGGCGCGGGTCGCCATCGATGAGGTCGCGGCATTGAAGTTGACGGCGGTAAAGGCCTTCATGCGACTGATTTTGAGCGTAATGGGCGCGGCGATGGTGTCGCGTAGGGCGACCTGGACGTTGCCCTCGCGATCGACCACCGTGACCGCGATCTGAATCCCCTTCTCGCGACAGGCATCGATCGCGCCCTGGGCAACCTTGACGGCCGCATCGAGCGACAGCCGCTTCAGCGGCACCGTCAACGCCTCTTCCGCCAGCACCGGCGCCGTCACGCAGAACGCGATCAAGCCTGCCATCAAACGCTTGTTCATCTTGATTTCCTCATGATGTCCGTCGTTGGAGCAATCGATGAAAACGGACGGAGGCGCACGCAACGCCAGCCGCCGGATTAGTCTCCTGGCCGCGATCCCTGGCCATAATGAGCCTCGATATAGTCATCCACCATGCGCTTGAACTGCTCGGCGATTCCCTCGCCCTTGAGCGTCGTGACCTTCTCCCCATCCACATAGACCGGGGCGGACGGCCGCTCGCCGCTGCCCGGCAGACTGATGCCGATATTGGCATGCTTGCTCTCGCCGGGACCGTTGACCACGCAGCCCATGACGGCCACCTGCATGGTCTCGACGCCAGGATACTGCGTGCGCCATACCGGCATCTGGTCGCGCAGGTAACCCTGAATATTCTGGGCCAGATGCTGGAAGGTATCGCTGGTGGTCCGACCGCAGCCCGGACAGGCGGTGACCATGGGCGCGAAGGCGCGCAGTCCCATGGTCTGAAGGATTTCCTGGGCCACCACCACCTCGCGGGTACGCGCCTCGCCGGGGGCCGGTGTCAGCGAAACCCGGATGGTATCGCCGATCCCTTCCTGCAGCAGCACCGCTAGCGCGGCGGTGGAGCCGACGATTCCCTTGGAACCCATGCCGGCTTCGGTCAGACCGAGATGCAGGGCATAGTCGCCACGCTCGGCCAGTTTTCGATAGACCGCGATCAAATCCTGTACGCCGCTCATCTTGCAGGACAGGATGATGCGGTCCTTCGGCAAGCCTAGCGCCATGGCGCGCTCGGCGTTGGAAATCGCCGATTGCACCATCGCCTCGTGCATCACCTGTTCGGCCTCGCGCGGGGCGGCGGAACGGGCGTTCTCGTCCATGAGGCGCACAATCAGATCCTGGTCCAGGCTGCCCCAATTGACGCCAATACGCACTGGCCGCTCATAGCGGCAGGCCAGCTCGATCATGGTCGCGAACTGACTGTCTTTTTTCTCGCCGGTGCCCACGTTGCCCGGATTGATCCGATACTTGGCCAGCGCCTGCGCGCACTCGGGATAATCGGTCAGCAGGCGATGCCCGTTGAAATGGAAATCGCCCACCAGCGGCACCTTGCAACCCTGCGCGTCGAGCGCCTCGCGGATGGCCGGGACGGCTTTTGCCGCCGACTCATGGTTGACCGTGATCCGCACCAGTTCCGAACCCGCCCGCGCCAGATCGGCGACCTGACGTACCGTGGCCTCCACGTCCGCGGTATCGGTATTGGTCATGGACTGCACGACGATCGGCGCCAGACCGCCGACGGTCAATGGGCCAATGGCCACGGGAACGGTGATGCGTCTTTTGATCGGTTGTCGAACTGGGCTCATGGTGCCTTTCCCGCAAATACGATGAAAACTCTATTTTGACAGTTTTAGATGGTTTTTGCCTGCCTAGGGCAAATCCGCGCGCAGCCCCCGAAGAATCGCCAGATACTCGGGATCGTTCTGGGGAATCAGGCCATGGCGGATCAAAAAATCGATAATGACCAGATTGCAATTGAGCTTGAACTCCCCGGTGTCGCGAACCAGCTCGCGCACCTCTTCCACCGGCATCCGATAAAAGGTTTCCACCTCGCCATCGGTGCAGCGCGGCTCGAACTCCTCGGGCAACTCCAGATCGTAGCAATACATGACATCGGGTTTGAGGCCACGCTCCGAGTCGCGACAATAGGTCACGGCACCGACCGGCACGGCCCGGTCGGCCAGTTCGGCGGACATCCCGGCCTCCTCGGCGCACTCCTTGCGAAGATTCTCGGCCAGCGTCAGCCCATGGGGAAGGCCGCCAGCGACCAGATGATCGAGACACCGGGGGTAAAGCCGACGGTTCGCCGAGCGTCGACCGATCCACATCTCGATTCCGCGCGGGGTTCGGACAAAGCCATTCAGATGCTGCCCGAACGCGCGCATCCCAAAAAAAGGCGCGGCAGCCCGATCAATCAGACAGCACGCCTGCTCCCGACGATTCGCGGTGACCGGATACAGCTCGCCATGGAGATGACTGACACCCCCTTCTTCCGCCAGACGCTGGACCACCTCCGACAGCACCGCAGTCCGTCCGGCGAAATCGGCGGGCGCGCCGACCCAGCGCACCCCATCGTCCGCGCACTGGAAGCGATCGGGCCAACGCCGGAGCTGCTCGGCGGCAGGCGCCCGGAGACTGCCGATCCGCTCGCCATCGAGCAGAAAAGGCAGGAAATCCTGCGGATTCCAAGTGTTGCAAGCCTTGATTTTCTCAAGAAAGCTCATCGCGCCGTCAACCCCGTGCCACGCAAACCCTCTACACATGCACGCATCAGCATTCCTCTGTTTTCGCCAGAGACCAAAGCCTCTCCATTTCGTCGCGCATCGCCAGGCTCGGCTCCAGCCCGCGTGCATGCAGCGCCGCCTCGATCTGCCCGAAACGCCGCTCGAAGCGACGATTCGCCGTCCGCAATGCCTGCTCCGCATCCACCCCCATGTGACGCGCAAGATTCACGCAGGAGAACAGCAAATCGCCGATTTCATGCACGCGCGCGCCGGGATCCGCCGGCTCGGCCAGGGTCTCGCGACATTCGTCGAGTTCCTCGATCACCTTATCGAAAACGCCGTCGATGGCGTCCCAATCGAAACCGACCCGCGCCGCGCGCCGTTGCAGTTTCTCGGCGCGCACCAGGGCGGGCAAGGCATGCGCCACACCCGCCATCAGACCGACCGTCTTGCCGTCGTGCTTGGCCGACCGCTCCAGTGCCTTTTCGCGCTCCCAATTGGCATGCACCGCCTCTGGATTCGGCAGATTCGCCGTGCCGAAAACATGTGGGTGACGACGTATCATCTTGTCGCAAATACTCTGAATGACCTGCTGAAGCACAAAGCTGCCCTGTTCCTCGGCCATGCGCGCATGGAAAACCACTTGCAGCAGCAGATCGCCAAGTTCCTCGCGCAGAGCGCTCATATCGTCCTGCTCGATCGCCTCGGCGACTTCGTAAGCCTCTTCCAGGGTAAAGGGAAGGATCGTGCGAAACGTCTGCCGCAGATCCCAGGGGCAACCGCCATCGGGATCGCGCAGCCGCGCCATGATGGCGATCAGATCGTCGAGCGAAGCCGACTGATTCATGGATTCGTTCATGGATCGATCACACCATAAACCACGCTTCCTGGACACTGGAATTTAAAAAAACGGGACAAAGGCATTGACAGTAACCCCAGTTATCTGAATAATTCGCTGCTCGCAGAGTTTGCGCATTCTGTCTCTGGCTCACTCTTTTCAGCTTGTTGGAAGTGTGCCAGTAAACCAAAATCAAGTCATCAAGCGCCCGTAGCTCAGCTGGATAGAGTACCTGGCTACGAACCAGGTGGTCGGGAGTTCGAATCTCTCCGGGCGCGCCAAATAAAACAAACGGTTAGCTGAGAAATCAGCTAACCGTTTTTCGTTTCTGCCGGAAAAATCATTTTGTAGTCGCGTCTGTAGTCGCGTACGGCACTCGCCACCCCTGGCGTGATGGTCGCGCGCGTTCTGGCGCCGGTTCGCTCGATGCTTGGGGCGAGGGATCGAGCGCACGTCAGATGGCCTTGATCTGCGCCCAGAAGAAGAACGGTCGCGCGCCGTCGATCACGCTGTCGTCATCGATGGCAGACGTCGGCCCGGCCAGCGATTGGCCGAGTCTGGCATCTTCTGCGTTGTTCAGCCGCCCCCGACAGGCGATCGCCGTTTCGCGCTCGGTGCGTTGGCGGCGTTCCGACACGGGACACGCAACCTGAGGTTCCCCTGAAATTTCGTCTTCCAAGGGTGACGTAAACTGACGTTCACACTGGAGACGATGATGCAGAAGATCCCGCAACCGGAATACACCACCGAGTTCAAGGAACAGGCGGTCAAGCGCGTCAAGGATGGCAAGACCGTGGGCGCCGTGGCCAAGGAGATGGGGCTGGTCGAGCAGACGTGACGCAACTGGGTCAAGGCATCCGATGCGGGCAGGCTTGATGACCCTGGCGCCCGGAAGGTGACGCCGGAGGAGATGGAACTGTCGCGTCTGCGCGCGGAAGTGATCCGCCTCAAGCGCGAGGTCGACATCTTAAAAAAAGCGACGGCGTACCCTTCGGCTGCGCTCAGGACAGGCTTCGCGAGGGATGCGCTGTTCAGTCTGCCCTGGATTGACGCGCAGCGCCCGACGTTCGACCTGGTCGCGATGTGTGGGGTGCTGGCGGTCAGCATCAGCGGTTATCGCGCCTGGAAACGCGGTGGCCACCCGGAACGCCGATGGCTCACGGATCTCCAAATGATCGTCCTGATTCAAGCGATCCACGCCGAAGTCAAGGGCGCCGACGGCAGTCCACGCCTGCTGCGGGAGCTGCATGCACGGGGCTTTCCGGCCAGCAAAGAACGGGTGGAGCGACGGATGCGCGAGAACGGCATCCGCGCGCGCCACAAGCGCCGCTACAAGGCCACGACGGACTCCAAGCACGCCCTGCCCGTCGCCGATAACCTGCTCGCGCGTGATTTCACCCCGAGTGGCCCGAATCAGGTCTGGACCGCCGACATCACGTACCTGTGGACCGATGAAGGCTGGCTGTCTCTCGCCATCGTGCTGGATCTGTTCAACCGCGAAGTCGTTGGTTGGTCGCTCAAGCCGCGCATGACCGCCGATCGCGTCACCGATGCGCTCACCATGGCCTGGTTCCGACGCAAGCCAGCCACCGGCCTGATGCATCACTCCGACCGGGGCAGCCAGTACGCCAGCCATTGTTTCCAGGACAAGCTGACCGAAGACGGGATGGTCTGTTCAATGCGCCGCAAGGGCAACTGCTGGGACAATGCCCCCACCGAGAGCTGGTTCAACAGCTTCAAGAACGAGCGGGTCTTCGGCGAGCGCTTCGCCACGCGGGAAGCGATGAAGGCCACGGCTTTCGCGTACATTGAGGTGTTTTACAATCGCAAGCGGCGGCACTCGACCCTCGGTGACCACTCGCCGGTCCAGTTTCTGAAAGACTGGCTCAACGCTCAGCAGAGAGAAAAACGGGTAGCATGAGCACACTCCCTTGGAAGACGAAAAACCGAGGGAACCTCAGATTGCCCAGCCTCGGGCGTTGGGGATGGCGGTCAAGCAGACCGGCGGGGGCGAATGATAACTGCGGGTGACTTTCCGGAAGAGGGCGCGGGATGGACTTGACAGAGGCGCACACCTTGGCGCTCTAGGAACTCGGGCGCTTCCCCGAACTGGCGGCTTGGTCCTTTGGCTGGAATCGGCGCAAGCGCGCGCATGGGCTGTGCCGCGATGATCGGCAACGGATCGATCTGTCCGCCCCGCTGACGGCGAGCGTGCGATAGCATCCCACCTCGCGCAGATCCCGCCGACTGCGCATCAGCCTGGCCTGCCAGGCCCACAGGCGTTCGTGTGACAGCGGCGCCTGACAATGCCGGTAGAGGTCGACCATCATCTACGCCATGCCTTGTTCGGCGGGCGCCACGCGCCGGTGATCATGCGCGAGGCCAAACTGACGCAGGAGCGCGGCTTGGAGGCGACGCGATCACTTGGCGCAACTGGGAACGAGAGGGAGCCGCACCGTCACGTTGAGCTGGGGTCTTTCGGCGTCTCCGGTCGGCCACGAATAAAATCCATTTGACGTTGCGAAATGACATGACCATTGGCGGCGGCCTTCGCGATGTAGGCAATGCCAAGGTTATCGTTCTTCGGGACGCCGTTCCCCTCGATGTAGCAGGTTCCCAGCAAGTTCATTGCATCGGCATGACCATGCTTGGCGGCGAGTTCCAACCAACCAATCGCCCATTCTGGCTTGCCCTCGGTTAAAAACAGTAACGCGACCTCGTTTTGCGCGTCCGCATCCCCCGCGTCCGCTTTTGCGAGCACAAGTGCATCCTCTGGCGAAAGTGAAATGCACAGGTGAGGCTGAACGAGATCAAGCGGAACCATGGAACGTCCGCTGGATGTTTCGCTCTTGACGATATGACCGGAAAATCGCCGCCAAACGGTTCGTTCGCTCCAACCGGTCAGCATGGCGGTTGCTGTAACGCTGATGAGCATGGCGTGTCTCTCGATCAGATGCGCTTCGAGGCGCGTGTGAAATCTCGGGAAGCAGCGATTCTACAGCGCCAATGTCGGCGGTGTCATAGCTCCAGGTGTGTCAATGTCGGCGGTGTCATGGCTTTAGGTGTGTCAATGTCGGGGGTGTCATAGCTTTAGGTGTGCCAATGTCGGCGGTGTCATAGCTCCAGAGGTGCTAATTTCAGGATGGCAGGCATGTTGGCAGGTCATTTTGGGGATGCGTTCGATTCCGTCGTTTTCCCACACGTCATGTCGTCGCGCGCGAAAACAAAAAATACCCTTTCAGATCAATAAGATAATCGAGAATATGGCGAGACGGATGGAGCGGCGGAAGCCACGCCTGAGCGATTGGCATACGAACTGCTGTATCGGGATCGGGAGACCTCGGAAGGGCGGCGATCCAGATTCAGAGCCGATTGGCCTCCCCGTTCAGACGGTTTCATCACCCATTGCGGAGAGATTCATGAAAAAGTTCCAACAAGGCTTTACCCTGATCGAACTCATGATCGTCGTGGCGATCATTGGTATTTTGGCGGCTATCGCCTTGCCGGCTTATCAAGACTACATCGTGCGTTCCAAGGTTTCCGAGGCCATTATCGCGGCATCCTCGGCTAAGTCCTCCGCCAGCGAAGCATTTATGAGCGACGGCGTGACGGGCCTCGCTGCCGCATCGGCGGCTTGGGGTCTCATCCCCGCGGCTGAAAAAGCAACCAAATTCGTCGCGGATGTGACCATGGCCGCTGGCGGTACGGTGACCGTCACCACGGCGGGTACGGCCGCTTCCGGGTTGCCGACCGCTGCGGCTGGTATGACGCTTGTTTTCTCGCCAAACGTCCAAAACGCCGCTCCCGCCGCTGGCGTGACTGGTGGGATCGACTGGGCCTGCGGTTCAACCACCGTAGCAACAGCCGGTACACGCGGCTTGACTAACGCCAACACTGGTACCATGCCCGCCAAGTATGCTCCGTCCGAGTGCAAATAGTCGTGACTTAGCGCGTTCGGACGCTAGCCGGATGCAAGAACAAGTCCTCGGCTCGTCGATCTGCGCTTGGAGCAAACGCCCTCGGAAACTCCGAGGGCGTTTTTGTATCCATGAGCCAACACGTGCGCCAGCCTCGCAGATATCGCAAGTCTTGATGTCACAGCGTCACTTTAGGAAGATAAAAAGACATCCTTCTGGTTGGGATTTGCGATGATGCTGGTTGGAATCCTCTATCCCCCCCAGTGGTCGCACTGGTGAACGACATCAGGTTAAACGCTGGTTGAGCGTTAAACGCTGGTTGAGCGGAGGAAAGCGACCGAAGAGGCAATGAGCAATGGGACTATTTTTCTGGAACCGACAATCAAAGCGCGTCGAAGCCTTCGCGATGGAATTGGCCACCGACTTTTTCGGCCAGGTCTCGCCGGAGGCGCTCGCCGGATTCTTTCGGGACGAGCGACTGGACAAAAAAAACCGCAAACGTATCGATGCGCAAATGCAGAACCTCGTACTACGGCTCATCCAATTCAAACAGTTACATAAGCTTGGGGTCTATGGCAAAGCCAAGTTTCACCAAGTGTTCATTGGCCGGCTTGAAGAGCTTGGCTATGATGCCGCAGCGATCAGGGAACTCAATACCCTCCTGATGCTTAAGACCCCGTAAATCCAGGGTTTCCGCCTGTATCTCTCTAACCGCTAAGACGGTTCCAGGAGGCGAGACGAAAGAAGGATTTTTCCACCTTGCCGCCGTGCGCCTGAATTTCGTTGAAATAGGGCCGCGCGCAGGGACCAAGCGCTCGGACGAGTTCGCTGATATAGGGCGCGTAATGGATCCAGCGCTGCTTTGAGCTGGTGTAAACAGGCTGGCGCACCTGCCACAAGCTTGCCGTTGACACCGCGCGCTTGGCGCGATGAAAATCCAGGCAATCGTCGTCCCACTCAAGTCCGCAATGGGCAATGATGCGCTTGGCTTCGCTGGCCGTATCCTCGATGAGGGTTTCATACTGAACATCAAGAATACGGCTCTTTGGAAGCACTGAACGCCAATGCGCGATCATGTCCTCGTTGAGCCGATAATACTGGCCGATCCAAGCGAGGTCGTAACTCCAGGGCGCCTCTCGAAAGGGTTGGAAAAAGCACGACAGGCTGGTATCCAGCGGATTGCGCACGGTATGAATGATGTGCGCCTTGGGGAAAATTAAGTCGATGAGTCCGATAAAGAACAGATTGCCCGGAAGTTTATCGACAATCCGTACAGCGCCCTCGCCATATTGCCCCAAGGCTTCGAGATACTGGCTGGCGATTGCATCGGCCATTGTGCGATCTAGGTTTTTAAAGCAGTCAGGGAAGACTGGTTTCTTCCCTGCGCTTTCTAAGCACAACTTTTCACTGAGACGCGGCAGGACCGGCATTTCACCTGCCGTCACCACCTGCGGATGGCTGGTAAGGATCTGCTCAATCAGGGTCGAGCCTGAACGTGGCATGCCTAGGATGAAAATGGGTTGCTCGGTCTCGCTCCCCAGACCAGTGTGGCGTTCGAGAAACCGGCGGGTAAAAAGCTTTCTGGTTCTTTTGGCTAGGATGACCGTGCCGGTGAAATCAATCGCGCGTTTGCCGACGAGATTCGCCCGCCGATAGTGTTGGAACGCGAGTTCCCATTGCTTCAGATCGTCATGAATTTTCCCGAGTCCGAAGTGGAAATAAGCGCGTCGAGCAGAAGGCATGTCACCCTTGAGTTGCTGCTCGACCCATTCCATCATCTCGCCATCGGGTTCCCGATACTTTTTGATCGAGGCGAAATGAAAGAATGCCTCGCCGCTGGTTGGATCGAGCTTCAGTGCGCGCCTGAAATGCCTTGATGCCTCATCAATGCCGCCGTCGTTGGCGTAGACCAGGAAGCCAAGGGTCTGCTCCATGTAAGCGAGGTCGGAGCATTGCATGCGAATCGCGGTGCGGGCATGTTCGATGGCCTCGCGAAGTTCTCCGAGGGCGAGATAGGTGCTCGCGAGATTCGCATGCACGTCATTGGCGTAAGCCGGATGTTTTGCAAGTACTTCTTCAAGCAGCGTAGCGGCGACGCGGTAGTCCGCATGCTTCATGAAGGCTAGCCCGAGGTTGGTCTTGGCCCAGTTGTCGCGTGGATTAAGCTCCAACGTTTTGAGCAGAACCGGAATGGCCTGCTCAATCCGACCTGTATACATTAAAGTCTCGCCAAGCCCGCTGAGATAGTTTGGATCTTCCGGCACCGCTGCGGCCAAAGCGGCAAAGTGCTCCGCAGCCTCTGCGAAGCGTTGGCTGCGCAACTCGATACGACCGAGTTGGTAAAGCGCGCCGAGGTCGCCCGGCGTCTTGGCGAGAAAGCGCTCGACAAGCATGCGGGCGTCTTCAAGCTTGCCCGCTTGAAGCAGCTTTTCGGCCCTGGAGAGATTAAACAGATTGTCGATGCTTTGGGTTTCGCTCATGCGCGTGCTCATCCATTCACTGTGGAACCAAAAACGCCCACCAAGGTACCGCAGCGTTTGTGATGAGGCGGGCATCACGGTCATCTTTCGTCACTTAGCCGGATCCGTTCTCGGGTGTACTAGCCCCAACCGCGCTTGGGGTAAATCTGTCGTGCGGCCAAACGCTGAGGGCATGGAGCCATTGCAAGACCAAGTCGTAAGAGTTGGCTCTCGGCGCGTCCTTACCATAGGCATCCCAGATTGATTGCGCCGCCTGCGGCTGCCCTTGACTTAACAACCCCAGCATCGTCAAACCCACTGCCATGCGGATCTGCTCAGGGCGCGTCAACACAGCCCCGCGCTCCAACAACTCGCGCCCGGAGGCCGCCATGGACGGCGCGTTACGCATGGCCGTGGCTTTCCATAGCGTGATTGGACGGCGCTCTCGGTCATCCAACCGTTGATAGCAAGAGGTTGCCTCGATCCGACTCCACAGGCCCGTCGCTGCTTCAGGGGGAAGATAGGGACTTGTTGTGACGAACAGCAGGTACGCCGCATCGAGCCAGGTGGACCGGACCGCAGCATCGGAGCACTGCGCGTCATCGAGATCGAGCAACAGGACGGCCTGCCTGATCCCCGGTCTCAACCCTTCCAAGTGCCCGTCAATCACGGCGTTCCGGATCGCCAAGGCGGTCTGCGACTCCGGGCTTTGTCTTTCGAGATCAACGGCCCTCCCGTTATCAAGCACATCCAGGAGCGGTATCGGGACCGAGCGAACCGTCGTCAATGCGCTCGCGTTACGGTTGAGAAAACGCATCCGAGGGGAAGTGTAATCCACGAACGGAAAGTAATCCGAGTTGGTGGGAACCTGGTACGACCGGAACAGCGGATCGAGGAGCGCTTTGTTGCCGATGCGCAGGTGCTCGATATCCTCTATCGAGTGAAGACCCACCCGGGCCAGATCCGTCGCCAACTCCGGCGCATCGAAAAGAGAGGCGCGCAAGGGACCAATCGAACCCTCGCGGACTGCCACCACGATCATGTCGGAGGTGCCTGAATCATAGATGACATAGTCCGAAAAATGCTTAGACAGCGCATTCATCACCGAGGCCACCACTGACATATCGGTTTCGTACATCTGTAGCCACTGAACGAAGATGCCGTCCGCCTTAAGATATTGGGTGACACGCTGGTAGAACTCGTCCGAAAACAAGGTCGCGACGCCGCTGACCCAAGGGTTGGATGGCTCGGAGACGATGACGTCGTACTGTCCCTGTCTGGTGGCGAAAAAGGTCTTGGCGTCCTCGAAGTGGATGTGGCTGCGAGGATCCTCGAAGAGATTGCGAACGCGCGGCATAAATGCTTGGTGGGCGGCGCGGGCCATGAGGGGCTCGATCTCCACGGTATCCATATCGGCGATTTGATCCGTGATCAGGAGGGTATGGGAGGTCAACCCAGAGCCGATGCCGATATTCGCAACCTGGCGCGGTTGCGGATGCAGGCCGAGGGGCAAGGCTCCGGCAAGGATCATGGTGACCTCATCCGCGGACGTTGCGCCACCCGCCATGTTGATATTCGCATCCGCCTTCCCGTTGGTGAGGATCCCGATCTTGCCATCTGGGGATATGAGCAGACTGACCGTCGCCGTCTTGCCGTCGCGGTGAAACGGCACCTCGGACCCGGCGGGAGTCAGGGCGAGACCGGTCCGAAAGACTCCCGCTGCCATCCGCCTGGGATCCAACTCGACCATGGACATGATGGCGATCAAAGCGACCGACCAAGCGAGCGCCGCGGAGACTGTCCGGGTATGACTCGTTCCCCTCGCCGAGCGGACGAGGAAGGCGAGGCCAGCCACCATGTGGAGCGCGGCGCCCGTTAGGACCACGCCCTTGACGCCGACGACGGGCATCAGGAGATGAATTGCCGCCATCACACCGATGATGGCCCCCAAGGTATTGACCGCGTAAACACGACCAATCGCGCGTTCGCCATAACGGGCTTTCAGGAGCGAATGGGTCATCAAGGGAAGGGTGATGCCCGCGCAGAATGTCGCGGGGAGCATGACCACGGCCGCGATGGCATGACTGACCAGATTGAAGGCCGCATAGCCCTGATCGTTTCGATTGAGGGCCTGTAGGGACTGGGCCATCCATTCGAAACTCTGGCCGTAGACGACGATCGTGGCGGCCGCCAAACTGCCCATGACGATCATGGTGACACCGAGGAACCGCTGCGGATCCGACAGGTTGTCCGCGCGCCGACTGATCCACAGGCCACCCAGGGCTAGCCCCAGGATGAAGGCGCTCAACATGAGTTCGAACGCATGCGTGGAACTGCCCAGCACCAGGCTCAGCATGCGTATCCAGGCGATTTCGTATAGGAAGGAAGCGACACCGCTGAGGAAGGCGGCGAACAAGATCCAGGCAGCGAATGACGTCAACGCTCGCTGGTCCGATGCCGTTGTCGATGGCTGAGGCATTGGCACGGGCTCTGGCGCGCGACGGATGATGAGCCAGACCACGAGGGCTAGCAGGACGTTCAGGATGCCCGCGGTCATGATGGTCCCAGGTAGGCCGACGCTGGGTATGAGGGCAAACCCACTGACCAAGACCCCGATCGCGGCTCCGAGACTGTTGGTGAAATAGAGCATCGAGACGGTTGCGCCGGGTCGATCCGAGAACCGGCGCAGGATGCCGCCGCTCATCAGCGGAAAGGTCATGCCCAACAGAATCGATTGGGGCAAGATCAGCAAGGAGGCAACTCCCCACTTCACGAACGGCACCCAAGCGGATGCGCCAAGTGCGGGGATTGCACTAGAGAAGATGATGTCGGTGGTCGACACGAAGCCTTGGTGAAACACCAGCCCCAAGAGTCCGATGATGCCCTCGACCGCGACATAGATGAGCAGCAGATTGCGCCACCGCTGACCACGGCGCGCGATGACCCATGAGCCAAGCGCCATGCCACCCATAAAGATGGCGAGCACCAGGGTTTGCGCGTAGGCGGCGTGACCGAGAAAAAGCTTGAGGTAGTGCGACCAGATGGATTCGTAGATCAGCCCGGAGAAGCCTGATACGGCGAAGATTGCAAAGAGGAGATACTTGGAAAAGATGCTTTGGTTCATTTCGTGGGCTTTCCCAACGATGGTGACGGCTTCGAAAAGTGAGGAGATCCGCGCCAGCGGGACGGGGTATTCACTCCGCCCCGCACGTTTCCGGCGGCACAGTGGTGACGTTCAAACCATTTCGGACGGGACGAATGCACCGTTCGGCTGGGTTGCGCGTTCGTTCTATTGAATCGACAGTTCGGTCGGGGCAAGCATAGGGGCCGCTTGGCACACTGTCGAGTGAAATGGAGCACGGATTATCGCGTGGTTTTCGCCCGGCGATGGCCAGGTTGCCTGGCTCGGCGACCACCGCGCCAACGCTTGACGGTTTGAGGTTCCCCTGAAATTTCGTCTTCCAAGGGTGACGTAAACTGACGTTCACACTGGAGACGATGATGCAGAAGATCCCGCAACCGGAATACACCACCGAGTTCAAGGAACAGGCGGTCAAGCGCGTCAAGGATGGCAAGACCGTGGGCGCCGTGGCCAAGGAGATGGGGCTGGTCGAGCAGACGTGACGCAACTGGGTCAAGGCATCCGATGCGGGCAGGCTTGATGACCCTGGCGCCCGGAAGGTGACGCCGGAGGAGATGGAACTGTCGCGTCTGCGCGCGGAAGTGATCCGCCTCAAGCGCGAGGTCGACATCTTAAAAAAAGCGACGGCGTACCCTTCGGCTGCGCTCAGGACAGGCTTCGCGAGGGATGCGCTGTTCAGTCTGCCCTGGATTGACGCGCAGCGCCCGACGTTCGACCTGGTCGCGATGTGTGGGGTGCTGGCGGTCAGCATCAGCGGTTATCGCGCCTGGAAACGCGGTGGCCACCCGGAACGCCGATGGCTCACGGATCTCCAAATGATCGTCCTGATTCAAGCGATCCACGCCGAAGTCAAGGGCGCCGACGGCAGTCCACGCCTGCTGCGGGAGCTGCATGCACGGGGCTTTCCGGCCAGCAAAGAACGGGTGGAGCGACGGATGCGCGAGAACGGCATCCGCGCGCGCCACAAGCGCCGCTACAAGGCCACGACGGACTCCAAGCACGCCCTGCCCGTCGCCAATAACCTGCTCGCGCGTGATTTCACCCCGAGGTGGCCCGAATCAGGTCTGGACCGCCGACATCACGTACCTGTGGACCGATGAAGGCTGGCTGTCTCTCGCCATCGTGCTGGATCTGTTCAACCGCGAAGTCGTTGGTTGGTCGCTCAAGCCGCGCATGACCGCCGATCGCGTCACCGATGCGCTCACCATGGCCTGGTTCCGACGCAAGCCAGCCACCGGCCTGATGCATCACTCCGACCGGGGCAGCCAGTACGCCAGCCATTGTTTCCAGGACAAGCTGACCGAAGACGGGATGGTCTGTTCAATGCGCCGCAAGGGCAACTGCTGGGACAATGCCCCCACCGAGAGCTGGTTCAACAGCTTCAAGAACGAGCGGGTCTTCGGCGAGCGCTTCGCCACGCGGGAAGCGATGAAGGCCACGGCTTTCGCGTACATTGAGGTGTTTTACAATCGCAAGCGGCGGCACTCGACCCTCGGTGACCACTCGCCGGTCCAGTTTCTGAAAGACTGGCTCAACGCTCAGCAGAGAGAAAAACGGGTAGCATGAGCACACTCCCTTGGAAGACGAAAAACCGAGGGAACCTCAGTGGCGGCATCCATCAGATGTCCCCCCAAGCGTCTGCGTCTGAAGTTTCTGAGCCACTGTTTGGCCCTGACTCCCTTCGGTCCACTCGTTCCGCGGCCTGAATCCGCTCGGCGATCCATGCGCAGCCGTTCGCTGGCGAGTGGTTATCCGTGCAAAAACGCAAGCCTTGGACGCCACTCGTGCGACTCTGCGGATGCTGTTTATCGCTCAAGGGGGTTGTAAGCCCAAACCGCCGAAAATTCCGTCAGCCCAAATCCAGTCCCGCCAGGATCGCATCCAGGTCAATGATCTGGCCGGTACTGCGGAAGGTGTAGTGCCCATTCAGATGGACGTGGCGCCACGCCGCAGGTGAGGTTGTTTTGATCAACGCCAGCGCTTTCGCATTGCCACTCGCCTCGTATCTGTCGAGCAGGCGCGAGAGGATGGTGGAGTTGTAATAGAGGATGGTGTTCGCGATCAGGCGCGCACACTGATTGCTGATCTCGATGGCGATGTCGGTTCGGCCCGTGAGTTCCTTTTTGCCACCCACTTGGGCGATGGCCGAGCGGAGCTGGTGATAGGATTCAATCCGGTTCTGCGAGCGGTGCACGTTGCGCTGCAACGTCGAGTCACGCAGATAGCGCAAAGTGTAGAGGCTGCGAATCAGCTTATCGAACTCGAAGATGGCTCGTCGCGTCGGGTTGGGAGCAGTGTAGGTGCACAGCTTGCGGATCAGCGTGCCCTGGGTCATTTCCTTGAGGCCCAGCGTGGCGACGATCCGGTCCATGTTGGCTTTCTCGTCCGCGATGGCTTGCAAGTCGAGCTGCCCGACAGGGCCGATCAGGCACTTGTCATAGAGCGCCAGATCGTCGGCACAGTAGAGGTGCTTCAACTGCGCCTGCAGATCGGTGAAACGCGGCTCGAAGCTTCGCCCGAACCAATGCAGGATGGCGAAGTTCGCCTTGTTGATGCTGTGCATGTCGCCGGTGATCACGGTCGGCATAATTTCGGACGTGTTGCGATACCAGATATCGAACACATGGTGGGCCTCAAGCTCATGCGCGCCGATGAGCCAGCCCTGCAGCGGCACATGGTTACACAGCAGGGTGTAGGCGACGACGCCCTTGCCGCGGCCGAAATATTTGCGCGAGTACCGCGCCTTGACGGTCGGCCGCTCCACGGCGAATTTCTGGCCGTCGACCGCGCCGTAGAGCGTGCTGAGGCCAAACGCGTAGTGCGGGAAGATAGCCAAGTCGGCGATGGCATTGCTGATCCGGTCGTTGGCCGCCTGCAGCGAAGCCTGGCGCAGGTACTGCTGGTAGGTCGCCTCCAGCACGTGGGAGGGAATGTCGCTCGTCTTCGCCATCACGAGGTTGCCGTGGTTCATCGCCTGGGCAATGATGACGGCCATCAGGTTGTCCGCGTCGGCGCCTTGCTTGGCGTAGCGCGGCTGCAGGGGCGTCAGCGCCGAGAGGAACTGGCATTCGTTGTTCACAAAGCGGAAGACATCAGCGACGTCGCAGTACGCCAACTGCTCATAGAAGCTGTCCTGGCGTGCCGCCTCCTGTGCGGCCTTGGGCCGGCGCCAGACCAGCGTCTTGGTTTCGCGGTTGTAGTCGAGATGCTTGAGCTTTCCTTGGCGCAGCTCGCGGTTGAACGCCAGCCACTGCGTCTTCAGTTCGCCCGTCAGCGCATCGAGCTGGGTTTGAATCGGCTCTCGCAGCCAAGGGATGTCCATCTGGCGGAGGACGTCCGCCTGCTCCTCCAGGGAGACCAGCTCATCGCTGAAGCGGCGGTGCTGCAGGCTGTCGTCGAGGTAAAGCTCGCCTGACTTGAGGCGCTTTCTGAGCTGCCGGTACAGCCAGAACTCGTAGCGATCGGCGTGTACGCCCGTGGGTTTCCCGTCGGCGTCGAACGTTAGCAGATAAGGGCGTAGGCGCGTGGGCAGGGTGGCTGACGGGCATTCGGCGAGCGGGCGCTACGAGAGGCGTTGTTGGTTGGCGAACACCTCTTTGAGCCAGGCGAGCGCCGTGAGCCACGGGTTATCTGGCACGACCCCGGAAAAGTCGAGCGCGCCGTAGAGCGGGCGCAGATGACGGCGCAGGCGGGCGGCCAGTCCATCGATCACCTGCCAGCGCACGGCCAGCTTGCGCGTGGGCTTGACGCTGAGACGCTGGCCGGCGCTCTGCAGGGCCTCCTTGGGCAGGATCTTGAACGCGCGTTGGCGCACCTCGCCAAAGGGTGTGGTGTCGGACACCGTGTCGTCGACATAGAGCAAGAGGACGCGTCCGACTTGCGGGATTTCCTGCGTGTACCGCGCTTGCTCGGTGATGAACTGCTTGTTCGCCCGCGCCTTGCTCTCCTCTTCGAGCTGCTTCATGTGGTAGCCCAAGGCGTCGACGAGATTGTCGGTGAGCTGCCGATAGCGCTGCCAGGCGTAGCACAGCAGATACAGATAGGTCTGCTCGGGCCTGAGAGCTTGTGAACAAACCTCCCGACCCTGTGCGAGGCGGTGGGTGGGGAGTATAATGGCCCCATTGAATTGACAGTCGGTAATCGACGAGCGATGTCCAACGAGCGGCAACCAAGTCTGTTTGACGCTGCCCCCAGTCTTGCGGAACGGCCCCCGCCCGTCGCGACGACGGTGGCCGCGGGTGTGGCGCGGGTCCTGATGCCGAATCGGACGCAACTGGAACGGCGCCCGTGCGACCTGGAGGCGCCGTTGCCCGCAGGGCATCGGGCGCGCCTGGTCTGGGCGCGGGTCGAGCGGGCGGACGTGAGCGGCATGTATGCGGTCATCCGTGCGTTCGAAGGCGGTAGCGGACGCCCCGGAGATCCTGTTCGCGCTGTGGCTGTATGCGACGCTGGAGGGGGTTGGCAGCGCGCGGGCGGTGGCGAGGCTGACCCAGGAGCACGACGCCTACCGGTGGATCTGCGGCGGGGTGCAGGTGAACGACCACACCCTGTCGGATTTTCGCACGGCGCATGGCGAGGTGCTCGACGCCTTGTTGACCGACAGCGTGGCGGCCTTGCTGGCGGTGGGGGCGGTGACGCTCAAGCGGGTGGCCCAAGATGGGATACGCATCCGCGCCAGTGCCGGGGCGGCCTCGTTCCGGCGTGGCGAGACGCTGGAGCGGTGTCTGGAGGCGGCGCAGGCACAGGTCGAGGCGCTCAAGCGTCAGTGCGAGGATGACCCCGGCGCTACGACCCGGCGACAACAGGCGGCCCGTGAACGCGCGGCCCGTGAGCGGCAAGAACGCATTGAGCAGGCGCTCACGCGTCTGCCGCAGATGGCCGAGATCAAAACCAAACAGGGCAAGAAGGCAGAGGCGGCGCGGGTTTCCACGACCGATGCCGAGGCGACGGTGATGACGATGGCTGACGGCGGTTATCGTCCCGCCGACAACGGCCAGTTCGTCAGCGACACGGCATCACACGTCGTTGTCGGCGTGGAAGCGGCCACGGCGGGAACGGACATGGCGCAACTGACCCCCATGATTGAGCAGGTCAACGAGCGCTATGGGCAGGCCCCTGACGAGTGGCTGGTCGACGGTGGCTACCCGGCCCACGAGCAACTCGAACAAGCCGCCGCGTCGACCGTTGTGTATGCCCCGCGCCGAAAGACGCGCAGACCGATCCGCACGTCGCCAAAGCGGGCGCCAGCGAACCCGTCGCCGCGTGGCGCGAACGCATGGGCACCGACGCGGCGAAGGACCTCTACAAAGAACGGGCATCCACGCCCGAGTGCGTCAACGCCCAGGCGCGCGAGCGCGGCCTCACCCGTGTGCGGGTCCGCGGCACCCCCAAAGCGCGCTGTGTGCTGCTACTGCATGCCCTGGCTCATAACCTGATGCGCACCTTCGCCCTGGCGCCCGATCTGCTCGGGTACGGGAGCGGTGCGTCTGCGGAACCGGCTATGGCCACATAACAGATTGATATAACGTGAAGCGCCGTGTGGGGCCGCCAATCGGCCCGTGACGGACCACCGTTTCGCGACGCCCAGGCGGATAATCGTGTACGAGACCATCTCGTCAGGACTGGGGCGTTTGCATCGCCGCGATGCCGCGAAAATCGAATTGTTCACAACCTCTGAGGGCAGTCGTGGCGCGTGGCGGATCGGCGGCGGATGCGCATCTCGCGACCGAGGTATTCAGTGCGATCCTGGGCATTTCCATCGCAGAGGCGCCTGATCTCGGATCGGACATCACGGTCGACAGCGAAAAGCGCATGGTCGATCCCTTCAGTTTTTCAATCACAGTCCGAGCCGAGGGCGAAGATAATCCATTCGCCGGATTACGATTTGCCGCGATGGAGCCGGATAAACTGCGGGAAATCCATCAGCGGGCCATCGACACGGCCGTGAGCCGGATCAACGCGGCCCGATCTTCCGGTGCAAGCCTCTATCTTCGCGACGTCGATGCATCAGACTGCGTCCCGATCATCAAGCATGAGCCAGCTGTGATCGAGAGATGGCTGGAAGGCGCCGAAGAGGTTACTTCCGATTTCAAACGTCGGGTGCGGCTCGCTGAAGGTGTCTACCTGGCGCTCTGCGAGGCGCTTCTGTCGTGTTCACCCGACCAAGGCATGGCCCTGTGGAACGGTCTCCGCAAAACGCTTATCACCCGCTACGAGGGAAAGGCGCATGTCGAAGAGATGATCAACATGCTCTTCCGTTCGTCCCACGTGCCTGAAGCGCTTCGCGAGGAACTGCTCAGCCTGATGTCGACGAATGCTGATCAGGCGTTACTTGAAGTCGCCATCGCAGCCAACGTGAACGGAGCGCAGGGGTGGCTCGATCACGTAATCGCCGCCGATTTGGCTTCCTGCGTCGTCTGGCGCAAACAGCGCGCCGGCAAACTCGCCGGATTTACCACAGGCAAC
This sequence comes from Thiocystis violascens DSM 198, assembly GCF_000227745.2. Lineage (NCBI taxonomy): Bacteria > Pseudomonadati > Pseudomonadota > Gammaproteobacteria > Chromatiales > Chromatiaceae > Thiocystis > Thiocystis violascens. The sequence goes on along the minus strand of NC_018012.1, from coordinate 855,730 downwards.
GAGCTACCCGTTTCGGAAGCTTGGCCCGAGGGTCTAGCTGTGGACGGTCGCACCTCCCGGCAGAGGGAAACAGCACACTGGCAGCACAAGGAAGCCTGTGCCCGACACTGGTGGAACGTCTACTGGCGAGCAGCATCCGACATCGACGCCTATGCTGCATGGGTGCTCTTTCTGGAAACCACCGACCGCCGCGCGTACGAATGGATGGAATTCGAGGAAGGTGCGCTGGACTACGCTAACCCTGCCACTCAACGGCGGTTAGCGCATCTCTATGTCAACAAGGGCAAGCTGAAATCAGCGATGGACAAGCAGGAAAAACAGTTGAACCAGCACTTCCTGGGACGGAAGATCGTTAAGGGGATTGGGCCCTGGGGAAAGGTGAGCGGCTAACGGCACCGCGTATTCCCTGTTGCGTCACCGCAGCTCTGGCGCGTGATCGAATGCGCTCCGGCTTTGTCAATTTGAAGAGAAACCTGAGCAGGCCGTGAAATCGGTAGCGTTGTTTCCTACCCTGCGAACCGTTAGACCCCGGATGATCGGTTTCCATCTCTGAGCTGCCAAAGGCCGCAGCACGGCGAGTGTTAGCTCTGGGGCGTGACCTGCTAATAGTAAGGCAGGCAGGACTTACCGTTAACACTTTATGTGGTCTCTGCTGAGAATGTGTATATAGCGGCAAAGCACCGCTAGGCCGTCGTCAAGAACCATCGCCGCCGGCGAGACGACATTGACAGACTGGCGCGTGAGAACGGCTCCAAACAAGCCATGCGCAGACACTCAAAGCCGAGTCGTGGCCAGCGATGCCTTGGTCAGGGCCACGCCCCGTCGAACCGGGTTACTGCGCCGCCTCCATTAAGGGGGCATCAACGAAGTCCTGAACTCGGTCTTGGTCCTGGGGTCGCTCAGCCTCCTGGCGGGTCTCGCCGAGCGTCAGCTCCCGAAGGCGCCTCTGGACCGCCTCCTCGATAAAGACGGAGAGAGCCCCTTTCTTGAGTCCGCGCTGCGCGAGAAAGGTTCGCAAGGCAATGTCCGTCTGCTGGGAGACTGTAACGGTCCAGCGGGTCTGGTCATCGTTTGGCATGGCATTGCACTCTGAAGCGGATAAACGTCTATCATGGTAACAGTTTTGAGTGTGAGCCGCTTAGACCGAAAATTGGCTATCAATCTAATCTTTCCAACACGTTGCCATTAGACATACTAACAACCAATCAGGCTAGATGTTTTTAGGCTTTAGTGGTTATCCGCCGATCCTGTTAGCCGGTTAAGCGTTTAAGTGTTCTGGTCTGATTCTGCTTGATAAAAGGGATTATCATGGAGGGCCGTGGCGGGGGAGGGAGGATTGAAGGTGGCTATCGGGAAGGAGCAAAGGATTGGCTTTCGGCGGGGATCGTTTGAGAATTGCTCGGATCAATCGACAGTGATTAGTCGATTGATTTTTGCGGTTCCGCAACAGGATTGTCCTTATCAATACTAAACGCGGAAGCGATTGCTCCCTGGAGGAGGCCGGGAGGGTGGCGCGTCCCAAGCCTGCCGAGACGAGGTGCGCGGTCTGGATCCCGATTAGGCCGCGTGACGCAGATGCAGCTCGACGTGCAAGCCCGCCGAGGCGGCCATGTTGACCAGCGTATCCAGGCTAAACAGGTGGATTTTGCCGCGCAGGAGGTCGGAGATTCTGGGTTGGGTCACCCCCAGTTGCTGCGCGGCTTGCGCTTGCGTGAGGCCCGCGTGGGTCAGATGGTCTTTCAAGGCCATCATCAAGGCGGAACGCAGCCGCAGGTTCTCGGCCTCCTGGGGCGTGTCCTCCAGGGCGTCCCAGACACTGGTAAAACGGTCGTGGCTCATGGGGTTCGCTCCTGGATGAGGTCTCGATAGCGTTGCTCGGCGACGTTGAGGTCCGCCTGACTGGTTTTCTGCGTTTTCTTCTGGAAGCAATGCAGGACGTAAACGGCTTCCGGGAATTTCGCGACGTAGAGGAGTCGAAAGGCCCCGCTGGCGTCCCGAATCCGAATCTCCTGGACGCCGGAGCCGATGGTGGTCATCGGCTTCCAGTCATCGGGGAGGCGACCCTGCTGGAGTTGGTCGAGTTGATGCCCTGCTTCACGGCGCGCGGCGACGGGGAAGGCGCGCAGGTCATCCAGGGCGCTGCCGCAGAATGCAATCGGTTTAGGGGCAGACATGACGAAACTATACAAAATTTTAGATGAGCTGCCAAGGCAGGCAACCGGGATCGGCATCGCCAACGCCGCAGGCCAGAATCGGGATGAGTGGGGCGCGGGGAGCGTGCAAAACAGAGGGGCGCGGAGGGTTCGCGCATGACACAATCCTTGATTCAGGTCGGCGGGGCCTCGGTGACCCTGCCGGCGCTCTTTGTCCCGACCCCGGAGGCGGGGAAGCGGTTCATTGAATTTTTTACCGCCAACATCCGCAATCCCCATACCCGACGGGCCTACACCCGTGCCGTGGTCGATTTTTCGCTCTGGTGCGAGCAGGCCGGATTGACGGCGTTACGGGAGATCGAGCCGGTCCAGGTCGCGGCCTATGTCGAGACTCTGCAGAGGGGTTGTAAGCCCAAACCGCCGAAAATTCCGTCAGGGTTCGTGCGGCCTCATCGAAAGCGACTCGATCAGATCCTGGCGGATTGATGGAGCCCTCGTTTGTTGGGTGATTTTGCACAAACGGACAAAAACTCTCATAGGCACTCTGTCGGCCCGGTTTTCCAGGTGTCGGGGCTAAATTCATGGCGCGCGCGGTGGGTCCACGCCAGAAAGCGCGACGGGAACCGCGGTCAATCCGATGGAATCGGCCATCCGCTCGTCCGAGAAATCGAACTCGCCGTGCAGGTTGAAGTGCTTCCAGGTCGCCACCGAGCCCTGGCGGAGCGCCTCGATCAACTCCGCTCGGCGCGCCGGGTCATTCTCCGCCGCGAGGATCCGTGACAAGGACAGGGGGTAGACCCAACACTGACACTGGTGGCGAATTCGTCTCCATGCCCAGGCGGCTGCCGTCGCAGCATTCCTCCAGGTTGCGCGGTCCACGGTCTCATGCCGGCCAGACGGCTTGCCGCCACAACTTCGGAGACGACCCATGTCGCTGCAACTGGGCACCGCCTTTGAGATTCCGTCCGAGACCCGTCGCGTCGCGCTCGCGGCCTTTTCGCACGGCACCCTGTGCTTACAGTTGGCCGAGCACGTTGGAGCGCTCTACGCCGATGAGCGCTTTGCCGATCTCTTCCCGCGCCGCGGTCAACCCGCCGAAGCCCCCGGCCGCTTGGCCTGAGTGACGGTCTTGCAGTTTATCGAGGATCTGTCGGACCGGGCGGCCGCCGACGCCGTGCGCAGTCGCCTCGACTGGAAGTACCTGCTTGGGCTGGAACTGACCGATCCTGGCTTCGATCACACGGTGTTAAGTGCGCGCGACCAGTATGAGATGTTACAGGGCCGACGTGAGGAGCAGGCCACCGAGGCGTTTCGTCGGCAGTATGCAGCTCGCGCGGGTGTAGAAAGCACCCATGAGCAAGCCATCCGGCGCAGTGGCCTGCGACAGTGTCGCGACATCGGGGAGGCAAAAACCCATCTGCAACACCTCGCCACGGCCGTGGCGATCAACCTGATTCGAGTCGGGGAGTGGTTGGGTGGAACCCCCATCGCGCCAACCCGCTGTTCGCGGTTTGCCGCGCTTCAGGGCGCGGGGTGAACTGGCCGAATGAATGAATTCGCCACCAGCGTCACTGTTGGGTCTACCCCGATGAGACGGATTGACCGCCTCATTAGGGTTTTACCCGGCAATCTGAGACACCAGTGGACGACGATCTAGACCTGAACGAGACGGTCGACGGGCTTACCTAAATTTTCTGTTCCGTTGCACATCAAACCCCGCGTTCCATGCCTCAGAGGTTGTGAACAATTCGATTTTCGCGGCATCGCGGCGATGCAAACGCCCCAGTCCTGACGAGATGGTCTCGTACACGATTATCCGCCTGGGCGTCGCGAAACGGTGGTCCGTCACGGGCCGATTGGCGGCCCCACACGGCGCTTCACGTTATATCAATCTGTTATGTGGCCATAGCCGGTTCCGCAGACGCACCGCTCCCGTACCCGAGCAGATCGGGCGCCAGGGCGAAGGTGCGCATCAGGTTATGAGCCAGGGCATGCAGTAGCAGCACACAGCGCGCTTTGGGGGTGCCGCGGACCCGCACACGGGTGAGGCCGCGCTCGCGCGCCTGGGCGTTGACGCACTCGGGCGTGGATGCCCGTTCTTTGTAGAGGTCCTTCGCCGCGTCGGTGCCCATGCGTTCGCGCCACGCGGCGACGGGTTCGCTGGCGCCCGCTTTGGCGACGTGCGGATCGGTCTGCGCGTCTTTCGGCGCGGGGCATACACAACGGTCGACGCGGCGGCTTGTTCGAGTTGCTCGTGGGCCGGGTAGCCACCGTCGACCAGCCACTCGTCAGGGGCCTGCCCATAGCGCTCGTTGACCTGCTCAATCATGGGGGTCAGTTGCGCCATGTCCGTTCCCGCCGTGGCCGCTTCCACGCCGACAACGACGTGTGATGCCGTGTCGCTGACGAACTGGCCGTTGTCGGCGGGACGATAACCGCCGTCAGCCATCGTCATCACCGTCGCCTCGGCATCGGTCGTGGAAACCCGCGCCGCCTCTGCCTTCTTGCCCTGTTTGGTTTTGATCTCGGCCATCTGCGGCAGACGCGTGAGCGCCTGCTCAATGCGTTCTTGCCGCTCACGGGCCGCGCGTTCACGGGCCGCCTGTTGTCGCCGGGTCGTAGCGCCGGGGTCATCCTCGCACTGACGCTTGAGCGCCTCGACCTGTGCCTGCGCCGCCTCCAGACACCGCTCCAGCGTCTCGCCACGCCGGAACGAGGCCGCCCCGGCACTGGCGCGGATGCGTATCCCATCTTGGGCCACCCGCTTGAGCGTCACCGCCCCCACCGCCAGCAAGGCCGCCACGCTGTCGGTCAACAAGGCGTCGAGCACCTCGCCATGCGCCGTGCGAAAATCCGACAGGGTGTGGTCGTTCACCTGCACCCCGCCGCAGATCCACCGGTAGGCGTCGTGCTCCTGGGTCAGCCTCGCCACCGCCCGCGCGCTGCCAACCCCCTCCAGCGTCGCATACAGCCACAGCGCGAACAGGATCTCCGGGGCGTCCGCTACCGCCTTCGAACGCACGGATGACCGCATACATGCCGCTCACGTCCGCCCGCTCGACCCGCGCCCAGACCAGGCGCGCCCGATGCCCTGCGGGCAACGGCGCCTCCAGGTCGCACGGGCGCCGTTCCAGTTGCGTCCGATTCGGCATCAGGACCCGCGCCACACCCGCGGCCACCGTCGTCGCGACGGGCGGGGGCCGTTCCGCAAGACTGGGGGCAGCGTCAAACAGACTTGGTTGCCGCTCGTTGGACATCGCTCGTCGATTACCGACTGTCAATTCAATGGGGCCATTATACTCCCCACCCACCGCCTCGCACAGGGTCGGGAGGTTTGTTCACAAGCTCTAAGAGGGTGTAGACAAAATCAAACCGTTGTGGTCAACCGCCGCAGCAGGATGCGCGCCTCCGCCAGCCAAACCCAGGTTTCGGAGACCGCTGGCAGACGGTCATGATGCATGATCAATCGACGGGCACGCTCATTCCACGCATGGGTGCGCTCGACAACCCAGCGCTTCGGCAGCGGAACGAAGCCGTCGGCGTTGGCGATCACCACTCGGTCAGGCGCCCCGTCCACGTGCCAGGAGCCAACGCTTTTGTTGGCTGGATGGCGCACGACTTCCACGCGGATCGCGTGGGTCTGCTCGGTGGTTTGGGCAAATTGACCGGCGTAGGCGCTATCGACAAACAGCGTGTTGATCTGGGGGTACTTGGCGGCCGCGTCAGCGACGGCGCCCGAGGCGGCATCGCGGTCCTGAAGATTGGCCGCGACCACGCTCACCGCCAACACGAACCCCAAGGTATCGACCACCAGGCTGCGCTTGCGCCCCTTGACCTGCTTGCCCGCATCAAAGCCGCTCGGTCCACCCTGCGGCGAGCCGCGGGTCGATTGCGCATCCAGCACCGCCGCCGTCGGCGCGATCTCACGCCCCTCGCGTTCGCGCCATTGCCCCCGCAGTCGATCATGCATCTGCTCAAACTTCCCAGCCGCACTCCAACGGCGAAACGTCTTGTAGACATTCTGCCAAGGCGCGAAATCGTGCGGCAGCATCCGCCACGCGCACCCCGTGCGCACCACGTAGCAACACGCCTCCAGGATGCTCCGGCGCGACACGCGGGGCGGTTGACCCCGCCCGCCCGGCATCTCAAAGAGAGCGGCGACCAAGTCCCACTCCGCATCGGTCAGACAACTTGGGTAGCTTTGGTCGGGGTCGTGGCGACGATGCGCATCCGTATACCCATACCGACGCGGCGTTGCGCGCGCTTGCGCCTCGAGACCACTCTCGCCCCGGAGGCGCGTGACGCCCGCCTCCCGCAAGGACTTGCGAATCGTTGCTTCATGAGCCTCGATTCCCGTCCGTGCCGCGAGTTCCCGGGCAATCTCTGACAGCGTGGAGGTCGGGCGATCCGTGACAATTTGACGCAATACCGCTTGCTCCGCCTCGTGAATCTTGGGGGGACGACCAGCTTTCGACATCAGCGCACACCAGCTCAGTTGTAGACTGGTATACAAATAGCAGCTCAATTATTTTTGTCTACACCCTCTAAGTGACCTCGCTGGATAATCTACCGCCGCGCGAAACGCTCGGAAGCTCAGAAACGCGAGTCTCACCTGAAACAGTTGGGATTCATTCGAGGTTTTGTGGAGATAATGTGGAGACCGAAATTAAAGGTGGAACTCCATGACCTTGCGCGCAGCAGACTTGAGTTCGTCCATGCGATCCAACCAGGCGTCCATGTCGCAAGCGCTGATCCTCATTGCCGAAGACGAAGCTGAAATCGCCGAGATTTTGACCGCTTATCTGGAGTGCAGTGGGTTGCGCACGGTCCACGCCGTGGATGGGCACGACGCCCTAGCGAAACATCAGAGCCTCAAGCCCGATCTGGTGTTGCTCGACGTGCAGATGCCACGCATGGACGGCTGGCAGGTGCTCAGCGAGATTCGCCATCGCGGTGAAACACCGGTCATCATGCTCACAGCACTCGACCAGGACATCGACAAGCTGGTGGGATTGCGCATTGGCGCGGACGACTATGTGGTCAAACCCTTCAATCCAGCCGAGGTCGTCGCGCGGGTTATGGCGGTGTTGCGGCGCGTGAAGGCAACGGGGGCCGACGGCGCAAGTCTGCTGCGTGTCGGCGTGTTCCAGATCGACCTGGACAACCATGAAGCCAGCGTGGATGTCGATGGCCAGCACCGCGTACTGGAGCTGACCCTTACGGAGTTCAAGATTCTGACCAGCCTCATGCGTTCGCCCAGGCGCGTGTTCAGCCGTGCCGAGTTGCTTTTCTCCTGTTTACCCGAGGGCGACACGCAGGAAAGGACGGTGGACAGCCACATCAGCAAGCTGCGCAAGAAACTGGAGAGTCTGGGGATTCCCAACGTCCCGGCAAGTGTACGGGGCGTGGGGTATCGTTTCGGAGGTGACGCGTGAGCCAGTCGCCGGGGTTGCGCAGGCAGATCATTCGATCCTTGATCGTGATGGCCCTGGGCATCATCCTGCTCTCAATAGTCGGCACGTACGTTTTCTATGCGCTCATCTCCAAGTATCTGCCTGACAGCATCTCCGAAACCTGGGTTCCGTCACGTATCGAGTTGACCTGGATCCTGGGCACGACAATCGCCTCACTGACCATGGCTGGTTACGTGGCGATTAGGCTCTCGCGCCGCATTCTTACCCCCTTGAATTCGGTCGTTCACAACCTGCGCGAAGTTGCACAAGGCAACCTGCAGGCTCGCGCAACCCTGGATGAGCATGCGCAGGGCGAGACGGCCCAGCTGGTGCGCGACTTCAACACCATGGCCGAACGCTTGCAGAGCGTGACCCGTGAGCAGGAGTTCTGGAACGCTGCCGTCGCCCATGAACTGCGTACACCGTTCACGATTCTGCGCGGGCGCCTGCAGGGATTGGCGGAAGGGGTTTTTGCCCCCACCAGCGAGGTGTTCAGTGGGCTGCTGCGCCAGGTGGAGGGGCTCGGTCGATTGATCGAGGATCTGCGTGTGCTCAGCCTCAACGAAAGTGGCCATTTGAAGTTAGATCTGGCACCGGCCAACCTAGCTCAGGAAATCTCACTTGTCGTTCATGCGTTCGCTAGCAGCTTGGAAACCCGAGGCCTTCGCATTCACGTCGAAGTGAGCGAACAAACTCAAGTCGTGTGCGACGCATTTCGCATCCGCCAGGCGCTCATTGCGCTGCTGGAAAATGCCCTCAAATATGCGGAGCCTGGGGAATTGCGCGTTAGCGCCAACGTCTCGAAAGGTGTCTGTCATGTGAGCGTCGAGGACAACGGCCCCGGCATTGCGCCGGAGATCGCTGCTCAAGTATTCGAGGCGTTTCGTTGTGGTGACCCATCGAGATCCCGGATTAGCGGCGGGAGTGGCCTGGGCTTGGCGGTGGTCAAGGCCATCGCCGAGGCCCATGGTGGCCAAGCGGTTTGCCGACCTTCCGGTGCGGGAGGAACTGCTTTAGTTCTCCATTGGCCCATTGAACTTAAAGACAACGAATGACAGCTTTTGTTAATGGGTGGGCGAAACGAGCCTCCCGAGCGCCGGTCATCGCTTGATCGTTGGCTATTTCACCGCTGAGGCGCGCGCCGAGGCGCTGCCCCCGGGGACGAAGCCGCAGCGCACCGGGGTTTTTACCTCCGGGGTGGTGGCGCAGACGATCAACGGCCCGATCGCCTTCTTCAAGACCGGACCCTGCCACGCCTGATCCAAATGTCCGATGCCCTGGCGCGCAATCGACCCACTGAGCATCCGACGCAGGCCGCCTCCTGCATTCCTCATGGGAGAAGGAAGTTCGTGGAGGCCTATGACGCCGCCTTCGTCCTGGAGACCCTGCGCCCGGTGTTCCGGACCGACCAGCAGGCCAAACAGCAGGGGCTGTCTCCCGAGGCACGCCTGCGCTTGCCGGCATTGCTCGCCAACGGCGCGTTGGCCTGCGCGCAGGTCTCGCGCCAGGCGCTGATCTGCGCGGCGAATCAGCCCTTGCCACGACAGTACGCCCCCAGCTCCAACTCGTTGAGGCGCGCCGTCTCCATCACCATGGCGAACTTCGCCTCACTGCCGAGCGTCCCCGCCGGCACCGCCGCGGACGCTGGCTGACGCGCTTGGCCCAGGGCCTCGCGGCGCCAGCCGTAGAGCGTGTCGCGCGGCATGCCGGTCTGCGCGGCCAACGGCGGTACGCCGACGTTGTTGGGCGGCAGCCGCTTCATCACCATGCTGTCTTTGAATGCACGCGAAGAGGTCTGCATGTCGGGTGGGCGACGGTTCAAACGTCTCGTGAGCGATCCTCGCCCCGTTAGAGTGTGCCGCGCGTAGTTTGGGATTTGGTCCTGGTTTTCTTTCAAAAGGGACGGCTAACGCCATGCCTCAAACGCTTCAAAAACCTGTCTATACTGCCGCAGAGCTTGACGATCAATTGCCATGACAAGGCGCTTTGCTGGAGAACCGCGCCGAGGCGACCATCGCGCACCCAGGATTTCTTCGACGGCCGCTGACCGGTCAGCAGTAACCGAAAGAGTTTGCTCTCCACGGCAAGTGCGCCACGTTCCTGAACTTTGCTCAGGACGCTCTCGATATCTTGAACGGTGATGTCTCTCGCGAGTTTCCCGCGCAGGAACGTTGCGATATTTTTCCCGAAACTTTGCCGCGCATCCGCCGCTGTATCGAGATCCAGCGTGAGAACACCGTAGGCGCCGAGCGTCATCAGTCGCTTGCGCCCTTGGCTGCGGTAGGACTGCGCATTCCAAGCCATTCGGCCACCCATTCCACCGGCATCCGGCCGTTGATTCCATGAGCATCCGCCTACTGGTTTCACGTCGATTCGGCCGGGCCGTCGGAGCGAAGCGACGCAGTGTTGCATTGTTACTCGGTGACGGTGGTGGCGGTCAATGGTCGAGCCTGTCGCTTGCGTAGCCGTTTGCACGGCGCGGCCAACCTCTTCCATTTTCGTTGGCGGGAGCGAGCATTCCGTGCTTCGCCAGCGGGCCACCGGGGTTTGTTATCCGACTGCGGCCAGGAGAATCCTTCTATGCGTCAACTCGTCCCACCGTTCCTGACGCACGTCGACCCCGGTGGCGACGGCGGTTTGGAGATAGCGTTCCGGGAGGTCGAGCGCCACGCGCTTGTCCCAGGCGGCCAGAATGTCCTCTTCCCGTCATCCATTCTGGTTGTGTGGCTGAGAATTGCTGGGGTATTCGCCCCGTTCGGAAGGCATTGGTTTTGTGACTGCGGTCACGCTTTATGCCGAGCCGGCGCTTGGATCGTTTGAGAAAAGATAGCAGTGGCCGATAACTTGCCTTGATGGGATTGCGCGGGGACGGGGTTAAAGATTTCAGCCCAGTGGCCGATACCGAGAGCGAACCCATTCGATTCCCCCACGGCCCGCCGCTGATGCCCAACGGTTCGCCGGTTCGTCAACGACAGGAGATCAGTCATGTCCTTGGTTATCAACACCAACGTTGCCTCGCTGAACGCGCAGCGCAATATCACCAAGTCCCAGTCCAGCCTGAGTCAGTCGATGGAACGGTTGAGCAGCGGTCTGCGCATCAACTCCGCCAAGGACGACGCGGCGGGTTCGGCCATCGTCAGCCGTCTGACCTCGCAGGTGAAGGGACTCGATCAGGCGGTGCGCAACGCCAACGACGGTATCTCGCTGGTGCAGACCGCCGAGGGCGCGTTGAGCGAGTCCTCCAACATCCTCCAGCGCATGCGCGAACTGTCGGTGCAGTCCGCCAACGGCACCTACACCAGCGGCAACCGCACCACCCTCAACGCCGAGACCCAGCAGTTGGTCAAGGAGTTGAACCGTATCTCCGAGACCACCAACTTCAACGGACTGAATCTGCTCGACGGTTCGTCGGTCGATGTCAAACTGCAGATTGGCGCCGAGGCCAATCAGACCATCGGCGTCAGCATCGGGACCATGGACGCAGCCTCCCTGGGCGTGGCGGACTCCGCGGGCATCGGCTCCGTGACCCGGATCGGCACCGGGGCCGCAGCGACGACGTCCGCCGCCAGCGATGTGGCGGTGAGCATGGCCGCGTCCGCCACGAACGCGGGGGTCTTGGCCGCGGGCGATCTGATCATCAACGGCATCTCCATCGACGGCGCCACCTCCTCCTCCGATACCGCCTCGGCCTACGGCAAGAGCAGCAGCGCCATCGCGACCGCGGCGGCGATCAACGAAAAAAGCGCGCAGACCGGCGTCACGGCGGTGGTGGGCGAGACCAAGCTCGGCGGCAACAGTATGAGCGCCGGGGCCACGACGGGAACCATTCAGCTCAATGGCGTCAGCATCGCGCTGGCCACCACGGACGACACGACGACCACGCGCGCCGCCGTGATCCGGGACATCAATCTGGTGTCGGAGCAGACGGGCGTCACCGCCGTCGATAGCGGGACCGACATGGGCGGTATCACCCTGACGGCGGCGGACGGGCGCAATATCTCGCTGATCCAGACCGTGGGCAGTTTGACCAAAGCCAACACGGGTCTCGGTTTCGCTGGCGCCTCCCTGACCTCCGCCCTCGCCACCGGCACCGTCACCCTGGTGGCCGACGGCGGCAAGGAGATCGCCATCGCCTCGGGCGCGACCGGCAACGCCAAGGATGCCGGCTTCAGCGAGGGCACCTACAGCGGCACCGCCACCCAGGTCACCTCGAATCTGGCCGACTCGACCACTGCCATGGCGGCCGGCAACCTGCTGGTCAACGGGGTGCAGGTGGGTCCGTCCTACGCCACCGACGACACGGCCTCTACGCTCAATCAAGACGCCAGCGCCATCGCCAAGGCAGCGGCCTTCAATCTGGTCTCCGACAAGACCGGGGTGACCGCGACGGTCAACGCCAACATCGCCAAGAACACGACGGTCCAGGCAACCGCCACCGCGGCCGTATCCGGCACCATCAACGGGGTCGAAATCACCGGCTTCACTTCGGTCGCCGGCAACGACGCCCGGAGCGCCAACCGTCAGTCGCTGGTCAACGCGATCAACGCCATTAAGGATCAGACCGGGGTGCGGGCGATCGATACCGGCGAGGATGGCTCGGCGACGGGCGGCGGCGTCCAGCTCATCGCCGACGACGGGCGCAATATCGTCGCCAATATCACCGCTGGCGCGAATGCCGGCTTCAATAGCGCCGTGGCAACGGCCTATGTTGGGGAGTTCACGCTCCACTCTGACAAGGAGATCGTGATCGAACGGGGCACGAACGACAATCTTGCGTTAACGGGCCTGACCGTGGGTACCTACGGCGGCGGCAAGGACGGCCAGTCGCTCGCCAGCATCGACATCTCGACCATTGAGGGGGCGAACAAGGCGATCGTGGCCATCGATAACGCCCTCGAAAAGGTCAACAACGTGCGCGCCGACCTGGGCGCGGTCAATAACCGGCTGGACTTCACCATCAACAACCTGTCCAGTATCTCGCAGAACGCCACGGCCTCGCGCTCGCGCATCCAGGACGCGGATTTCGCGTCGGAGACGGCGATGCTTTCCAGATCGCAGGTGTTGCAGCAGGCGAGCTCGGCCATGCTGGCCCAGGCCAACTCGGCGCCGCAACAGGTGCTGTCGCTCCTGCGGTAAGCTAAAGTAGGATGGGTAGAGCGCTAGCGAAACCCATCCTGCCCACTCCGAGGTTTGCGGGATGGGCACGCCGCGCCCTGCCCATCCGATACCAAAGCAGCCGAACCAGGGATTCAAGATCATGGCCAGTGATTCTTTCAATGTCGCGGCGATCAGCCCAATGTCGACGGCTGCAACGCCGTCGCGGGTCGCGCAACGCGACACGAGCCAGGCAACGACGCCGCCAATCAATCAGGCAGCAGCAACGACGGCGGCGGCGCAGACCAGTGCGACCGCCGAACGAGCGTCGACGGGTCCGGGCGACGCCAATCCGCTCAACAGAGACCAAGCGGGTTCGGTCGAACAGATCGCCCGGGCGGTGGATCGCATCAACGAGATGATGCAAAACGGTAAGCAGGCCCTGTCGTTTCAGCTTGACGATGACTCCGGGCGCCTGGTGATCAAGGTGACGGATGCGCAGACCAAGGAGTTGATCCGTCAGATTCCAAGCGAGGAGACCTTGCAGTTCGCGCAGTATGTCGATGGCTTGGCGGGGTTGATTTTTAACAAGAAGGCTTAGCGGCATTGCCGCCGGTTCAGAGTCAAGAGGGCGATCGTCATGGATACCAACATCATCGGCTCGCTCGGCGCCGGATCGGGGATCGATATCGCCAAGCTGGTCTCCCAACTGACCGAAGTGGAGCGCGCGCCCCAGCAACAACTTATCGATACCCGCCAGAAGAAGCTGGAGGCGCAGATTTCCGGCTACGGCCAGCTCAAGAGCGCGCTCGATACGCTCAAGACCGCGATGGGGTCGCTGGGGACGGCGGACATCTTCAATGCCCGCTCGGTCGCGGTGCCCACCTCCGATGCCATTACCGCCGATAGCGTGTCGCCCGGCGCCCAGACCGGCAGTTATAAGATCGACGTGCTGGCGGTGGCAAGCGCCCATTCATTGGCGACCCAGGCCCAGGACGAGCGCGATGGCGCGCTCGGCAAGTCCGGGAATCTGACGATCGGCTTCGGAGAGTGGACCTACAACGGATCCGATGAGCCGACCGGCTTCGCCACCAACGCCGAGCGTGCCGCGCTCTCGATCGAGGTGGAGGCGACGGACTCGCTCGACAGCATCGCCGCGAAGATCAACGCACAGAATGCGGGCGTGCAGGCGGCGGTGCTGAAGGTCGACGGCCAGTATCAGCTCACCCTGACCGCGCCCTCGGGCGTGTCCAATGCCCTGCGCGTCAGCGTTGACGATACGAGCCTGAACGCCTTTGCCTTCAACGAGTCGCAGTTCGACCAGGTGGCCGAGACCCAGCAGGGCGCGGACGCCAGCCTGAAGATCAATGGTCTCGCGGTGACGCGCGAGAGCAACTCCATCGACGATGTCATCCAGGGGTTCGCCTTCACCATTAATAAGATCTCCACCGAGAGCCTGAACTTTTCGGTCACGGCGGACAAGGGCTCGGCGGAGGAGGCGGTGCGCGGCTTCGTCGAGGCCTATAACGCCTTTCAGGAAACCACCCAGAAGCTGATCGGCTATTCCCGCGACGACGATAACAATCTGGTGCGCGGCGATCTGGCCGGCGACAGTGCGGCGCGGACCGCGATCAGCCGTCTGCGCGAGCAGATCGGCGGTGCCGTGCCGGGCATCGCGAGCGGCTTCACGGCGCTGACCAATGTCGGCATTCGCACCGAGCGGGATGGCTCGCTCAGCATCAGCGAGGACGAATTCACCGACGCCTTCGCGAAGAATTTCGACTTGATCGGGGAACTGTTCGCGAGCAAGACGACCTCGGCCAACAGCGCGGTCAAGGTCAATCAAGGCACCTTTGCCGCGAGCGCGACCGCCGGAACCTATGCCGTCAAGATCGACCGCGATCCGACGCACGGACAGACCCAGGGCACGCCGATCACTGTTGGCGGTTTCAATGCGGGCACGGATAAATTCGACACGCCCTTGACCGCCGCCGGCGCGGCCTACAGCTTTAAGATCAATGTGGATGGGACGAACTCCAATCTGATCGAGCTGAACGGAACCTACAATTCGGCCGACGATCTGCGCGCCGATCTGCAATCACGGATCAATGGCGATGCCAGTCTGAAGGCGGCGGGTATTGCGCTGGATGTCGGCTACGACGACACGACCGATAGCTTCAGTTTCACCTCGCGCGACTACGGCGCGATCTCTCAGGTGAAGTTCACCGAGACCGGCGCCAGTCTGGGCGCGTTGGGCATCGCGCTCACGCAGGCGCGGATCGTTGGGGATGCGGTGAGTCAGGAGTCTTTCGATGCGGCAACCGAGACCTTTACCACGCCGCTGAATGCCGCGACCGGGGATTACAGCTTCAAGCTCAGTGTCAATGGGGTGGCATCGGGTGCGCTCCAGCTCAGCGGCACCTACACGGACGCCGAGACCCTGCGCGCGGATCTCCAGACGCAGATCAATGCCGACGCCAATGTGGCATCGGTCGGCGGGCTGGATGTTACCTACGATCCCGCGACCAACGCCTTCAGCTTCGTTTCGCGCACGGGCGGCGCGGCATCCGCGGTGGCCTTTACCGAGACCGGCGACGACATGGCGAAATTGGGCATCGGTCTGGCCATGACCGGAACCAGGGGTGTCGACGTGGCCGGCAGCATCGACGGCGTGGCCGGTTTCGGCGCCGGTAACGTGCTCTTGCCCGACATCGACTCTAAAGCCTATGGATTGAATCTGAGCGTGAGCGCCGGGGCCAAGGCCCAGAGCGAGGCCAGCGGGACGGCTGGCTTCGAGATCGGCTTCTCGCGCGGCTTCGCTGGCGAGCTGTCCAAACTGATAGACAACTTCCTCGGCTCCACCGGCATCGTCAAGACCCGCGAGGACGGCATCCAGACTCAGCTCGACGGTCTCGACGAGAACAAGACCAAACTGGATCGTCGCATGGAAGGCGTCTCCGCCCGTCTGCTCGCCCAGTTCACCGCGATGGAGAATATCGTCAACAGTCTCCAGGGCACCGGTAGCCAACTGGAGGGTCTGGTCGATCGATTGCCCTTTACCGCATCGTCAAGTTGATCTCCATTGCGGAAGATGGGTCGCGCGACTGAGCAACCCATCGACCGTCCCACCAAGAACGCGGCCTGCCGCTAACCGTTCAGCTATCTCCGCAAGGATGCGCGGTCGGGTGTCGCTCCGGAATTCAAACGTACATGCCCCGGCTCAAGAATCCCGTTCGCCTGCCGTTACCTTCATCATGAGCGGAGCACGGCCACGCCAACTCCCTGGCGGGGAATCGGAAGAGCCGAGATCGGTTGGTCATCGCGGAGCGACTTGATAAGGTGAATGTTTCCGGTTCGATCCTGGTTGTCGCTTGCCCGCGAATGATGAGGATGTCCTCATGATTGAAACGATTCCATCCCTAGTCGGGGCGACTGCCAAAACAGTGCCTTCGGCCGCGCAACTGGAGGCGAAACGCACCGATGGTCAGTCGGTTGCCAGTCCGCCGCCAGTGTCTTCCAATGCGCCCGAACAACCTGCGCTAATGAGGAACCCGGCGCGGGAGGAAACGATCGGCCGAGGACAGGCGCAACCAGACACCAACGAACTGAAGCAGGCGGTCGAGTCGATCAACGGTTTTTTGCAGAACCAGAAACGCGCGCTGGAGTTCAGCGTGGACGACGAGACCGGACATGTCGTGATTACCGTCATGGATGTCGATCGCAAGGAAGTCATCCGCCAGATTCCGTCCGAGCTGGCGTTGAAGCTCATGGCGCAGGTGCGCGAGGGCGGCGGCATGCGCGGGATCGGTCTGAGCGAGAAGGCGTAGCCGCCGCCAGTTGTTTGTCGATCAATTGATTATCTTTAACCACTCGTCGGGAGTGAAGAACACCATGTACGCGATGCGCAGAGAATTGAATCAATATCGCCAGGCCGGGCACATGGCGGAAGCGTCCGTCGCCAACCCTCATCGCTTGATTCAAATGTTGTTCGAGGGTGCGCTTGAGCGGATCGCCGTGGCGCGGGGCGCGATGGAGCAGGGCAATATTCGTGTTAAGGGCGAAAAAGTGAGCCAGGCGATCGCGATTATCGACGGTCTGCGCGCTTCGCTCGACCACGGCAAGGGGGTGGACTTGTCGGAAAAACTGGATGCGCTCTACGAGTACATGAATCGACGTTTGCTGGAAGGGAACGCGCGTAACGATCTGGATGCGCTGGATGAAGTGAGTCGCCTGCTACGCGAGATCAAGTCCGGCTGGGATGCGATCCCGGAGATGTTGCGGCGCGCGTCCTGACGGGCGCGTTTCGGCTGTTGGGTTGACTCGGTTCGGGCGTCGGCGGGGGCTACCCCCGACGTCTCCCGCCGCTGGCCGGACCGAGGTTTTTCCTGCTCGAAGACGGGCACTGAGGCGAGATGGGGGATTCACCCCGACCGCTGTCGCGGCGCCCGCACAAAACATTCCAAAAACAACCTCCCCCGGTATCGGCGTCGCCCGCAAGCGGGCTCCTACGAGGTGCGTAGGAGCCCGCTTGCGGGCGACTTGGCCGTCGATCGCTCTTTATCTTGTATAGTGACGCGCGTTTCATTGGCATTGTTGAATCCTGGAGGATCGATGTGGAAGTGATCACGGCGTGGGTGGGCGCGTTGAACGGTTTCGTCTGGGGACCGCCAATGCTGGTGCTGATTCTGGGCACCGGTTTTTTCTTGATGATCGGGCTGCGCTTCATGCCGCTCGCCAAACTTGGGTTCGGTTTCCGCATGCTCTGGCGGGGCCGCGTGGCACAGGGGGAGGGCGATATCCCGCCTTTCCAGGCACTCATGACCGTGCTGTCGGCCACGGTCGGAACCGGCAACATCGCCGGGGTGGCGACGGCGATCTTTCTGGGCGGTCCGGGCGCGCTCTTCTGGATGTGGTGCACCGCGCTGGTGGGCATGGCGACCAAGTACGCCGAGGCCGTCCTGGCGATGCACTACCGCGAGGTGGACGGGCAGGGCAACCATCTCGGCGGCCCCATGTATTACATCAAGCTCGGACTGGGCAGGAAATGGCTCTGGATGGCTACCGCCTTTGCCCTGTTCGGACTGCTTGCCGGCTTTGGTATCGGCAACACGGTGCAGGCCAATTCGGTGGCGCACGCGGCGCAGAGCGCCTTTGGCGTCCCGCTCTGGATCAGCGGGGTCGTGATGGCGGCGTTTGCCGGGCTGGTGCTGATCGGCGGAATCCGGCGCATCGGCGAGGTCTCCGCGGCGCTGGTGCCCTTCATGGCGGTCACCTATGTGATCGGCGGGCTGGTGGTGCTGGCGACCAATCTGGATCAGATCGGACCCGCGCTGGAGCTGATCTTTATTCAGGCATTCTCGCCCACGGCCGCCGCGGGCGGTTTCGCCGGCGCCAGCGTCGCCGCGGCCATTCAGTTTGGCGTGGCGCGCGGGATCTTCTCCAACGAGGCCGGACTCGGTAGCGCGCCGATCGCTCACTCCGCCGCCCAGTCCGACGATCCGGTGGCGCAGGGGACGGTCGCCATGATCGGCACCTTCATCGACACCCTCATTATCTGCACCATCACCGGGTTGGTGATCGTGGTCTCCGGCGCCTGGACCTCGGGATTGACTGGTGCCGCGCTGTCCACCGCGGCCTTCGAGCAGTCGCTTCCGGGGGTCGGTTCCTACATCGTGGCGTTGGGGCTCGTGCTGTTTGCGTTTACCACCATCCTTGGCTGGAGTGTCTACGGCGAGCGGTGCGCCGAGTATCTGTTCGGCGAGCGCGCCATCACGCCGTTCCGTCTGCTCTGGGTGCTCATGATTCCCGTGGGCACGCTGCTTCAGTTGGATTTTATCTGGCTGGTTGCCGATACCCTCAATGCGCTGATGGCGATTCCGAACCTGATCGCGCTGCTGTTGCTCAGTCCGGTGGTCTTTCGCCTGACGCGGGAATACTTCGAGCGGCAACCCTCGTTGGTCGACGAGACGCCGCCGCCCTGAACTCGGATTGAGGCGGGTTTACCTGTGCGACTTGCCCTGAGCCAAGCCGAAGGGAACTGAAGCATGGAGAAAATGGGACATCCGCAGCCTCGGAGCGTGAAGCCGTTCGTGGTTCGAGTGCCTCACCACGAACGGCTTCAGGATAGGGTGGGTGCCTCACCACGAACGGCTTCAGGAAAGGGCGAGTGCTTCGCCACAAACGGCTTCAGGCGGGGGGCGTCAGGAATTTTGGCGGTTGGATAACCTGGCGGTCAAACGCTCGGAGGATTTCCCGTTCGTCCTGAGGCACTCGAAGCCTGTCATGAGCCCAGTCGAATGGGACGGACGGGAAATCCGGGCCTCGGCGCGTGAAGCCGTTCATGGTTCGAGTGCCTCACCACGAACGGCTTCAGGAAGGGTGGGCGCCTCGCCACGAACGGCTTCAGGCAGGCCGCCGAGTGCCTTGCTACGAACGGCTGCGGTTCGACCGTTAAGGCGATTTCCCGAAACTCGTCTAACGCGCTTTCGAGCCCCCCATGCAGGGGGGCGATTCGGGGGCTCCACCTTTCGCATACCATTCCTCCGGCGTCCAGGTATGGAGCGTGAGCGCATGCAGTCCGCCTTGAAGCTCGTCGGCAAGGAGTTGATTCAGTTGCCGATGGCGCTCGATCACCGGGATGTTTTCAAATGTCTCGCTGACCACCAGCACCTTGAAATGCGATTCCGCTCCCGCCGGGACCGCATGCATGTAGCTTTCGTCGACGAGATCCAGGTGCAGGATGGGGCTCAGAGCAGCCTTGAGTTTTTCTTCGATGCGTTGTTTTCGATTCATGGTGTCGCCTCGGAATCATCCGCCCCTCGCGGGGCTTTGTGGGTCGAAAAAACCTGGGCCGCGGCGATGACCCTGGCCAGGTGTTCGGCCAGTGACGGGGCCGTGAGCGCTCGGCGGTCGACCCCCTCGATCCGGCCATAGAGACTCAGCCGCAGATGCTCGACCGTGCGCGCATGGAGTTGCAGATCGTGCAGGAGATGCGTGAATTCGCTGCGGGTCGGCGCGCTATCGAGCGCCCGAAACAGCTCCGCGAGTGCGTCGAAGAGTGACTGGCCAGCTTCGTCGAGGCCGAAATCGCTCGGACGATAACTCGCCTGACGTTCCGACAGTCGGCCGATCCAGACCCGGAAACTCTCTTTCTGCAGCGCGTGATAGAGCGGTTCTTCCGAGATCAGGAACAGCAGCAGATGGCGCGGATTCGCGAAATAGCGGCCATCGAGGACGGTCCAGGAGGCGTTACGGACCAAACGATGGATGCGGATATGTTCGCGGAAATCGGCCGCCTGCAGTTGGTCGAGAATCAGCACCGTCGGTTCGCCCTCGCTCTGGGCGCAGGCCTCGCTGACGATCTGATCCAGCGGGTCGATCGGCGGCTCCTCGCGGCCCAGCTCATCGCGGCTTGGCGGTAGGATCACCTCCGGCAGCGGCGGATGCGCGTCGGTAAAATCGTGGTAGAGAATATGAGGATAGCCCAGCGCGTGGGCCAGTGCGTTGGCAAAGGCCGTTTTGCGGCGCTCGCCATCGCCTTCGATGTTGAGTGTCCGCACTCCGCGCGCGGGGCTTTCGAGAAGACAACTGAGCTGGAATTCGTAGTCGTCGTTGGACTCGAATCCATGTTCCGCCAGTTTTTCGCGCAGACTCGGCATTCGCGAAGCTTAGCGCGGACAGGGCGCCGGTCCAAGAAGGATTGCGTGTCTTCCGCGTCGCGGTTCAGGATTTTCCAAGCCCGAATCGCTTATCTGACCGATGACTGAGCTTGATCCGCCGCTTGAAGCAGACTGAGCGCCTCGGCGTATCCGCCCTCGCTGGCCCAATCCAGGGCGGTCTTGCCCTTGAAGTCCTTGAGCGTGCGGTCGGCGCGGTGACGCAGCAGGGTCTCGACGCTCCTGGCGTGGCCCTGTTTGGCGGCCCAGATCAGGGCGGTCCAGCCCTCGGTGGACTCCTGATGGTCGACCATGGCGCCGCGCTTCAAGAGCAGATCCAGAGCCTCGGCGTGATTGTTCGAGGCCGCGAGCATCATGGCGGTGTAGCCGCCCTTGTCCATGGCGTCGACGCTGGCGCCGGCATCGAGCAGGCGCGCGACGACCGGCGTATGTCCGTAGAGCGCGGCCTTCATGAGCGGTGTCCAGTCGCAACTGTCCCGAACGTCGGGTTGACGATGCTTCGCGAGCAGTTGGTCCAGGGCATTCAGATCGCCTTGTTCGGCGACCTCGAGCAGGGCCGCGCCGGCGCTGCCCGACGCGTTGTATGAATCCGACGGCCCGCAGGCGGCGAGGCCCGCCAGGGCGATGGCGAAAGCGATGGAGTGTGTGAGTTTCATGCTGGGGTATTCTCCGTGGCTTGGGGCCGACGACCAATGAGAATGCGCAACGCATGGCGGGGTTCAGGGACCGGTCGTGCAGTCTCCGTAACGGCACCGCACGCTGATCCGGGAGCCGTCCCGGCAGAAGACCCAGTGTCGTTCCCAATCCTGGCCGTTCGATTCCAGTTGCGTCGCCCGTTCGGTCAGTTCGCACCCGCGACTCTGGGCGTAGCGTTCCGCGGCATAGGCCCAGGTGCCGATCGGTTCGGCTGCCATCCGGCTGGAATCAGGCGGAACGCCGCCGTGAAAGCGGGATGACGGCGCGTTGGGCAGGCTGGCGGAATTCCCGCGCCAGGCATCCCATTTGGCTCGCAAGGATGACAGCGCGTTCGCCAAGTTGTCGGCATAGCGCCCCGTGACATCCGCCATCCACTCCCGATCCGTCTCCGGCCATTCCACCTCCTCGGCACGCAGAGAGACGCGAACGCCATCCGACTCCTCGGCAAATTCCGCGCGGATTCGGAGCAGACGCTGGACGACCAGGATGGCGTCCGTTTCCTCGCCGTCGAGAACCTGCTCGAACAGGGCCGCGTTCGCGGTCACTTCCCGAATGCTCCAGCCCCGACGCGAGGCGTGTTCGACGGCGAACGCGCGGGCGTCCGTCAAGGTGGCTCCGAAGAGCAAGACCGCGGGATTTTGCAGCGCCTGGGAGTCGGCGAGGTGCAACAGCAGAAGCCCTGTCGCCAAGAGCTTGAGATGCCAACCGTTCACGCTTTATGACTGACGTTGAAGCGAGTGGCGCGCTGGATGGGCCAGCGCGCCGTCGCGGTTATAACAGCCCCTGGCAGGTTCCGTTCTGGCACTTGACCAGGAAACTGTCGCTACCGACGCAGGGAACCTTGTGGACTTCGCCATCCGTGCGCGATTCGATGAGTTCGGTGCCCAGTCCGCCCACCTGACAACCGCGTTGACGTGCGTACTGTTCCGCGTAGGCGGCCCAACTGACGGAGCCGGCGACCGGCGAGCGGCTCGGGAGCGCCATCATGTTGTCCTGGCGAGGGATGGCGTTCGGGGGTGCGCTGGGTGGCTTCGGGGCAGCGGGCGCGCTGGTCGCGGACGTGGCAGCGGGGGCATTCGTCGTCGCATCCACGACCGGAGCCGCGCCTGCGGCGAGATAGCGCGGTTCGGGAGCGGAACGCAGAGGCGCTGGCCGTTCGGCGATCCATTGGCTGGGTTGGGGGTTCGATTCCGTGACCGGTTGCGGAGCGGGCTGCGCTGCGTAGACCGGCGGCGCGGGCTGTTTCGGTGGCTGTGGTTGTACGGTTCGGATTGCCTCGGTTTGGCCGTTGTCGCGGGTTGCCGGCTCGGATGCCGGGTTTGCGCTCGCGGCGGCGCCGGTCGGCCGGTTGCCCCAGGCATCCGCCCAGCCATCCGCCGGCGGGGTGGCGCGGGCGATCCGGCCACGATTTTCCGACCAGGAGTTCCGCAGGGAGGTCAGGGATTGCGTGAGCGAATCCCGGAAGTTTTCCGTGTAATCGGTGCGTGTCGGCCCCTTTTCGCGCGGTGTCGGGTTCACCAGCTCGGCCTTGCTCGCGACCTTGACCCCGCCGGACTGCTCGATGAAATACGAGGTGACTTCGAGCCGCGAGCCGGGGCCGACCGCCGGACCGGGGGCACCGGACGCGACCGTCGCCAATGCGGTCGCGTCGATCGGGCGATGGACCACCAGGCGGTCGGTCGATGACTCGGCAATGCCCCAGCCCTTGCTGCGAGCCGCGCCCATCGCGAACGATTTGACCTCCGAGCGGATCGCGCCAGGCAGCATGATTTGCGGCAAACGATCAAGATTTATTGGTTCCGCCGCGACGGCGGGCTCCGCCTCTCTGGGTGGATTGACCGCACACCCGGAGAATCCTGGACCGATCAGCGCAAAACAACAGATTGTGGCAAAAAAACGCACGTTCACCTAAAAGCCCCTCGCACAAATAACGGATCGAGCGACGCAGCCTATGCGTCGAGCCAAAAATTTGGTTACCCGTGAAATGCTAACACAGTGCCGCAAGCGTCGGCGGTTCGAGGTGCGACGGCTCATCACCTATCAGTTACTCACGGGCATGAAAAGCGGGCAACGGGAGGTCGTTTTGAAGGCACCGCTTCAGACGGCGCAGGCCGCGCGTGAACCACGAGACCAGGCTACGATAGAGTTTCCTGAAGCTCCAATGCGCGGGGTCGTTCTGCGCCTGGACTTTTTTTCGAGTGGTGTCGGATCGTTCAGCCCCTCGTCTCGGCCGGCGCGAACACACCAGTACATGGCCAAGGCCATGATGAGCACCAGTCGCTCCAAACGCTCGGCATGCTGGAGTTGCGAATCCTCCAAGTCGAAGCCCCGGCCCTTGACGTCGGAGAACATCGGTTCGATGGCCCAGCGAGCAGCGTCGTCAAGCACGCTTGCCCGTGTCGGGGCGGCGTCCATGGCAATGATCCACGGCTCGGGGTGGCCATCCTCGTGCAGGATCCCGAGGTTCGTGATCACCCCCTGCGCAAACAGGCGCACACCGGTGAAGTAACGTTCCGTCACCCCGTGTGCCAACGCGCCCGTCGTCGTCTCATCGCCCTGCCCGGTATCCGTTAGCACGTTGCTCTTCAGGCGCAGCCGGTCGCTCCAGCCCCGGGCTTGGAGCCACCCGAACAGGCCCGCCGACGGATAGAACCGGTCCGCCGATAGCAGCACGCGCGCCCCGGACGGCAGCCAGGCCAGGAGCGGCTCCAACACCACCTGCTGGCCCGCGAAGCCGAGATTGGCCGCCCCTTCCTCAGAGGGTGTAGACAAAATCAAACCGTTGTGGTCAACCGCCGCAGCAGGATGCGCGCCTCCGCCAGCCAAACCCAGGTTTCGGAGACCGCTGGCAGACGGTCATGATGCATGATCAATCGACGGGCACGCTCATTCCACGCATGGGTGCGCTCGACAACCCAGCGCTTCGGCAGCGGAACGAAGCCGTCGGCGTTGGCGATCACCACTCGGTCAGGCGCCCCGTCCACGTGCCAGGAGCCAACGCTTTTGTTGGCTGGATGGCGCACGACTTCCACGCGGATCGCGTGGGCCTGCTCGGTGGTTTGGGCAAATTGACCGGCGTAGGCGCTATCGACAAACAGCGTGTTGAGTCTGGGGGTACTTGGCGGCCGCGTCAGCGACGGCGCCCGAGGCGGCATCGCGGTCCTGAAGATTGGCCGCGACCACGCTCACCGCCAACACGAACCCCAAGGTATCGACCACCAGGCTGCGCTTGCGCCCCTTGACCTGCTTGCCCGCATCAAAGCCGCTCGGTCCACCCTGCGGCGAGCCGCGGGTCGATTGCGCATCCAGCACCGCCGCCGTCGGCGCGATCTCACGCCCCTCGCGTTCGCGCCATTGCCCCCGCAGTCGATCATGCATCTGCTCAAACTTCCCAGCCGCACTCCAACGGCGAAACGTCTTGTAGACATTCTGCCAAGGCGCGAAATCGTGCGGCAGCATCCGCCACGCGCACCCCGTGCGCACCACGTAGCAACACGCCTCCAGGATGCTCCGGCGCGACACGCGGGGCGGTTGACCCCGCCCGCCCGGCATCTCAAAGAGAGCGGCGACCAAGTCCCACTCCGCATCGGTCAGACAACTTGGGTAGCTTTGGTCGGGGTCGTGGCGACGATGCGCATCCGTATACCCATACCGACGCGGCGTTGCGCGCGCTTGCGCCTCGAGACCACTCTCGCCCCGGAGGCGCGTGACGCCCGCCTCCCGCAAGGACTTGCGAATCGTTGCTTCATGAGCCTCGATTCCCGTCCGTGCCGCGAGTTCCCGGGCAATCTCTGACAGCGTGGAGGTCGGGCGATCCGTGACAATTTGACGCAATACCGCTTGCTCCGCCTCGTGAATCTTGGGGGGACGACCAGCTTTCGACATCAGCGCACACCAGCTCAGTTGTAGACTGGTATACAAATAGCAGCTCAATTATTTTTGTCTACACCCTCTGAGCGGCAGTTTGCCAGAATGTGATAGGTGATGAGGTGCGACGGTTCGTTTTTGCATCGCGGCGAGTACTTCCGTGCGTGCCGGACGTCAGGATTCGGGAAACCCATAGGGCGGCGCTTGCAGGCTCAGTACCGGTCCCTGGTCGCCAAGTCGCACCTCGCCGCCCTCGGCCGCGCTGACCTCGACAACCGCGAGCAGCGCATGACGTCCAGCGTCGAGGGGCGCGGCATCGACCACCCAACCCGCGGCTTGCTGGGAGGTACTGGAGGACGCGTGGAGTTCCTCGCCCGGTTGCGGCGGCGCGGGCGCGTCGACCTCGGCGAGATACATCCTGCGTTTGAGTTTGCCCAGATGCTGCATGCGCGCGACCACCTCCTGGCCGGTATAGCAGCCCTTGTGGAAGCTGACGCCATCGATCAATTGCAGATTGATCATCTGCGGGATGAAGACCTCGGCGGTCCGGTTGTAGACATTGGGAATTCCCGCCTGAATATCGAGCCGCGTCCAGTCGAGGCGGTTGGCGGGCGGGGCTTGATTGGCGAGTCCGTCCCAAAGTTGGCCGATGGCCGGGAATGGACCGAGGATCTCGCAACGCGGGATCGCCCCAGGGAGTCGGATCACGGACAGCGTCTCGTTGCTGACGCAAGCGTTGTCGCGTTCCGGCAGTATAAGACCCTGACCGGCGAGCAGATCCGCGAGGCGAGCGCTGGCGATACCGATGCGAATCAGATCGTCGCTCGCGTCTTCCAGGGTCACCTTGCTGCGCAGAATGAAGATGCGCAAGCGTTTGAGTGCGTCGGGTAGCCGCTCGGCGGGTGTCTGAAGATAGAGTGCATCGGCGATGCGCATGACCCGAAAACTCGCCAGGAGGCGCCCCTTTTGGCTACAGTAGCCGCTAAACTGAGTATGGGTCGCGGAGACTTCGCGAATGTCGTTGGTCAACTGGCCTTGCAGGAAGGCGTCCGCGTCCGCGCCGCGGACCGCGATCAGCCCCAGATGCGACAGGTCGAACAACCGGCTGTCCCTCGGACCAGCGACCTTGGGAAAGCGGATGCCGCCGTCGTCTTCGAGATAGGCATTGCGTGCGGTGAGAAATTCTCGCCATTGATTCGTCATGCGGTCAGTCCTCGAACGGTTAGCGCCTGAAACGGATGTCGGTAAGGTGGCGCATTTCATACGATACTCAAGCTGCGCCATTCCTTCGTCTGGCCATCGGCGCCAAACATGGTGATAGATGCAGATCCCCGGTTTATTGATTCCGTCCTCCTATCCGCTGCCCGTGGAGCAGCGGCTGGAAAGGGATGCTCGGGTGATCCCCTTCGTTCCGTCGCAGGCGCGGACGCAGGTGCCCTTGACCCCTCGTGCCGTGCCGAATATTCAGCAGGCGGAGCCGATGTCTCTCGGTCTGCGCGCTGCCGATCCGATCCGACTGGCGGCGGGCAATCCCCATACGCGGCGCGCGCTCTTGGCGTATGAATCCGCTCAACGGGTGCAGGTCCGCGAGGATCTTCGCGCCTTCGTTGGTATCGATGACTATGCGTGACCGCGCGCCTTGTCTTCTGTCATCGTGGAGCCGTGCGGTACGTCTCGCGGGCCGGCGATCCGCTTGATCCGACCTCTGAATCTTCTCCAGGCCGCTGGATGCGGTTTGGATCCTCAATTTTTTCATGATTCGAGCATAGCCTGTCCTAGTCCGCCATGAACCCTGACGGTCGGTGGTCTGGCATCCATTTGGAGTATACGCATGACCCTAGAGGGAGACTCCCACGACACCACGGTCGCCGAACGAATCGGCCTTGATGGACGACGGCCGGGCCGACGTTTCCGTTGGTTCTGGCTGGCCGCCCTGGCTGGACTCGGACTGACCCTGGCCGGCACGCTCCTGATGGGGAGCCAAAAAAGCGATCGGATCGGTTTCAAAACGGCAGAGGTGCGACGCGGCGATCTGACCGTCAAGGTGACGGCGACCGGACAGTTGCAGCCGGTGATCCAGGTCGATGTCGGCACCGAGGTGTCGGGCACCATCCAGAGCGTGGAAGTCGATTTCAACGCTCGGGTCAAGCGCGGACAGGTGCTGGCCCGGCTGGATCCGGACCAATCGCAGGCGAAGGAGCGTCAGTCCGCGGCGGCGCTGGAATTGGCCAAGGCGCAGGTCGACGAGGCCCAGGCAACGGTCAACGAGACGGCCAACAAACTAGGGCGCACGCGCGATCTGGTCGCCAAGCGTCTCGCCTCGCCGGAGGAACTCGACACGGCGGTCGCGGCGGCCGAGCGGGCGAGCGCCGCGCTGGCGGTGGCCCGTGCCAAGGTCGACCAGGCGCGGGCGCAACTCGATGCCGATCGGCGAACCCTGGAAAAGACGATCATCCGCTCGCCCATCGACGGCATCGTGCTCAATCGCGTGGTCGAGCCGGGGCAGACCGTCGCCGCCTCGCTACAAACGCCGGTGCTCTTTACCCTGGCCGAAAATCTCACGCAGATGGAACTGAAGGTGGCGGTGGACGAGGCGGATGTGGGACAGGTCGCGGAGGGTCAGTCGGCGACCTTCACGGTCGACGCCTATCCGCACCGGACCTTCCCGGCGACGATCACTCAGGTGCGCTTCGCGCCGGAGACGGTCAATGGCGTGGTGACCTTCGCCGCCCTGCTGGCGGTCGATAACGCCGATCTGTCGCTGCGTCCGGGGATGACGGCGACCGCCGATATCCTGGTGCGCGAGGAGCGGGGTCTACTGCTGGTTCCCAACCTGGCCCTGCGCTTCACGCCGCCCCAGCCCAAGGCGGAACAGAGCGGTCCGAATCTGGTCGGGCTCTTACTGCCAAGACGCCCGCCGAGATCCAAGCGGCAGACCGAGATCGGTCAGCGCAACGGCAAGGAAGGGCGCGTCTGGATTCTGCGCGATGGCGAGCCGGCCCCGATCACCTTCAAGATTGGCCTCACCGACGGGGTCATGACGGAGGTGCTTGGCGACCCGCTGGACCCAGGCACTCCGGTGCTGGTGGACGTCGAGCGTCCGGGACGCGCATCGTGAATCGGCCCGACGCGACCTCCACCGCAGGCGATCCTGCGCCATTGATCGAGTTCCGGCAGGTCGCCAAGGTCTATGGCAGCGGGCTGGCAGCGATGCGCGCGCTGGACGGGGTGGATCTCATCATTCGTCAGGGCGAATTCGTCGCCGTGATGGGGCCGAGCGGTTCCGGCAAATCCACCGCCATGAATATTCTGGGTTGCCTGGATACTCCGAGCGGCGGCTCCTATCGCTTTCGCGGGGTGCCGGTGGAGTCCCTGGACCGCGATCGGCGCGCGCTGCTGCGCCGTCATTATCTCGGCTTCGTCTTTCAGGGCTTCAATCTGCTCAACCGGACCTCGGCCCTGGAAAATGTCGAACTCCCACTCATCTATCGCCGCACCCCTCACGCCGAGCGGCATACCCGCGCGCGCCAGGCCTTGGAACGGGTCGGACTCACCGGCTGGGAGCACCATACGCCGGGCGAGCTGTCGGGCGGTCAGCAGCAACGGGTCGCCATCGCACGCGCCATCGTCACCCAGCCAAGCCTGCTGCTCGCCGACGAGCCCACCGGCAACCTCGATACCGCCCGCAGTCACGAGATCATGGAACTGCTGACCGGACTCAACCGCGATCAGGGGATCACCGTGCTGATGGTCACCCACGAGGCCGAGATGGCCGCCTATGCGCACCGGGTCATCCATTTCCTGGATGGCCGGATCGCCGACGCGGGACATCGATAGTTGGCGGTTCGAGCTCACCACGAACCCGGACGACAAACGTCAGATTGCCAATGCCGCTGGCACGCGATAAGTTAGCCGGCGGTATTCCAAAGGGATACATTCGCCAATCCGCCAGCGAATCTTCGATGTCGCACGCGCCTCCGTCGTGCAAAAAATCGGGATCGTCGTTTCCGAACACCGCCTTACCGATCAGGTCCATCAGACGCCCGTGACGCCCATCCAGATCCGCCGCATTCCGAACCATGCCGACATCGCCGTCGCCCGAAACCCCGTGGAACTGCTCGCCGCGCTTTATGCCAATCGCGGCCTGACCGATGCGGGCGAGGCCGCGCCGGGGCTCGGCGCGTTGGAGTCCATGGGCGCGCTGCACGGACTCGACCGGGCGGTGGCGCTGCTCGCGGACCAGCTCCGCGCCGGCGGTCATCTGCTGATCGTCGGCGATTATGACGCGGACGGCGCCACCGGCAGCGCGCTCGCCGTGCGCGGTCTGCGTGCGCTGGGCGCGGCGCGGGTGTCCTATCTGGTGCCGAGCCGCTTCGCCTTTGGCTATGGACTGAGTCCGGCGGTGGTCGAGGCGGCCCTGACGCAGCGCCCGGATCTTATCGTCACGGTCGACAACGGCATCGCCAGCATCGCCGGCGTTACACGAGCGCGCGAGTTGGGCATTCCGGTGCTGGTCACCGATCATCATCTGCCCGGCGACCAGCTCCCGGACGCCGCGGCCATCGTCAACCCCAATCAACCCGATTGCGCCTTTCCGAGCAAGCATCTGGCGGGAGTGGGCGTGGTCTTCTATCTGCTCGCCGCGCTGCGCGCCCATCTGCGCGAGACCGGTTGGTTCGAGGCCGGTCGGGTCGCGCCGAATCTGGCTGAGCTGCTGGATCTGGTCGCGCTCGGCACGGTCGC
Source organism: Thiocystis violascens DSM 198 (assembly GCF_000227745.2). Classification (NCBI taxonomy): domain Bacteria; kingdom Pseudomonadati; phylum Pseudomonadota; class Gammaproteobacteria; order Chromatiales; family Chromatiaceae; genus Thiocystis; species Thiocystis violascens. Next base: position 826,048 of record NC_018012.1, on the reverse strand, counting down.
GGATGTCGTGATCCTGGACCGCAATAACCGCATCCTGGTCGAGCAGGGTCTGCGGCGCATCCGCGCCGGACGCTGTTGTCCGGGAATCCTGGCCCTGTTGCAGGTGGCGGGCCGCGATCCGAGCCGCGCGACGACGACCGATCTGGGTTTTTTCGCCGCGCCCCGGCTCAACGCGGCCGGGCGGCTGGAGGAGATGTCGCTCGGCGTCGAATGTCTGCTGACCGATGACACGGCGCGGGCCGTCGCGATGGCCCAGGAGCTGGACGGTCTCAATCGCCGCCGCCGCGAGATCGAAGGCGAGATGAAGGATCAGGCCGAATTGCTTCTGGATGCGCTCTGCCTGGATGGCGAGACGCTTCCGCTCGCGCTCTGTCTCTTTGGCGAGGACTGGCATCAAGGGGTGTCGGGAATCGTCGCGGCACGCATCCGCGAGCGTTATCATCGCCCCGTGATCGCCTTCGCCGAGGCCGGCGACGGTCTGCTGCGCGGCTCGGCGCGTTCCATCGACGGCCTGCACATCCGCGACGCCATCGATCGGGTCGACCGCCATCATCCGGGTCTGATCGAGCGTTTCGGCGGGCATGCGATGGCGGCCGGTCTGACCCTGCGAGCGGAGGGGTTGGAGGACTTTCGGGACGCCTTTATCGAGGCGGTCCGGGCGCAACTCGGCGATCTCCCGCGCCAACCCGAGATCCGTTCCGATGGCCCGTTGCCCGGCGGGTTGATGACGCTGGACACGGCGGAAGCCCTGCGGCTGGGCGGACCCTGGGGCAAGGGCTTTCCGGAGCCTTGTTTCGACGGCGGCTTCGAGGTGCTGCAGGCGCGGATCGTGGGCGAGCGTCATCTCAAATTACGGGTGGCCATGCCCGACGGCGAGCCGATCGACGCCATCGGGTTCAACCTGGGCGAGAAGCTGCCCGAGGCGCGGGGCCGGGTTCGACTGGCCTATCGGCTGGACGTGAACGACTATCGCGGCGTTCGCTCGCCGCAGCTAATCCTTGAGGATCTGCAGGCAGACCTCTGACCCAATGCCAGGATTTCCGAACCGATACCGATGATTGAACATCAATACGACCCCGACCGGGATGACGACGAACATCCGCCCGAAGGCCCAAGCAAGAGTCAGATCAAACGCGAGAAGCTGGCGCTGCAGGCGCTGGCCGAGCGTCTGGCGGGCATGCCGCGCGCCGAACTGGAGCGCTTGAAACTCAGCCAGGCAACCTGGGCCGCGCTCGACGAGACCGCGCGCATCAAGGATATGCGCGCTCTGGGGCGGCACTGGAAGCGAATTGCCAACCTGCTGGAGAAGGAGGACATGGCGGCTGTCCATGCGCTCATGGACCAGGCCGGGGAGCGCGAGCGCGAACTGAATGCGCGTCACCATGCGCTCGAACGCTGGCGCGAACGTCTGATCGCCGAGGGCGATGCGGCGCTGGCGGACTTCATCGAGCAGCGCCCCGAAGTTGATCGGCAGCAGTTGCGAACCCTGATCCGCGCCGCCCAACGCGATACCGAACGCGGCCGGCCGGACGCGCCGCGCAAGCTGTTTCGCTATTTGCGCGAGGTGACGGATGCGGTCGAAGATTGATACAACAATGGACGCGAACCCGATGAATGCTCCCGCTGACACCGGCTCCGGCGCCGAGAGACGACCTTCGCTCTCGATCGTCATCCCCATGTACCAGGAAATCGACAACGTCGAACCCATGGTGACGCGGGTCCAGCAGGGGCTGGCCGGCTACCGGGGCGACTGGGAGCTGATCTGTGTCGACGACGGCAGCCGCGACGGCACCGGCGCACGTCTGCGCGAGCAGGCCGACCGGATCGGCGGTCATCTGCGCGTGATCCGTCTGCGGCGCAATTTCGGTCAGACCGCCGCCATGCAGGCGGGTTTCGACGCCGCCCGCGGCGAGCTGATCGCGACCCTGGACGGCGATCTGCAGAACGATCCGGCGGACATCCCGCGCATGGTCGACGAACTGCTGGCGCGCGATCTGGATCTGTTACAGGGCTGGCGCCGCCGGCGTCAGGATGGGCTAGTGATGCGCAAAATCCCGTCGCGGATCGCCAATCGACTGATCGGTAAGGTCACCGGGGTGAGGCTGCACGATTACGGTTGTAGCCTCAAGGTCTACCGGGCCGAGGTCATCCAGGAGGTCACCCTGCTGGGCGAGATGCACCGCTTCATTCCGGTCTGGGTGGCCGGGGTGACGGCCCCGGAACGCATCGGCGAGACCGAGGTGGGCCATCGGGCGCGTCAGTTCGGCGTCTCCAAATATGGCCTTTCGCGGACCTTTCGGGTGCTCCTCGATCTGCTGGCGGCGTTCTTTTTTCTGCGCTTCGGCTCGCGTCCCGGTCATTTTTTCGGCATGATCGGGATCGTTTTCGGTCTGGTCGGCACCCTGATGATGACCCATCTGCTGGTGGTGAAATTCGTGCTGGATCAGAATATCGGGCACCGTCCCATGTTGTTCGTCTCGATCCTGTTGATTGTCGCCTCGATCCAGTTTCTGACCACCGGCGTACTGGCCGAGCTGCTCACGCGCACCTTTTATGCGTCCGGCGAGCGCACCCACCATCGTATCCATTGGCAATCCGATCCCGCGACGGCGGGCTGGAAGGTTCCGACATGACGACCATGACCCCGGAGTTGAACGCTAACCCCCTCTGGTTGAGGGCCATGGGCCGGGCGCTGACCTCGCCCTGGTTCCTGGTGCTGGTCGTGGCGCTGAGTTTTTTCTGGCAGTTGGATGCGGTGCCGCTCTACGATCTCGACGAGGGCGCCTTTACCGAGGCAACCCGCGAGATGCTGGACAGCGGCAACTTCATCACCCCGCACAAGGACGGCGAGCCGCGCTACGACAAACCGGCGCTCATCTATTGGTTGCAGGCCGCCTCGACCGAGAGTTTCGGATTCAACGAATTCGCCCTGCGCCTGCCCTCGGCCGTCGCCGCCACGCTCTGGGTACTGGCGCTCTGGGGTTTCGTGCGCGCGCGCCTGAACGCGCCGACCGCCACGGTTGCCGGACTGATCATGGTGTTGTCCCTTCAGGTCTCGCTCATCGCCAAGGCGGCGGTCGCCGATGCCGTGCTGAATCTCTTTATCGCGCTGACTTTCTTTGAAATTTATCGCTATTTCCTGGATCTGGACCCCAAGACCAATCGCCGCTTCATTCTGCGCGCCTATCTCTGGATGGGGCTGGGCTTTCTAACCAAGGGGCCAGTGGCGGTCTTCTTTCCGGTGCTGGTCAGCTTCCTGTTCTTTCTGTCCGAGATCCGCTGGTCCAAGCAAAGTCTTATGGTGGCGCTACGCTGGTTCAGGGCGGCCTTCTCGCCGCTCGGCTGGCTGGTGTTTCTGCTGGTGGCCGGCCCCTGGTATCTCGCCATCTATCTGGACGACGGCGCCGACTTTTTCCGCGGCTTCTTCCTGGAACACAACGTCGGACGCTTCGGCGAGGCGATGCATGGGCATGCTGGTTTTCCAGGGTATTACCTGGTCATGCTGCCGCTGATCCTGTTGCCCTTCACCGGCTGGTTTCTGAGTCTTTTCAAAGCATATCGAACCGCTTGGTCAGATCCGCTGGAGCGTTTCCTCTGGATCTGGTTTCTGACGGTTTTCGTCTTTTTCTCTTTCTCCGGCACCAAGCTGCCGCATTATCTGCTGTACGGTGCTGTGCCGCTCTTTATACTCATGGCCCGGCATCGCGACACCCTCACCAATCGCTGGCTGGCCTTTCTGCCGACGCTGCTCCTGTTTGCGCTGCTGGTCGCCTTGCCGCTGGTGCTTGATACCATCCTGCATGTCATCGAGGGGATCGCGACCAGTCCCTCGGCCGAGGTTCGGGCCATGCTGGAACTCAAGGCGCATGAATTGGCGCTGCTGACCGATGGTCGACGGGCGCTCGACCTTCCCTACGGGCTTGCCGTCCTGGCCGGTCTGGCGGCCATGTTCGTGCTGCTGCGCTGGTCGCGCCCGCCGCTCTGGCAGCGACTGGTGCTCGCCGGTCTGGTGCAGACCTGGGTGGTCTATGGCTTCCTGGTGCCGCGCGTGTTCGAGGCGCTGCAGGCGCCCGTCAAGGAGGCGGGCCTGATGGCCAAACAACTCGATCTGCCGACCGTGGTCTATCGCACCTCGATGCCGAGTTTCAGCGTCTACCGCGACGCCATCACGCCCAAGCGTCCGCCGGTCGCGGGCGAGCTGGTGTTTTTGCGAATCGACAAGCTGGACTCGCTGACACGGGATTATCCCGAACTGCGTCAGGAGATCGTCTATCGGCGCGGCGCGGTCGCGTTGGTGCTCATGCAAACCCCGTAGGAGCCCGCTTGCGGGCGACGGGTGGGCGCACGGAAGTCATCCTGGCGAGTCACGTCGCCCGCAAGCGGGCTCCTACGGGTAGGATCCGCATTAGGCGCCGCTGTACCAGACATCTGCCGGACCAGGCGTTGTAAAACCCCGCTAGTAACACGACTTCCAATGCATTCCGTCGTTTGCACTGGAGCATCCCATGCCTGCCGCCCATCTGACCGCCCCGAGTATCGACCCGGAGGAGGTCGCCTATTTCGAACGTCTTGCCCATCGTTGGTGGGATACCGAGGGGCCGTTCTGGCCGCTGCACCGTCTGAACGCCTTTCGGGTCGACTATATCCGCGAGCGACTCGCCGCGGCCATGGGGCGCGATGCGGATCTGGAACGCCCTTTCGAGGGTTTGAGGGTGCTCGATATCGGTTGCGGCGGCGGTATTCTGAGCGAGTCCTTGGCGCGTCTCGGCGCCCAGGTCACCGGGATCGAGATCACCGAAAAGAATGTTCGCGTGGCCGCGATGCACGCTCAGTGGAGCGGACTCGAGATCGAGTATCGGTTGGCGACGGCGGATCAGTTGGTGCGCGAGGGCGCGCAATTCGACGCCGTTCTCAACATGGAGGTGATCGAGCATGTGGAGCATCTGCCGGCGTTTCTCGCCGATTGCGCGCAACTGGCACGGCCGGGCGGGGTCATGTTCGTCGCCAGTATCAACCGTACCTTGGCGGCGCTGATCCTGGCGATTGTCGGCGCGGAATACATTCTGCGCTGGCTGCCCCGAGGGACTCATCATTTCCGTAAACTCGTCCGCCCTGCCCAGGTACTGGATCCGCTGAGCGAGCGCTTCGCTCTGCTCCACAAGACCGGGGTGCGGATGAATCCGTTCACTCGGAGCTTTGCCTTTACCCGCTGGATGGGGGTGAACTATATGCTGTTGCTAAAGCGGCACGCGACATAAGGATTTTTCAGCAAGCACCAGTTGAATGAATGAGTTTCCACGCATACCTTGTAGAAATCGCATGGAATATCGCGCGTCGTTCGTGCTAATGGCGCGTGTTCAATTCTAAACCGCGTCCAGTGCGGTATGCGATGTTCTTGGATTGGATTAACCTTGGCCGCATCGACGATAGTCGGAGCGGACGCGGTTTAAGATATTAAAAAATATAAAATTTTAAACCGCGTCTCTAGTGATGCTGGTGAAATCCCCAGAGCCAAACACAAATTGGAAATTACGCATATCGCGCTGGACGCGGTTTAGCATGTCGGCGCATCAACCGATGACGCCGAGAGAACGAGTCGTGGATGAGTGCCTGTCGTTGAGGCGAGGACTGACGTGATGGAGACAAAACAACAAGAGTTTGAACGCTGGGTCGCGTTCATGGTTCGCGGTGATCTGGGGTATACCTATTTGCGACTCTACGCGGATGCCCCGCCCTGGGTGCGGGATATGGCCGTGAATCGTTTCGGCAAGGGCACCGTGTTCCTGCCGTCCCAGCAGTCCAGGCCGCAAGCGGCCTAAACTGCCCCGTCGGATCAGGTGTCGGTGTGTTCGAGCTTGATCCGTGCCTTCTCAATGCCCTGGTCGCGCAACAAGACCGCCGCGCGTTGAACAAGCTCCGCCGGACCAGCAAGATAATAACGCGGTCGATCTGGCCCCGAATGATCGGCGCGCACCACGGCGATGACATCCTCGGGCCGACCGCTCATGAGCGGGGTGAAGCTGAAGTTGTCCAGTGCGTCCTTGAGCGCCCGTCCCCAGTGGGCCTGATGATGGCCATCGGGGTAGGTGGTATCCCAATAGAGATGAAAGGACTCGATGAGATCGATGGAGACGGCGTGCTCGATCAGGCTCTTGATGGGCGCGATGCCGTCGCCGAAGGCGATCAGGATGGCCGGTTCCGGCGCGTCCTCGACGAGCACGAAATCGCCCTGGGGACCGGTGACGGTGACCAGATGGCCGGGGTGCAGACTGTTGAAGACGCGCTCGGAGAAGGCGTCGTCCTGGCGTCTGACATAAAACCAGAGATTGCGCCCATTGCAGGGGCAGCTCGCGATGGACAATTCGCGCGTGGCGCCGTCTTCCAGCGTCAGGCGCGCCCGCTGACCGGCCATGAAGCGTAGCGTGTGGGTGCGCGGTGTCTGGATGTTCAGGGCGATCAGGTCGGGCGAGAGACGTTCGAGCTTGCGCAGGCTGGCCCGAATCTCCTGTTGCGGCAGGTCGTCGACCGACAGGGCCTCGGCGGCCTCGATGACCAGATCGGTGACGGCCGTTTGCGAACAGGAGAGGAGGTAGCCCATCGACTTCTCGCGTTCGCTGATGACATAGTCGTGATCGCGGATCTTCCGGGTTTCGCCGCTGATCAGACGAACCTTGCAGTCGCCGCAATTGCCGCTGGAACAGCCATAACTCAGTTTGAGCCCGGCGCGCACCGACGCATCCAGGATCGACTCGTTGCCCTCGACGAAAAAGTCGTGGCCGCTTGGAATCAGCTTGACGTTGGCTGCCATGATGCGCAGAAAGGTATCCTTGGCGAGGAGTTGGGCGCGCCCGTCTGGGACGGGGTGGAGTGCGAGCTGGCGCCGGGCGTCGACGAACCAGTCCTGAATCTCGCGTAGCGCCGCTGAAAGTTGCTCGGGAGGTTGGGCGGCGAGCCCTGCGAGCCGTGCGCCGACCTGGTCCAGCAAGGTATGGGCGAGTTCGTTGGCCGCGATGCGTTCCGCCAGGGTTTCGCTCAGACCGCGCAGACGCGACAGGAAGACTTCCGGGCTCGGCAGGACGGTTTCGCCCGCGTTGAGCTTGGGCAGGGCGTCGCGTTTGATGCGTTCGACCCGTTCCAGGGCGGCGTCATTGGTCAGGCTCACGGCCGGATAGGCCCGCAGCAGATCCTCCACCGCCACCGCTCCCTCGAAGGTCGCGATCTCGCCGCGACGGATGCGGCGTTGCAGTTCAGCCCGGGTGACGCCGGCGAGTCGGGCGGCGCGGGAGAGGCTCAGGTAGGTCATGGATCAGAGATCTCCGCTGGCGCCCGCGGCCATGATCTCGTTCATGGTGTCGCGGACCTTGGTGGCCATCTCCATCAGCGCTGGCGGCAGATCGGCCATCTGGATGACCTTGTTCAGGTCCAGCGTCACCAGCCAGGGTTTGCCCGCCTGATCCTCGATCAGGGTGATGCGGCAGGGCAGATAGGCCGAAAAGTCCAGGTTTTCGGCGATCATTTGGGCGGCGATCCGGGCATCGCAGAACTGGAAGATCTCGATGCGCTTGGTGGGGACGCCCATGGCTTCCAGTTCCTGGGAGAGCGGCAGACGGGCGACCAGCTTGAAGTTCAGCGCATTGGCGCGCAGCAGCATGGAATCGACGGCGTCATCCGTGGACACGCCTTCCTCCAGCGGGAGTTTGTAGACGGTGTCGGCGATGGTCATGCCTTCCGCGTGGCTGGCGGAGACGGGCAGGAGCATCGGCAAACAGGCGAGCAGGACCAGCCAGGGCGAGCGAATTCGGACGATTTTTCGCATGTCTTTCATCCTTCCGTTGCAGGGGTGTGAGTCTTTATGAGGGGGTTTCGTCGAAGCGATAGTGTTTTTCCACCGGCTCCAGGATCTCCCAGACGCAGGAGAGACCGGCCGGAAAGCTGATCAGGTCGCCCCGACCAAAGGTGAGCGGCTCGCCGCCGTCCGGCGTGACGACAAAGCGCCCGCGCTGGACGTAGCAGGTCTCGGTTTTTTCATAATGCCAGGGGAACGTGGACGGTTCTTTTTTCCAGAGCGGCCAGCCGTCGATCCCCATCACGTCCAGTTTGGCGGGTGACGGCTTGTGCTCGCAGCGGATGACGAGGTCATTCATGCAGTGATGGCTCCAGTCATGGCCGCCTGGGGCGGCGTTCGTCTCTAGATTGGCGAGAAACCAATCATGCGGGTATCGGGGTCGATTTTCCATGGACTGCGGCGTCCCATGCCCTTGGCCGACCGGAATTTCGGTCACGGCCATGTGTCATTTTTTCTATTTCGCGTCATGGCGCGCGCCCTGCTCATCCAATTCGACGACATAGGTCCATTTCAATTCGCGCAGATGAAGATACATCACCCAGAGCTTGCGATCCGCATCGAGCACGTTCTGTTGGCCTGAGTGTCCCGCCTTGATCGCCTCGACGATCGTCGCGTTGGAGTACGCGCGCAATCGCTCTTTGGGGAGATCGACGCCCTGGATCGTGTCCGGTCGGGCCTCGACCAGGATCTGACCCTGATCGTTCAACAGCAAGGCACGGACCAGGGGCAGTTGCGGCGTCAGCAGGATCTTTTCGACGTTTTTTTCCAGCGGCAGATCGATCTCGGCGACGCCGAAAAATTCGCCAGCGTTCGAATACAGGGCGACGCTGCAGGACATGATGAAAATGCTCAGGGAGGCGCTCACATACGGCTCTCCACATACCTTCCCGCCTTGCGCGAGCACGGCCTGCCGATACCAAGGGCGGGCGATTGGATCGTAGGTGGCGGAAAATCCCCCCAGCCCAGGGTAGCCGACCATGGCGCCCTCGCGGAGCGCGATACCCATCCAATCGACCGTGATGTCGTGGCGATCGAGCGTTTCGCGCACCTTGCGGCCGGACGGCGGCACCTCCTGTTCGTCGTGGGCTTCGAGGATGATGCGCTGAAAGAGTGCCTTCAGGGGGAGCAGTTGTCGGATCTTCCGCTCCGTTTCCGTGGGCACGACGCCTTGCGGGAAAAACACCACCGGAACGTCGGTGCTGATCGGTCGGTCCCGATACAGAGACGCGCTCGTCGCGAGATCCTTTGGTCCCGACCCCGGAGTCACAAAATCTTCATGCGTATAATAGCGACCTTCGGCCGGCTTGCCGTCTTCCAAGGCCAACTCGGCACCGACGGACAAGCCTTCGAGCAGGCCGAGCATGAACAGGAAATGTTTGACGATGATCTGCGCCTGCGCCGACGCAAAATCGAAATACCGCGCGGTCAGAATCTGGCGTTCATGGATTTTCTCCAGTTCGACCGTGTGGCGATACCACAGGGCACCCGTCGCCAGAAAGCCGATCAACAGGGTGGCGAGAAAGAGATTCAGCGCCCGCTGACGGTGATGTCCGATCCAGCGCAGCGTGCTCTGTAACGGGTTGTCCCGCAGCGCACTGACCGCTTCGCCTCGCAGGTGGTGACGCAGATCCTCGGCCAGATCCGCGGCGCTTTGATAACGCTCCGTCGGCTCGGCCTGGGTGGCCTTGTCGACGATGGCCTTGAGTTCGCGGGGGATGGAGCCGCGCGGCGAGGGCGCGGCGACGGGCTGGCGCTGGCCGCGTTGAATCCGATCGAGCAGGGTGCCGACATCGGGTCCGCCGAAGGCCGGACGCAGACAGATCAGCTCGAACAGGATCAGGCCGAGACTGTAGAGATCGCTCCGTTCGTCGAGTTGGTCGATCTCGCCCCGCGCCTGCTCCGGCGACATGTATTTCGGGGTGCCAAGCAGCGAGCCGCACTGGGTTGTCGCGATCCCATCCGCCGTTTCCATCCCGGCACCGACGCCCGAGCGCGCGCAAGACACCCGCTCCGCCATGTCCGTTCCAGGCACCCTGGACGACTCCAGAACCCGCGCGATCCCCCAGTCCATGACGTAGACTTCGTGAAAATGTCCGACCATGATGTTGGCGGGCTTGAGGTCGCGATGGATGACGCCCCGCGAATGCGCGAAGGCGATGGCGTCGCAGATCTTGAGGAAGTGATCGAGCAGGGTTTCCCGCTGCAGGCGAGGCGGCAGGATCCGGCCTGACTCCAGGGTCGAGCGCGCTTGTCGAATCAGCGACTCCAGCGTTTCGCCCTGAACCAGCTTCATGGCATAACCCAGTTGTTGGGCGTCTTCGTGCTCCAGCGAATAGAGCGGCACGACATTGGGATGATCGAGCTGGGCGGTGATCTGCGCCTCGGCGAGAAAACGCTGGACCATGTCCGGCTTCGCGCCGAGTTCTCCGCGCAGTCTTTTGTAGGCAACCTTGCGTCCGAGATCGCGGTCCCGCGCCAGCAAAACGACGCCCATGGCACCCTGACCGAGCGGTTCGAGCAGATCGAAGCGCGCCAGCGCGGCCCTGGTTCCGTCCGGTTGGGGCGCGGCGCGGTCGCGGGCGGGCGGGGGCCGCCCGCTCCCGTGGCTTGAGGGTGCGACCAGGATGGTCGCCTCCACGCCCTCGTTGGCGGAACCGCCGGTCTCGGGTGGCGGCGAACCTGGCGAGTGCCGCTGTCTCGGGCGCTCGAAGCTTGTTGCTTGTTCGGGGTCTTCGGGGGAGCGCGGCATCGCAATGTCATCCTCGACAGACAGCACTGTCTCGGGCGTGAAATCGAGTCGGGTTTCTCTTGAAAGATGCTACCCGTCATAGGGAAAATGAACAATGATCAAGGCGGCGGGCGGCGCGTCCGGGCACTGTCGCGAGAGGGGAACTGTCAACCGATGTCGGAATCCATTCTTCATGAACCGCTCGCGCCGTTCGCCATGCGGCTCGGCGAGCGGATGCGGTCTCGTGGTCTACGCCTGGCGACGGCCGAGTCCTGCACCGGCGGCTGGATCGCGAAGGTCGTCACCGATATATCGGGGAGCAGCGCCTGGTTCGAGCGTGGGTTCGTCACCTATAGCAACGCGGCGAAGCAGGAGATGCTCGGTGTCCGCGCCGCGACGCTCAACGCTTATGGCGCCGTGAGCGAACCCGTGGCGCGCGAGATGGTCGCTGGCGCGCTGGCGCATTCACAGGCACAGGTCGCACTCGCCGTGACCGGTATCGCGGGACCGGGGGGAGGCAGTCCGGAGAAACCGGTCGGCACTGTCTGGTTCGCCTGGGGGCAGCCGGATCGCGGGGTCGTGGCAAGGTGTCATTGCTTCGTGGGCGATCGCGAAGCGGTGCGGCATCAAGCGGTGCGGATCGCACTCGAAGGTTTGCTGGAGCATCTGCAAGCGCATGTCTGAACGATGGTTTTTTGCACTTTGGCCGGATCCCGCCGTGCGCGCGGCGCTCGCGGAGCCGCTTCCCGACCTGGTTCCGGAGCAGGCGCGGGCGACCCATCCGCTGGATCTGCATTTGACTCTGGTCTTTCTGGGCGAGTTGGCGCCAGACCGGTTGCGTTGCGTGGAATCGGCGGCCACCGACATCGGTGTACCCGCGTTCGCGCTCTCTCTGGATCGCCTCGGATATTTTGCCCGATCCCAGATTTTATGGCGTGGACCGACGTCGATTCCAGCGCCCTTGCGGATGCTCGTTCTGACCCTGCAGACGCGACTCCAGGCGTGCGGGATCGCGCCGGAGCAGCGTGCGTACCGGCCGCATATGACGCTGGCCCGCAAGGTCCGAGCGCCGCCACCGGCGGTGTCGAGCGCGCCGGTTGAATGGACGGTGAGCGATGTCGTGCTGGCCGCTGGACGCGGGGGAACGGTACCGCGTTACGAGATCCGGCAGCGCTGGATGCTGGACGCGCGCCCCTAACCCACGCGAGCGGCTCGAACGGCACCTGGATAAATGACGCATCCGGGTTGGCTATGCAATAATCCGCGACTTTCCGGACGAGAGAGCGGATTTTTTCGTCGACCGCCACGGTCAGCGCGGATTCGGCAATCCAGTATTTGGGATCAGATTTTACGGAGACTGAATGGACGAGAACCGCAAAAAGGCGTTGGCCGCCGCGCTAACCCAGATCGACAAGCAGTTCGGCAAGGGCACCGTCATGCGCATGGGCGACGTGGGTGCCGTGCGCAACATCGAGGCGATCTCCACCGGCTCGCTCGGTCTCGACCTGGCGCTTGGCATCGGCGGGGTGCCCAAGGGGCGCGTCATCGAGATTTACGGCCCCGAGTCGTCCGGCAAGACCACGCTCACGCTGCATATCATCGCCGAGGCACAGAAATTGGGCGGCACGGCGGCTTTTGTGGACGCCGAGCATGCGCTAGATCCGGTCTATGCCGAAAAGCTCGGCGTCAATATGAAGGAACTCCTGGTCTCCCAGCCGGATACCGGCGAGCAGGCGCTGGAAGTCACTGACATGCTGGTGCGTTCGGGCGCGCTCGATGTGGTGGTCGTGGACTCGGTGGCGGCGCTGACGCCCAAGGCCGAGATCGAGGGAGAGATGGGCGACTCGCACATGGGCCTGCATGCGCGGCTGATGTCCCAGGCGCTGCGCAAACTCACCGGGAATATCAATCGCTCCAATTGCTGCGTCATTTTCATCAATCAAATCCGTATGAAAATTGGGGTCATGTTTGGATCCCCTGAAACCACAACGGGCGGCAACGCGCTCAAATTCTACGCCTCGGTGCGCCTCGACATCCGCCGCACCGGCAGCATCAAGAAGGGCGACGAGGTGATCGGGAGCGAGACCAAGGTCAAGGTCGTGAAGAACAAGGTTGCGCCGCCGTTCAAGCAGGCCGAGTTTGATATCCTCTATGGACACGGCATTTCGCGCGAGGGCGAGATCATCGGACTCGGCGTGGAGGAAGGTTTTATCGAGAAATCCGGCGCCTGGTACAGTTACGAAGGGAATCGCATCGGGCAGGGCAAGGATAACGTGCGTAATTATCTCTGCGAAAACCCCGCCATCGCGCAGTCGATCGAGGCCAAGATCCGCGACAAGCGGTTGCCGAAGGCAGACGGCGAACCGGTGCCCGAGCCACCCGCGGCGCCCGTCGAGGATTGAAATTCTGAGCGTTCAGACCCAAGAGACGAGCGAGGCGGATCCGGCGGCGGCGATCGAACGCCTGGCCCTGAAGCTGCTCGCGATCCGCGAGCATGCGCGGCGCGAATTGGCGCGCAAGCTCGCCGCGCGCGGTTTTGCCGAGGCAGACATCGACGCGGCGCTTGATCGTCTGGCGGCCGAAGGCTCCATCGATGAGGCGCGTCTGGCGGAACACTATGTGGCCGAGCGGATGGGCAAGGGCTTCGGTCCATTGCGCATTCGCGGCGAGCTGCGCGAGAAGGGGCTTGAGGATGACCTCGTCGAGCGCGCGCTGGAACCGCTGCGGGACGAATGGCCGGCCTGTCTGGCCGATGTCCATGATCGGCGTTTCGGTGCCGAGCCGCCCGTCGATCACGCCGAGTATGGTCGACGCGCCCGCTTCCTGGAGCAGCGCGGTTTTCCCACGGATTCGATCCGGCGCGTCCTGCGCTGGCCTGACTGACCGGACCCTCGCAAGCGGTCCATTCGAGACTTCCCCATGATGACCAGTGCAGAGCTTCGAGCGAGCTTCCTTGACTATTTCGCGCAGCGCCAGCATGAGCGGGTGGCGTCCAGCCCCCTGGTGCCCGCCAACGATCCGACCCTGCTGTTTACCAACGCAGGGATGGTCCAGTTCAAGGAGGTGTTTTTAGGTCGCGAACGGCGTGCCTACCAGCGGGCCGTCAGTTCCCAGCGTTGCGTGCGCGCCGGCGGCAAGCATAACGATCTGGAGAACGTCGGCTACACCGCCCGGCATCACACCTTTTTCGAGATGCTCGGGAACTTCAGCTTCGGCGATTATTTTAAGCGCGAGGCCATCGGGTTCGCCTGGGACTACCTGACCCGCGAACTGGCCCTGCCGCCCGAGAAGCTTTGGATCACGGTCTTTACGGAGGATGACGAGGCGGCGGCGATCTGGCTGAACGAGATCGGCATCGATCCCGCGCGCTTTTCGCGCTGCGGCGCCAAGGATAATTTCTGGTCGATGGGCGAGACCGGCCCCTGCGGCCCCTGCTCGGAGATCTTCTACGATCACGGCCCCGAAATTCCCGGCGGACCGCCCGGCTCCCCGGACGCCGAGGGCGACCGCTATGTCGAGATCTGGAATCTGGTCTTCATGCAGTTCAACCGGGATGCCGACGGCAACCTGACCCCGCTGCCGCGCCCCTCGGTCGACACCGGCATGGGACTGGAACGCCTCGCGGCGGTGATGCAGGGAGTCCACAGCAATTACGATATCGACCTCTTCCGGCGTCTGATCGATGCGGCGGCCCAGGTCACCGGCTGCGCCGACCGCGCGGACAAGTCGCTGCGGGTGATCGCCGATCACATCCGCTCGGCGGCCTTTTTGATCGTCGATGGCGTGACCCCCGGCAACGAAGGACGCGGCTATGTGCTGCGGCGCATCATGCGGCGGGCCATCCGGCATGGCTACCGGCTGGGCTGCGCCGAGCCTTTCTTTCATCGTCTGGTGACCCCGCTGGTCACGGAGATGGGCGCCGCCTATCCCGAACTCCTGACCAGTCAGGCGCAGGTGGAACGCATCGTCCTGCTTGAAGAAGAACGCTTCGCCGAGACCCTGGAGCATGGCATGCGCATCCTGGACGAGGCGATTGCCGGACTCGCGGACGACCGCATCCCCGGCGAGACCGTGTTCAAGCTCTACGACACCTTCGGTTTTCCGACCGACCTCACGGCGGACATCGCGCGCGAGCGCGGCCTGAGCCTGGACATGGACGGTTTCGACGCGGCGATGGGTCAGCAGAAAGAGCGCGCCCGTGCCGCAAGTCAATTCGGCGCTACGCAGACGCTGGACATCCAGATCCAGGGCGAGACCGATTTCTGCGGCTACGAACGGCTCCGCGAAGAGGCGACAGTGGTCGCCCTATACTGCAACGGGGTCTCCCGCGACACCCTGGACGCCGACGAGGAGGGGTTGGCGATCCTGGATCTCACGCCCTTTTATGGCGAGTCCGGCGGACAGATCGGCGACCGTGGCTGGCTGACCGCGGAGACCGGCCGGTTCGAGGTGCTCGACACCCAAAAGAAAGGCGAGGGGGTCGTGATCCACATCGGGCGCGTCACCGAGGGTCAATTGGCCGTCGGCGACCGGATCGATGCGCGCGTGGACGCGGAACGGCGTTCGGCGATCGCACTGAACCATTCGGCGACCCATCTCCTGCATGCCGCCTTGCGTCAAGTCCTCGGCGAGCATGTCCAGCAGAAGGGCTCGCTGGTGGGACCGGAGCGTCTGCGGTTCGATTTTTCGCATTTCGAGCCGGTCACGCGCGAGCAGTTGCTGACCATCGAACGTCTGGTCAATCGCGAGGTCCGCGCCAATCATCTGGTCGAAACCCGGATCATGAATCTGGAGGACGCCAAGGCGTCCGGGGCCGTCGCGCTCTTCGGCGAAAAGTATTCCGAGCAGGTGCGCGTGCTGCGCATGGGCGACTTCTCCACCGAACTCTGCGGCGGCACCCACGTCAAGGCGGTCGGCGACATCGGTCTGGTCAAGATTCTTGCCGAGGGCGGGATCGCCTCCGGCGTGCGCCGCATCGAGGCCGCCACGGGCGCCGTCGCGCTGGACTCGGTCGAGGCCGACGAGGATCGTCTGTTGCGCCTCGCCGGACTGCTCAAGGGTGGACGCGAGGACGTCGACGAGCGCGTCATGCAATTGATGGAGCGCGCGCGACGGCTCGAAAAGGAACTGGAACAGATAAAATCCAAGCTCGCCAGTTCCGCCGGTCAGGATCTCGCCTCGCAGGCGGTCCTGGTGGAAGGCGTCAAGGTGCTCGCCGCCCGGCTCGATGGCGCCGATCCCAAGAGTCTGCGGACCACGCTCGATCAGATCAAGGACAAACTCGGGTCCGCCGTGGTCGTTTTGGCCACGGAGTCGGACGGCAAGGTCAGTCTGGTGGCCGGGGTCACCAAGGATCTGACCGATCGGCTCAAGGCCGGCGAGCTCATCGGACTGGTCGCCGGGAAGGTCGGCGGCAAGGGTGGCGGGCGGCCGGATATGGCGCAGGCTGGCGGGAACGATCCCGCGGGTCTGCCCGCCGCTCTGGAATTGGTGGATGGCTGGGTGAGAAGCCGGCTGGCCGGATGAAGCCGCCTGCGGGGCAACATTGAACTCTCTGAAAGACAGACGGATTAGGACGCATCGATGGCGCTGATAGTGCAAAAATACGGTGGAACCTCGGTGGGGAGCGTCGAACGCATCCACCGGGTTGCCGACCGGGTAAAACGTTGGACCGACCAGGGGCATCGGGTCGTGGTCGTGCTCTCGGCCATGTCGGGCGAGACCGACCGCCTGATCGGGCTGGCCAAGCAGATCCAGGAACGCCCGGAACCGCGCGAACTCGACGTGCTGCTGTCCACCGGCGAACAGGTCACCATCGCCCTGTTGAGCATGGCGCTCGCCGCGAAGGGCTGTCCGGCCCGCTCCTATACCGGCGGCCAGGTGCATATCCTGACCGACAGCGCCCATAACAAGGCGCGCATCCGCGACATCGACGCGGCGCGCGTGCGGGCGGATCTGGACGCCGGGCGCGTGGTCGTGATCGCCGGTTTTCAGGGCATCGACGAACACGGCGATATCACCACCCTGGGGCGGGGCGGTTCGGACACCTCGGCGGTCGCCATCGCCGCCGCGCTCACGGCCGACGAATGCCAGATCTATACCGATGTCGACGGGGTCTATACGACGGACCCGCGCGTCGAACCCAAGGCCCGCAAACTCGACCGCATCACCTTCGAGGAGATGCTGGAAATGGCCAGCCTGGGTTCCAAGGTTCTGCAAATCCGCTCGGTCGAGTTCGCCGGCAAATACCGGGTTCCCTTGCGCGTGCTCTCCAGTTTCGACGAGGGCGAGGGCACCCTGATCACCTTCGAGGAAGATATTGTGGAAGACGCCAAGATTTCCGGAATCGCCTTCAGTCGCGACGAGGCCAAGCTGACCGTGCTCGGCGTGCCGGATCAGCCCGGCGTGGCGCACCGGATTCTGGGACCGATCGCGGACGCCAACATCGAAGTCGACATGATCATCCAGAACATCGCCGACCAGGCGGCCACGACGGACTTTACTTTTACTGTCCATCGCAACGACTATGCGCGGGCGCTGGAAATCCTCCAGGGCATGGCCCAGGCTTTGGGAGCCCGTCAGGTGCTGGGCGACGCACGGATCGTCAAGATCTCGTTGGTCGGTGTCGGGATGCGCAGCCATGCCGGAATCGCCAGCCAGATGTTCGCCAGTCTGGCCGGGGAGGGGATCAATATCCGCATGATCTCGACTTCCGAGATCAAGATTTCGGTCGTGGTGGATGAAAAATATCTGGAACTCGGCGTTCGGACGCTTCACGAAGCTTTTGGGCTGGATCGCGATCCGACACTCTGAGTCATCGGGAGCGACAGTGGACCGTCGGTCGGAAAATCGTCCCGCGATGACCTTGCAAGTGATCGAATTGCCTAAATGTCATTGAAGGAGCGAAAAAAGCTATGGCGAAGCCAAGGCAATTGCTAGAATTGCATTATAAGGCCATGTATTAACACCTGGTCTGGAGGTGATTAAACTCACCGGAAAGCGGCGCTGCGGCAGGTCTGGCTTCCGGGACGAGGATCATCGAGTCGGAACTCAAGGAAAAAAGGGAGGCATTAACAATGTTAATCTTGACTCGCCGAGTAGGCGAAACCCTCATGATTGGCGATGAAGTCACCGTCACGGTGCTTGGCGTCAAGGGCAATCAGGTTCGTATCGGCGTCAACGCGCCCCGTGAAGTATCCGTTCATCGTGAAGAAATTTACGAGAGGATCAAGAGGGAGCAGGCAGATGTCGGGCAAGGCGTCATCCCAATGGAGCATGCCGGGCAACTCGATTGACTGGAAATATACGGCCGGGCATGTTAGAGTGCTCGGCCTTATCGAGACGAATCTCAAGTGGTTTGTTTGCAGTGTTCGGTCGCCAGACTGCCAATTTAGATTCAGCTATGATTTACCTGATCGCCAAGCGTCAGGTGCGCCGTTTACCGGAGAGATGGCCGAGCGGCTGAAGGCGCTCCCCTGCTAAGGGAGTATAGGCTTTAAAACCTATCGAGGGTTCGAATCCCTCTCTCTCCGCCAAAACAAAAAAACCTCGTTAAATCAAAAGTTTAACGGGGTTTTTGTTTGCCTGGACGCTTGGCTGGATCTGGAAAAAACGGTCGTTTGCGTCGGCGCGGTATTGCGTCATTACTGACACTTCAGTGCCTAATCTCTTGCTTGGAGCCGTATACTTGGGAAACCCCATTGCGCGTGCGGCAGTTCGTCGTCATCGGAATCCGCGGGCGAATCAACCGCACCGCATCAAGCATGACCGATCACGCTCCTCACGCGCCCCATCACGCGCAACGAGCCCATTCCATGGATACCCAAGACTTCGCCGCTCCAGACGCACCGGCGGCCAACCCGTATTCTCTGACCAACGGACGCTACCGGGTTAAGATCTCGGACACGGGCGCCAGCCAATCCTGCTATGACTGGATGGCGCTGACCCGCTGGCGAGACGATCCGGTCCAGGACGATCTTGGCGCCATCCTCTATCTGCGGGATCTGGATTCGGGCGAATTCTGGTCGCTGGGCTATCAGCCCACACGCACGCCCACCGCGCACTATCGGACCGAATGCGTCGACGCTTGCTTCCGGCTGGAGCGGGAGAATTTCGGCATCGCCGCGCGACTGGAACTGACGGTCGACCCGGACGCCGATCGCGAGCGCCGCAAGCTGAGTCTCGCCAACCGCTCGGCGCAACCGCGCCGCATCGAGATCACTAGCTATCTGGAGGTGGTTCTCTTCCACCCGGACGCCGATACCGCTCATCCGGCCTTCGCCAAGCTGTTCGTCCAGACCGAACGCGATCCAGCGACCGGTGCGCTCCTAGCGCGCCGCCGTCCGCGGGCGAACGACGAGTCCTGGCCCTGGCTGGCGCATGCGCTGATCGGCGCCGAGTCGCTTCAATGGGAAACCGACCGCATGGCCTTTCTGGACCGTGGCCGCACCGCCGCTTCTCCGCGCGCGCTGGTCGGGGGCGAGCCGCTGTCGGGAACCCTGGGCAATGTGCTCGACCCGGTTCTCGCACTGCGCACGGTCATCGCGTTGGCGCCCGGCGCGCACGCGGATCTAACCTTTCTCACCGGCGCGGCCCTGGACCGGACAGCGGCGCTAACGCTGGTGACGGACGGGACGGATAAGGCGCGGACGGCCCATCCCGCAGCCAGCGGGCTTGGGCTCGGCGCAATACACGTGGCCACTCCGGCGAGTACGGACAGCGGCTCGGAGGAGCTGCGTTTCTTCAACGGTCACGGCGGTTTCTCCTCGGATGGCCGGGAATACGTCATCCTGCTGCCCTGGGAGGGCGATGGGCTCAAGCGCCCGCCGCTGCCTTGGATCAACGTCATCGCCAATCCCCGTTTTGGCGTCCTGGCGAGCGAGACCGGGGCCGGCTATACCTGGTCGCGCAACAGTCAGGCCAATCGGCTGACCCCATGGTCCAACGATCCGGTCAGCGATCCGCACGGCGAGGCGCTCTATCTGCGTGACGAGTCGAGCGGAGCCGTCTGGTCGCCGCTGCCGGGGCCATGCCCGGCGCCGGTCGACTATCGGGCGTGTCATGGTTTGGGCTATTCCAGCTTCCGCTGCGAGCAGGCCGGGCTGATTCAGGAGACGACGCTCTTTGTCCCTCGCGAGGATCCGGTACGGATTCTGCGCCTCTGTCTCACGAATCGCGGAACCGAACCGCACGCGCTCTCTGTCTTCAGCTATCAACGGTTGGTCATGGCCAACCAGCCCCAGGCCGAAAGCGCCATCGTCACGGCCTACGACGACAGGCTGGACATCTTGACCGCCACCAATCCGCAGGCAGGCGACTTCGCCGGCGGCATCGTCTTCGCGAACGCGCGGGTCTTTGGCATCGAGGTCGAGGATCACGCCTACAGCGCCGACCGGTTGGCCTTCATCGGTCGTCATCGCGACCCATCCGCCCCCGCCGCGCTGGAACCGGGCGTGCGTCTGAACGGTCGCGTCGGTGACGGGCTGGATCCCTGTTTCGCCCATCAAGTCAGAATCACGCTCGCCCCCGGCGAATCGGCGATTTGTGTCTTCCTGCTCGGCGAGGTCATGGACGCGACCGAGTTGACGGCCCTGATCGGACGCTACCCCGATCTTGACGCCATCGACGCCGCCCTGGAGGATGCCCGCGCCTTCTGGACCGATCTGGTCAGCCGCGTGCAGGTGGAAACCCCCGAACCCGCCATCGATCTGATGCTCAACGGCTGGCTGACCTACCAGAATTTGGGCTGCCGGATCTGGGCGCGTTCCGCCTTCTATCAGTCTGGCGGGGCCTTCGGGTATCGCGACCAGCTTCAGGACGCCGCCGCGCTCGTCGCCATCCGCCCCGATCTGACCCGCGCACAGATCCTGCTGCATGCCGCGCATCAGTTCCAGGAAGGCGACGTGCTGCATTGGTGGCACCCGGAACCCTTGGAGCGAGGACTGCGCACGCGCTTTTCCGACGATCTGCTGTGGCTGCCGTTCGTCGCTGCGCACTACATCCGCGTGACCGGCGACGCCGCTATTCTGGACGAGAACATCCCCTTCATCGTCGCCGACCTCCTGGAACCCGGCGAGGACGAGCGGTATCTCCAGCCGCATCCGAGTGGCGAGAACGGCGATCTCTATGAACACTGCCGGCGGGCGCTCGATCGTTCGCTGACCGCGGGCGCGCACGGTCTGCCGCTCATGGGCACCGGCGACTGGAACGACGGCATGAACCGGGTCGGACGGGAAGGGCAGGGCGAAAGCGTCTGGATGGGCTTTTTCCTCTACCGTATCCTCGGCGATTTTCTGCCGCTCAGCGAGGCGCGCGGCGACCGGACCAGCGCCGAGCGTTATCGCTCCTATCGCGCGGATCTGGAGCAGGCTTTGGAATCCAGCGGCTGGGATGGCGACTGGTACCGCCGCGCCTATTATGACGATGGCACCCCGCTGGGATCGGCCCAGGATGCCGAATGCCGGATCGATGCGCTCGCCCAATCCTGGTCCGCGATCTCGGGCGCCGTCCCGCTCGCGCGGGCCGAACAGGCGATGGACGCGCTGGAGGCGCATCTGATCGACGAAGCGAACGGACTCATCCGGTTGCTCGCGCCACCCTTCGCCGGGACGCCGAAAGATCCCGGTTACATCAAGGGCTATGTTGCTGGCGTGCGCGAGAACGGCGGTCAATACACCCACGCCGCCTGTTGGGCGGTGATGGCGATGGCGGGACTCGGTCGACGCGAGCGCGCGGCGCGGCTGCTGGCGATGTTGAGCCCGGTGAGCCACACGTCGACGCCGGAGACAGTCGCGCGCTATCGGCTCGAACCCTACGCGGTCGCCGCCGACATTTACGGCACGCAGCCCCATGTCGGGCGCGGCGGTTGGAGTTGGTACACCGGTTCCGCCGGCTGGTGGTCTCGGGTTGCCCTGGAATCGGTGTTAGGGATTGAGATCGAGGGCGGGCGCACGCTGGTCGTTCGTCCCTGTATCCCGTCCGACTGGCCGGGTTATCGAGTCGTTTACCGTCTGCCGGACGGGGTGACGGAGTGCGAGATCCAGGTCGACAATGGCGGCCTGGGCGGGGTGATCGAGGTTTGGCTTGACGGCGTCGCGCTCGCGCTCGACGCGGGCGCGGCGCGGGTCAATCTGCCCTCGGGGGCAGGTCGGTATCGCGTCCAGGTAAGGCTTGGTTGAATCAGTTAGGATTGAACCCGCTAAACCGCGTCCAGAGCGATATGCGTAATTTTCATTTTGTGTCTGGCCTTTGGGGTTTGCGCGGCATCCGTGGAGACGCGGTTTAAAATTTTATATTTTTCATGTTTTTAAACCGCGCCAGCTCCGACAGTTGTGGATGCTGCCATGATTGATCCAATCCAAAAACATCGCATACCGTGCTGGGCGCGGTTTAACCATAAAAACGAACAGAGGACATTGCATGGATATCGCCGCACTGAATGCCGAATTCGCCATTCCCGACCACCTGCGTTTCACCGAGGGGCCAGGCGGTCTGGCCATGATCGAGATCGCGAACGCTCTCGCCACGGCCACGATCTCGCCCTATGCCGGTCAGGTGCTGGCCTATCGTCCCGCTGCCGCGCCCGATGATCTGCTGTTCGTCAGCGAGCGTGCCTATTACGCGCCGGGCAAGGCGATCAAGGGCGGTATCCCGATCTGCTGGCCCTGGTTCGGGCCGGATCCGGAGGACAAGGGGCGGGGAGGGCATGGATTTGTGCGGGCCTGGCCCTGGGAAGTCCGCGCGTGCAAAGCTCAACCCGACGGCTCCACGCTGGTCAAGCTGGGTTTAGCTGACGATGCGTCCACCCGCGCGATCTGGCCGCACTTTTTCAATCTCAGGCTGGAGGTCGTCGTCGGCGCGACCCTGTCCGTGTCGCTGATCACCCGCAATGCCGGCGATGCGCCAATCCGCATCACCCAGGGGCTGCATACCTATTTCAAGGTCGGCGACGCCACCCGGACGCGGGTCGAGGGACTCGACGGTTGTCGCTACATCGACAAGGCCGCTGGGGCGGGCGATGCGGTGGTTGTCCAGGAGGGACCGGTGACGGTGTCCGGCGAGGTCAATCGGATCTACGAGCAGGTTCCGGCTAGTCTGAGCATCGAGGATCCGGTGCTGAATCGTCGCATCCGCATCGACGCCCAGCACAGCCGCACCTGCGTGGTCTGGAATCCCTGGGTCGAGACGGCGCACGCCATGGATGACCTGGACGACTTGGACTATCTGCGCTTCCTCTGTGTCGAAACGGTCAATACCGCTTCCGAGGTGATCGAGATCCCGCCGCAGGGCGAGTCTCGGATAACCGCCGAGTATCGGATCGAATCCTTGACGCCGACCTCATGAGCGACGGGGGGCATTCCAATCCCGCGACCGAGTCCCATTGGCTGGACTGGCTCGGTTGGGCGAGCGAGCAGGGCGTCGCCGTTCCGGATGACGCCGCCTTCGCGGAGGCCCGCGCGCGGGTCTGGGAGGCGAGCGAATTTTTCGCGACCGCCACCGCGCGTCACCCGGGCGACTTCGCGGAGTTGATCGCGAGCGGCGATCTGGAGCGCGCCTATGGCGAAGGCGTGTTGGCGCAGCGGCTGGAGGCGGCCCTGGCCGGGGTCGCCGACGAGCTGGCGTTGCAGAAGTCGCTACGGCTGTTTCGACGCCGCGAGATGATGCGCATCGTCTGGCGCGATCTGGCGGGTTTTGCGCCACTCTCGGAGACGCTGGAGGATCTCTCCGAACTGGCGGATGCCTGCATCCGGCAGGCGCTGGACCGGCTGTCTGACTGGACCCACGCCGAATTCGGCACCCCCCGCGATTCGGCTGGCCGTCCGCTACGCCTGGTCGTTCTGGCCATGGGCAAGCTCGGGGCGCGCGAACTCAATCTGAGTTCGGATATCGACCTGATCTTCGCCTTTCCGCAGGGCGGGGAGGTGACGGACGGACCGCGTCGCCTGAGTCATGAACAATTTTTCGTGCGTCTCGCGCAACGTCTGGTCCAGGCATTGGCCACTCAGACCGTCGACGGGTTCGTGTTCCGGGTCGATACCCGGCTGCGGCCCTTTGGCGAGGTCGGCCCGCTGGCCATGAGCTTTCAGGCCATGGAGGATTATTATCAGTCGCAGGCGCGCGAGTGGGAACGCTACGCCATGATCAAGGCCCGTCCGGTCGCGGGCGATCCCGCCGACCGCGATCAACTCATGCTCATGCTGCGGCCCTTCGTCTACCGGCGTTATCTGGATTTCGGCGCCTTCGAGTCACTGCGCGATCTCAAGCGGATGATCGCCAAGGAACTCTACCGACGCGGCATGGAGGCCAACATCAAGCTCGGCCCCGGCGGCATCCGCGAGATCGAGTTCATCGGTCAGGCGTTCCAGTTGGTCCGCGGCGGGCGCGATCCCGACTTGCAGGTGCGACCGATTCGCCAGGTTCTCGCCTGTCTGGCGGACAAACGCTTGATGCCCGCGGACGCCATCGCTCAACTCGACGCGGCCTATGTCTTTCTGCGTCTGGTCGAGAACCGACTCCAGGCGTATCGCGACCAACAGACCCACAAGCTCCCGGAAGACGCCGCCGGTCAATGGCGTCTGGCGCGTTCCATGGGATTCGCCGACTGGCCGTCCTTTGCGCCGGTGCTGGAGGCGCATCGTCGCCTGGTCCAACAGCAGTTCGATCATGTCTTCGCCGCGCCCGACACCCACGAGGAACCGGGCGAGTCTAGCCTGAACGGTCTCTGGACGGGAACCCACGAAGCGTTGCATGACCTGGAGCTTCTGGAGCAGGCCGGCTTTGCAGATCCCGCGGCCGCCCGCATCCGGATCGAACAGTTTCGCGAAAATACCGCCCGCAAGGGTCTCAGCAGCCGGGGCCGCGACCGTCTGGCGCAACTGATGCCGATGGTGCTGCGGGTCATCGCCGCCAGCGAGCAGCCGGATCTGGTGCTGGAGCGGGTGTTGCGCGTGCTGGAATCCGTCGCGCGGCGAACCGCCTATCTCGCCATGCTGATCGAGTCTCCGGACATCCTGGCCCAACTCGCCCGGCTGTCCGGCATGAGCCCCTGGTTCACCGACCAGATCGGCCGTCATCCGCTTCTGCTTGACGAGATGATCGACCCGCGCCGGCTCTATGCCCCGCTACGCCGCGAGGATCTGGAGTCCGAACTCGACGCCCTGCTGGAGCATCTGGACGCCGACGATCTGGAGCAGCAGATGGAACGGCTGCATCAGTTCGCCCAGGGCAACATGCTGCGGGTCGCCGCGGCGGATCTCACCGAGGCCATCCCGCTGATGGTGGTCAGCGATTATCTGACCGAGATCGCGGAGGTGGCGGTCGCGCGCGTGCTGCGGCTGGCGTTCGCGCATCTGGTTTGCCAGCATGGACATCCGACATCGATCCTGGGCGAGGACAGCGGTTTTCTGGTGCTTGGCTACGGCAAACTGGGCGGGATCGAATTGGGGTACGGCTCGGATCTGGATCTGGTGTTTCTCCATGGCACCGAGCGGGTCAGCGCCATGACCGACGGCAAGAAGTCGATCAGCAACGAGCAGTTTTACGCCCGGCTCGGACAGCGCATGATTCATATGATGACGACGCGAACCGCTTCGGGCGCGCTCTACGAGATCGACATGCGACTCCGGCCGGACGGCAACAAGGGCATGCTGGCGCGTTCGATCAACTCATTCGCCGCTTATCAGGAGAGCGATGCCTGGACCTGGGAGCATCAGGCCCTGGTGCGCGCCCGTCCGGTGGCGGGCGACCGGCGGCTGGCCGAGCGTTTCGGCGCGGTGCGACGGGCGATTCTCTGTCGCGAGCGCAATCCCGAGACACTGCGCGACGAGGTGCGAACGATGCGCGAGAAGATGCGCGCCAATCTCGACAAGTCGCGCGATGAGCGTTTCGATCTCAAGCAGGGTTCGGGCGGTATTGCGGATATCGAGTTTATGGTTCAATACGCAGTCCTGCGTTGGGCGGCGGCGCATCCCGAACTGGCCGATTGGACCGACAATATCCGGCTGCTGGAGACCCTGACGCGGCTCGGCCTGTTGCCCGGACACGCGGCCGAGAACCTCACCGACGCCTACAAAGCACTGCGCGCGGTCTATCATCGCAGCGCGCTTCAGCAGCAGCCGAAGACCGTTCCCTTGGATCGACTTCAGGCCGAGCGCACGCGGGTGCGGGAATGGTGGCGTGTGTTGATGGAGAGCGGCGAGTGATCAATGAATTAAACGAGCGGAGTTGAAACATGTCGACGATGGCGGACCGTGACGGTCTGATCTGGCTGGATGGCGAAATGGTGCCCTGGCGTGAAGCCAAGACCCACGTTCTGACCCATACCCTGCATTATGGCATGGGCGTTTTCGAGGGCGTCCGGGCCTACAAGACCGCGCAAGGCGCGGCGATCTTCCGGCTGGCGGAGCACACCGATCGCCTGTTCAACTCCGCCCATATCCTGGGGATGCCGATGCCCTGGGATCGCGCGAACCTGAACCGGGCGCAACGCGACGTGGTGCGCGAGAACCATCTGGACTCCGGTTATATCCGCCCCATGTGCTTCTACGGCTCCGAGGGCATGGGCCTGCGCGCGGATAATCTCCAGGTCCACTGCATGGTCGCCGCCTGGCCCTGGGGCGCCTATCTGGGCGAGGACAACATGCGCAACGGCATCCGCATCAAGGTCTCGTCCTTCACCCGTCATCATGTGAACACCACCATGTGTCGAGCCAAGGCCAACGGCAACTACATGAACTCCATGATGGCGCTGCAGGAAGCCCTGCGCGACGGCTACGATGAAGCGTTGCTGCTCGATGCCTCCGGTTTCGTGATGGAAGGCAGCGGCGAGAACGTCTTCATCGTGCGCGACGGCATCCTCTACACGCCCGATCTGACCTCCGCCCTGGACGGCATCACCCGCCGCACGGTCATGACCCTGTGCGACGAACTCGATCTTCGGGTGGTGGAAAAGCGCATCACCCGCGATGAGGTCTATATCGCCGACGAAGCCTTTTTCACCGGCACCGCCGCCGAGGTCACGCCGATCCGCGAGGTGGACGGTCGCGCCATTGGAGCCGGAACCCGCGGTCCCATCACCGAACGTCTGCAAACGCTCTATTTCGATCAGGTCCACGGACGCCGCGACCGGCATCCGGAGTGGCTGACGCTGGTCTGAAACCCGCGTCCAGCCGGCCTCGACCGCCGCCTGGACGCGCCGAGATACACTCGATGACGGAGAGCCAACCCATGTCCCAGACCGCTACCGCGAGCCAGCCAGTACAACAGGCCATTCAGGTCGGCCGCAAGGATCTGCCCCTGTCCTGTCCGCCGCCGGACGCCCCCGTCTGGAACCTGCATCCACGGGTCTATCTGCCCATTGAGGACGACCCCAACGGAGAGGCCGTCTGCCCCTATTGCGGTGCGCGGTATGTCCTGATGGATTGAGCCTGGATGTGTTCCTGTCGGCGGTTTGGAACGAAGAGGATAGAAAATCCGTAGCCACCCTCCGATCAGATCGATCAGGCGCGCCAGATCCACAGCCAGGCCGTCAACAAGCCTAACGCGGCACTGCCCAGCAGCGGCAGTCCGACACGTAGCCGGATGGCAGATCCGCCGATGACCGCCGCCATGCAGCCCTTGGCCAAACTGTTGACCGACGCCGCGATGACGACCCCCATCGCGGCCACGGATAACGCCAGGTCGTTTCCGCTCATGCGCGCCAGCGAGAGCGTGATGGCATCGACGTCCGTGACGCCCGAGGCGGCGGCAAGCGCCAGAATGCCGGCCTCTCCGAACCAGTGATTCAGCGCTTTTCCAAAGAACATGATCAGCCCCAGCAAGAGTCCGAACACCAGCGCGGTTTTGATCTCCAGCGGGTTTTTCAGCGGGGATGTCACATTGGCCGCGACGCTCGCGGTCGAGCGCCAGAACCACGCGGCGGGACCAAAAACGCAGAGCGCCATCGCTCCCGTCGGCACCAGCAGGAGCTTGAACAACGCGGGATTGAGCAGGCTCGCGACCAGCAGCATGCGCGGAAACATGGTGCCGCAAGCCAGCAGAATCCCCATCGATAAGAGCGGCGCCGATGACTCCGCGTGGCGCGACAGACGCGCGAAATGCAGGGTGAGGGCAGTCGAGGAAGCCAATCCGCCAAACAGTCCGGTCAGGATCATGCCGCGCCGCATGCCGGCGATCCTGACGGCGAAATAACCGACGAACGACAGCCCCGCGATCAGCACCACCATCCACCAGATGGCGTAAGGATTGAGCGCCTGCCAGGGGCCATAGCCCTGATTGGGCAGAATCGGCAGAATGACCACCGACATGAGCAGCAGCTTGATGGTTGCGCGCAACTCCTGGCCGCCCAGGGCGTTGAGCCAGCCGTGAAGGATCGGCTTGGCGCTGAGAATCAGTGTGGTGACCACGGCGGATGCGGCGGCGACAGACACCTCGCCAATGGCCGCCAAGGCGCCATAGACGAAGGTCAGGAGCATGGCGATGAGGCTGGTGATACCCGCGTCATTGTCCTGACGCAGGGTTTCGGCATACGCCGTGGTCGCCAGCGCCGTCAGTCCGAGAAAGACCAAGCCAAGGAATAACGGCCCCAGAGAGTCGGCGAGCAGTGCGGACGCGCCGCCCAGCAATCCGACCAGGCCATGGGTACGAAAGCCGGCGACCCGCTTTCCCTCTTCCGCGTTGCGTTCCTGCCAGCCGCGTTCGGCGCCGATCAGGAGCCCGATGGCGAGAGCGACGCTCAGGTAATAAAAGGTCTGTTGCTCATCGCTCATCGGTTAGGTGTAGTGCTGTCGCGGGTCGTTGGCCTACTGCCATTCAGTTAACCCTTAACTTAATGGGGCAGTGAGGTCGTTAGCCAGATCGACTCAACCCGCCGCCCGCTTCTCGCGGCGCTTCAGCCAGACCTCCAGCCCCTGAGAGTTGAGATCGGTATCCACCGCCAGCAGTTCCTGGATGCGGGCATCGTCATCCGCAACACCATGGGCGCGCGCACTGGCGATCAGGTACTCGGTGACTGCGGTTTTGAGTCGGGTCTGGCGCTCGCTGTCGGGTCGGCTCTCCTGTGCCAGCGCCAGATCAGCCATGTCCCGGATGCTCAGGCGCAGATCGTCCACCAGAGCGTGGGGATGGTCGACGCGGCCATAGTGAGTCAGATACATGGCCTGAGGGGCGAAGGCCATCAGCTTGTCCAGACTGGCCAGCCACTGATCGGGGTCGAAGGCGACCGGCGTGGTCGGTGCGTACAGCCAGGGGCCTTTGGCGGTCTTGAATTCGCGGTAGGCAATGCCAAAGGTATCGCCGGTGAAAAAGCCCTGAGTTCTGGCGTCAAGGAGACAGCCGTGATGGTTGGCATGACCTGGGGTATCGACAAACGTCAGCGCGCGGCCATTGAGATCGAAGGTCTGCCCGTCCTCGGCCAGGATGACTCGCTCTTCCGAGACGGGGATCAGGGTGCCGAAATCCCTGGCGAACGCGGCCTCTCCATAGACGACCGTGGCCCCGGCGATGAGTTTGGCGGGGTCGATCAGGTGCGGCGCGCCCTTGGGATGCACGACCAGACGGGCGTTGGGACAGGCCGCCATGAGACCGCCAGCGCCGCCGGCGTGATCCAGATGGACATGGGTCGGAATCACGAAATCAACCTGCTCGGACGTCAGACCAAGTTCGGCGATGACCGCGAGCAGACCGGGGACGCTGTTGGCCGTACCGGTATCGACGAAGGCCAGTCGATCACCCTCGCGCACCAGATAGCAGGCGGCGAGTCCGTGCCGGTAGAGGCCGGTTTCGATGCAATGGATGCCCGCGGCAATCTCTTCAAACGCGGGCAAGACAGGTTGGTTGGACATGCTGGCTCCGATAGTGGTTCGGCGATCCCAACGGTTGGCGGGAACGCCCTTCTCGTTGGTCCGGCAGTCTAAACGAAGCGGTGCGTTTGCGCAGTTCGGCGTCGTCCCGATCCTTCGCCGACCCTGTCCCGCCGTCTTGGCCCAAGCGCCCGAGCGACGCGAATATAAGCAAAAAGACAATATCTAATACGTTGATTACTATAATCTTTACTTGCGTTTTCGAGAGAAGTCGTAGATCGTTTAATGCAGGTGTCGTGGTGTGCTCGGCATCGGCAAACCGCGTCAGCCATGACGTCCGATAATAAGATTTGGAGGAATTCAGCATGCAACAGGTGGCCGCCGCAGAACACTCCGACCGAGACGAACCTCGCGTCAATAAGATCGATTTCGAGAATATCTGGGTTTGGCTAGGCAAGGGATGGGGCGATATCAAGTCCGCGCCTGGCTACAGTCTGACCTATGGCGCGGGCATTGTGTTCATCAGCGGTTTGATTACCCTGTTGCTGATCGCGGGTCATCTGACGTTTATGGTGCCGTTTCTGATCGCCTGCTTTTTTCTGGTGGCGCCGCTACTGGCGATCGGGCTCTATCAGATGAGCGCGCACCTGGAGCGGGGCGAATCGCTGAAGACCTGTCAGGCATTGGAGGCGTTCAAACGCAATCAGGGACAACTCGGAATTGCCACCGGCTTTCTGGTGATGATCATGCAATTGTGGATTCTCGCCACGGTCTTTCTGTTCATCATGCTGTTCAACGCCCCATTTCCGACTTGGGGGAACTTCATCCCGGTCGTGTTCCTGTCTGGCGAGCACAACCTGATTTTGATCTCTATCACCATCGTCGGCGCCTTTTTCGCGGCCTGCGCCTTCTGTATCAGCGCCATTACCGTGCCGATGTTGATCGACCGGCCGATCGATGCCTTTACCGCCATGCGGACCAGCGTCCGGGCCGTCGCCGTGAACTGGGTTCCGATGCTGCTGTGGGCGACGCTGATCGTTTTGATCGTTGGCGCCGGGCTGGTCACCTTTTACATCGGATTGTTCATCGCCGTCCCGCTGGTCGGTCATGCGACCTGGCATGCCTATCGGGACTTGGTGCCACGAGACTGAGCGCGAATCTGGACGCGGTTTACTCCGGATCGAACCGATAATCGAGCAACGCGATATCGCGGGCGAAATGGCTGGCGACCAGTTCGGCGGTTTGATCGGTGTAATAGCCGCGATAATCCTGCTTGCGGTCCTGTGCCTTGCGGGCGTGGGGCAGGGCTGTTGGCTGGATGTCGATGCGCGCGCAGGCGGTCTCGAAATCCTCGTGCAGGCGTTCATAGCGGCCGATGAAATCCACGATCACCTGACCGTGCAGATCGATCAGATAGTCGGATTGCAACGTGATGGAGGTGTCGAGGTGGTATTGATAGGGCCGCCGAGGATCAAGCTTCCAGCGCAGAAAATCCTCGAAGGTCTCGTGACCGCCCAGAAAATGCGGGCGCTCCCGACGGATATGGTGAAAGGAACTCACCTGGAGATCCCAGGGGTTGCGCACGAAGGCGAATTTGAATAGCGCGTCGAAGAATTCCCTGGGGAGAAGTTCCTGAGCCGCGACGACCTTGGCGTGACGCGGCAGCTTGGTCGCGATGCGATGTCCGCTCAGATGGCTGAAGCGGCTGCACAGAAACATCGGGTAATACCAGGGATCGCGCCAGCGCAGACCTTCCAGGGCCGAGCGCACGCTGGTGCCGCCGGTCTTGGCGATATGGACGAAGAGAAACCGGTATTTGGGCGAGAGCAGCATGATGGAGCTGAATCCAAGTTGCGAATTGGGTGGAGCGGGCTTACGCCCGCGAACGCGAGCGCGGCCGTCCCCGATAGGCCGCGATCTGCTGCATGATGAGCGGGAAGGGCAGCCGATCTAGCGCGCCGAACCGCGCGATGGCCTTCTCGACCGTGGCACGGATATCCTCGATGAACATGGGCGCGGGTTCCTCTGGCGTCAGGGCAGCCTGAATGCCGCGCAGCCCGCCGACCTGGATGCGCATGGCCTTGGCATGGGGCAGGGCGCCGCTGGTGGCGGTCGATTTGAGGGCGAAGCGTGCCTGCTGACGCAGTCGCTCCAGAAGTTCCAGGCACCTCGCCTGGGCCGGATCGGAACCGCATTGCACCCCTTCGCGCTCGGCGAGACAGAATTTATTGGCCAGCGAGCAGGCGCACTGGTTGGTCAGGATAGCCTTCTCGTAGGGACAGAAGCGCTCGTTGATGGCGCGATAGGTACTGCGGAAGGCGTCGCTGTCCACGTCGATCTCAACTCCCGGTTTCGCTGTTGCCGGCGTCGCCCCGCCCGGTGAAGTGCTGGATCATCCGCCGGTCGCGTTTGCTGGGCCGACCCTCCGCGCCGCCTGGTCCCGTGCCGATGTCGCGGCGTTCGCGGAGCATCTCCTGACGCTTGCGCTGGCTCGCTTCATCCTCGGCGTAAAGCAGGGCTGCCTCGGTTGCCGAGCGCCGTTGCCGATCGATCGCGAGTACCTCGATCTCCCAGGAGAGACTGCCTTTGTGAATTTCCAGCCGGGTTCCCGGACGCACGGCGCGACCCGGCTTGGCGCGCTGACCGTTGACCTGGATCTTGCCGCCGTTGATGGCCTCGACGGCCAGATGGCGAGTCTTGAAAAAGCGCGCGCTCCAGAGCCATTTGTCGAGCCGCAGTTCCGGCGTGGGCGTGGTGTCTTTCATGCTTTTTCGTTATAAACCGAGCAGTGTATCCAGTTCGCCGCGCTCGTCGAGCAGGGCCATATCGTCATAGCCGCCGATGGACAGGTCGTCGATGAAGATCTGGGGAACCGTGTGGCGTTGACTGCGTTCCACCATGACCCGCCTCCGCTCCGGGTCGCGGTCGACCGGAATCTCGTCGAACCCGACACCCTTGCGTTTCAGCAGTCGTTTGGCGCGGCTGCAGTAAGGGCAGACCATGGTGGTGTAGATGGTGACCTGGGGCATCGTCTCACTTTATCCTTCGCATTCCGATTCGCGAGCTTCGCCGCTTGCGCGCAAGCCGTCAAGGCGCCCTTGAAAATGGGTGTCGGCGACCGAAAGACC
Organism: Thiocystis violascens DSM 198; assembly: GCF_000227745.2. NCBI lineage: Bacteria > Pseudomonadati > Pseudomonadota > Gammaproteobacteria > Chromatiales > Chromatiaceae > Thiocystis > Thiocystis violascens. The sequence continues at coordinate 793,549 of NC_018012.1, read as the reverse complement.
AAGGGTCGGATGTCGCCATCATGCCGTTTGGCCAAGACGAGCGCCTCTCAATCGATTGAGTACCCAGGATTCTCATGTATCGAAACACCCCGCACCCCGTGTTCCTGCGCGATTATCAGCCGCCGGAGTTTCTGATCGATCGGGTCGATCTGCGTTTCGAGCTGGATCCGGAGCGGACCTCGGTCGAGGCGCGTCTCCAAGTGCGCCGCAATCCGGCCGCGACGCGCGGCGACGGTTCGCTACGCCTGCATGGCGAGCAGTTGGATCTGGAACAGGTCTCCATGAACGATCGCCTCCTGACGCCGGCCGACTATCGGGTGGACGCGGAGTCGCTGACGCTGCTGCGCGTGCCGGATCGCTTTGGTCTGATGACGCGGGTGAGGATCCATCCCAGCCTCAATACCGCGCTGGAGGGACTCTATCAATCCGGCGACATGCTCTGTACTCAATGCGAGGCGGAGGGCTTTCGCCGCATCACCTATTTCCTGGATCGACCGGACGTGATGGCCTGTTACGGCACGACCCTGGTCGCCGACCGGCGCCGTTTTCCGGTGCTGCTGTCCAATGGCAACCGGGTCGAATCGCGGGATCTCCCCGATGGGCGCCATCTGGTGCGCTGGGAAGATCCCTTTCCCAAGCCAAGTTACCTGTTCGCACTGATCGCGGGCGATCTGAGCGCGGTCGAAGATGGCTATACCACCGCCTCGGGGCGCGCGGTCGAACTCAAAATCTATGTCGAGCCGCACAATCTGGATAAGTGCGATCATGCCATGCGGTCGCTCAAAAAGGCCATGCGCTGGGACGAGGAGCGGTTCGGGCGCGAATACGATCTCGATGTCTTTATGATCGTCGCGGTCAGTCATTTCAACATGGGCGCCATGGAGAATAAGGGGCTCAACGTCTTCAACGACAAATATGTGCTGGCGCGTCCGGACACCGCCACCGATGCCGATTTCGAGGGCATCGAGGGGGTCATCGCCCACGAGTATTTCCATAACTGGACCGGCAACCGCATCACCTGCCGCGACTGGTTCCAACTGAGCCTGAAAGAGGGCTTCACCGTCTATCGGGATCAGGAGTTCTCCGCCGACATGGGGTCGCGCGGGGTCAAGCGGATCAACGATGTCCGGTTGCTGCGGGCGCATCAGTTTCCCGAGGATGGCGGACCGATGGCGCACCCGGTGCGCCCAGAGTCCTATATCGAGATCAATAACTTCTACACCGCGACCGTCTATCAGAAAGGCGCCGAGGTGGTGCGGATGCAGGCCAATCTGCTCGGCCCCGAGCGGTTCCGCCAGGCGACCGATCTCTATTTCGAGCGCCATGACGGCCAAGCCGTGACCACGGACGATTTCGTGCGCTGCATGGAAGCGGCGAGCGGCCGCGACCTTGGCCAGTTCCGCCGCTGGTACGACCAGGCGGGAACCCCGGAACTCAGTATCCAGGCCGACGATGACGCGGATGACGGCACCTACACCCTGACCATTCGACAGCACACTCCGCCGACGCCCGGTCAACCGGTCAAGATGCCCTTCCATATCCCGCTGGCGATCGGTCTGCTTGGCCCCGATGGCCAGGATCTGCCGACGCGGCTCGCGGACGAGCCATCCGCTACCGCACCCGGCACGCGCGTGCTGGAACTGCGCGAGGCCGAGCAGCGTTTCCGCTTCACCGGTCTGCCGGTCCGTCCGGTGCCGTCGCTGCTGCGCGGTTTTCCGGCGCCGGTCAAATTGCGCTTCGCGTACAGTGACGATGAATTGTTGTTCCTGATGGCCCACGACAGCGACGGTTTCAATCGCTGGGACGCAGCACAGACACTTTTGCAGCGTCTGCTGCTGGCGCTGGTCGCGGATCCGGAGGTGGGGATTCCAGACCAATTCTTCGCGGCCTTTCGGCGCGCACTGCTCGATTCGTCAAGCGACCGGGCGCTGCTCGCCGAGGTTCTCACCCTGCCCTCGGAGTCCTATCTGGGCGATCAGATGGAGGTGGTGGACATCGATGGGATTCACCATGCGCACACGATGCTCGGAAGGCACATCGGCGAACGTCTCGGCGAGGATCTGCTCCGGGTCTATCGGGACAATGGCGAGACCGGCCCCTATGTCTTTACCCCCCAGGCGAGCGGGCGGCGTGCACTCAAGAACCTGGCCCTAGGCTATCTGATGTGGGCCGGCGACGCGCGGGCGCTGGGCGATTGTCAGTCCCAGTTCGCCGCGGCGCACAACATGACGGACGTGATGGCGGCACTGCGTCTGCTGGTCGATCACGGTGGCGCGGAGGGCGCTCAGGCACTGGACGAATTCTACCGCCGCTGGTCACGAGAGTCCCTGGTGCTGGACAAATGGTTCAGCGTACAGGCGACCAGTCCGCGTCCGGATACCCTGGCACGGGTGATTCAATTGATGGGGCACAGCGATTTCTCGCTGCGCAATCCCAACCGCGTGCGCAGCCTGGTGGGCGCGTTCTGCAATGCCAACCCGGTACGCTTCCACGCGGCGAATGGTGGCGGATACCGCTTCCTGGCCGATTGCGTGCTGGAGCTCGATCCGCTCAATCCGCAGATCGCCTCGCGACTGCTCAAGGCCATGATTCACTGGCGGCGCTTCGATCACGACCGGCAGACGCTGATGCGCGCCGAGATCGCGCGGATCCTGGCCATCGAGGAGTTATCGAAAGATGCCTTCGAGGTCGCCTCGAAGGCATTGGAGGGGGCTGTTTAAGCGTTTTCCGAGCAATCTCGCCCCGCATCCGTGGGGCGGGAATTACCTTATTCTACAGGTTCCCCCGATTCAAGCCGCGCACCTTCGCGCCGGTAGGGCGCGGCTACGTTCCTCGGCCGCCTGGCAGGCGGCACAACGCTTGGCGTTAGGGACATGCCGGCGGCGGATTTCCGGGATCGGATCACCGCAATCGACACAGATATCGCTACCGTATCCGCGGTTTGCATACTCCTGGATCGCGGCAATCCGCAGCTGGATTTCACGTTCGGTATGGGCTTGGGCCAAGTCGAGCACGTCGGCGAATTTTTCCATCGGGTTTCCAATCTGTGCTTGAAAGACGAAACCCGAGTATGTTCCCGCTTGATGATGTTGAGATGAGTGTTCGATGGCGGGATTATGAATGGCGAGAAAGGTCATACAGGACGGAGCATGTTCGGAATCGTCGATCGTTATGTCTTCCGCGAGGTGTCGAAGGTCTTTATCGCCATCGTCGTCACCCTTTTGCTGATCGTCACCAGTTTGATGTTTCTGCGTACCCTCGAAAAGGTCAATGTCGGAGGACTGGGCGTCGAGTCGGTGTTTCAGTATCTGCGTTTTCAGATCGTCCAGGACACCTCCAGTCTGCTGCCGCCCGCTTTTTTTCTGGCCATGCTGGCCACCCTGAGCCGACTCGCGCGCGACAGCGAACTGATTGCGATGAATGCCTGTGGCATCGGTCCGCCGAGAATTTATCGCACACTGCTGTTGCTGGCCATTCCCGTCGCGCTCCTGACTGCCTGGTTCGCGCTCTTTCTTCAGCCGGAAGCCGCCGCAGGGATGCAGGAGATTCGTTTGAAGCAGCAGGAACAGACAGCGCAGATCGCCGGTTTGCAGCCAGGGCGGTTCTATGTGGAAGATCAAGGGGATGTGGTGGTCTATATCGGCGAGATCGACCGCCGCAAGCTCCTGAGCGATGTCTTTATTCTTGATCGGCGCGGGGGAAATTCACGTCTCGTCGTCAGCGATGGCGGTCGGCATCGGATCGAGGATGCGACCGGCGACCACCTTGTGACCCTGAGTAGCGGTCATCGTTTCGATGGCAATCCGGGCTCCGGCGCGTTTCTCATCGGCAACTTCGAGGAGTACCGGATCCGCATCCAGGGTTCCGGCGCGACGCCACGGGCCACGAACAAACGTTCGACCACGCCCACACTGGATTTGTTGGGTTCATCCGAACGAGCGGACCGCGCCGAACTCGAACATCGCCTGGCGGCGCCCCTGGCGATTTTTACCCTGGCCATCCTGGCGATTCCGCTGGTGGAGATCTCGCCGCGTCAGAAAACCACGGGGCGTCTGCTCCTGGCCTTTCTGGCCTATTTCAGCTTTTTCAATCTCCAGCGGCTCGCGGAAAGCTGGCTGGAAAGCGGGGTGACACCGCTCTGGCTGGGAAGCTTCTGGTATCAATTCGCGATCCTGGGGGTCGTCTATCTGATCCTGCTCCCGGAAAGCTTCTGGGTGAAGCGGGTGCGGCAACGCCTGTGGGGCGACCGGATGCCCGGATTGGGCGACAGGATTTGAATCCTGAAAATCGATCCGCTGTTTTTCAGGCGCCATGACGACGTTTGTGGTTAAATTCCGCCCCTATGTTTCATCCACTCCCACTCTATATCGGCTTGCGCTATACCCGCGCGAAACGCCGCAATCATTTCATCTCTTTTATCTCGGGCACTTCGATGGTCGGGATCACGCTGGGCATCGTTGCCTTGATCGTGGTGCTGTCCGTCATGAACGGGTTTCATAAGGAGATTCAGCAACGCATCCTGAGCATGGCCTCGCATGCGACCCTGACCGACCCTTACGGAGGAGGGATGACAGACTGGCGCGAGGTGCTGCAACGGGTGCGCGCGCATCCGGACGTGGTCGGCGCGGCGCCCTTCGTCGAGGTCCAGGGGATGCTGGTCAACAGTTCCTACGTGAGCGGCGCGCTGGTCCGCGGCATCGTTCCGACCGAAGAGGACGAGGTCGCCGATCTGCGCGAGCAGATGGTCAGCGGATCGGTCGACGATTTGGCCGACGGCGAGTTCCGGATCATCCTCGGACGCGATCTGGCGGCCTTTCTGGGCGTGGGTCCGGGCGACAAGGTGACGGTCGTCACGCCGCAGGTCAGTGCGACCCCGGTCGGGATCATGCCGCGACTCAAGCGCTTCACGGTGAGCGGCATCTTCGCGGTTGGCATGGCGGACTATGATCGCAACGCGGCCTTCATCCATCTGCGCGATGGGGCCAAGCTGATGAACTACGGCGAGGCGGTCTCCGGGGTGCGGATCAAGCTGACCGATATGTGGGAGGCGCCACGGCTGTCGCGAGAGATCGCCTACGATCTGGGTGGCTCCTACCGGCTGATCGACTGGACCCAAGTGCATAGCAATTTCTTCAGCGCACTGGCGATCGAGAAACGCATGATGGGCATCATCCTCTTTCTGATCGTGGCCGTGGCCGCTTTCAATATCGTCTCGACCCTGGTGATGGTGGTCACCGACAAGCAGTCCGATATCGCGGTACTGCGCACCCTGGGGCTCTCGCCCGCGCGGGTGATGGCCGTTTTCATGGTGCAGGGGACCGCGATCGGGCTGATCGGCACCCTGATCGGCATGTTCGCCGGCGTGGTGCTGGCTTGGAACGTCGAGCCGGTGGTGGGGACCATCGAAACGCTGTTCAGCGTGCATTTTCTCGATCCGACCATTTATTACATCAGTCAACTGCCGTCCGACGTACATCTGGCCGATGTGCTGTCCATCAGTGGCGGGGCCTTTCTGATGTCGGTCCTGGCGACCATCTATCCCGCCTGGCGCGCGGCCCAGACGCAACCGGCCGAGGCCCTGCGCTATGAATGAAGCCGCAGCGGTTCTGGAGGTCGCGGGGCTCGTCAAGACCTTCCAGCAGGGTCCGCAGGAGGTTCAGGTGCTACGCGGGGTGACCTTCCGCGTCGCCCCCGGCGAACGGATCGCCATCGTCGGCGCCTCGGGGTCGGGCAAGAGTACCCTGCTGCATTGTGTCGGCGGTCTGGATCGCCCGACTTCGGGCAGCGTGCGCTGGCTGGACCAGGATGTGAGCCGTCTGTCCGAGGCGAAGCGGGGACTGCAGCGCAATCGGCATCTCGGCTTCGTCTATCAGTTCCATCATCTGTTGCCGGAATTCACGGCTATCGAGAACGTGGCCATGCCCCTGCTGATCGGCGGCGCCCGACCGGCCGAGGCGCGCGCCAGGGCCGAGGATCTCTTGAAGCGGGTGGGACTCGAACACCGTGGCGCGCACAAGCCCGGCGAATTGTCCGGCGGCGAGCGCCAGCGCGCGGCCGTCGCCCGGGCGCTCGTGACCCGCCCGGCTTGTCTGCTCGCCGACGAGCCGACCGGCAATCTGGACCGTCACACGGCTGGCGGCGTCTACGAACTCATGCTGGAGTTGAACCGGGACTTCGGCACCAGTCTGGTGATCGTCACCCACGACACCGAACTGGCGGCGCGGATGGATCAGATCTGGCGATTGGATGACGGGGTGTTGAGCCGGGACGCCGCCATCGCGCGATAGCGTTCCTTGCGCGCACGGATCTGACGCGCCAGTTTCCAGCGCCAGAGGGCATGGATCGTCAGATACCCGAGCAGCGAACAGACGGCGCCGCAGATCAGGCAGCCCAGCGCCAGCGGCCCGATAACCTCCAGCCAGTTATGCCAGTCCAGCCAGAAATGCACATTGAAGCCCTCGATGTCATGGCCGAGGATCAGGCAGCCGACGACATAGGCGAAATAAAACATCGGCGGGATCGTGATGGGATTGGTGACCCAGACCAGGGAGGCGGCAATAGGTAGATTGACGCGCAGAAAGATCGCGATGCCCGCGGCGATGAACGACTGGCCAACGGGCGGCAGATACATGACAAAGAGTCCGATCGCGAACGCGCCCGCGACCGAGTGTCGGTTCAGATGCCACAGATTCGGATCGTGCAGCAGGGTGCCGAAGCAGCCGAGATGTCGATTTTCACGGATTGCCTTCGGGGTCGGCATGACCCGTTTCAGCCATTTTTTCACATATCGATTCCGCGTGGATGTAAGTCGCGTCCATCTTGGGATGTATCGTTTTCCGAGCACGCGAGTATAGGGCAGACACTGGCAAACTGGCTGATTTATCTTGCCAGCGCTCATCACCTATCACATTCTGGCAAACTGCCGCTCAGTCGATGTTGAGGTGATTGAGGATCATGGGAAGCGTCAAACGATTGGCTGATGAAGTGGCGTGCGGGCTGCGCGAGGTGCACCCGCGTCTGCGCAAGACGGTGGTGAGCAAGCTGGCGTTGGCGGTCGGGGCGATGATCGAAGGCCAAACCCCGAACACGGTGGAGTTGGCCAATCTGCTGCCCTTGGACACCGAGCGGCAGGACATGCGCGAGCAATGGCTGAGGCGTTTGCTGAAGAATCCGCGGTTGGGTCCGGGAATGGTGATTGAGCCCTTTGCACGAGCGGAGTTGGCGAAGGCGGCCAGCCATGGTCAGACGGTGTTGTTGAGCCTGGACCAAACCGATTTGGGTGATCGGATGGCGCTGCTGATGGTGGCGTTGCGGGTGGGTGATCGCGCGATACCGCTGGCGTGGCGGGCTGAGGAAGGGGCGGCCAATCTCGGCTTCGCGGGCCAGCAGGTGGTGTTGGAGCCGCTCCTGGCCTGGCTGCCGTCCGGGGCGCGCGTGCTGCTATCGGCGGACCGGTTCTATCCGTCGGCGGGCCTGTTCGGGTGGCTCCAAGCCCGGGGCTGGAGCGACCGGCTGCGCCTGAAGAGCAACGTGCTAACGGATACCGGGCAGGGCGATGAGACGACGACGGGCGCGTTGGCACACGGGGTGACGGAACGTTACTTCACCGGTGTGCGCCTGTTTGCGCAGGGGGTGATCACGAACCTCGGGATCCTGCACGAGGATGGCCACCCCGAGCCGTGGATCATTGCCATGGACGCCGCCCCGACACGGGCAAGCGTGCTTGACGACGCTGCTCGCTGGGCCATCGAACCGATGTTCTCCGACGTCAAGGGCCGGGGCTTCGACTTGGAGGATTCGCAACTCCAGCATGCCGAGCGTTTGGAGCGACTGGTGCTCATCATGGCCTTGGCCATGTACTGGTGTGTTCGCGCCGGCCGAGACGAGGGGCTGAACGATCCGACACCACTCGAAAAAAAGTCCAGGCGCAGAACGACCCCGCGCATTGGAGCTTCAGGAAACTCTATCGTAGCCTGGTCTCGTGGTTCACGCGCGGCCTGCGCCGTCTGAAGCGGTGCCTTCAAAACGACCTCCCGTTGCCCGCTTTTCATGCCCGTGAGTAACTGATAGGTGATGAGCTTGCCAGCGATCCGTCATCCCGGAAAGCCGCCGCCGATCCTCTCGCGGCGGCCCGCCGGTCTCGTGTTGGAACGGGTACGCGCTAAGGGGCGACGAGCATGGTTGCGGGTCTGATTTTCGGCGCGGGCGTCGCCGCTTTCTACCTGCTTCCCGCGCTGCCATCCCTCTGGCTTGCACTCGCGGCACTGGCGCTCATGGCTCTGGCCTGGCGTCTGCGTTGGCTTCGCCCGCCGTGCGTTTTCCTGCTTGGTATCGGCTGGGCGCAATGGCATACCTGCGCGCTGCTCTGCCAACCCTTTCCGGACGATCTGGCCCGTGCGCCGCTGGTACTGGAGGGACGCATCGCCGCCATTCCGGCGGAGACTGGCGTTGCCACGCGCTTTCTGTTCCAGGTCGAGCGCACCGTCCAGGACGGTCGTCCCGTTCCCTTTGACGGTCTGGTCCGGCTCTCCTGGTATCAAGGCGTTCCAGCGCTCAAGGCCGGCGAGCGCTGGCGGCTCCCGGTACGGCTGAAACCGCGTCATGGCTATGCCAATCCCGGCGGATTCGATTTCGAGCGCTGGCTCTTCGAGCAGGGCGTGAAGGCGACTGGCCATGTGCGCCGCAGCGAAGATCTCGAACGTCTGGATGCGGGCGCCGGACCCTATTGGCTGGACCGCTGGCGCCAGCGACTCGCCGGGCATCTTGCCGGCATCCTGGGAGAGGCCCGCGCCTTGGGCTTGATCCAGGCGCTGACGATCGGCGAACGCGCCGGTCTCGGTCCCGATGATTGGGAGGTCTTGACGCGAACCGGCACCAATCATCTGGTCGCCATCTCCGGCCTGCATGTCGGGCTGGTCGCCGCTGGCGTTCTATTTCTGACGCGCTGGCTGTGGTCGCTCAGCACCCGGCTGCCCCTGGTGCTGGCCGCTCCACGCGCGGGCGCGCTGGCGGGTGCGCTGGCCGCCCTGGGCTATGCCGCGCTGGCCGGCTTTGCGGTCTCCACCCAGCGCGCGCTCGTCATGCTCGCGGTGGTGCTCGGCGCGGTGTTCTGGATGCGCACCCTGCGACCCTATCATGCCCTGACGCTCGCGCTGGTCGCGGTGCTGGCGCTCGATCCTCGGGCGGTGCTGTCCTACGGATTCTGGTTGTCCTTCGGGGCGGTCGCCGTGCTGCTTTTCCACCTCGGACAACGCCTGCCGACGCGCGATCTCTGGACCCGCTGGGGGCGTGCCCAATGGGCCGTGGGCATCGGTCTGTTGCCATTGCTCTTCTTTCTGTTCGGGCGCGCCTCGCTGATCGCCCCGCCGGTCAATCTGGTCGCGGTTCCGCTGTTCGGTCTGCTGCTGCCGTTGGTGCTCCTGGCGAGTCTGTTGAGCCTGATTCCGGGATTCGCCTGGCCGTTGACGTTGATCGCCGAACTGCTCGGCTGGTGCCTGGACGGTCTGGCCTGGCTCGCCACGCAGCCGGGCGCCATGGCGACCCTTCCGGCGCGCCCGCTCTGGGCCTGGGGTGTCGCCATCGCGGGCGTTCTGCTGCTCCTGGCGCCGCGCGGACTCCCCGGACGCTGGCTGGGTGTGGTGCTGTTCCTGCCGCTGGTCTGGCTGCGTCCTCCCGTTCCAGTTCATGGCGAGGTCTGGTTCACCCTACTCGATGTCGGCCAGGGACTGGCCGCGGTCGCCCGCACCGGGGAGGGTGTATTGGTCTTCGACACTGGCCCTGGTTTCAACAGCGGTTTCAATACCGGCAGTGCCGTCGTGGCGCCCTTTCTCCTGGCTCAGGGGATCGACCGGATCGACCGGTTGGTGGTCAGCCATGCCGACCGCGATCATGCCGGTGGTCTGGCCGGTCTGGCGGAGCGGGTCATGATTGATCGGCTTCAGAGTGGCGAGCCGGCCGACCTGGACCTCCCCGGCGCCACGCCCTGCTACGCCGGGGAGAGTTGGATCTGGTCGGGCGTGTCCTTCCGGTTTCTACACCCCGAACAGGGCGGCGAGACGGGCAATAATGCCTCCTGCGTCCTGCGTATCGAGACCGGCGGCCATGCCATCCTGCTCGCCGGCGATGTCGAGCAGCGGGTGGAGCGGCAACTGGCCGCCCGGCTCGGATCGGCCCTGCGCTGCGAGATTCTGATCGCCGGCCATCACGGTAGCGCCACGTCCAGCAGCGCCGAGTTTCTGCGCGCCGTGGCGCCCGATCTGGTGCTCTTCTCCGCCGGCTATGCCAACCACTTCGGGTGCCCGGCGCGAACGGTACGCGAACGGGTGACGGGGCAGGGGATCGGGATGCTGAATACGGCGGTCGAAGGCGCGATCGAGATCCGGCTTGGCGTCGATGGAATTTTGGTTGGCCCCAGGGGCTGGCGCGAACAAGCCGGACTGTTATGGACGCACCGGCCTGGAGGGTAGGGCACGCGACCGCCAGCATGATGGTCTCTCGGATGGTCACTGCCATTAAGTTAAGCCGTTCATGGTTCGAGGGCCTCACCACGAACGGCTTAACTTAAAGACAGTGCTCTCGGTTGGTGCGGTCATCCCGCTGCTCATCACCTATCAGTTACTCACGGGCATGAAAAGCGGGCAACGGGAGGTCGTTTTGAAGGCACCGCTTCAGACGGCGCAGGCCGCGCGTGAACCACGAGACCAGGCTACGATAGAGTTTCCTGAAGCTCCAATGCGCGGGGTCGTTCTGCGCCTGGACTTTTTTTCGAGTGGTGTCGGATCGTTCAGCCCCTCGTCTCGGCCGGCGCGAACACACCAGTACATGGCCAAGGCCATGATGAGCACCAGTCGCTCCAAACGCTCGGCATGCTGGAGTTGCGAATCCTCCAAGTCGAAGCCCCGGCCCTTGACGTCGGAGAACATCGGTTCGATGGCCCAGCGAGCAGCGTCGTCAAGCACGCTTGCCCGTGTCGGGGCGGCGTCCATGGCAATGATCCACGGCTCGGGGTGGCCATCCTCGTGCAGGATCCCGAGGTTCGTGATCACCCCCTGCGCAAACAGGCGCACACCGGTGAAGTAACGTTCCGTCACCCCGTGTGCCAACGCGCCCGTCGTCGTCTCATCGCCCTGCCCGGTATCCGTTAGCACGTTGCTCTTCAGGCGCAGCCGGTCGCTCCAGCCCCGGGCTTGGAGCCACCCGAACAGGCCCGCCGACGGATAGAACCGGTCCGCCGATAGCAGCACGCGCGCCCCGGACGGCAGCCAGGCCAGGAGCGGCTCCAACACCACCTGCTGGCCCGCGAAGCCGAGATTGGCCGCCCCTTCCTCAGCCCGCCACGCCAGCGGTATCGCGCGATCACCCACCCGCAACGCCACCATCAGCAGCGCCATCCGATCACCCAAATCGGTTTGGTCCAGGCTCAACAACACCGTCTGACCATGGCTGGCCGCCTTCGCCAACTCCGCTCGTGCAAAGGGCTCAATCACCATTCCCGGACCCAACCGCGGATTCTTCAGCAAACGCCTCAGCCATTGCTCGCGCATGTCCTGCCGCTCGGTGTCCAAGGGCAGCAGATTGGCCAACTCCACCGTGTTCGGGGTTTGGCCTTCGATCATCGCCCCGACCGCCAACGCCAGCTTGCTCACCACCGTCTTGCGCAGACGCGGGTGCACCTCGCGCAGCCCGCACGCCACTTCATCAGCCAATCGTTTGACGCTTCCCATGATCCTCAATCACCTCAACATCGACTGAGCGGCAGTTTGCCAGAATGTGATAGGTGATGAGCATCCCGCTGAGCACGGCTTGCGTGAGGTCGACTGATGTGTCTGTTCAGCGGCGCTTTTCGCCGGTCGGCGAGGTCGACAATCCCTGAACACACTGATAGCCATGCTGCCGGCGACGCCGATCGATGGCCTTGATGCGTTCGAGCCCAGCTTCGTAGGAGGAGACGCCGGTTGTCCGCACCCGACCCCGGCGCGCATCGATGCTGCCCCAACTGGACACCAGGGTCCAGTCACCGAACAGATCCTTGATTAAATGCGCTTGATAATAAAGAGATTTTTCTGTCTGGATCCAGCTATACATGGTCCAATTCTCCTCGCGTCACTGAGACTTCAGCGCGGTCACCGGTGCCCGATCATCGCCCGCCGGCACCCTGAGCGGACCGATCGGGTCAGCGATGAAGGATGCGCCGCGGACACTCTGCGACTATTGTTGACACAGGATGATGAACGCTGTCAATAGGTTGCTAATTTTTAAGGGGTATTCAGGAAGGGATTGCGAGAAGGACGGCGGCGATCAGGAGCAGGGTTTCGGTGATTTCGACCAGGGCGCCAGCGGTATCTCCAGTGAACCCGGCGATGCGCCCGAGCATGGAACGTCTGGCGAATAGCAGGATGAGCAGCGATCCCAGGACCAGCGCCAGCCCTATCAAGACGCCGCTCCAGCCGCCGCCCCAGCCGAGGCCCAGCGGACATCCAGCCAGAACGAGCGCGACCGCCATCCAGGCAGACCGACGCGGAAGCTGGTTGACCTGATCCGAGGCCATGCCGAGCTTGCGCGCATAGGGCGTGGTCAAGAGCAGAAGCGGTAACTGCGTCCGCGCCAGCAGCGGTATCCACAACAGCAGCCAGGGTTCGCCGTGAACGATCAGCGCCGCAAGCCCCGCCCATTTGGCGATCAGCGCCAGCGCGATCGCGGTGACGGCTGCTGGACCGCAGCGCGGATCCTTCATGATCTCCAGGGTACGTTCACGGCTCGCCAGACCGCCGACCCAGGCGTCCGCGCTGTCGGCGAGTCCATCCAGATGCAGCCCGCCGGTGGACCAGACCCAGAGGATCAGGGTCAGCGCCGCCGCGACACCGGGGTCCGTGCCGGCGAGCATCCAGGCAACCAGCGCGATCAGCCCGCCCAGCAGCAATCCGACGAACGGATACCAAGGCACTCCCCAGCCGGTCTCGGAGGGCGTGACAGGGCCCGGATCGGGGAAGGGGAGGCGGGTCAGAAAACGCCCGGCGATCCAGAGCGGACGAAGTCGCGGCAGATCCAGAAAACGGTCGGTCATCCTCAGCCTTCGCTCACGCCGGCTTCGGCGAAGGTCGCCATGTTCTGATGCAGCGCGCAGGCCAGTCGCAGCAGCGGAACCGCCATCGCCGCGCCGCTCGCCTCGCCGAGACACATCCCGAGCTGAAGCAGCGGATCGGCGTTAAGCGCCTCCAGGATGGCCCGGTGACCGGGTTCGGCCGAACTGTGCGCGAACAACAGCCAGTCGCGGACATCGGGCTGAATGCGCACCGCCGCGAGGGCCGCCGCGCCGACGATAAAACCGTCGACCAGCACCGGCAGACCGCGTTGGGCCGCGGTGAGATAGGCGCCGGTCAGGGCGGCGATCTCGAAGCCGCCGAGTCGACCGAGCAGTTCCATGGGCGTGCTGCCAGGGGTGGCATGCAGCGCCAGGGCGGTAGCGACCACCTCGGTCTTGTGCGCGATCCCGGCGGCATCCAGACCGGTGCCGGGGCCGACCAGATCGGCGGGTGGCAGGTCCAGCAGCGCGCAGGCGAGCGCCGCCGCCGGGGTGGTGTTGGCGATGCCCATCTCGCCGCCGATCAGCAGTCTGGCGCCGCCATCGATGGCGCGCTCGACGGCGGCGCGGCCGGCGTTCATGGCGCCGGCCTGTTGTTCGGAGGTCATGGCCGGTTCGCGGGCGATGTTGCCGCTGCCCGGGCCAAGCCGCTCGGAACGCACGCCCTCGATCGGACCAGGGTCGGTGACCATCCCCAGATCGATGATCTCCAGACGCGCGCCGAGCGCCGCCGCCAGCACCGAGACGGCCGCGCCGCCACGGGCGATGTTGTGCACCATCTGGTTCGTCACCGACTGCGGAAAGACGGAGACGCTCTCGGCCGCGACGCCATGATCGGCGGCGAACAGCAGGATCTGGACCGGATCGGCCGCGGGCATGGGCTTGCCCTGCAGACCGGCGAGCCGGATGGCGAGTTCTTCCAGCCGGCCCAGCGAGCCGCGCGGTTTGGTGAGTTGGTCCTGACGCCGACGCGCGGCCTCGGCCGCCGTGCGGTCGAACGGGAGACAGGGTTCGTTGAGCCAGGCGAGTCCGGCGATCATGCCGCGCCTCCTGTGACCGTCAACGGCAGAGCGGCCACGGTCGGGATGAGTCGGTCGCGGCAGGCGGCGAGATCCTGATATGGGGTGCCGGCCAGGTCGCGGAAACGACGGGTGAGCGCATCCAGCGGGACGATTCCCAGGTTTGTCTCGTTCTTCATCGGCAAATTCGTCAACCTAGAGTGTCAGGCACTCGACGAGCAGACAGCGGTCGGGCGCGGATTCGCGAACGATAACGTCCGCGAGGGCGATGGGTTCCTCGATCATTCGCCGAGCATTGTAAACCGCGACCGGCATGGCAGGAGCGGTTTATGCGCCTGAAAGCGCCGATTGATCGTCGGCCGCCTGATCACATCACTCCAATCCTGGTTCAAACGCATACCGCAACGTCAGATACGCCGCCCGGCCCGGCTGGTTGAACAGATAGGCGGTTTCATACTCCTCGTCGAAAACATTCTCCAACCGCGCCTGGAGCCGTAAGGCAGGCGTGATGGCATATTCGGCGCGCAGATCGACCAGGGTGTAGCCGTCGAGCCGGGTGCGATTGGCCAGATCGTCGAAGCGTCGTCCGGCGACGAAGAGGGTCGCGCCGGCGGACCAGCGCTGGAACTGACGGTCGAGATCGAACCGGAAGGTCTGTTCGGGGCGGCGCGGCAACAGATTGCCCTCATTGGCCCCATCGGATCGGTTCTCCGGGTTCAAAAGCGTTAGATTGGCGGCCAGCTCGAGATCCAGAATCCGCGCCGATCCGGATGCCTCGATCCCCTGGATGCGCGCGCTGGCGATGTTGGCGGCGGCAAAGGTCGGCGCGTCGAAGGCGATCATGTCGTCGATCTCGGTCTGATAGAGACTGATCCCCCAGCGCCCGGACGCCTGCGCGCCGAGCGGCAGATTCCCGCCCAGCCCCAGTTCCAGACTGTGCGACTGTTCCGGATCCAGATCCGGATTGCCGAAGCCGGGGTAATAGAGTTCGTTGAAGGTCGGCCCCTTGAACGCCGTGCCATAGGAGAGCGAGAGCTGGATCCCATTGCCGAACAGGTATCCCAGGGCCGCGTTGCCTGTGACATGGGCGCCGAACTGCTGGTTGTCGTCCTGACGCAGACTGAGTTTCAGATCGGCGGCGCCAAAACGGCCCTGATACTCGCCGAAGACGCCGAGATTGTCGCGCGAGTCCTCGTTGTAGTCGACCGTGCCATCGACCCGGTCGTTGAGATAATCGACGCCGAGCGTGGCGATCTGTCCGGGCAGGATCGCGACATCGTTCTGTAGCGAGTAGGTCTCGCGCTCGGTGTTAAAGCTGTCGACAAAAAAATCGTCGAGACTGAGCGCGACATCCTCGTAAAAGGAGCGGTGCTTGTCCCAACTGTAACCGGCGGCCAGAATCACCGTCCAGGGCTTCAGGGGTTTCAAGGTTGCCGAGGCGCCCACTACTTGCTGTTCGGCGCGCGAAATATTGCCGGAAAACAGCGAACCGTCGAAATCCGAACGGTTCTCGGAGCGCAGCAGATGCACGTCGAGCTTGGCTGCGTCGCTGAATGCATAGCCGGCGCGCAGATTCACGCCGACATTGCGGTAGCCGTCGCGGTCGGGCTGAGTGACTCCGCAGCCGGCGAAGGGGGAGGGACTGCCATCGCAGGCATTGATCCCGTCGGTGCGGTCCAGGTTGGCGCCCAGGTTGAACCAGCCCTGGTCGCCGCCGCCGGACACTCCGGCGGAGACGCTGCCGGTACCGAGCGTGCCACCGCCGATGCTGGCACGGGCGGTCAGTGGACCGCCGCCCTGTTTGGTGAAAATCTGGATCACGCCGCCGATGGCTTCGGAGCCGTAGAGGCTCGAACGTGGACCGCGCACCACCTCGATGCGATCAATCTGCTCGATCGGCAGATTCTGCAGCGGCGCGGTGCCCAGCGTCGCCGATCCCACCTTGACCCCGTCGATCAGGACGAGGACGTGGTCGGCATTGGTTCCGCGCAAAAAGATCGAGGCCGGATGACCGGC
This sequence comes from Thiocystis violascens DSM 198, assembly GCF_000227745.2. Lineage (NCBI taxonomy): Bacteria > Pseudomonadati > Pseudomonadota > Gammaproteobacteria > Chromatiales > Chromatiaceae > Thiocystis > Thiocystis violascens. The sequence goes on along the minus strand of NC_018012.1, from coordinate 777,433 downwards.
GCCACCGCTCTGGGCGATGGCGACGCCGGGGATACCGCGCAGCAGATCCGGCACCGAACGCGCCTGACGGCGTTCGATCTCGGCGCGATCGATGACGGTCACCGAGGCCAGGGTCTGGCTTTCCGGCTCGGGCGTGCGGGTCGCCGTGACCACCACCGGGGCCAGTGTGGTCGCGGACTCGTCGGCCAGGGCAAGACTGGCCAGCGGCACGGTCAGCGCCGCCAGCATCAAAGGGTAATTCATCACAAGGCTCCAACAGCGGCCCGAGCGCACCCGCGCGGGCCAATCCAGGGAGGATCGGTGAGGAGTCAGGACGAGAGCGAGACCACGGACAAGCGACGGGGGCTAGCATCATCCCGGCCAGTCGCCCACGCGACCCCGGTGAGGAGCCATCTGCCATTCCGTTCGGGAAAGGTCGACGGCTCCAGATCCTCTGGCCGGTCTCCGGGCTCACGAGCGGGTATACCCCAAACGCGACGCCTTCCCATGAATGATCACAGTGGCATCAGGTCGCGTCTTGAACCGCATCCAGGGTCGGATGCGGTTCGCTCGTCTACCGTTGCGGGGGCAGCGTCGGCATTGCGCATCCATGAAGGCGCGCGCACCGACTTCCCGTTTAACCCATCAGGCGAAGGCCATCCGGGCACCGGAAGATCAAGCGGGCTATTTACGGCTTTTTCCGATGACGGGTCAATTGACAATTGTCATTCAGACATCGCATCATGTGGCGGCCGCATGACATTCGGATAAGAATAACCCGCAAAGGGAGGATCGTCTGTCGGCACACATTGTCGACTGATTAGTTGGAGGAAAGGCCGCGAGCGTGCCCGTCGATCGGGCACGCGCGCTACCTGCCTTAATCACCGAACCATGACGCTCCCTCGCATCCACCGAGTCGCGCCCGCGACATCGCTCTTCGATACGTTTGCCCGTACGCGATGATTGTCGATACTTTTGTTGATCCATCCGGTTTGCTGGCCTATCCTGTCGTCGGATCGACATTTGTTTCTACAGGAGTCGCAAAATGGCCGTTCAAATCGTCCGGAAATGGGGCAACAGTCCTGCAGTGCGGCTGCCTGCCGCCGTGATGGAGGCGGCGCATCTGATGCTCGATCAAGTCGTCGACGTGCGCGCGGAACAGGGTCGAGTCATCATTGAGCCAGTCGCGCCCACGTATTCGCTGGAGGCGCTTCTCGCGGGAATCACCGACGAAAATCGTCCTGACGAACAGGATTTTGGATTCGCCGAAGGCAGGGAACAGCTCTGATGACGACGCCCTACGTGCCCGACGAGGGCGACATCGTTTGGATGAACTTCACGCCATACAGCGGGCACGAGCAGGCTGGACGACGACCAGCCGTCGTCTTGAGTCCCAAGGCGTATAACCGTCGCGCCGGATTGCTCGTGTGTGTCCCCATCACCAACCAGATCAAGGGCTACCCATTCGAGGTCGCGCTGGCGGGTGCAGATGCCAGCGGCGCCGCACTGTCGGATCAAGTCAAAAGCCTGGACTGGCAGACTCGGCAGGCTGAGCGCAAGGGCAGGGCGACGCTCTCCGAAATCGTCGAAATCAAGGTCAAAATCAAGTCGCTATTGGGACTGTGAGCGGTGATCGCCATCCCGGCGTGCGAGAAGACGGGTGGACGGGTGGACGGGTGGACGGGTGGACGGTGAAAATTGTTGAGCAAAGACCGCGCGCCCGCTAACCGGGCGCGCGTTTTCTAACTAACATCACGAAACGACCAACGATTTCACGCGAGTGAAATCATCAATAGTCCATATCATCCATGCCGCCAGCGCCTGGACCCGCCGCCCCCTTTTCCTTCTTGGGTTCGTCGGCAACCATCGCCTCGGTGGTGATCATCAGACCGGCGACCGACGCGGCATTCTGCAACGCGGTGCGCGAGACCTTGGTCGGGTCGATGATGCCCATCGCCATCATGTCGCCATATTCGCCGTTGGCGGCGTTATAGCCGAAGCTGCCGGTGCCTTCCGCGACCTTGCTCATGACCACCGAGGATTCCTCGCCCGCGTTGGCGACGATCTGACGCAGCGGCTCTTCCATGGCGCGACGCGCGATGGCGATGCCGACATCCTGATCAGCGTTCGCACCCTTCAGATCCTTGACCGCGCCGATGGCTCGCACGAGCGCGACACCGCCGCCGGGCACGATGCCTTCCTCGACCGCCGCGCGCGTGGCGTGGAGCGCATCCTCGACGCGCATCTTCTTTTCCTTCATCTCCATCTCGGTGGCCGCGCCAACCTTGATGACCGCGACGCCGCCGGCCAGCTTGGCCAGACGTTCCTGCAACTTCTCGCGGTCATAGTCGGAGGTGGTGTCCTCGACCTGACTGCGAATCTGCTCGCAACGCGCTTTGATGTCGTCATGCGAACCGGCGCCGTCGATGATGGTTGCGTCGTCCTTGCCGACCTGGACCTTCTTGGCCGAACCCAGCTCGTTCAGGGTCGCCTTATCGAGCGACAGACCCACTTCCTCGGCGATCACGGTCGCGCCGGTGAGGGTGGCGATATCCTGCAACATCGCCTTGCGACGATCGCCGAAGCCGGGCGCCTTGACCGCGCAGACCTTGAGGATGCCGCGCAGATTGTTGACCACCAGGGTCGCCAGCGCCTCGCCCTCGATATCCTCGGCGACGATCAGCAGCGGCCGACCGGCCTTGGCGATGGCTTCCAGGATAGGGAGCAGATCACGGATGTTCGAGATTTTTTTGTCGTGCAGCAGGATGTAGGGATCTTCCAGATCGGCCTTCTGACTCTGCTGGTTGTTGATGAAGTAGGGCGACAGATAGCCGCGGTCGAACTGCATACCCTCGACCAGGTCGAGTTCGTTGTTCAGCGACTTGCCTTCCTCGACCGTGATCACGCCTTCCTTGCCGACCTTTTCCATCGCCTCGGCGATGATGTTGCCGATGGATTCGTCGGTGTTGGCCGAGATCGTGCCGACCTGGGCGATTTCCTTATTGGTCGAGCAGGGACGGGAGAGTTTCTGGAGTTCCGCGACCGAGGCTTCGACGGCTTGGTCGATGCCGCGCTTGATGTCCATCGGGTTCATGCCGGCGGCGACCGCCTTCAGACCCTCGCGGACCATCGCCTGGGCGAGTACGGTGGCGGTGGTGGTGCCGTCGCCGGCGACATCGGAGGTCTTGGAGGCGACTTCCTTGACCATCTGAGCGCCCATGTTCTCGAACTTGTCCTTGAGTTCGATCGCCTTGGCGACCGACACGCCGTCCTTGGTGACCGTCGGCGCGCCCCAGGACTTCTCGATCACGACATTGCGGCCCTTGGGACCGAGCGTGACCTTGACGGCGTTGGCGAGGATGTCGACGCCGTGGAGCATCTTCGTGCGGGATTGTTCGCTGAAAAAAATCTGTTTTGCGGTCATGGGGTGCAAGCCTTAGTGAAAATATGGAGTGTTCAGTGGTCGGTGAAGCGTCGGCGGGGCGCTAGGCAATGACGCCCATGATGTCGTCCTCGCGCATCACCAGCAGTTTTTCGTCCGCCAGTTTGACCTCGGTACCCGAATATTTGCCGAACAGCACCCGGTCGCCGACCTTGACGTCGAGCGGGCGCACGCTGCCGTTGTCGAGCAACTTACCGTTGCCGACCGCGATCACCTCGCCCTGAATTGGCTTTTCGGCGGCGCTGTCCGGGATCAGGATCCCGCCGGCGGAGGTGCGTTCCTCTTCGCTGCGGCGAACAACGACACGGTCATGTAAAGGACGGAGTTTCATGGATAGCGATCTCCCTCGGGGAATCTCAAGGTTTCAAAGAAACTGGGGTTGGTCAGAACAACTCAGCACAGGGGGCGATGCTTGTTAGCACTCGTCCATTTAGAGTGCTAACAATGTAATGCAAAAAAAAGCCTTGTCAAGCGAGCCGATCGCCGACGCTCTCTGCATGGCGAGCGTCGGAATTGCGAATCTTCAATGCTTGCCGCGCGACATTGCTTAGAATTTTAGTTGGTTATCCGCCCACCTCCAAACCATCCAGAGAGCACCCATGCAACAGTTCCTTCTGCAAGAGAAATACCCCGTTTATAGCCTCGAAGTGCCGAAAACCGAGACCCGGTTCACCGATGTCGACGCCATCATCGCCTATCTGAACGACTGCGTGAGCGAGCACAAGATTGCCAGGCTGATCGCCACCTTCGATCATTTCGAGCACACCACCGCGCTCCCCGAGGGTGAGATCGCTCATGACATCCTGGCTGCCAAGCACATCATCTTCTGTTTTGGCACCCATCTGCCGAATGCCCATGTGATGGCCGTGCGCCCTCGATCGATCGGCGTGGTCGAGAAGCCGGACAGCTTCGTGGTGACCTTTCTGGAAGCGCCCATGCCGCTGGCTAATCTGGCGATGGAGTCGTGGGTCAGGGCGATCGTCGATGTCGCGGACGAGTGCGCGTAAACCGCGTTTAGCTGTGAGTCGGTCACGTTGACCTTGAAGTCGGAAGATCGATCGCAATGCAAGCACGCGCGTTGCAACGCGCGCGCGGAGCTTGGACAGTTTGGCATCCGCCTTGGAACGACCTGTGCGCCGTTGGAATCACGCCGACGTTATCGGCATCCAAGATTGCGCATAATGTATATTATGTAAAGTCAAGTAATCAACTGATCCCAAATCCAGGGTGCTGCGCTGAATATCGCTAGAATGTGCCTCCCCCAGTCCAACCAAACCCGATAGGAAGATTCAGTGATCGCACCGACACTCTCGGTCCTCGGTGACCATGAACTCCACCAGTTGCTCGCCGAAGATGTCCCTTATGGCGATCTGACCACCGACTCGCTCGGAATCGCCGCACAATCTGGACGTATCCGCTTCTTTGCCCGCGACCCGATGGTGGTTTGCGGGGTCGAGGAAGCGGCGCGTCTGTTCGAGTTATGCGGCGCACGGGTTGAGATTCATGCGGCTTCAGGCAGCGATGCGCCAACCGAAACCCTGTTGTTGGAGGCGCGCGGCCGAGTCGATGCCCTGCATCGTGGCTGGAAGACCGCACAGACTCTGATGGAATGGTGCTCGGGTATCGCCACCAGCGCCGCCGCGATCGTCGCTGCGGCACGGCGCGGACATCCGGATGCCATGGTCGCCGGAACCCGCAAGAACGTCCCCGGAACCCGCCGGCTGGCCGCCAAGGCTTTTCGGGCCGGCGGCGCCGTGATGCACCGCAATGGTTTGTCCGAGACCCTCCTGATTTTCGCCGAACATCGACTGTTTCTCGATCAGGAACGCCACGCCGAGACGGTCGCGCGGCTGCATCGCCAATGCCCGGAAAAGCGTGTGGTGGTCGAGGTTGCGAACCTGGAAGAAGCCTTGGCCTGGGCGGATGCGGACGTGTTGCAACTGGAGAAGTTTCAGCCTCAGCTCGTCGCCGAGGTGGCCGCCGCGCTTGCCGCTCGCGGATCGACGACGGCGATTGCCGCCGCTGGCGGTATCCATGCCGGCAACGCCGAGGAGTATGTCCGGGCTGGCGCTCGGCTGATAGTCACCACGGCACCCCATCTGGCGCCGCCACGCGATGTTCAGGTCCGCTTTGCACGGGACGAAAACCATTGATTCAACGTCTTTCGAGCAACTTGACGCTCGCTTCCGACGCCACGTTCACGTCGGCCCCCATCGTTCCGTTGACGAAGTCGCAAGAAAACCCTCTATGAACCCATGTTTTCCTTTATTGATCAGGCGGCTCGCCCTGATCTGTCTGAGCTTGACGTCGATCTTTCAGCAATCGCTTGCCGCAGACGGTTCCGGGCAGCCGACGATCGCCGCCCTGACGGTGACGACCACCCTGGCCCGCCTAGACGACTGGCCGGTCGCCATCCCGGCCAGCGGCAGCCTGACGGCTTGGCAGGAGGCGGTGATCGCCGCCGAGATCGGTGGCTTGAGAGTGGTCGCGCTGACGGCTGACGTGGGTGATCAGGTGCGGCGTGGCGATGTCCTGGCGGATCTGTCGCAGGCGTCCGTGCGCGCCGATCTGGAACTGGAGCAGGCGCGTGTCGAACAGGCTCAAGCCGCACTCTCGGAGGCGCTGGCCAATGGCGAGCGGGCGCGCAACTTGGCTGGCCGCGCTACGCTGTCCGGGCAGGAAAGCAAGCAGTATCTGGTGGCCGAGGAGACCGCGCGGGCCAACCTCGCCGCCGCCGAGGCTCAACTCAAGGGGCAACGGATCCGACTCGACCAGACCCGGATTCGCGCCGTCGACGATGGGGTTATCGCGTCACGCACCGTGACCCTGGGCAGCGTGGTCCAGGCCGGGACCGAACTCTTCCGGCTGATCCGCCAGAACCGCATCGAATGGCGCGCCGAGGTGATGGCCGAGCAACTCGCGCGCATCCGGCCCGGTCAGGCCGCGCGCATCCGACTCAGCGAAGACGTCTCGCTGGACGGCGTGGTGCGCCTGCCGGCGCCGACCTTCGATCCGACCACCCGTCTGGCGCTGGTCTATGTCGACCTGCCCGACCCTGGCGCGGCCCATGCGGGTGACTTCGCGCGCGGCGAGATCATCGTCGGCCAGACGCCGGCGCTGACGGTGCCCGAATCCACCGTCGTCCTGCGCGACGGCAACCGCTATGTCTTCGAGGTCAGCGACGACCGGCGCGTGATCCAGCGCAAGATCGGCACCGGACGCCGTGCCGGGAACCGCATCGAGATCGTCGCCGGACTCCCGACCCCGGCGCCGCTGGTGGAATCCGGCGGGGCCTTCCTCAACGATGGGGACAGCGTGCGCGTCGTCCCGGCCGATCCGCTCACAATGGGTCGGCCATGAACGTCTCCACCTGGTCGATCCGCAACCCGGTCCCGGCGATTCTGCTGTTCGGGCTGCTGACCCTGCTCGGGTTCATGGGCTTCCGCGCGCTCGGAATCCAGAACTTCCCGGATATCGAACTCCCCACGGTCACCGTCACCGCGCGACTGGAAGGCGCCGATCCGACCCAGCTCGAAACCGAGGTCGCGCGCAAGATCGAGGATCAGGTCGCGACCCTGGGCGGCGTGCAGCATATCCGCACCACCCTGAACGACAGCAGCGCGACGCTCCGGATCGAGTTCGATATCGATATCCCGATCGAGACCGCCTTGAACGATGTGCGCAACGCCGTCGACAGCGTTCGCGCCGAACTGCCCCAGGACATGACCGACCCGGTGGTCTCCAAGGTCACGACCGCCGGCGGCGCCATCCTCACCTTCACGGTGGCGTCCGAGCGTCTGGACGAGGAGGCGCTGTCCTGGTTCGTCGACAACGAGATCGGCAAGGCATTGCTGGCCGTCCAGGGCGTGGGCGCGGTCAAGCGGGTCGGCGGGGTCGACCGCGAGGTGGCCGTCGATCTGGACCCGACCCGGATGGCCGCGCTCGGCGTCACGGCGGCGGACATCTCGGCGCGGCTCAAGCAGATCCAGCAGGATGCATCGGGCGGACGCGGCGATATCGGCGCCGGCGTCCAGTCGGTGCGCACGCTCGGCGCGGTGCATGACATCGCCGAGATCGCCGCGCTCGACATTCCCTTGACGGGCGGGCACAGCGTGCGGCTTGATCGGATCGCCCATGTCCACGACAGCATCGCCGAGCGCACCGCTTATGCGCTGCTCGATGGCCAACCGGTGGTCGGTTTCTCGGTGACCCGATTGAAGGGCGCGAGCGAGGTCGCGGTTGCGGCGGATGTCCGTCAGGCAGTGCAAGCGCTGGGCGAGCGTTTTACTCAGGTCCGGATCGAGGAAGCCTACGACACGGTCGCGGCCGTCGAGGACAATTTCAAAGGCTCGATGGAACTCCTCTACGAAGGGGCCATTCTCGCCGTGCTGGTGGTCTGGTGGTTCCTGCGCGACTGGCGCGCGACCCTGGTTGCCGCCGCCGCCCTGCCCCTCTCGGTGATCCCGACCTTCGCCGTGATCCACTGGTTCGGCTTCAGTCTCAACGCCCTGACCCTGCTGTCGCTGGCCCTGGTGGTCGGCATCCTGGTCGACGACGCCATCGTCGAGATCGAGAACATCGTGCGCCATCTGCGCATGGGCAAGGGGCCGATCCAGGCCGCGATCGAGGCCGCCGACGAGATCGGTCTGGCGGTCATCGCCACCAGTCTGACTCTGATCGCGGTCTTTCTGCCGACCGCCTTCATGGGCGGCGTGCCCGGCAAGTTCTTCCGCGAATTTGGTATTACCGCCGCGGTCGCGGTGTTTTTCTCGCTGGTGGTCGCGCGCATGCTGACCCCCATGATGTCGGCCTATCTGCTCAAGTCGCACGACGCCGGACCTGACGACGGACGCTTGATGCGCGGTTATCTCGTCGCCGCGCGCTGGTGTCTCCGGCACCGCAAGACCACGCTGACGGCCGCCCTCCTCTTCTTCGCCGGCTCGCTGGCGCTGGTGCCGCTGCTGCCGACCGGCTTCATGCCGGCGGCGGATCGCAATCAGACCGCGGTCAAGCTCGAACTGGCACCGGGCAGCACGCTGGAGGAGACACGCCGCGCGGCCGAGTTGGCGCGGGCGCTGCTCGCGCCGGTTGCCGACATCACCCGCGTCTTCACCACCGTCGGATCGGTCGCCGGCTCCGGCCCCTTTACCGAGGGCGGCAGTAGCGACGTGCGCAAGGCGTCGCTGACCATCCTGCTGAAACACCGGCACGACCGACCGCGCAAGCAATCCGCCATCGAACAAGAATTGCGCGAGCGTCTGCGCGAACTGCCTGGCGCGCGCATCTCGGTGGGTCTCGGCGATGTCGGCGAACGTCTCCAGGTGGTGCTGGCCGGCGACGATCCGGGTCTGCTCGATCGCACCAGTCAACTCGTGGAACGCGATCTGCGCACCCTGGAAAACATCGGCAACGTCACCTCCAACGCCAGTCTGCAACGCCCCGAGATCCATGTGGACGTGGATTTCGCGCGCGCCGCCGATCTGGGCGTCACTACCGCCGCCATGGCCAGCGCGATCCGGGTCGCCACCGCCGGCGATTTCGAGGTGCAACTGCCCAAGCTCAATCTGCCCGAGCGGCAGATCCCGATCCGGGTGCGTCTGGCGCCCGAACTGCGCGGTGATCTGGACGCCCTCGCGCAGCTGCGCTTGCCCGCCTGGTCGGGACAGGTGCCCTTGAGCGCCGTGGCCGAATTACGCCTGGGAAGCGGTCCGGCGCAGATCGACCGGCTGGACCGCAACCGCAACGTGACCATCGACGTGGAACTGGCCGGACAGACGGTCGGTCAGGCGCTGGAGCAAGTCGATCAGCTGCCGTCGCTGCAACGCCTACCACCGGGCATAAGTCGGCCCGCTTCGGGCGACGCCGAGCGCATGGCGGAAGTCTTCGGCGGTTTCGGTTCGGCGATGCTGACCGGCATTCTCTTTATCTATATCGTGCTGGTGCTGCTGTTCCACGACTTCCGGCAACCGGCGACCATCCTCGCCGCACTGCCGCTCTCGGTCGGCGGGGCCTTCGCCGCCCTGCTGCTGACCCATAACAGCTTTTCGCTGCCCTCCGTCATCGGTTTGTTGATGCTGATGGGCATCGTCACCAAGAACTCGATCCTGCTGGTCGAATACGCGGTCAAGGCGCGCCTTGAACACGGCATGGAGCGCACGGCGGCGCTACTGGACGCCTGTCACAAGCGCGCCCGCCCGATCCTCATGACCACCATCGCCATGATCGCCGGCATGGTGCCGATCGCGCTCGGCCTGGGCGCCGAACCGAGCTTTCGCTCGCCGATGGCCATCGCCGTGATCGGCGGTCTGCTGACCTCGACGCTGCTGTCGTTGCTGGTGATTCCGGTGGTTTTCACCTTCGTCGACGATCTGGTCGGGCTTATCCGGCGGGCGGGAAACTGGATGCAGCGGGCGAATCATGGACACGCAGCCGCGTCCAGCACGCCCTAGGAGCGCCGACTCTCATTCGGCGGTTTTCATCACTGCTTATGACGGCCACGGGCGCCGATCATCCTCGCGGTCGAAGACCTGGTAGCGATTCTTGCCAGTTAGCTTGGCCTGATACATGGCCCGGTCGGCCTGGCGCAGCAGTTGATCCGCGTCGATCTCGTCCGGTTGCGGATAAAAGGTGACGCCGATGCTGGCCGAAACCTGCACGACCAGCTCGCCGAGCGGCACCGGCGCGGCGGCGGCGGCGAGCAGCCGTTTAAGCAACGGCACACTGGCGTCGCTGTCCGCAAGATCGACCAGCACGGCCACGAATTCGTCTCCACCGAGCCGGGCAAGTGTGTCGCCTTCGCGCACGGCCTGCTGCATGCGCTCGGACACAACCTTCAACAACTGGTCGCCGGCGGCGTGTCCGTGACGATCGTTGATGGCCTTGAAACCGTCCAGATCGAGATAGGCCAGCGCCAGGGATTGTCCGCGCCGCAGGGTCTGCACCATGGCCTGGTGCAGACGGTCGGCCAGCAGCAGGCGGTTGGGCAGCCCGGTCAGCGCGTCATAATGGGCGAGGCGCTCAAAGCGCGCCTCGCTCTCGCGCAGTGCCTGCTCGCGCTTGCGCAACTCGATTTGCAGGCCAACCCGCAGACGCAGCACCGGCGGATTGATCGGTTTGGAGATGAAATCCGTCGCGCCAGTCCGCAGGGCACGGGTCTCGCTCTCAAGATCCTGGCTGGCGGTGACGTAGATCACCGGAAGATCCCGCCATCGCGGGTCGCCCCGAAGCCATCGGCACAGGGCATAACCGTCCATCTCGGGCATCATGAGGTCGAGCAGGATCAGCGCTGGCGGCGCCCCGATGTTCAGCCGTTCCAGCGCCCGCGCCCCGGATAAGGCGAATTCGCATTGGTAGTCGGACATCAGCGCCGCCCCCGCGAGTTGGACGCTGACAGGGTCGTCGTCGACGATCAGGATCTTCTTCAGCCCTGTCTGGCAGGAGCTGCGTCGTTGCGAGCGGTCGGCGGCATCGAGGGACGGATCCGGCTCGGGCGCCAGAAGCGCCAGCGCCTCGTCAAAGCGCAGCAAGCGGATCGTCTCGGCCAGGGCCGCGGTCGCGGCTTCGCCGTCGCGCCGCACCAGGGCCGGCTCCAGAACCTCGAACAGCGCCAATGCCGCCAGATCGCCGCGGATCAGGGCTGCATGCAGCGCCGCCAGTTGCGTCGAGTCGAGCGCATTGGCCGCGCCCGCGCTCGCCGCCGGCTGGGTGGATTGTTCCAGCCAGGGCGCGAGCGCGGAGAGCAGCGCGGCGAGTTGTCCCTCAAGCGTATCGATCATGTCCTCGAGATCGGTGCGCCCATCCAACAGGCCCTGCTCCAAGGTTCGGGCGGTCTGGATCAGCTCGCGCGCGCCAAGATAGCCGAGGCGCCCTTGCAGGGAATGCAGCCCCAGGGCGGCGTCGGCCATCGCGCCACGCGCCAGGTCGTCGCGCGTGCGTTGTGCCGCGTCGCGAAAGTCCATGGTCAGTTTCGGCAGCAGCTTGATAAAGAGCGACCAATCGTCGCCGAGGAGTCGCGCAGCCTGATGGGTGTCGAGTCCGGGGATGTCGGGAAAGACCGTGCGCGGCGCCCCGGAGAGCGTTCGTGTCGGGACGCCGGTGGGCGGTGCGGCGTCCGCCGCGGGCGTTGCACACCAGCGCTGGAGCACCGCGACCAGATCCTCCAGATCCATGGGCTTCGCCAGAAAGTCGCTGAATCCGGCCTCGTGCGCCTGTTGACGGTGCTCGGCCAGCACGCCCGCGGAGCAGGCGATGACGGGCAGCTCGATCAGGCCGAGTTCCTCGCGGATCGCGCGCGCCGCCGTGAGCCCATCCATCACCGGCATCTGGATGTCCATCAGCACCGCATCGATTGCCTTGGGGTGGTCGCGCAGCCAGTCGAGGGCCTGCCGACCGTCGGCAACCAGCGTCACACGGGCACCCTCGCACCTCAGTGCGCGCTCGACCAGCTCCTGATTCAGTGGGCAGTCATCCGCCACCAGACAATGCACGCCGCTCAGGCGCGGTCCGAGCGTCCGCTCGGCGGGCGCGGCCTTCTCCAAGGGGATGGCGTCGTCCGCGCTGGCCCGCGCGAAAGGCAGTTCGCACCAGAAGGCGCTGCCGACCCCGAGGGTGCTGTCGATGCCGAAGGTACCTTCCATCCGCTCGACCAACTGTTTGCTGATGGCCAGCCCAAGCCCGGTACCGCCAAACCGGCGGGTGATGCTCCCATCCGCCTGGGTAAAGGCGGCGCCCAGGGTGGGCAGATGCTCGGGGGTGATCCCGATCCCGGTGTCCTGGATCTCCAGACGCAGCCGCACCCTCTGGGTGTCGATGTCCGCTTGGCTGACCTGGATGCGCACCTCGCCGTGGTCGGTGAATTTCACCGCGTTGCCGACCAGGTTGACGAGGATCTGCTCCAACCGAAGCGAATCGCCGCGCAGCCAGGCGGCGAGGTTCGCCGGTGCGTCGATCCGGAAGGCGAGCCCTTTGGCGCGGGCCTCTTGACCCAGGAGGCTTGCGACCTGCGCCAGCACGGCCGCCGGGGAGAAGGTCCGCGCGGTCAGCCGCAGTTGACCGGCCGCAAGCTTGGAGAGATCGAGGATGTCGTTGACGAGCGCGAGCAGGGATTGTCCAGCCTCGCGCAGTCGTTGGACCAGATGGCATTGCTCCGCCGACAGCGCCTCGCCTTCCAGCAGTTGCGCCAGGCCCAGCATGGCGTTGAGCGGGGTGCGGATCTCATGGCTCATGTTGGTCAGGAACTCGGATTTGACGCGCGCGGACTGTTCTGCCTGCTCCCTAGCCTGCTTAAGATCGGTCACGTCGTAGAAGTTGAACAAGTAGAGGCCCCCGAAGGCGGGGCCGAGGTGGGTCGCGCCGCCCTGAACGGTGCGGACCCGGCCATCCTTACAGCGGACGTCGACCGCCAGCAGCTCGTCCAGCGGTTCGAATCGCCCGCCCGCCTGCTCGACGTGCGCCAGACGCTCCTGCAAAATGCCCTGGACCCATTGGCGATAGTCGGGGTCCGGGTAGGCCCGCGGCCACCAGTCCGCCAGGGTGGGGACGTCCTCCAGGGTATAGCCGAACATCTCGATGAAGGCGGGGTTTAAGTAGTTGATGCGCTGCCCCTCGTCGATCACGGCAATGGGGACGGGCGCGGCGTCGATGATGGCGCTGGCGTATGCTTGGCTGGCTTGCAGGTCCGCCGCGATTTGCTTTTTGTGCGTGATGTCGACCGTCATGGCCAGGATGCAGAGCTTGCCGTGCAGGACGAGCGTGCTCAGATGCACCCATTCCCACTGCAACTTGCCCTCGGCGTGGCGATAGCACCATTCGAATTGCTGCGGGCCTTCCAGGATCGTCTTGGTGGCCCACTGCACCGAGTCTTCGATAGAGTAAGGCGGTTCGAGCCAAATCTGACCGAAGCCGGCCTTGAGCGACTCGAACGAAGCATATCCGTACTGCGCGCAGGCGGTGGGATTGGCCTCCAGCATCTCGCCGGTGTCCGCGTCGTGGATCAGGATGCAGAGCGGGGCGTTCATAAACATCGCTTGGAACAGTGGCTCGCGGTCCCGCAAGGCACGGTCGGTCGGGCGGCATTCGGCCGCTTCGGGTCGGTCATCCTCGTCTGTCATTCATTACCCCGCAACATTGTCCGTCGACTGGCGCATCCTAAACCCGGTCCATTATGATAGTTGATGAGCACGATATCGGAACGGCCAAACCGATCCACCCGCCACGCACCTCACACCGGACGCGGTTTCATGCCAATCCGCCCTACCCTCCTGATCGCGCTTGGCCTGTTGGCTGGCCTGACGCCCTTCGCGATCGATCTGTATCTCCCAAGCCTGCCCTCCATCGCCCAGGATCTGGCCTCGTCGATCGAACTGGCGCAGATCACCGTGACCGTCTATCTGGCGGTCTTCGCCACCGCCCAACTCTTCCTCGGGCCGCTGTCGGATATCCTGGGGCGGCGCCTGACCATCGGGGGCGGACTCGTTCTGTTTCTGCTGGCGGATCTGGGCTGCGCGCTGGCGCCGAGCATGGAGTGGCTGCTCGCGGCGCGCGCGGTACAGGCGCTCGGCGGCGCGGCCGTGGCGGTGACCATCCCCGCCCTGGTGCGGGATCTCTACGAGAAGGACGACTATGCTCGGGTCATGGGGCTGGTCATGCTGGTCATGTCCATGGCTCCCTTGGTGGCGCCGACCGTGGGCTCGCTGATCATCAGTCTGGCAAGCTGGCGGATGGTCTTTCTGGCGCTCTTTGTCATTGCCTTGATCGCGGCCCTGCTCTTTTTTCGACTGGTGCACGAAACGCTTCACGCGCACCATCGTCATGTCTTCGATCTCGGCCTGATCCTGCGCAACTATCTGCGGATCCTGCGCCATCGGGTCGCGCTGGGTTACCTGCTGACCGCCGCAGCCAGTTTCGCCGGCATGATGACCTTCATCGTGACTTCACCCTATGTCTACATCCAGCTCCATCACCTCCCCGCCACCTGGTTCGGCCCCGCCTTCGGCGCGAACGTGGCGCTGGGGATGGTGTTTTCCTTGCTGAACGCGCGCTTCGTGGCGCGTCTGGGGTCTGACCGACTGCTGCGTTGGGGACTGAGCGCGCAGGGGCTGGCGGGCGCCCTGGCGCTGTTGCTCTTGATGGTCGGCGAGACGCCCTTGTGGGCGATCGTGACGATGGCCGCGCTCTATCTCGGCATGACCGGGGTGGTGCTCGGCAACGCCATGGCCGGCTTCATGTCCTTTTTCCCCAAGAGCGCGGGCACCGCCTCGGCCTTCGCGGGCGCGACCCGCTTCGGCGCCGGCGCGCTGATGGGCACCCTGGTCAGTCTGCTACACGACGGCAGCGCCGGACCGATGCTGCTCGGCATGGGCGTTTCGGGCCTGCTGGGGCTGGCGACCTTCGGGATCTTGTGCCATGGTTTCCGCTCCATTCCGCTGCCGCGTTGAGAGACAACCAGCCAGAATGATCCAGGATTCCAGCCAGCAACGCCGTCTGATCGAGCGCTTTGCGTTTCTGCGCGACGGCGGCGAGGCACTGCGCGAGACCTTTTTCGCGCAGGCAAAGGTGGCGACACTCCCGGCCGAGCACATCATCTGTCGCGACGGCGGCCAATGTTCCCAACTCGCGCTGGTGCTCGCGGGGACGGGACGTGTTTATAAACTCGGCGAGAATGGCCGCGAAATCACCCTGTACCGGATCGAGGCCGGTCAAAGCTGCGTGGTGACGGCGTCCTGCATCCTGAGCCAACGCCCCTTTCCCGCCTTCGCCGTCTGCGAGACCGAGGTCGAGGCCGCCGTGGTGGCTCAGGGCGATGTGCAACGCTGGCTGACCTCCTCTTCGCACTGGCGCGATTTTATCTTCGCTCAGGTGGCCGAACGCATCGGCGAGGTCTTCTCGGTTCTGGACGCGGTGCTGTTCCAACCGCTGGATCAGCGACTCGCGGCGCTTTTGCTGCACCGCGCCAGACGGTCGCCGAAAGGCGCCGCGAGGGGTCGCATCCTGCGTGTCACGCATCAGGAATTGGCCGTGGAACTGGGCTCGTCGCGCGAAGTGATCACGCGCCTGCTGAGGGATTTCGAAAAAACGGGGGCGCTGCTGACCGGACGCGGTCAAATCGAACTTCTCGATCCGAGCATCCTGGAAGCGCGTTGACAGAACCCGGCGCCCGCCATCGCCAACACATAAAGTTGATCACAAGGATTGCCGTACCGGGTTTTTCTGCTACCCTATTGGATGCATGGTTATCGCTTGTGACAATGTCACAGAGCGCAACGAGAGACTCCGATAGGCTGACAACTTGTCGACTGAAGTCGCTTCGTCAATCTCCACACCACAACAGGATCTTCCAGATGAATATGCCCAAAAACATCGGTGACACTGATCGTAACATCCGTTTTATCGCGGGCGGTGCGGTCGTTTTGCTTGGTCTGATTTACACTTGGTGGCTTATTCTGATCGGTCTCATTCTGATCGGGACCGCGTATCTGCGTTCGTGCCCGGCCTATACGCTCATCGGCATGGATACCAACAAAAAGTAAACGGCTGGGCGACACCGGCCTTTCAAAACGCGCCGCGATCCCGCGGCGCGGATCGCAAGTCAGTCCGTCCGCTCGGGACGACTTTACCTTGACCGCAGTTTGCCGTGTTCCTGAACCCTGTGCGTGGCAGGAAATCTTCCGCTCCCCCTTTATCTTCCCGCGATTCCCGATTCGGCACTCGTCGGCGCCTCAATGAAGCGGTACTCTTCCCGTTCTTGTACCCTTGGATTGGAAGACGCATGGATCATCGTTCGACACGCCAACAGGGCCTTATCGAGCCCAACGAACAGCTCGAACCTTTATCGATACCCGCTGGCGGCGGCTCATGCGCGCCAGGCTCCGAACAGGCCGCGCTGGAACAATTGGCCGTGACCCTGCGCGTTTGGGGTCAGTATGCTTTCGATCTGGACGAGATCGATGCGTCCGCCATTCGCGAGCAAATCGAACACTGGGTGCTGAATTTGCTGGTCGCCCGCGCGCCAGCGGAGACCCTGTCGAGCAGCCGGAATGCCGAGCCAGGCAGCGCAAACCCCTGCGATTGGGCGGGGCTGAGCGAATTCGTCACCCTCATGCGACGCCGTGAGCAAAACTATGTGAATCGGCAGATTTTGGGCACGCGCCAGGTGATGGGGGATTTCGTGCAAACCCTGGGGCAGATCCTGGCCGAGGATCAGGAAGAGCAGACGCGGGTCACCAGCATCATCGGCAAACTTCGCTGCGCGATCGAGAGCAACGCCCCGGTGGAAACCCTAAGCCAGGAAGCGATTCACGCCATCGATTTGATCACGCATATCACCCAGGAACGCGAGCAGCGCCATCAAATCATGCTCCATCATTTGACGGCCAGGCTACAAACGCTACGCGGCGAATTGGATGCCGCGCAGCGGGAGATGGAACTGGACTCGATGACCCGTCTCTATAATCGCAAGGCTTTCGATACACAGTTGGATCGGGTCTTCGAACTCAGTAAGCTCTCCGGGCAGCCGGCGTGTCTTATGATGGTGGATGCCGATTTTTTCAAAACGATCAATGACCGGTTCGGACACCCCGTCGGCGATCTGGTGCTGCGGCGGCTGGCGAATTGCTGCGCCGAGGCATTTCCGCGCAAAACGGATTTTGTCGCGCGCTATGGCGGCGAGGAGTTCGCGGTCGTGTTGCAGGATACCTCGCTCAAGACGGCGATCCAGCTCGGCGAACGCCTGCTGGACGCCGTCCGTGCGATGACGATCGAGCACGAATCGGGGGTTATCCGCATCACCATCTCGATCGGTCTGGCCGAAATCGATCCGCATGCGAGCGCCGGCCAGTGGCTGCGCGCGACCGACAGCGCGCTCTATCGAGCGAAAAGCAATGGACGCGATCAACTCGCCTGCCTGACGGCAAGTTGATCGCCGAAACAGGGGCCTAATGCGCGTCGTCCTTGTCTCCATGATCGCGATGGGAGGCAAATGACATGCGGTCCAGTACGCCCATCAGCAGTGCCGACACCACGAAGGTCAGGTGGATGATGACATACCACATCAGCTTGTCGTTCGGGACATGGGGGATGTTGACGAATTCCTTGAGCAGATGAATCGAGGAGATGGCGACGATCGACGCCGCCACCTTCAGCTTGAGCGTGCCCGAATCCAGTTTCCCTAGCCAATCCAGCTTGTCGTCGCCCTCGCGCACGTCGATGCGGGAGACGAAGTTCTCGTATCCGGCAAACATCACCATCACCACCAGACTAGCCACCAGCGACAGGTCGATCAGCGACAGAATCATCAGAACCATGTCCGATTCGGCCGTCTCAAGGATGTGGCTGAACAGGTGATAGACCTCGTGAAAAAAGATGAAAGCGATCGCGATCAGGGTGAGCGATAAGCCGAGATAGATCGGCGCCAGCAACCAACGGCTGGCATAGAGCGCTCGTTCGATAATGCGTTCCAGCACGGAATATCTCCAAGTATCAGGTATCAGGGGGTGAGTGATGTGATTCCGCGACAGCGGAACGCCGTTCGAACCAATGGGATTAGGCGGCGCAAGTGTCCGGACCTTCCTCGGTCGCGTCAAGTTGGCGAAGCGGTGCGAGGCGCATCGCTGCCGTTTGAATCCCGACAACCCCCTGACGTACCGACAATCGACATGCAGCAGCGGTCGCCTTGCCGCAAGTCATGGAAACCGAGAACGATTGATAGCAGGATGACGCGGCTTAGACCGCAGACTGGCGACCGTAAGTCCATTGATCGCCCAGCCCGGTCTTTCAGAAATTGGAGCACATCCCATGCGACCGACAATCGGATTTCTCCTGGCCCTGGTGCTGGGATCTTTCGCGCTGACCTCGACACAGACCACGGCGGACAACTGGCCGACGCCTCCCGCCACGGTCGCGCCAGTCCCTTCGCAAATCTCCGGTCCGCTCACCGGCGGAACCGCCGACCACAGCAAATTCGAGGCATTGAAACAGCCATTCGCCTCGGGTCCGGAAGTCACCAAGGCGTGTCTAAGCTGCCATACCGAGACCGGGCAGCACTTCATGAAGAATATCCACTGGACCTGGGAGCGCCGCAACCCGGAGACCGGTCAACTGCTCGGCAAGAAGCACCTGATCAACAACTTCTGCACCAATTCGCGCGGCAACGAGGGAATGTGCGCCCAATGCCATGCCGGCTATGGCTGGAAGGACGAAAACTTCGACTTCAGCGACGAGACCAACATCGACTGTCTGGTCTGTCACGAAACCACCGGCACCTATTATAAAACGCCCAACAGCGCGGGCAGCCCGGCCTGTTCGGTCATGTTCGAGGGCAAGCCCGCGATCGACCTAGCGCTGGTGGCCCAGAGCGTCGACCTGCCGCAGCGCGCCAACTGCGGCGCCTGCCATTTCAATGGTGGCGGCGGCGATAACGTCAAGCACGGCGACTTGTCCTCGGCCCTGAAACACCCGCCACGCAAACTCGACGTGCACATGGGCGAGGACGGGCTCAACTTCGCCTGCACCGCCTGCCATGTCACCAAGTCGCACGTCTGGGCCGGCAGCCGCTACGAGATTGCCGCCAAGGACCATGAAGGCATCGGAAAACCCGGCCAGCGTCGCGATGTCGCCACCTGCGAGTCCTGCCACGGTCTCGAACCGCATCCGGTCGATTCGCTCGCCGCCTTCAAGCGCAACGACCATATCTCCAGCGTCGCCTGCCAGACCTGTCATATCCCCGAGTTCGCCCGCGGCGGCGTCGCTACCATGACCGATTGGGACTGGCGCACCGCCGGCAAAACGCGCAACGGCGAGGGCTATCACGAGCACGGCTACACCCAGGGCAACGGCGAGCATCGCTACACCTATAAGTCGATCAAGGGCGATTTCATCTACGACGAAAACATCGTACCGCTCTACCGTTGGTTCGACGGCCAGATGAACTACACCACCATCGACACCAAGTTCGATGTCAATCAAGCCGTCGCCATCAACGACTTTACCGGTTCGCGCGAGGATGGCGACTCGCGCATCTGGCCCTTCAAGGTCATGCGCACCTGGATGCCCGCCGATCTCGGGAACGGCACCCTGGTCTACAACCACCTGTGGGGCGAGGACGATGACTCCTACTGGGGCAATTACGACATGGGCAAGGCCATCGAGCACGGGATGAAGCAATTCAATCTCCCCTACTCCGGCCAATTCGGCTTCGTCGAGACGCTCTCCTATTGGCCCATCACGCACATGGTCGCACCCAAGGAAGACGCCCTGGCTTGCGAAAGCTGTCATGCCGAAAAGGGGCGCCTGGAGGGCGTGGAAGGGATCTACCTGCCGGGACGCGACCACAATTACTGGGTGGATCTGATCGGCATCCTGGCGGTTGTCGGCACCCTGCTCGGCATTCTGATCCATGCCCTGATCCGTCTTTTCTCGCCCAAGGGAGCAAAACACTGATGGCCATTCGTCGCGTCAGGATTTTCACGCTGTTTGAACGTTTTTGGCACTGGTCACAGATGCTTCTGATCATGTTCCTGATGATCACGGGTTTCGGGATCCACGGATTCCATCAACTGTTTGACTTCGAGAACGCCGTCACGCTGCACACCCTCGCCGCCTTCGCGCTGCTGTTGCTCTGGGCCTTCAGTATTTTCTGGCTGTTCACGACCCGGCACTGGCGCCATTTCATCCCGACCGTCAAGGGGATGTGGGGAGTGCTGCGCTTTTATATCCTCGGCATCTTCAAGGGCGAGCACCATCCCTACCGCAAGGCGTTCTGGCGCAAGCACAACCCCTTGCAGGCGCTCACCTATCTGATGCTCAAGATCGTGCTGTTCCCGCTGATCTGGGTGTCCGGGTTAGCCTATCTGTTCTATTTCCTGTGGCGCGACGTGCCCGATGCGACCCAATGGCTGGAAGGCGTGGCGCTGGTGCATACCGCGGCCGCCTTCACGATCCTGACCTTCGTCCTGATCCACGTCTATATGTTGACCACGGGGCACTCGTTCCGCGAGCACATCATGCCGATGATCAATGGCTTCGACGAAGTGGATCTGACCCCGGAAGAGGAAGCCTATCTGCAGAACGACGAGCCGGAGAACATTCGTTAGGCGAGGATTCACCGTCGACAGCACACAGGGCTGGACGAGACGCCCATCCCTGTGTGTTTCGCGCGTTGTTATAACGCGTTCCTTTCAGTCGCCACCGATTCGGATCGGCGCGGTGGCGGATCAACGACCGGGAAAGCGGATACTCGCCATTCGATCCAATGCCCGAGTCAAGGGTACCCAGCGCTCCGGCGGCTCGAAGGCATCGAAAAAATTCTTTAGATACAAACCCAGTTCGGTATCGCCGGACATCCTCAACCGACGTTGAAAAAAGAGCGTATCCGCATCCTCGCGCCGCGCGGCAAGGAGCAGAAACTCCCGCAGACCGCCCGCGATGCTGGCATCGGCCTTGGACTCGTTGCCATATCCCCGGATGCGCCCCTCGCTGAGCCCCAACAAATAACGCACACCGATATCATCGATCTCGATCGCGACCCGGCGCCCTTGCAGAAAATCCAGTTCGCCTTCCAGCAGGGCTTCTTTCATCACCTGATTGAGCATCGTCGCCAGCACTCGGCTGTGCATGACACTCGGCATGAGCCGCAAGGGGAAGGTCAAGGGATAGAGAAAACGTGGTGGAGCGGACATAGCGGGTCTCGTTCGGATTATCCAACAAAATAACCGGGAATTTTCCACGCTCTCCCGGCTCGACACAAGCGAATCCAGCCTGTCAAATACACCTCTTTGTTCAAGAGACCGGAAGTAAGGACACCATGGCAACCAGCCTGCTTGCATTGATTGACGATATCGCGACCGTTCTGGACGACGTGTCTCTGCTGACCAAGGTCGCGGCCAGAAAAACCGCCAGCGTCCTGGGCGACGACCTCGCGCTGAATGCCGAGCAGGTTCAGGGAGTCCGGGCCGAGCGGGAACTGCCCGTCGTCTGGGCCGTGTTCAAGGGATCGCTGATCAACAAACTCATTCTGGTCCCGGCCGCGCTGGCGATCAGCCTGCTCGCGCCCTGGGCGATCCTGCCGTTATTGATGGTCGGCGGGCTGTATCTCTGTTACGAAGGCGTTGAAAAGGTCGCGCACAAATTTCTGCATTCCGGGGCCGAAACCGACGCCCGCCACGCCGAACTGACCGCCGCGCTCGCGGATCCCGGCACGGATCTGATGACGCTGGAGCGAGACAAGATCGCCGGCGCGGTCAGAACGGATTTCATCCTGTCCGCCGAGATCATCGTCATCACGCTCGGAACCGTCGAAGCGGCTCCGCTCCTGACCCAGGTTCTGGTTCTGAGCGGCATTGCCCTGCTGATGACCGTCGGCGTCTATGGCCTGGTCGCGGGGATCGTCAAGCTCGACGATGCCGGGCTCGCCCTGAGCCGCCGGCACGGCGAAAATTTTTTCAGCCGTTGGCAACGCGCCTTCGGACGCGGCATTTTGCGCGCGGCACCTTTACTCATGAAGGGACTTTCCATCGCGGGCACCATCGCGATGTTTCTGGTCGGCGGTGGAATCCTGGCCCATGGACTCCCCGGCGTGCAGGACTGGATCCATCATCTGAGCGAGGGACTCGCGCACGCGCGCGGGATGGTTCGCGTGCTGTCCGTCATGATGCCTATCGCCATCACGGCCGCGATTGGCATCATCGCCGGCGCGGTCGCGCTGGGTGCGGTCAGCCTGGTGACGCGCATGCGGATGGCCTTATCGGCACAGGGTTAGGTGGGTTTGACCGGCCGATCCAGGCGCGAGCGGACAACGCCACGGCCTCGCGGCGTCCATCGACGAAGACCGTCAGGTACCGCAGAACGTCTGATGCACGATCTCGTGCGGTTCTGGCGGCCGGGTGTAAATCCCCCGCTCGGGCCGCTCGTCCCAGGGCTTGGCGAGCGCGTCCAACAGCGCTTCAAGGGGTCCGAGGTCGTCCTCGACCGCCGCGTCGAGCGCCTCCTCGACACGGTGATTTCTCGGGATGACCGCCGGATTTGCGCAACGCATTCGCTGTGCCCGCGCGTCCGTGCTGGCCTCTTCGCGGGCGAGGCGCGCACGCCAGCGCGGTATCCATGTCTCCAGAATGTCGCGACCGCCAGGCTGGACTCGCAGCGCCGCGTCGTTTCCCGTCGCGGCATCGCACAAGGCGCGAAAGATATTGGTAAAGTCGGCGGCGCCCCCGGCCATTGCACGCAGCAGCGTGTCGATCAGATCCGCATCCTCCTCACGGGATTCCATCAAGCCCAGCTTGGCCCGAAAGCGCGCGAGGTAGGCTTGCTCAAAGTGATGACGAAAGGCATCGACCGCGGCCTGGGCTTCCGCGACCGCTTGGTTCACGTCTTCATCGAGAATCGGCAGCAGCGCCTGGGCAAGTTGGCCGAGATTCCACTGCGCGGCATGAGGCTGGTTGCCGTAGGCATAGCGCCCCCGATCGTCGATCGAACTGTAGACCGTGCCTGGATGGTAAGTATCCATGAAGGCGCAGGGGCCATAGTCGATGGTCTCGCCGGCGATCGACATGTTGTCGGTATTCATCACGCCGTGAATGAAGCCGACCCCCATCCAGTCGGCGACAAGGTCCGCCTGCCGCGCGACGATCGCATCGAGCAGCGCGCGGTAAGGCCGCTCCGTCTCCCGCGCCTCGGGGTAATGCCGCACGATGACATAGTCGGCGAGGCACTTGAGCGCCTCGCTATCCTGGCGCGCGGCGAAGTACTCGAAGGTTCCCACCCGCACATGGCCGCGCGCCACGCGGGTCAGCACCGCCCCCGGCAGCGCACGCTCGCGATAGACCGGCTCGCCAGTCGCGACCGCCGCGAGCGCGCGCGTCGTCGGAATGCCGAGCGCCTGCATGGCCTCGCTGACGATGTACTCCCGCAGAACCGGACCAAGCCAGGCCCGCCCATCGTTCCCGCGCGAAAAGGGCGTGCGCCCGGAACCCTTGAGCTGGATGTCGAAGCGCTCGCCCGCCGAATCGACGATCTCGCCCAGCAGGATCGCCCGCCCGTCGCCGAGTTGCGGGACGAAATGCCCGAATTGATGCCCGGCATAGGCCATGGCCAGCGGCTCGGCGCCTTCCGGAATCCGGTTGCCGGCGAGCATGTTCAGACCCTCGGGGGAGTGCAGCGCCCGCGGATCAAGTCCAAGTTGGGAGGCCAGCGCCTCGTTGAGCCTGATCATGTCCGGTCGCGCGACGGGAATCGGCGCAAGCCGGGCGTAGAAGCGGTCCGGCAACCGCGCGTAGGTGTTGTCGAAGGCGAATGTCATCTTGCACCAAGGATCAGGAAGTTGAACATGACTGTACCCTAACGACGTGCGAGTCTGCGGGCTTGATCCCGGGCGACGGGATTTGGCTCCTACGCATTTCGCCCGCAAGCGGGCTCCTACGTCAAATTTGGACGGCCATCTCTTACCCAACCCGCCGACTGCTTCCGTTCAGTAACTGGCGCATCTGCAACAAGAGCGCGGCATGGAAACCGCGCAGTTCCTCCAATTCGGCCGGCGTCTCGTTCTCACGGCCTTGGGCATGATCTTTCAGTAACTGCCGGGCCGACTCGTGCAACCGCCGATGCGTGCGCATGATCGCTTGAAAGGCCGGCCGCGCGCCATGACGCGCCGCGCCTTCCCCTGCGAGCCACTGCCCCAGATGGCAGTCATGAAGGTCCGGGCCCAACGCGCACACGCCCTTTCCCTTTAGAGCGTGTTCGATGGCCAGCATCCAGGCGCGGTGCTCGACGATGGCAAAGAGAATCGGCAACTCATCGCGGTCGAGAGGCTGCTGCTGGCTCCAGATCCGATCGGGATGCCAGGAGCGAACCCAGTCCGGCACGGCTTCGCCCGGCATGGGTCTGGCAATGCCATACCCCTGGGCCAGTTCGCAACCGAGTTGCAGCAGGATCTCGCCTTGCTCCAGACTCTCCACCCCTTCGGCAAGCGCCTGATGGCGAAAGGCGGCGGCCAGTCCCAGGACGCTCTCGACGATCGCCAGATCCTCCGGATCGTCGAGCATGTCGCGCACGAAGCTCTGGTCGATTTTGAGCAGGCTGACCGCCAGGCGTTTGAGGTAGGTCAGCGAGGAATATCCGGTGCCAAAATCGTCCAGGGCACAGAGGACGCCGATCTCCCGACAGGCATCGATCACTGTCGAGACACGGTTCAGATCCTCCTGTGCGCTGGTCTCCAGCACTTCCAGTCCAAGGCCATTCGGAACGATGTCCGGATGGGCGAGCAGGCGTGCCCGCAAACACTCGACAAAGTTTGTCTGCCGCAACTGGCGGGCGCCGATATTGACACTGACGGGGAGATTCAGACCGCCCGCGCGCCAGACGTCCATTTGGGTTAACGCCGTCTCGATCACCCATTCGCCGAGATCGATCGCCAGCGGGTGATCTTCGATCACCGGCAGAAACAGCGCCGGGGCCAATAGGCCGCGTTCCGGATGTTGCCAACGGATCAGCGCCTCCACACCGATGACCGCGCCGGTCCGCATGTTGACTTTCGGCTGATAATGGAGAATGAATTCGCTGACCGTCAGGGCACGACGGATTTGCTCCAGGTTGGCGTGATGACCCCGAATACTCTGGTCCTGCTCGGCGTCAAAGAAGCAATAGCGATTTTTGCCGGATAGCTTGGCCTGATACATGGCCTGGTCGGCCTGGCGCAGCAGTTGATCCGCGTCGACCTCCTCCGACTGCGGATAGAAGGTGACGCCGATGCTGGCCGAGACCCGCAGGACGAGACCCTCCACAGGCACGGGCTGGGCCGCCGCCATGAGCAGACGGGTGAGCATCGGCACGCTGCCCGTCTCATCTCCCAGATCGACCAGCACGGCGACGAATTCGTCGCCGCCAAGACGGGCCAGGGTGTCGCCCTCGCGCAGACTCTGCTTCATGCGCCCCGCCACGATCATCAGCAATTGATCGCCGGCTTCGTGCCCGTGGCTGTCGTTGATGGCCTTGAAACCGTCCAGATCGAGATAGGCCACCGCCAGGCGTTGCGCGCGCCGCTTGGTCTGCGTCATGGCCTGAAGCAGACGGCAGGAGAGCAGCACGCGGTTGGGCAGCGAGGTCAGCGCATCGTAATGGGCAATATGTTCGAGCTGGCGTTGATGCTCCTTGAGCGCGGTAATGTCGGAGAACAGGGCGACGTAGTGCTGGGGGCTGCCCTGCGCGTCGCGCACGGCGCTGATGGTTTGCATCTCGGCGTACACTTCGCCATTCTTGCGACGATTCCAGATTTCGCCGCTCCAATGGCCATCCTCGATCAGGGTCCGCCACATCGACTCGTAGAACTCGCGTCCCTGACGCCCCGAGGTGAGCAGGCGCGGATTGCGGCCCAGCACTTCGTCGCGGTCGTAACTGGTGATGCGGGTAAAGGCGTCATTGACATCGATGATCGTGCCTTCGGCGGTGGTGATCATGATGCCTTCGCTGGCGTGGGTGAAGACGCTGGCGGCCAATCGAAGCTGTTCTTCCGAGCGTTTCCAGGCGGTAATGTCGGTATAGGTACCGATCATGCGTAGGGGTTTGCCCGCGTCATCGAAACTGACCACCATGCCGCGCACCAGCATCCATTTCCAATCGCCATCCTTGCAGCGGAGACGGTGTTCGCTGACATAACATGGGATCTTGCCGTCGAAATAGGCTTGAATCGTTGCGAGGGCGTGCGCCTGGTCCTCGGGGTGGATGCGGCCTTCCCATTCCTCCAGGCGGTCGCAGATCTCGTCCTTGGCAAAACCGAGCATCTCTTTCCAGCGCCGGGAATAAAAGACCTTGCCGTCTGGCACGCTCCAGTCCATCACGCCGTCGCCGGCGCCTTCGAGGGCAAACCTCCAACGGAATTCGCTTTCCTTCAACAACTGCTCGCGCCGCCGGAGCTTGTCGGCCAGGTTGCGGGCGATACGGATATTGGCGCGGGTGTTGACGACCGACAGCATCAAGCCGAACAGCAGGCCGCTGAGCGCCAGTCCGCCAAGCAGGGTTGCCCAGGCCCAGGCAGCGCGAATCCCGGACGTCTGCGAGGTCTGATCGAAGACCAGCAGCCAGCGATGGCCGTTGAAACCGAGATGCCGTACCTGTTGGCGTAGCGCGGAAGAGGCGTGCGCCTGCCGCCCTCCCCGGCTGTCGAACAGCAGCGTCTCGGGGGTCGCCAGGGAACCATCGTGGATACGCAAATCGATCGGCTCGCCATCGTAATGCGTCCAATCGCCCAAAATCCCGATCATCAGATCGTTCATCCGGTAGGGGCTGTACGACCAGCCGAATAAGGCCGCCCGTCGTTGCTCGACGCTCTCCAGAGGCCAGCCGTTGCGATAAACGGGGACATACATGAGGGCTCCCGCCTGCACCTCGGCGCCGCTCTCCTGCACCAGCACGACCTTGCCGGACAAGGCCGCTTCGCCGGTATCGCGCGCCTGTTCCATGGCGGCCCGTCGCACCGGTTCGGAAAACATGTCGTATCCGAAGGCACGCAGATTGCGGTCGCGGAAGGGCTCAAGATAAATGATGGCGGTGTAGATGGCACGCTCGCCCGGCGGATGCACCTGGTACTCGGGAAAGCCTTCCGCGCGGATACGGGAAAGATGGCCGTCGAGTTGATCCGACGGGAACACTTGCGCAAAACCGATCCCCTGCACGCCGGGCAGGCTGTCCTGTGCCCGCAGGGTTTCGACATAGGACCGCCATTCTTGACGGTCGACCATCCCCGATGCCGCGAACAGCGCCGCGCCGCCGCGCAGAATCAGCGCATAGGCGCCCAGACGCTCGCGGATCTTCAGGGTCACCTGGTCGCAGTCGAAGCCGAACTGACGGACGGCGTCCGCCTCGATCCCCTGCTTGACTTGAACGCTGATAAAGAGCGTCGCCAAGAGTCCGCAACCGAGCGCCACCCAGGCATGCCATGATTCTTCTTGGATTTTCATCATTGGCGTCCCGCACAAGCATGTATTAATAACCGTCCTCGAACTCGTCGGCCAGACAGATCCGATTTCGCCCCGCGCTCTTGGCTCGGTAGAGCGCGCGATCCGCCGCCATCAGCATGGCATCCACATCCTCGTCAGCGCTCCAGATCTTGACCCCAATGCTGATGGTGACGGGCACCTGGCCCGCTTTGGTGGGGATCGGACGGTCCGAGATGGCCGATAGAAAACGCTGATACAGCATCCTGACATTGAGGTGTTCGATCAACGGGGTGATCACCACGAACTCCTCTCCGCCGAAGCGACCTAGGAAATCATAGGGTCTGAGATTGCTCTCCAGGATCCGGGCGAATCGGCAGAGCACTTCATCGCCCACCAGATGACCGTAGGTATCGTTGACCAGCTTGAAATGATCGATGTCGCAAATTCCGACGGCCAGACCGTCAGGATGCCGCCGCCGCTCTCTGGACAACTGACGCGCGAGCGCGTCCAGGATGGCCCGGCGGTTCAGCAGGCCGGTCAATGGATCGTGCGTGGCCTCGTGCGCCAGCGCGTTGCGCGCCGCGAGAAATTGAGCCTGCATCTCGATCAGGCGTCGACCGACTTCGATGCGCGCGCCCAGTTCGCCGGGATCGAACGGCTTGGCCAGATAATCGTCGGCACCGCCATCCAGCCCGGCGACGATGTCGGCCTTTTCCCCCTTGGCGGTCAGCATGATGAGGTACGGCGGCCGGTCGGTCGGCAGCGAGCGAACGCGACGCACGACCTCCATTCCATCCATCTGCGGCATCATCCAGTCGAGAATGGCCAGGGCGGGTGCGTCGGGACGCTTCAATACCTCCAAGGCATCGGCGCCGTTGACGGTCTCGATGACGTCATGATCGATCTTCCTCAAGATGCCCGCCAACGCCACGCGGGAGGTCAAATCGTCTTCGGCGATCAGGATGCGCACGCCACATCCTCCAACTCATTGAATCGGTGCCCACGCGCCGCCGACACGTATGGCTGCTGCGCTCGGATGACTGTGGCCAAACAGGATCGCGATTACAACCGATCCGGGTCAGTCAGGAGTGCAAAATCCTTAACCATCGCGTGCCTCAACCCATCGAACTCCGTTTCCAGATCGGCCAGACGGTCTTTTGCAGCGCTCAAGTCTCCGGCCTTGGCCGCTCGCTCCATCGCGAGGGCCACCGCGCGCAAGCGCTGACCGCCCATATTGGCCGACGCGCCCTTGATGTTATGCGCCTGCCGCTCGGCGCCGGGGGCGTCTCCGACATCCAGACTACCTCGAAGCGCCACGATCTGTCGTGGCAGATCGGACAAAAAACCCTCGGCAACCGTCCTTGCCAGGACGTCGTCCTCCATCAGCCGCGACATCAAATCCGCCCGGTCGAAAACCGGTACCTCCGGTTCCTGAACAAAGCGCGCGGCGGTTTCCTCGACGACTTCCGATGACGGATGTGTCGCGGACGGCAATTCCCTGGGCAACCAGCGCGCGAGCACCTCCGCCAGGATCGCGGGGGAAACCGGCTTGGAGACATAATCGTTCATCCCCGCGTCCAGGCACTGTTCCTGGTCGCCCCGCATGGCGCCGGCGGTCATGGCGATAATCGGCAGACCAGGATTCCGGACGGCTGACGAGGACGCGCGAATGGCCCGTGTCGCCTCCAGTCCGTCCATCACGGGCATCTGCACGTCCATCAGAACCAGGTCGTAGGGGATGCTCGCGAGTGCCGTGACCGCTTCCGCTCCATTCGCCACGGCGTCGGCGTGCAGACCCATTTTCTTGAGGATGCCCAAAGCGACCTGCTGGTTTGTGGTGTTATCCTCGGCAAGCAAGATGCGTACCTTGCAGCCAGCAAACAGGTTGAGGATCTCGCGCGCCAGGTAGCGCGTGGCGATCGGCCGCGAGACCATCTCTGCGGGAGACCGAGCGGTCAACACCAGCGACAGCACGGCTTTCAATTCCTCGTGCCGAATCGGCTTGGTGATATAGGCCGCGAATCCGAGTTCCTGGAAGCGGCGCGCGTCGCCCCGCATCCCGAGCGAGGTCAGCATGACCATCCGGGTATCGGCCAGGCGCGAATCCGCACCGATGGCTCGACCCAGGGTCTCGCCGTCCATCTCCGGCATCTGCATATCGATGACGGCGACACGGAATGGGTCGGGTTCATCCAGCGCTCCCGCAAGACGCCGGAGCGCCTCGGGGCCGTCGCGCGCCTCGGCTGGACGCATCCCCCAGGACGTCAGGCGAGTCATCAGGATTTCGCGATTGGTGGCATTGTCGTCCACGATCAAGACCCGCACGCCCAACAGATCGGCCGGCAAAGATAATTGACGGTGCGCGGATTCGGGTTGCTTGGCCAGACGCGCCGTGAACCAGAACTCCGAGCCCTTGCCGGCCTGACTGATGACGCCAACCTCGCCGTCCATCAGTGCGGCCAATTGCTTGGAGATGGCCAGACCGAGACCGGTGCCGCCATATTGCCGGGTGGTGGAGGCATCGACCTGACTGAACTTATCGAACAGCAGTCCAAGCTTGTCCTCGGGGATGCCGATCCCGGTGTCGCGGACCGCAAAGCGCAGCAGGACGTCCTCGGTCCGCTCCTCCAGGACCGAAACGCGGATCGCGACCTCCCCGGAAGGCGTGAACTTGATGGCATTGCCCGCCAGATTGGTCAGGATCTGGCGCAAGCGGCCTGGATCGCCACGCAGAAACGCCGGAACCTCGGGGTCGGCGTCACACAGGAATTCCAGCCCTTTTTCCTGGGCGCGGAGCGCCAGCGCGGTGGCAAAGTCTTCCAGCGAGAGCGACAGATCGAAGTCCAGCATTTCCAAGTCGAGTTTGCCCGCCTCGATCTTGGAGAAATCGAGGATATCGTTGATCAGACGCAGCAGCGATTCGCCGCTGGCCCGCACGACCTCGGCAAAATGACGCTGCTCGTCATCGAGATCCGTCTCCAGCAGCAGACCGGTCATGCCGATGACCCCGTTCATGGGCGTGCGGATTTCGTGGCTCATGTTGGCCAGAAATTCGCTCTTGGCGACACTGGCCATCTCGGCCCTGGCCGCCTGTTCCCTGGCGAAGACGGTCTGTTGCGCCAGATGTTCGTTCAGCCGGTCCGCCTCTTCCTTGGCCCGATGCAACGCGTCGTCGGCCCGCTTGCGCTCGGTGATGTCGGTATGCGATCCGGCCATCCGGTACGGATTGCCAGCCTCGTCGCGAATCGCCGCCCCGCGGGCATGGATCCAGCGATGACGGCCATCCTTGTGTCGCAGACGAAACTGAATGTCATAGTGTTCGAGCGATTCGCACAGATAGTGCTCGATATAGGCCATCACCGCCGGTTTATCGTCGGGATGCAAAAGGTCTTCAAAGGTCGCGAAGACATTGCTCAGTTCCTCGTCCCGGTAGCCGAGCTGCGCCTTCCACTGGGGCGAGAGGAACAGGCTATTTTCGCGCAGATCCCAATCCCAGATGCCGTCGTTGGAGCCCTTGACCGCCAGTTCATACTGTTCGCGACTCGCCCGCAGTTCCGTCTGTTGGGTGCGGATATCCTGATCGGCGCGGCGCACAAGCACCAGGATCATCCCCAGGAGCAGGGCCAGCAGCACGCCTCCGGTCGTGCCGCCCAGGACGAGTAAACGCGCAAAGGCGTTCTGTTCGGCGCTGGTGTCAAGCATGACCAGCAGCGCCCCGATCTCCCTGCCGGCGGCGTCCCGCAACGGCGTCGCCGAGACCCGCCAGGGTTTTCCGTCGAATGCGATCTCGCGCTCCGGCGGATGACTGGGATGACGACCGGCGGGCGCGCGATCGACCAGCGTCGCGAAGGCGTCGGGCAGACGACCCTGCGAAGCATAAATGACAACACGGTTGGGGAAACGCTCCCAATCGGACTCCCGCTCCAGCCAGCGCATGCCCTCTTCCCAGGTCTGGCGAACGAGAAATTCCTTACCGATCGCAATGGCGAGTTGGCTGCCAGAGGGCCGATAGAGCGCGCGGATGACATCCTCGATCTCCTTGCCGAATTCCACATAGCCGACCAGCGCGCCGTCGTCGAAGACGGGCTGGACGACCCGCAGGGTGAAGGTGCCCAGCGGCCCGAGTTCGATACCCGAGGCGGTCCGACCGGTACGCTCGGCCTCCAGGGCGGTGAAACGGGCAATCCGGTCGCCGCTTTTCTCTGGCTTGTGAAGGCGCAGCAGGCAGACGCGGTGACGGTCGAAGAAATAAAAGTGCGTGAGGTTGCGATCCCGTCGCAGCGTCTCGTAGAGGGGACGCCAGTCGGCCAGAAGGCGCTCGATATCGTGCTTGGCAAGCGCCGCGCGCACTCGCGTGTCGGCCGTGATGACCTGAAGCGCGGTGGCCAGACCGGCGGCCTGCAACTCCAGGCTTGCGCTCAGTTCCCCCGTAACCTGGGCGGCCAGATGGGTGCTGGTTCTGGCCAATTGTTTTTGATGCTGCTTCCACAGCAGCGTCCCGGTGCCGACGAACAAGAGCAAGACCATCGCCGCCAGTGGCGGCAAAAGACGCCTGAGCACCGGTTTCGGCGCGGTATCGACGCGGCGGATGAACGCCAGCGCGGTTAACACGCCGATCAGCAAGACAAACGTCAAACCGATCGGGAGTGCCGAACGCGCGGCCAGATCCCAGCGCCAGTCGCGGGCGTCGATGTCGATCCCCATCACGGCGAGGGTCTCACCGCTGCCTTTATAGGCGCCGGCGCAGACAATCAGATCGTCCACTCGCTCGACATAGGTCGTCTTGGCCTGGCGTTTGTGGTTGAGCGGATTGACGTATTGATAATCGACCCAGCCGCTCCCCGAGGACAGGGCGACGTCCCGGATCTCGCGCCGAAAGAACCGGCCTCCGGACCAGTCTTTTCGATCCAGCAGGTTCTGCCCAACCAGTTCGGCGTTCACCGGATGGGCGCGCATGGTCATTTCCAGGTCATAGGCGAAGACGTAGAGACTGCCCTGTCGGAAGGCGCCCCGCGGATCGTTGCATTCCTGGAGAAAACGCTCGCGGCCGTGTTTGCGATAAAAGTCCACGGCTTTGCGGACCATTGCCTGGGCGTCGAGCGGCGTGACCAGCCCCGCCAGCGAGGTCGCGGTATCGCGGATCGGGACCAGGGCCGAAATCCAGGTGCCCCACCGATCGTCAACCGGCCCCTCGACGGTCGCGGTGCCGGTCTCGAAGACCTGGAGCAAGTCCGCCGAAACGTCTGGGTAGATCTGTCCGGGCGGAGAAGCGTCTACCGAGTCGGGCGGCTCGCTGTCGACGAGGAAAAACACCCGACCATCGGCCTGACGTCCCATGAGATAGACAAACCGAAACCGCGGGTTGGTCGAGCGGACCGTCGAAAGTTGTGCCTTCAGTTTGAGGTAATCGGCGTTCTCCAGATCCGCCGCCGTCCCGGAGAGCGACTGGAGTCGCTCGATATTCACCGTCTGAGACACCACCCGGAGTTGCTCCAGCAACGCCTCGCGAAGTTCGCGATCGGCCCGCGCGACGGTCCACCAAGAGAAGATCCCCCCGACCAGCAGAATCGTCACGGCCGCACCGACCCACCACAAGATGCGCCCTTCGCTCGGGCCGATCGCGCGCACTTCTCTCATCTCACCATAACACCCTGTGGATCGCGTATTGCTTTGCCGCGCCGTCGCGGCATCCTCCGCGAAGCATCCCGCGAACGGCCGAAAGCAGTCGACGTAAAAATGCTTTATTCTGTTTGCTTTATCCTCAAACCGAGCGGAAGAGATGTCAAATGGCCAAGCCTAATTATGCGTTTGCAAAACGTCAGAGAGACCTCGCCAAAAAGCAGAAAAAAGAAGAAAAGCAACAGCGGAAGGCCGTGACCACCGAGACGGAAACGCAAGAGACTCAGCTACCGTCGGACACCGACGAGAAAACGACCACGTCCTAAAACAGGTCGTCCATGACTCGCGGCGCCGAGCGTTTGACGGTCGTGGTCGGTTTTCGCGTGGCTGGACCAGCGACCTTGATCGGCTCGGGACCGAGTAGCATTAGGCGGTTTTCCTCCCGCACCATCTCCAGGATTCCGCTCTTGGATTTGGTTTCGGTCCCCCGATTCGGATCGACGCGAACCTGCACCAGACCGGGCGGCGGCTCAAGCGTGGCGAGCGGCTGATCCTTGAGTGCCTTGCGCATGAAATCGATCCACATTCCCAGCGCGGCCTTGCCGCCCTCCTCCCCCCGGCCAAGCTTGCCGAAGTCGTCGAAGCCCATCCAGGCAATCGTTACGAAGTTGGCCTGATAGCCCGCGAACCAGGAATCGCGGACATCGTTGGTCGTGCCGGTCTTGCCGACAATATCCTCGCGATTCAGCTTCTTGGCGCGCGTCCCCGTGCCATGCTCCACCACTTCACGCAGCAGCGAGGTCATCTGATAGGCAATCCGCGGATCGATCGCCTGCTCCGCGGGATTGCTCGGTTGGAGTCCCTGGGTGCTGGCCGTCGCCGTTCCGGTGCGGTACCAGCAATCGGCGCAGGCTTGCGGCGGATTGGCCTCGAAGACGATCCGACCGTTGCCATCCTCCACGCGCGCAATGAAATAGGGGATGACGTGATAACCGCCGTTCGCAAAGACGGCATAACCCTCGGCGAGTTTGACCGGCGAGAGTTCGCCGGTACCGAGCGCCATCGAGAGGCCCAGCGGCAGGGCTTCGAGATCGAAGCCAAAGCGGCGGAGATAAGTCTGGGCCTCCTCGATGCCGACGCTCTGCAACAGATTGATGCTGGCCAGGTTACGCGAAAGCGCCAGGGCCTTGCGCATGCGGATCGGCCCGAGTTCCTTGTGGTCGGCGTTTTTGGGGTTCCAGCGCTCGTTGCCGGGTATCTTGACCGCCTGGTCCTTGAGCAGACTGGCCGGGGTCCAGCCTTTGTCGAGCGCGGCGGCATAGATGAACGGCTTGAAACTGGATCCGGGTTGACGGCGCATGTCCACGGCACGGTTGAATTTCGTCTCGTTAAAAGAGTAACCGCCGACCAGCGCGCGCACGGCTCCGTCGCGCGGGGCAATGGACACCAGGGCGCCGCCGACGCGCGGGATCTGACTCAGCTCCCAGCCGCCTTTTTTTGCCCGTCGGAGACGAATCAGGTCGCCCGCGAGCACCGCTCCGGAGGATTTACGCCGCGGACCGTTCCAGCGGGCCAGATTGCGCTGGGTCCGCGCCCAGGAGAGACGGCCTGCGTCCAGCGTGACGCGCTGACCCTGGCCAAGATAAATCTCCGCCCCGGCCGAGGTAACCCCGGTCACCAGCCCTGGCTCCAGCTCCGGGATCCGGACCACTGTCGCCAGATACTCGTCCATCCGTTCCTCTGACATCCCGGCCAGATTCACGACCGCCTCGGGACCGCGATAGCCGTGTCGGCGGTCATATTGACTCAGCGACAGCCGCAGGGAATCCTGGGCCGCGGTCTGCAGCCAGGATTCGACCGTGGTCGTCACCCGATACCCCTGGCTGATCGCGTCCTCGCCGTAAAACCGCAGCATTTCCGAGCGCACCATTTCGGCGATGAAACCAGCGTCCAGCTCTGGCTGACGGCGTTGCAGGAGCGCGGTATCGGGCGCATTGAGGGCGATCTCATAGCGATTCGTGTCGATGTAGCCGAGTTCGCGCATCCGCCCCAAGATGTAATCGCGCCGCTCCAGCGCGCGGGCCGGATTCGTCACCGGATTGTTCGTGGACGGGGCCTTGGGAATGCCCGCCAGCATCGCCGCCTCGGCCTCGGTGAGCTCGTCGAGGCGCTTGTCGTAATACAAGGATGCGGCGGCGGAGATGCCGTAAGCGCGATGTCCGAAGAAAATCTGGTTCAGATAGAGTTCCAGGATCTCGTCCTTGGTCAGGGCCTGCTCGACATGCAACGTCAGCAGCACCTCCATGAGCTTGCGCTGAAAGGTCTTTTCCGGTGACAGGAAAAAATTGCGTGTGACCTGCATGGAGATGGTACTGCCGCCCTGGGCCTTTTCGCCGGTCGTGAGATAACTGATCAAGGCCCGTCCCATGCCGACGGTATCGACGCCGCCATGCTCGAAAAAGCGACTATCCTCGGTGGCGAGAAAGGCATTGACCACCAGCGGCGGAATCTCGCCGATGGCCACCGGACGGCGACGCTCGATGCCAAACTCCGAGATAAGCGCGCCATCGGCGCTGAAGACTCGCAGCGGTTCCTGAAACTGAACCGTGCGCAGACTCTCGACATCCGGCAGATCGGGAAGGGTCACGCTGATGAAAACCGCCAGGCCCAGCAGGCCCAGAGCCAGCAGTTGCAGGGGCATGCCCAGGAGACCCAGGAAATGGCCCAGCCAGCCCAAAAAGGAGCGCGGCGCACGCTTGGCTGGACGCGGCAAGCGGGTTTTGCGCCGGGATGCCGTACTCGCCTGCCGAGACACGTCCGGTTCTGCAGAGATGTCTGGCGGGGTGTGCGGGGAAGACGTCGACGTCGCCCGGTTGGGTTGTGGTTCCAAATTTCACTCCGCCCGCTTCGGACAAGCCGATGAAAATGGGGCTTTTTAAGATGATAGATATCGCAATGGTCTGTCGCTGGGATTGTACATCAAGGTCGATGTCGCCCGAATTCCAAACGCCCGCACCCCAGCAATTCTTAGTTTGAACGTCACTGTATCGCCTACAGCCGTTTCAGATACTCTAACCCACCGAGTTGCCGCATCTGGCGTCCAATCCAGGCGGCGCGTCGTTTGACGCGCGCGGACGGCGCGTCCAGGCGATAGAGGATCGGGTTTGGCAACACGGCTGCAAGCAAGGCCGCATCCTGGAAGCCGAGATCCGAGACATGGCGACCCAGATAACGCCCGCTAGCGGCGCCAACGCCATAGGTATCGGGGCTAAATTGGGCGATGTTGAGATAGACCTCCAGGATTCGCTGCTTTGACCAGAAGGTTTCGAGCAGGATGGTGAACCAGACCTCCAACCCCTTGCGCAAATAGTCGCGACCAGACCAGAGAAAGAGATTTTTGGCCGTCTGCTGGGTGATGGTGCTGGCGCCGCGCAGCCGCCCCCCATCCTGGAACGTCGCCAACGCCCGGCGAATTTCCACCAGATCGAAGCCACGATGGGTGGGAAAGCGCTGATCCTCGGCGGCAATCGCGGCCAGCGCCACGGGGAGCGGTATCAACTCCCAATCGACCCAGCGATGGAAGACGGATGGCGCGTTGCCCGACGTAACGCGGCTCGCGATCCAGTGTGTCGCCATGACTGCGGAGGTTGGCGGATTCACCCAACGCAACAGGAGTACCGCCGCCATCGACAGCAACAGGACGCCCGCGACAAGGGCCATCGCCCCTTTCGCAACGGCTCGCAGTCTGCGCTTCCATGGCACCTCAGACCGCATGGCGGATCGCCCAGGCAAGATCGGCGGCCTGACGATTCCCGGCCACGTCATGGACCCGAAACACCTGAACGCCGGCCATGACGCCAATGGCGGTGGTGGCACAGGTCGCGGGCATCAGGGCCGCGGGATCGAGCCCGCCGCAGAGGGTGGCCATGAAACGTTTTCGACTGGTTCCAAGCAGGATTGGAAATCCCAGCGCCACCAACTCCCGAAGTCCCGCCAACAAGGCCAGATTGTGCTCCATGCGTTTCCCGAACCCGATCCCCGGATCGAGCAGGATCCGGTCCTCGCGAATTCCCGATGCCAGCGCGGCATCCGCGCGGGCCGCGAGAACGTCACGAACCTCGCGCACGACATCCGTGTAGCTCGGACTGTCCTGCATGTCTTGGGGTCGGCCCTGACGATGCATCAGCACGATCGGCGCACCGGACTCTGCCGCCAACGGCAGCATCCGAGGGTCGTCGCATCCGGCCGAGGTATCGTTGATCCAGCTTGCCCCCGCCGCGAGCGCGGCACGGGCGACCTGGGCCGAGGTGGTGTCGATACTGATGGGCACGGCGGCCGGAATCCGTTCATGCAAGCGCCGGATCACGTCCAGGACGCGCCGCTCCTGTTCGTCCGCGGGAACCGGCCGCGCACCGGGACGAGTCGATTCGCCGCCCACATCGATGAGATCAGCGCCCTGATCGACCAAGGCGAGGCCCTGAACGACGGCGGCCTCCAGGTCGAGATAGCGGCCCCCGTCCGAGAAGCTGTCCGGGGTGACGTTGAGAATTCCCATGAGACGAGGCGGACGCTGGACCGGCGGATCCTGAGTAAGTCGTGAAAAGGTCTTCATGGATGGCACTCCCATTTGATAGTCTTTGGCGCTCCGAGAAGGAAGCGCGCATGATTCCGCCCGCGCGGCGCATCATGCCACGGGGGGATGAGCCCGGTGCAGCATCGCGAAGCCTGTCGGCAGCGGGAAAACGGCTCCTGGATTCACGCCGATATCAACCGAGATTCGTGCCTCATGACACAAGCCCCGACGTCCCGATATGCCCTGCTGGCCACCGTTGCGCTGATCGCCGGTTGCGCGAGCAGCGGCCCGGTCGGGCCAGCGCGGCCGGTTCACACCCCCTCGGAGGCCGGGCATCTCACCCTGCTTCGGGACGGCTCGCTGGTTGGACTCTGGGCGCCCATGCGGGTGAGGCTCGATCAAGATGACCTCTTTCGGCTGGGCCGCAACCAACAGGTCAGCCTTCAACTCGATCCTGGCGACTATCTCCTGGAATACTCCATCGGTTTCAACAACTGCAGCCGGGTGATTCACCTCAAACCCAGGCAGGTCTTTCGTCTGCGGTTACTGCCGAACTGCATGATGTACGAGGAATAACGATCGAGCACGATCAGTTTTTTCAACCATAACAAGGGTGGACGGATCGATGATGTCGAAGATGAACGTCGATGAACGCAGGGGGGCCGAGCGCGTGTCCTGGGAATATCAAGCCAGTCTCTTGCCGCTGACCCTGGAACCGAAGGCGCCAGCGGTGGGCATGCATCCTGTCACGGGACAGAATATCAGCGAGGGGGGGCTTCAGGTTCGCAGCACTCGCCTGTTCGCGCTCCACGCGAATCTGCTGGTGGAAATGCAGTCTCCCGAGCATCCAGAGGGTATTCAGGCCGTTGGTTCGGTCGCCTGGATCTCGCCGGGTGCCGCAGAGGATCAGTGGTATCTCGGCATCGAATTCTCGGATGTCGGAGATGGCGCACTGCACAGCATCCGCGCCCTGACGCACCTGTCATCCATCAACCGCTGAGCGGAATCCGTTCTGCCACCTGGAGCAACCCGCGCAGCACCAGATCCGGAATTTCCTGGAACGGCCGATCGAGCGCCGACCGCAGCCGTTGCGCATCGCCACCCGTCAACAGCAGACGGGGAGTCGCGCCGGCCTGTTCGGTCAGACGGTCCAATAAGCGCCTCGCAAGCGCGGCAATTGCCTGGACACTGCCGGCGGCCACCGCAGTGCCGGTATCCTGTGCCCAGGGATCGCCGACCGGTTCGGACTCGATACGCGGAATCTGCGTGCCAGCCAGGAGACTGTTGCGCATCATCTCGATGCCCGGAAGGATTAGACCGCCCAGATGACGCCCATCGGCCAGCAGCAGGTCGAAGGTGGCCGCGGTTCCGGCATCGAGAATCAGCGTGGGCTGCCGTGGCGCTGTCCCGGCATCGTCGAGCGCGGGCGCATGAGCCGCGATCAGCGTCAGCCAGCGATCAACCCCGAAACGCGCTGGCTCGGCATAGGCGATCCGCACCCCGCCGAAGTCAGCGCGGGTGCTGACGAACTCCGGATCCAGCCCCCAGTAGGCGCGGGTCACCCGCCGCAGCGATTCCGCCACCGCCGCGCCGCCGACATTGCTGACGAGGATGCGAGAGGGCGCCCCGAGCGCTTCCCAGGCGGCGAGCAGATCCAGCGTCATGCCGCCGCCATGGCGCAGAATCCGCACCTCCCCAAGCCGTCCGGCCGCCTGGGTGGTCCAGCGCAGATTTGTGTTTCCAATATCCAGCAACAACATGAGTAAAAACCCCTTGGGTGATTTCCGGAAAACGTCTTATCCACCGGTGGCTCTGACCGCCTAACGGCAGTCGGCTTGAAGGATTGATGCTCGCGACCCGCAATCGGGCCTTTGCGACGTTCGACTGTCGCACGCTTTGGTGATTGCCGTATGTTACGTCGCGGGGCCTGATTGATCTGCGTCGCGGGGCCTGATTGATCTGGACGCCGTCGGCCTGCACGAAAATTTTACCGCGATCTGAGAGGGTGTAGACAAAAATAATTGAGCTGCTATTTGTATACCAGTCTACAACTGAGCTGGTGTGCGCTGATGTCGAAAGCTGGTCGTCCCCCCAAGATTCACGAGGCGGAGCAAGCGGTATTGCGTCAAATTGTCACGGATCGCCCGACCTCCACGCTGTCAGAGATTGCCCGGGAACTCGCGGCACGGACGGGAATCGAGGCTCATGAAGCCACGATTCGCAAGTCCTTGCGGGAGGCGGGCGTCACGCGCCTCCGGGGCGAGAGTGGTCTCGAGGCGCAAGCGCGCGCAACGCCGCGTCGGTATGGGTATACGGATGCGCATCGTCGCCACGACCCCGACCAAAGCTACCCAAGTTGTCTGACCGATGCGGAGTGGGACTTGGTCGCCGCTCTCTTTGAGATGCCGGGCGGGCGGGGTCAACCGCCCCGCGTGTCGCGCCGGAGCATCCTGGAGGCGTGTTGCTACGTGGTGCGCACGGGGTGCGCGTGGCGGATGCTGCCGCACGATTTCGCGCCTTGGCAGAATGTCTACAAGACGTTTCGCCGTTGGAGTGCGGCTGGGAAGTTTGAGCAGATGCATGATCGACTGCGGGGGCAATGGCGCGAACGCGAGGGGCGTGAGATCGCGCCGACGGCGGCGGTGCTGGATGCGCAATCGACCCGCGGCTCGCCGCAGGGTGGACCGAGCGGCTTTGATGCGGGCAAGCAGGTCAAGGGGCGCAAGCGCAGCCTGGTGGTCGATACCTTGGGGTTCGTGTTGGCGGTGAGCGTGGTCGCGGCCAATCTTCAGGACCGCGATGCCGCCTCGGGCGCCGTCGCTGACGCGGCCGCCAAGTACCCCCAGATCAACACGCTGTTTGTCGATAGCGCCTACGCCGGTCAATTTGCCCAAACCACCGAGCAGACCCACGCGATCCGCGTGGAAGTCGTGCGCCATCCAGCCAACAAAAGCGTTGGCTCCTGGCACGTGGACGGGGCGCCTGACCGAGTGGTGATCGCCAACGCCGACGGCTTCGTTCCGCTGCCGAAGCGCTGGGTTGTCGAGCGCACCCATGCGTGGAATGAGCGTGCCCGTCGATTGATCATGCATCATGACCGTCTGCCAGCGGTCTCCGAAACCTGGGTTTGGCTGGCGGAGGCGCGCATCCTGCTGCGGCGGTTGACCACAACGGTTTGATTTTGTCTACACCCTCTAAGGCCGCAAACTCACCTCACCGGCCTGAAACCGCCTGAGTCCGTCGGCCGTTTCCAATTGCAGGGATCCGTCGCTGGCAATTCCGGCATGAATTCCCTCGATTCCCCGATGCGTGCCGGTCTCGGCCCCGCTCAACAAGCGGACCGGTTGGCCCAGGAAGGCATCGAAGCGGCGCCATTGGTCGAGAAAGGGTTCCAGTCCCTCGCGCCCGAAGGTCTCCAAGGCCGCCAGCAATGCCTCCAGCAGTCGCGCCACCAGTTCATTGCGGCTGAGCGGACGCCCATCCAGCACCTGATGCAGATCCGTCCAGGGTTGATCGATGTCGCTCCCCTGCGCCGGATCCATGCGCAGATTGATGCCGACCCCAACCACCAGATGGCTCGGTCCCTGCGACTCGCCCGCCACCTCCAGCAGCAGACCCGCGAGCTTGCGGCCATGCCAAAGCAAATCGTTCGGCCACTTCAGGGCCAGATCCCTGGCCCCAGCGGTCCGCAGGACATTCGCCACCACGGCGCCAGCGGCAAGACTCGCCCCGCCGAGCGCCGAGGGGGCCAGTGGCGTGCGCCACAGCAAGGAGAGATAGAGATTGACGCCAAACGGCGAGACCCAAACGCGGCCCCGCCGTCCGCGACCGGCACTCTGGCGCTCGGCCAGACAGGCAGTGCCGGATGGCGCCCCGGCGGCCGCCTCGCGCATCAGAAACGCATTGGTGGAATCGATCTGGTCATGGATCTCCAGACACGCCAGTCCGGCGCGTCCCGCCAGCGACAGGGACGCCAGGATACGCTCGGTATCCAGGAGTTCGAGGGACGCGGGCAGACGGTAGCCACGTCCGCGCACGGATTCCAGCGCGAGCCCGTAGTGTTCGGCGGACTTGCGCAAGGCTTTCCAGACCGCGACGCGACTGATCCCCAAGTGCCGGGCAATCGCCTCGCCGGAATGAAACTGACCGTCGGCGAGCAGGCGGATGAGTGCGAGATGACGTTCCACGGCAGACTCACGCAAGGCTGGCAAGCCAGGCGGCGCGGGCTTGCGCGACCCTGTCGGACACGGGGTCCAGCAGCGTCAGTTCGCAGGTATCGGCGCTCGCGGGCTGAGGGTCGGCGGTCAGGGTCATCAATTCGTCGCGCCGGAACAGATGCAGCGGGACGCCGCCGGGCTGTCCGGCAGCGCGCGCGACCAATCGGTCCAGGTTGTCGGCGGTCGCGCGCAAGCCGTCGACCGCGATCAGCAGATCGCCCGGCGCCAGACCGGCGCGCTCGCCCGCGCCGCCCGAGATAACGTGCTGAATCGTTGCCTCGGCGCCGTTCGGACGCAGGCGCACATCGAGCGTCGGTGCGGGGTCGATGGGATCGAAGCCTTCGACACAGCCGCCGGTATCCTTCGCTCCCCGGCTCGGCCGCAGACGCATCCCGACCCCGACGGTCGCGAGCAGCGCCGCCAGGTCGATATCCTCGGTGGAGTCCAGCGCCTGGGCGAAGAATCCATCCAGGTCGAGACCGGAAACGGCGCTGGCGACGTCCTCCACGCCACGTTCCGGCACGCCAATGCCGGTGCGCCCATGGCGGCGCCAGAGTTCGCGCATGACCTCGTCGAGCGAATGGACGCCGTCGGTCCCGTGACGGATGGTCAGATCCAGGGCCAGCGCGACCAGCGCGCCCTTTGCGTAATAGCTGACCAGCGCATTGGGCGCGTTTTCGTCTGGCTTGTAGAACTTGGTCCAGGCATCGAA
Organism: Thiocystis violascens DSM 198; assembly: GCF_000227745.2. Classification (NCBI taxonomy): domain Bacteria; kingdom Pseudomonadati; phylum Pseudomonadota; class Gammaproteobacteria; order Chromatiales; family Chromatiaceae; genus Thiocystis; species Thiocystis violascens. Next base: position 734,973 of record NC_018012.1, on the reverse strand, counting down.
GCTGGCTTCCGCCAGGGTCTGGACCCGACGCCCAGGGTTGCGCATGACACGGGTGACGGTCGCGGCCAGCAGGCCGAGATAGGTCTTATGGTCGATGCAGCCACTGCGTGCTAGTGTCAGTTCGTCGTAATACGAGGTGATACCCTCGAAGGCCCAGAGCTGACGGGTGTGGACCTCGCGATCCAGAACGCCGTCGACGAACGCCTGGGGTCGGATGCGCTTGACCTGCCAGAGGTGGAAATATTCATGGCTACAGAGTCCGAGCAAACGCTGATAGCCCTCGGACGGCTGGTCTTCGCCTTGCCGAGGCAGGTCGTCGCGCGGGCAGAGCAGGCTAGTGGAGAAACGATGTTCCAGGCCGCCATAGCCATCGCCGACCACGGTCAGTAGAAACAGATAACGGTCGATCGGCAGTTCGCCGAAGGGCGCCGACTGCTGGGCGCAGATCCGTGTCAGATCCCGAAGCAGGCGCGACTCGTCGAACTGGCCGTGGCCGCTGATCGCGATCCGGTGCGGAACCTCCCCGACCGTGAAGGACAGCTGCCGGAAGCAACCCATTTCGACCGGATGATCGATCAGATCGGCGTAATCGTCGGCCCGATAGACGCCGAAGCCCGGCGGCGTTGCATCCAGCGGGCACAGGCTGGTAGCGACCCGCCAGTCCCGACAGTCGGCATCGTCCGGCGGCGCCAGTTCGACCCGGCAGGGGCGGTCTTCCAGACCATGGACGCGCAGCAGCAGACTCGCCCCATTGAAATAGGCGTGGGTGGTATCCAGATGCGCCGCGCGGACCGAAAGCTCCCAGGCAAAAACCTGATACGCGACCGTCACGGCGCCCGTCACGTCCTCACAGAACCAGGTCTGTTTGTCCAGTTTCTCCAGCGCCAATGGCTGACCGTCCGCAGTCCTCGCGGTGACGCCGAGGAGATTGCGCGCGAAGTCGCGAATCAGGTAGCTGCCCGGAATCCAGGCCGGCATGGAGAGCGTCAGCCGTCCGTCCGGCGGACGCGCAATCAGGATCTCGACGCGAAAGAGATGGGCTCGCGGAGCATCCGGCCGAATGCGGTAGGTCAGATCGAAGGACCGGGGCAGAGAATCGAACATGGCGGACATCTGGCTTGAGAAACGAGCCGATACGGTAACAAAAAAATGCCGTCGGATGCGCGGGACGCATCCGACGGCATTCTCCGGGGCACGGCGCCCCGGGGCTTGAGTCGGCTTACCAGCGCGGCCCGCGGGACGGACGTTCCCCACGTGGCTTGGCCTGGTTCACCTTCAGGTTGCGGCCTTTCAGCGGGGTCTCGTTCAGACCCTTGATCGCGGCATCGGCCTCGGCGTTATTCGGCATCTCGACGAAGCCGAATCCCTTGGAGTCACCGGTGAATTTATCGGTGATCAAGTTCACGCTGGAGATTTCGCCATACGCACCAAAGGCGTCACGCAGTTCCTCTTGGGTCACGCCGTAGGCTAGGTTGCCAACATAGATATTCATTATTCAGGTTCCATTGGAGAGGGCATTGAAGAGAAAGAGAGAACGGTCGAAAAATCAATGCGCAACTGATTCGACAGTCTATGCCTCCAACCGCTGGAGACGAAGCTTGCGAGGATGACTTCAGGCGAGACGTTTTCTCGCGCGAACTCCCTCGAACCAGACAATAGTTGAAAAACCTGGCTCGCAATATCCGTACATCTACGCTAGCGCGAGGGCTTGGCCTGGGAAGCCGCATGGGGGCGAGCACGACGTCCCGGCTTCGGTCCCTGCCCTGCCCGCGGATTCGCGTGCGCTCGTACCACCGGCCGATTCTGTCGACGCGCCGCGCCATTGGCATCGGCGGCGCCACGACGCGCACCCGGCCCCGGCTCTGGATCGCAGGGTGGCGGCGTTAAGGATGGCTCGAAGCCCACGACTGGATTCAACGTAATTTGACGCCCCAGCAGGCGCTGGATGCCTTTGAGCAAACCCATCTCGTCATGGCTCACCAGCGAGAGCGCCTGGCCGCCAGCGCCCGCCCGACCCGTGCGGCCGATCCGATGCACATAGTCCTCGGCGACGTTGGGCAGCTCGAAATTCACGACCTGAGGCAGATGCGCGATATCCAGTCCGCGCGCGGCAATATCGGTCGCCACCAGTGCGCGCACGGCGCCGCGCTTGAACTCATCCAGCGCGCGGGTTCGCGCGGATTGGCTTTTATTGCCGTGAATGGCGGTCGCGGCAATCCCTTCCCGCCCCAGATGCTCCGCGAGCCGATTCGCGCCGGCCTTGGTGCGGGTAAACACCAGCACCTGGCTCCAGCCTTCGCGATGAAAGAGATGCGCCAGCAGATCGCGTTTACGCGACTTATCGACCGGGTGCGCGGCCTGAACCACAGTCTCGGCGGCCGTATTGCGGCGGGCGACTTCGATTAATTTGGGACGCGTGAGCAGGTTCTCTGAAAAACGCCGCATGTCGTCGGAATAGGTCGCGGAAAAGAGCAGGTTTTGACGCCGTTCCGGAAGCAGATTGATGATGCGCTTGACATCATGAATGAAGCCCATATCGAGCATGCGGTCGGCTTCATCGAGCACCAGGATTTCGATACGGGATAAATCCAGCGTGCGCTGACCGGCATGATCGAGCAAGCGGCCGGGCGTTGCCACTAAGATATCGACGCCACGATGCAATTGATTGACTTGCGGCTGCATTCCAACTCCGCCGAAAATAACGGTTGAGCGCAGGGACAAGTGAATTCCGTAGGCATGCACGCGTTCGCCAATTTGAGCGGCAAGCTCACGGGTCGGCGTCAGGATCAACGCGCGCGGCTGGCGCTGCGGATGTCCTTTTTCGGCGAGCAATTGCAAAAGCGGCAAAACGAATGCGGCGGTCTTTCCGGTGCCGGTTTGAGCGCCGGCGAGCAAATCATGGCCCGCCAGAATCACGGGAATTGCTTGCGCCTGAATTGGCGTGGGACGGCCATAACGCTGCGACGCGACAGCGCGCAGTAAATCGGCCCGAAGACCGAGTGAATCGAATGACATGAAAACTCCTGAAACCAGCCTAACCCATTCATTGTCATGGGGCCGGTCTAGGCGAAAAAGAGGGGCGTTCGAGGTGATGCCTGGAGAGAGAGAGGATTCAGCCGCGAGACGACGCATCGACCGGATGATGCGAGGAAGGCAGTGTAAGCGGTAATTGGATCAAAAGCTAGTCGCCGAATAAATTAGTTTTCGTCAGATTTTTCGTTCGCCCTTCGACGGCTCGATAAGTTCACGGTTTGGGGGCGAACGGAAAATCTTTCACTTCACGGCATTGCGTGACCGATACCCCGTTCTATCCGCTTAACAGGAATGAAAAGCATGATGGAACGGCATGCCAAATCAAAAAATTTCTTTAACCTTCAATGGCCTGAAGAGAATTTTCCTTAAATGCCTCACGATCGCTTTTTGATTTTGGATCGTAGCCTTGCTCTTGCATCTTCTGCTTCATCCAGCCGGGTAAAACACCCCGAACATAAATGTTCTCGGCATTATCGGGATCGACATAGCGGGTATATTGGCGATCGCTGACAGGCTTCCGCTGCGCGCCCGCGCCCCGCCGACGCTTCGGCGCCACCAACGGCAGAATTTCATCAAATTGATAGCCGTTATCTTCGATCAGACTCCTGATCTGCAGAACTACCTCTTCCCTGCCCTCCTGACGGCGAACTTTCAGGATACGATTTAGCTCAGCCTGCTTGGTTTCGGCTTCATCAAGCTGGCGCTTGATTTCCTCGACGCTAAGATCAGCGTACTCCACTTGCGATACCTCCAACACTTGATAAATCACGATTGAACTGTACGCGGACGGAAATGACCGCGTATGTTTCTAATTTATGCGATTCTTAATAAATGTCAAGAAGCCTATTCAAGTCTTGCGAGGCCGCCGGATTTTCAACCCGACCTAAAAATCTTTCAATGAGTCAAGATTGAGTGTGGCACGCCGTCGTCAAGCGGCGAAAGCGGATAATAATTGCTCAATCGCGACCCTGCCGCGCGAGGAACATCGCATCACCATAGCTAAAGAAGCGATAACGCTCGGCCACCGCGTGACGATAGGCATTCATCATCGGCTGATAACCGACGAACGCCGCGACCAGCATTAATAATGTGGACTCGGGCAGATGAAAGTTGGTCACCATGGCATCGACGACCCGAAAGCGGTAACCCGGACGAATGAATAACCGACTGTCGCCCCGATAAGGTTTGAGTTGACCATCGGCAGCGGCCGTCTCCAGACTGCGCACGCTGGTGGTTCCAACCGCGACGATCCGCCCACCGCGCCGCCGAGCCGTCTCGATACGCGCGCACGCCTCGGCATCTACGTCCAACCATTCGGCATGCATTTCGTGCCGGTCCAGATCATCGACGCGCACCGGCTGAAAGGTTCCCGCGCCGACGTGCAACGTGACTTCCGCCCGTCCCACACCCAAATCGTCCAGTCTTTGCAGCATGGCTGCATCGAAATGCAGACCGGCGGTCGGTGCCGCGACCGCCCCCTCGCGGCGCGCATACAGGGTCTGATACCGAGCCTCGTCGGCAAACTCGTCCGGACGCTGAATATAGGGTGGCAGGGGAATATGGCCCTGCGTGGACATGATCTCGGCAAAGGTCGCGCCGAGCGCCCGCAGACGGTAGAGCGCGCCTTCGCGCAGCATGACGCGCAGTCCGATCCCAGCGGCCAAATCGATCCGCGAACCCGGTTTCGGCGATTTGCTGGCACGGACATGCGCCAGCGCCTCGTCGGGCTCCAGCAAACGCTCGACGAGGATCTCCACCTGACCGCCGGTTTCCTTGCGGCCGTAAAGCCGGGCGCGCATGACACGGGTGTTATTGAAGACGAGCAGATCGTTCGGCCGCAGCAGTCGCGGCAGATCGGCGAACATCCGATCGCGTGGCGCGAACGCGGGCTCCTCCAGCATCAGCATCCTTGCCCCGGCACGTTCGGCAAGCGGTCGCTGGGCGATCAGATCGGGCGGGAGATCATAGTGGAAGTCGGAGCGGCGCATGGGATCAAGCGCCCGGCGCGGCAGGCGGGGTATGCGCTTCGGCTCGGATTCGCCAAGCCCCATCCGCCTCGCCGCGAACGCGGTTTGCGTGTTTCGTTGTCTGCATACTGTCAACCGCGCCTCGGTGATCGCCGTGCGTTTTACCGCCGAATGCGATTTACGTGAATGGTCTTGCCTGCCCCGACACTCGGATTCGCCACTGATTTCAGATTATCATGCCTGGCCTGCCGCACGCCCCGACTGAGGTTCGACAAACATGATACAACTCGGCATCGATCGCCTGCTGGAGATTCCCGATCTGCGTAAACCGCTCTGGGGCCGGCGCGTCGCCTTTCTGGGCCATCCCGCCTCGGTCACCGCGACGGGTCTGCACAGTCTGGACGCACTCATGGCCTTAGGCGAGTTGAACATCGTGGCCGCGTTCGGCCCCCAACATGGCATGCGTGGCGACAAGCAGGACAATATGGTCGAAACCCCGGACGCGATCGATCCGCGTCACGGGATTCCTGTCTATAGCCTGTACGGCAACGTGCGTTATCCGACCGCGGACATGCTCGACAGTTTCGACGTACTTCTCGTGGATCTGCAAGATATCGGAACCCGCATCTATACCTACGTCACGACCCTGGGCTATCTCATCGATGCCTGCGCCGCTGCCGGCAAGGGACTCTGGATCCTGGATCGTCCCAATCCGGCCGGACGCCCGATCGAGGGAACCATCCTGGAGCCAGGCTGGGAAAGCTTCGTTGGGGCTGGATCGCTCATCATGCGCCACGGACTGACCCTCGGCGAACTGGCCAAATGGTTCGTCGCCGAACGCGGCTGCGCCCTGGATCTCCATCTGGTCGCGATGGAGGACTATCGCCCCACCGAAGGCCCGGGATTCGGCTGGCCGATCATGGAGCTGTCCTGGGTCAATCCCAGCCCCAATGCCTCCAGCCTGAACATGGCCCGCTGTTTCCCCGGCACCGTGCTCCTCGAAGGTACGACGCTCTCCGAAGGCCGCGGCACGACGACCGCGCTGGAACTGGTTGGCGCGCCCGACCTGGCGATCGAGCGCATCCTCAAGCGGATGCGGGACACCTGCCCGAGCTGGACCGAAGGCGCCTTGATGCGGCCCTGCTGGTTCGAGCCGACCTTTCACAAACATGCCGGCCAGCTTTGCTCGGGATTTCAGATTCACACCGACAACGCCAACTATCGGCATGATCGATTTCGTCCCTATCGACTGATCGCGCTGTTGCTCAAGTGTCTGCGTCTGGAAGATCCGGATTACCCGCTCTGGCGCGACTTCCACTACGAATACGAAACCGAGCGGCTGGCCATCGACCTGCTCGCCGGCGGCCCCTTTCTGCGCGAATGGGTCGATGACCCGGAAGGTCAGCCCGGCGATCTGGAGCGACGCCTGCTCGCCGACGAGGAACGCTGGGCCGAGATCAGCGCGCCGCTGCGGATCTATGCTTAAAAACACCGATAAGCCTTAACGGATCCTTAATTCTTGTTGGGCATCTTTCGCGGTTGCGGCTTAACGCAACGCAAGGTACCTTGCACAGGCTCCAAGTCCTCGCTCGCCAAATCTACCAAACCTCATTTGCAACGGAACCTCGACCAATGAAAAAAAGAATGTCTGGTTTCCCCCTTGCCTGCGCCATGATCTGCGCAACCGCCACACTCGCGCCCGCCGCCTTTGCCGCAACCGAGACCATCCCGGTCACGGGAGCCCTGACCACCAGCGAACTGACGGGGACCGTCACCGTCGTCGATCAGGAACGGCGCATGCTGACCATCCAAACACCGGAAGGGACGTTTGAAGTCATCCATGTGCCGGATCAGGTCACGCGTCTCGACCAGGTCAAGATCGGTAACAAACTGACCATCAACCAAACGGATGCCGTCGTGGTCGATCTGCAGAAAGGGCCGGGAACCGGATCCGTGAGCGTCACCAAGGAGACGGTCACCGAGCGCGCGCCTGGGAACAAACCCGGCGGCACGATCGTCAACACCATGACCCGCTCCGGTCGGGTCGAGGCGGTGGACAAGGCCAATTCCACGGTCACGGTGCGCGGTCCCACACAAACGCAGACCTACACGGTGCGCGATCCCGCCCTGCTCAATTCGGTCGTGCCAGGCGATGGCGTGGTTCTGACCTACATGCACGTTCTGCGTGGCGAGGTCAAATTCCGCTGAATCTCGTCAGGGATTCGAGTCGTCGCGGCCCGAACGCTTCGCCGCGCCAGCATTCATCCCGAGCAGCACCCGATAGAGCGCCGACGAATCCAACTCGCCCAACCCCTGTTCGACCAGCGCGCTCAACGCTTGGTCGAGCAGGGCCACGGACGGCAGGTTCAGGCCCAGTTCCCGAACGGTCTCGGTGACGATACGCAGATCCTTCCGGTGCAGCCGCGCCTTGAATCCGGGGCTAAAATCCCCGTCGATCATCCGCTGGCCGTGGACCTCCAGGACACGACTGCTGGCGAACCCACCCAGCAGCGCCTCGCGGACTTTCGCGGGATCCACCCCGGCGGCCTGGGCCAGTAACAGCGCCTCGGCCACCCCGGCGATGGTCGCGCCGACCAGGATCTGATTGCAGGATTTGCAGACCTGACCGGCGCCATGATCGCCGATGCGAACGATATTCCCGCCCATGATTTCAAGGAGATACCGCACCCGCTCGAAAGCAGCCACCGAGCCGCCCACCATAATGGAAAGGGTTCCGTTGACCGCCCCCGCCTCGCCGCCCGAGACCGGCGCGTCCAGCATCTCGACGTCCCGCCCGCGCAATCGTTCGGCGATGACACGGGTCGCAGAGGGCGAAATGGTGCTCATGTCCACCACCACCGCGCCCGCGCGCGCGCCTTCGATCACGCCGTTTGCGCCCAGGATCACCGCCTCGACATCCGGAGTGTCCGACACCATGGTGAAAATCACGTCCGCCTGACAGGCCACCTCGGCGGGACTCGCGCAGGTCCGCGCGCCCGCCTCCGCCAACGGGCGCATGGACTCCGCCCGGCGCGCATACACCGCCAGATCGAAGCCCGCACGTCGCAGGTTTAGGGACATCGGGCGGCCCATGATGCCCAAGCCGATAAAGCCGATGCGGTCCGTCATGCGCTTTCTGCCTCCGGTCGATCCAGTAATTCCAGCCAGTGCACCACGGGGGTTGTGGTTCCCGCCTCCAGATGGAGCTGGCAGCCGATATTGGCGGTCGCGATCACCTCGGGCGTCTCGGATTCCAGCGCAGCGATCTTGTTGCGCCGCAACTGCTCGGACAGCGCCGGCTGGGTAATGGAATAAGTGCCGGCGGACCCGCAGCACAGATGGCCGTCCGGAACGCTCGTCATAGTAAACCCGAGCCGCATCAGAATCGGCTCGACCACCTGCTTGAGCTGCTGACCGTGTTGCAGGGTGCAGGGCGAATGGAAGGCGACCCGACGCCCCTGCCCCGGCGCGCCCAGGGCCGACAGATCCTCCCGACCCAGAATCTCGGCGGGATCGCGCGCCAGCGCGGCGACCCGCGCGGCCTTCGCAGCATAGTCCGGGTCATGAGCGAGCGCCTCGCCATATTCCTTGACCATGGCGCCGCAACCGCTCGCGGCGATCAGAATCGCCTCGCAGCCGGACTCGATCTCGGGCCACCAGGCGTCGATGTTCCGGCGCATCGCGGCCAGCCCCGCCTCCCGGTCGCTGAGATGATAGGCCGCCGCGCCGCAGCAGCCCGCCTCGGGCGTCACCCGCAGGTCGATCCCGAGACGCGACAGAATCCGCGCGGCGGCGGCATTGGTCAGCGGCGTGGACACCGACTGCACGCAGCCGGCCAGCGCCAGCACGCGCCGGCGGCCGGTCGGCGCGGGCCAGTCGCCCGGCGGACGCGGCGTCGTGACCTTGGCCTTGAGGGTCGCTGGCAGCAGCGGCGCAACCAGACGCGCGAGCCGCATCAACGGACCGAACCGCGTCGGATAGGGGACGATGCCAATCAGCGCCTTGCGCAAGAGTCGCTCGACGAAAGGCCGCTCGACCCGTTCTTCGACCAGATGCCGGCCGATCTCCGCCAGTCGCGCGTAACGCACCCCAGAGGGACAGGTGGTCTCGCAGGCGCGGCAGGTCAGGCAACGGTCGAGATGTTGCTGGGTCACGCGGGTCGGCGTCTGACCTTCCAGCACCAGTTTGATCTGATAAATGCGTCCGCGCGGGCCGTCCAGTTCGTCGCCCAGCAATTGATAGGTCGGACAGGTCGCGGTGCAGAACCCGCAGTGCACGCAACTGCGCAGGATGGCGTCGGCCTCGCGCCCCTCCGGGGTACGCATGAATTCGGGCAGGATCTCGGTTTGCATGGCGGATTCTCACAGCCCCGCGTACAGCCGTCCGGGGTTCAGAATGCCCCCCGGATCGAAGGACTGTTTCAGTTGACGATGCAGCCGCATCAGCCCATCGGGCAGCGGGTGAAAGACCTCGCCGGCCCGATCCCCGCCGCGAAACAGAGTCGCATGCCCACCAACCGCCGCGACGCGCTCCCGGATGGTCGTGCCGTCCGCCGCGTCGCCGCGCAGCCAGCGTTGCGACCCGCTCCATTCGATCATCTGCCGGCCGGGCAATGCCAGGTCGGGCGTCGCCGGGGGAAGCGAAACCCGCCACAGCGGTTGATCTCCCGCGAAAAACGAATGCCCCTGCTCGCGCACCCGATCACGCCAGAAGGCATCGGCCAGGGCGTCATCCACCCGTTCGCCGCCGAGACGACCCAACACCTCGTCGACGCCCTGAGCGGCGCCGGACAGACGCACCCACAGCCGTTCGCCATCGCAGCAGGTCGCCGTGATCGGCAGCGGTTTCAAGGCCCAGGCATTCATCCGGGCCAGGGCCTCCGTCAGCGAACAGTCTTGGACGGCAGTCCGCGTGACGGGTGGCACGGGCATGACCTTGAGACTGACATCCAGCAGGATACCGAGCGTCCCCAGCGCGCCGACCATCAACCGCGAGACATCGTAACCAGCGACGTTTTTCATCACCTCGCCGCCGAAACGCAGCACCTCGCCGCGTCCGGTCAACACCCGCGCGCCCAGCACCAGATCCCGCGCCGCGCCACCGCTTGGCCGCGCCGGGCCGGACAGAGCGCAGGCGACGGTGCCGCCCAGGGTGGCGTCGCGACGGTCGGTCGCGAAGTGCGGCGGCTCGAAGGGCAGCATCTGTCCGTGCTCGGCCAGCGCGGATTCGATCTCGGCGAGCGTCGTCCCGCCGCGCGCAGTGATGACCAACTCCTGGGGTTGATAATTCAGGATGCCGGCATGGCCGGACAGCGCCAGCGTTTCTCCCGCGCCGACGCGGCCGAAAAATGACTTGGTGCCATGGCCGAGCAGCGCTAGCGGCGTGCCGGCCGCCAGCGCGGCACGCACGCGGTCCTGTAATTCAGTCGTCAGATCGTGATTCACCGAGTGTCCTCAAGCCATGCGCCACGCGCCATGCGCCGATCAGAGAGGCTTAAGCTGCGATCCGGTGCGGGAAGATTCAAGCGCGCCAGGTCAACACGCACAACCGCCATGATCAGACTTCAAGCCAGTCCGGGCTGGCGGTCAGCAGGGCGTCGAGTGTCTGGAGCGCGGTTTCATAGTCGAAGTCGTCGATCCGACGCTCCAGATCCACGGCGGCTGGGCCGAACGCGCGGTGTAGCAGATCGGCGTGGGCGTGCGCGACCTGGGCCGCGCGCGTGTTATTTTCGGCTAACAGGCCCATGAGTTCGGACAGAACCGCGCGCAGCCGATCCCGATCCGGCGAACTCTCGGCGGGCGGTGCGGGCGGCGCGAGATGACACCGGATGCCATCCAACAAGGCGACGAGTTCGGTATCCAAGGACGCGATCGTCGGTTCCAGATCCGTGCTCGATCCGGCATCCCGGAGCGCTGTCTCCAGGGACGCGGCCAGCGCCTGAACGCCGGTCGCGCCCAGGGTGCCGGAGACGCCCTTGAGGGTATGCGCGAGACGCCGCGCGGTTTCGCGGTCGCCATTGGCGAGACAGGCGCGCAGGGCGGCCATGTCGCCGCCGTGATGATCCGCGAAGGTTGTCAGCAGACGGCGATACACGTCCGCCTTGCCGCGCACGCCGCGCAGGCCGCTCGCGGTCTCAAGACCGGGGATGGCGGCCAGGTCGGCGAGAGCCGGCGCTGGCGATGCCGCAACGGCGACTGGCTCGGGCGGAGTTGCCGGTAAGGCGCCGGATCCGGCCGGAGGCAGCCACTTCAGCAGCGCGGCGAACAACGCGTCCGGCTCCACCGGTTTTCCGACATGATCGTTCATGCCCGCCGCCAGACATTGCTCGCGATCCTCGGCGAAGGCGTTGGCGGTCATGGCGAGAATCGGTGTGTCGCTCCGGCCCGGCAGCCGACGGATGGCGCGCGTGGCCTCCAGCCCGTCCATCGCCGGCATCTGCACGTCCATCAGGATCAGGTCATAGTCGATGGCGCGCGCCATCTCGACCGCCCGCGCGCCGTCATCGGCCAGATCGACCTGGAGTCCCACCGCGCGTAGCAGTTCCAGGGCCACCTCCTGGTTGATCCGATTGTCTTCGGCCAGGAGCAGCCGCGCCCTCCGGTGCGCGGCGGCCAGCTCGCGTTCGACTGCGGACGGCTGCATCGACGACCCCGTGTCCGCCGCGAGGCGCAATCCGCGCGGTCCGACAATGGAGGCGTCCAGCGCCCGTATCAGTGCGTCGTGCAGGGCCGAGGGGGTCACGGGTTTCGCCAGACAGACGCGCACCCCGGCGGCCCGCGCCGCCGCGCACCGCGCGGCATCGTCGGCATGCCTGTCGACCAGCAGCAGGGTCGGCGGCTGGATCAACGGCAGTGCGCGCAGACGGCGCGCGGTCTCCAGTCCATCCGAGTCCGGCATGTCCCCATCGAGCAGCGCCAGCACGAACGGATCCTGCGCCGTGTCGGCCTCGGCGACCGCCGCCAGCGCGGCCGGACTGTCATCGACCGCCGTCACCCGCAGCCCGAGATGAACCAGCATCTCGCGCAGTGCCGTGCGTGTCTCGGGCTGATGTTCGACCAGCAGCACGGGTCTCCCGCGCAAGCGCATGACCTCGGGCCGTCGCCCGGACGGATGCGCCTTGCCGAAGCGAGCGGTGAACCAAAAGGTACTGCCCGCGCCAGGTTGGCTCTCGACGCCCACCGTCCCTCCCATCATTTGGGCCAGGCGCCGGTTGATGGCAAGCCCGAGCCCGGTTCCGCCGTAGCGGCGGGTGGTCGAATTGTCGGCCTGACCGAACGCCTCGAACAACCGCGACCGATGCTCCTCGGCGATGCCAATCCCGCTATCGCGGACCTCGAACCGCAACCGCCAATCGTCGCCCTCCTCCGCCTCGACCCAACCGCGCAGCGTCACCGTGCCGCCCTCGGTGAACTTCACCGCATTGCCCAGATAGTTAAGCAGCATTTGGATCAGACGGGTCGGGTCGCCGTGCAGGACGGGCGCGCCGGAGAGTCGTTCGTCGAGATCCAGGACCAGTTCCAGCCCCTTGGCCCGCGCCTGCCCGCTGACCAGGGAACAGACCCGATCCAGCACCTCGTCCAGTTCGAAATCGATCCGCTCCAGGGACAGTTTGCCGGCCTCGATCTTGGAAAAATCCAGAATGTCGTTGATGATCGTGAGCAGATGGTCCGCCGCGGTCATCAGTTTGCCGAGCTTGTCGCGTTGTTCCGGATCGCGGATCTCGCGTTGCAGCAGATGGGCCAGCCCGACGATGGCGTTCATCGGGGTGCGAATCTCGTGGCTCATGTTGGCCAGGAAGACGCTCTTGATCTGGGTCAGATGCTCGGCCAACGCACGGGCGTCCTCCAGTCGCCGGTAGAGATCCAGGTTGTTCAGTCCGACCGCCGTGGCATCGGCCAGCGCCTGTTGCAGTCCGAGTTCCTCTACGCTGATCCGATAGGGCCGCGCCCAGTAACAGCCCAGCGCGCCCGCTGGATCGCTGCGCCCGACGGGTACCAGGCTGAGTCCCCGAACAAAGGTCCGGGAATCGACATCCTCCGGGGTGCCGGAGAGGATCCCGGGATCGTGCGCACGGTCTTCAATGACGATCGGCTCCGCCTGCTGGATCGTCCAGCCGGAAACGCAGGCCGCGAGCGGCAGCCGTTGGCCCTTCCACAGCGGACCGATGGCGTCCTCGTCGAGACAGGCGCAGTCATCCCCGTCACGCAACGCCAGGGTCGTCCCATCGGCTCCGGTCAACTGGCGCGCGGCGGCGCAGACGATAGCCGCGAGACTGGCCAGGTCGCGGACCCCGGCGATGCCCTCGACCGCCCCGGCCAGGCGTCGCAGCTTTTCTTCCAGGCGTTTGCGTTCGGCGAGGTCCAGAAAACTCACAACCGCGCCGACGATGTCGCCATTGCGGAGCATCGGGCGGATGGAATAGCTCACCGGAATTGGCCGGTCGTCGGCGTTCCAGAACACTTCGTCGTCCACCGTGGCCGAGCGGCCCTCGCGCAGGGTCGCGCAGGCGGGGCAATTCTCTGGCGGATAGGGGCTGCCGTCGGGTCGCCGATTGTGGAACAGGGCGTGACTGTTGCGGCCCAGGAGTCGGTCGGTGGGATAACCCAGCAGGTCGCAGGCGGCGGGGTTGACGAAGGTGATTCGCCCTTCCAGATCCAGGCCATAGAGTCCGCCCGCACTGCTTTCCAGGATCAGACGCAGGAACTCCTCGGACTCTCGCAGTTCGGCGGCACGCCGCTCCACCGTTTTTTCGAGTCCGATCTTGTATTGCTCCAGCGCGAGTTGGGCGGTATGCGTCTCGCTGATATCGCGCACCGTGCAGATCATCCCGGCAAAGGCGTCACGCTCGCTGGTCGGAATCAGCCAGCCGGCCTGCCAGCCCTCCCGGCCCGCGGGCGTCGTTACCTGAATCTCGTAGGGAAGCGATTGGCGGGATTCCATCACGTTCAGATACAGCGGGCGGAACTCGCGCAGGGTCTCCTCCGGGAACTCCTCCAGCACCTGCCGGCCCCGGATCGCCTCGACCGGGAGCCCCGAGATTTCGCAGAGCGCGGCATTCGCGTAGAGGATCCGATGCCCGGCGTCGGTGACGAAGATGCCGTCATGGACCTTCTCCAGAATGCCTTCGTAGAAGGAACGTTGGCGTTCGATCCGACCCAGGGTCTCGTCCAGGATCCGCGCCCGTTCCAGATTATCGAGCGCATAGGAGATGTCGCTCGCCATCTCCCGGAGCAGGCCCATCACCTCGTCGTCGAAATAGCCGGTCTCGGTCGAACCGATCTCAAGCACCCCAACGGTCTGATCGTTGCGGAACAGGGGCAGGCAGACGATGGCCGACAATCCCTCCTTGAAGGGCAGCCGGCGCCCCCGTTCATGCTCGCCGAAGGCTTGACAGTCGTTGCACAGAATCACCGTGCCGTCACGGAAACAGTCCGCCGCGAGTGTCTGGCCTTCCGGGGTTTCGGGATCGAGCGAGAGTTCGAACCGCAATAGGATCTCCGCGTTCTCGCCCCTTGCCGCCCGAGGGATCAACCGATTGCGAGCGGGATCGTGCAGCCCGATCCAGACCAGCCGGAAACCGGCCAGTTGTTGCACCAGGGCGCAGATCCGCTCGAACAGTTCGCCCTCGTCGACGATGCGAACGATCGCCTGATTGGTATCGCTCAGGGTTTGATAGAGACGCGCCAGCCGCGCCAGCCGTTCCTCGGCCCGCTTGCGTTCGGTCAGATCCAGCATCGCGCCGATCATGCGCAACGCATGCCCTTGAGCATCGCGCATGATATAGCCGCGATCCAGCACCAGGGCGTCGTTGCCATCCTGGCGCCGTAAGCGGTATTCGTCCTGCCAGCGATCGCAATCCGCGTTCTCGACCGCGGCATGGAATCGCGCGGCAACGCGCGGACGATCATCCGGATGGATGCGCTCCAACCACCAGTCGGCGCTGACGGGATGCTCGACCGGCTCGGTCCAGCCGAACACCAGCGTTCCCGCTTCGTTCCAGCGTTGCGCATCCCGCGGAATGTCCCAGTCCCAAATCACATCGTTGGTCGCGCGGGTCGCCAGACGCAGCCGCTCCTCGCTCTCGCGTAGTGCGTCGGCGGCGGTCTTCTGTTCCGTCACATCCTCGAAGGTGGCGTAGACCTGATAGGGCCTTGGCGCGCCGGGTTCGAATTGGGGGGTTGCGTGGACATTGATCCAGCGATAGTCCTCGCGCTCGGGATTGAACACCCCCATGAGGACGCCGGAAACCTCGTGACCGGTCCGCAGCGCCACCATGCCGGGGTGATCCGTGCCGGGGAAATCCGAGCCGTCCTCCCGCACCGCGCGCCACTGCGGATCCAGCGAGGTTCGGCCCTGCATCTGATCCAGCGTCAGGCCGAGGATGCGCTGTGCCGCCGGATTCGCCGAGAGGATGTGGCCATCGGCGTCCTGATAGACCACCCCCTGAGCCATGGTCTCGAAGAGGTTGCGATAGCGCGACTCGCTCGCGCGCCGTGCCGCCTCGGCGCGCTGTGCATGCAGCAACGCACGCCCCAGCACCAGCACCACAAGCGATAGGAGCAGGAACGCCGCCAGGGCGCCCCACACCAGTTCCCGATTCAGGCTGTAAAAGGAGAGCGGACGGTTGATGACCAGACTGCCGGGCGGCAGATTCTCGATACGCAGCCCGAAATGCTGGAGTCGCTCCGCGTCGAAGGCGGGAAGCCCCCGACTCTGCTCCACCGGGATTTGGCCGGGATCCTCACCCGCCAGCACCCGCAGGGCGAGCACCGCCACCTGGGCGCCATGCTGACGACCATCGAGCAGCAGACCGCCGACGATGCCGTGACCCAGGCGCACCGCGTGCATGGCATAGAGCGGCGCCGGGCTGGCCGCGCTGATTCGCCGGGTGCTGTCCTCCCGGCTGAAGACCTGACCCGCCTGATCGGTGACATAGGAGAGCATCAGCACGACCCAGTCGGGTGGCAGTTCCGCCACTTGCCGCGTCAGTTCCGCGAACGTCCCGGCGGGCGCGAACTCGATCCGCGCGCGTGACCGGAAAGCCGGCAGCACGGACTCCATTTTGCGCCGCACCGCGCGCCCCGTGGCGGTGTCGTCATTGACCAGCAGAATGCCCTGGGTCCGGGGATGCAGTCGCAGCAACAGTTCCAGACTTCCCGCCAGGTCCAGAACCTCGGTCACGCCGGTGATGTTGCCACGTTCACGCAGACGCTCGGGCGGCACGCCGCTGATCCCGCCAAAGACGACCGGAACCCCCGCGAACAGTTCGTGTGGAAAGGCGGACAACAGATCCAGCGCGGGGTTGTCGAGCGCGATCACCAGATCGACCGGGCGATCCCGGTATTTGCGGACCAGAAACTCCTTGAGCAGGGACGGATAGTCAGAGCCGGGGAAGCGTTTGGTATCCAGATACTCGATCGCCGGCGGCCGTTCCGGGCGGACCTGCCGGAAGGCTTCCAGCAGACCGGCCAGTTCGCTATCGGACCAGTCGTCGCCAGGGTGGTAGGCGTTGAGGATCACCACCTCGGACGGATGCTTCGGGACTGCTCGCGCGAACGGCACGGGTAGGGCCAGCGCGAGCATCAGGAGCGCGAGGAGCAGGCGCCGCCAGCCGCGGCCCGAATGCGCCAGCTTCTCGCCAGAACGCCACGGCGGCGCCGTTAAAGCCTCATACCGCCACGTCACAACCAGGTTCATCGCCACCTCGGAAAGCGGCATCCCGTCCGGATTTCGATGGATCCTTGCGGATACCATCGGTTTCACGCCAGCGCACCGCCTTGCAAAGAATAGACGCTTTCGAAGGCTCCGCCCGGCGCGGTCAGGCCGGATTGATCGACCGCAGGGCGGCGCGAATGATCTCCTCGGCGGTTCTGGCGCCATCGTCGGCGGCGCGCGCCATGCGGCTAGCGTCTGGCGGCCGATAGCCGAGCGCCTCCAGCGCGCTCACCGCGTCCGCGAGCATCCGGTCCCGCGCGTTGCCCGGTGCCGAGGCGGGGCCGCCGGGCATTCTGACGACACCGCCGACGAGACCGTCGAGCCGGTCGCGCATCTCGATCACCAGACGCTGCGCTGTCTTCTTGCCGATGCCGGGGATGCGCGTCAGGGCATCGCTGTCGTCCTGCTCGACGCATTGGGCGAAGCGCGCGGCGTCCATGCCGGAGAGGATCGCCAGCGCCATGCGCGCGCCCACCCCGGTGACCTTGAGCAGGGCGCGAAAAAGCGCGCGGTCGCGTTCGTGGAGAAAACCGTAGAGGATTTGCGCATCCTCGCGCACCACAAAATGGGTGATGAGCGTCACCGTCTCGCCCACCGCCGGCAGATCGTAGAAGGTCGTCATGGGGGCATCGACCTCATAGCCGACCCCGCCCACGTCCAGCAGCAATTGCGGAGGGTGCTTGGAGAGGATCACACCGCGGAGTTGGCCGATCATTTTTCAGTTCTCAGGTTTTCAGTTGGCAGTTGGCAGTTGGCAGTTGGCAGTTGGCAGTAAACCTTGAGAGGAATCGACATGTCACGGTTTGTTTTTCCGAAATAAAGAGACGACAGCCGGAAACAAAAATCGCTATTTGCTGCCGCGAAACAACTGACAACTGACAACTGACAACTGACAACTGACAACTGACAACTTCTGCAAACTAAGGCCGCCAGTCGCGCCAGGAAGCGGCGGCACGCTTGCGCGCCGGGATCCCCATCGAGTGCGCATGACAGAGCGCGATGGCGAGCGCGTCGGCCTCGTCCTCGCCGGGAATCTCGGTCAGCGCCAGCAGAATCCGCACCATATGCTGAACCTGCGACTTTTCCGCCCCACCGGTCCCGACCACCGCGAGCTTGACCGATTTCGGGCTGTATTCGTGCACCGTCACCCCACCCTTGATCCCGGCGCAGAGCACCGCCCCGCGCGCCTGCCCGAGCTTGAGCGCGGCGGTCGGATCGCGGGCGAAAATGAGCTGCTCGACCGCCATTTCATGCGGCTGGTGCTCGGCGACGATGGCCGCGACCCGGTCGAAGATCACACCGAGCCGATCCGGCCAGGGCTGCTCGCCGACCCGAATACAACCGCTGACGACCCGCTGACTGCGATGTCCATCGGTATCGATGACCGCGAAACCGGTCGTGCGCGAACCGGGATCGATCCCGAGGATGCGATGGCGCAGAACACTGTGAGTCGGCATCGGCGCGTTATGCTATTCGGGCAGCCAGTCTGGCGCCAAAATCTGGGTGTGCGGCCAGGGGCAATCGTCAGGGAAGCTGTCCAGCCCTGTCTCGGCGATCGCGGCGGTGACGGCATCCGCCCAGATTTCTTCCCACCAATCGGCCTCGCGCAGCATGGCCTTGAGGCTTGGGGTCCGTTTGAGACGGAGCGCAATCGCGTGCCGTTGGGCGCGAATCGTGCGCTGCCAACTGCTGCCGCGCCTTCCGGGCTGATAGGACCATTTCAGCAAATGGGCCAGCAGGACGGCCATTCGGCCTGCCAACTCGCGCTGTTCGCTCTTGCCCACGTCCTCGATCTCCTCGGCGATATGCGCGATGTCCAGCAGGTCGAATCGACCGGCCCGCAACAGGCTGGCCTGCTCGTTCGACCAGGCGAGGATATCCTCTTCGTAGGTTTGCACGGGTTAGCGTTCCTCGTGGCTGGGTCGGAACCATGAAATCCTGTCAATCCTGCGAAATCCTGTCAATCCTGTCCGTTCACAGGCGAATCATTGGTACTTAGTTGATTTAATTGAAAAACTTTACCGATTTTCCGTTCGCCCTGAGTCCTGAGCCCTTCGACTGCGCTCAGGACTCACCACGAACGGATGCAATGTCACCACGAAAGTGGGTATGAGCTTTTCCGGAAATCGCCTTAAGGTTCGCTGGAAATCGTCTAAACGTCGAGCGCCGCCAGGATCTCGTCGGAGATGTCGGCATTGTGATAGACCTCTTGCACGTCATCCAGGTCTTCCAGCATCTCGACCAGTTTCAGCAGTTTGTCGGCGGTCTCCTGGTCAAGTTCGACCTCGGTCGCGGCGTTGAAGCCGATCTCGGCGATCTCGGTCTCGAATCCGGCCGCGGTCAGCGCATCCTTGACGGCGGCGAAGGTCTCGGGGGCGGTGATCACGTCCAGCGAGCCGTCATCATTGGCGGTCACATCCTCGGCGCCGGCCTCCAACGCAGCCTCCATGACCGCATCCTCGTCGGAACCGGGCGGAAAGCTGATCACCCCCTGCTTGGTAAAGAGATAGCTCACCGAGCCGTCGGTACCCAGATTGCCGCCGCGCTTGGTAAAGGCATGACGGACCTCCGAGGCGGTGCGGTTACGGTTGTCGGTCATGCAGTCGACCATGACCGCGACCCCGCCGGGACCGTAGCCCTCGTAGCGAATTTCCTCGTAATTCTCGCCCTCCATCCCGCCCGCGCCGCGCTTGATCGCGCGCTCCACGGTATCGCGCGGCATGTTGGCGCCGAACGCCTTGTCCATGGCCAGGCGCAGCCGGGGATTGGCGCCGGGATCGCCGCCGCTCTCGCGCGCCGCGACCGTGACCTCGCGGATCAGCTTGGTCCACATCTTGCCGCGCTGTTTATCCTGCGCGGCCTTGCGGTGTTTGATATTGGCCCACTTGCTATGACCGGCCATCGATAGATTCTCCTGACTGGAATACGTCCCGACGCTGGACGCCGGGCAATGCGGGCGCGAAACCCTTGGATGAGTCGGCCGGTGCGCGAGCCGATCGCGCGGCCTGATCTGCCAGAAAGCGTCGTTCGCGCCGCCGGTTGAGCGACGCGGCATTCTAGCATCGGCAAGCAAAGCCTTGGTAAATTGGAAGCGGCGCCAGCATTTCTCGGAGGCCGAGGCGAGCGGCGAAGCGGCCCAGCGACCCAACAGGCGGTTTGAGCGATCCCTGCGTTCAGTCGGCGTTCAACAGGCCTTTTAGCCGGTGGAGATGGCTCAATCCGCGGGCCTTGCGGTTCTCCGGCGTTTGCGCGCGTTCGTTGTCCCAATCCAGTTGGTCCTTGGGCAACTCGCCGAGAAAGCGACTGGGCGCGCTCAAGACCCATTCGCCATAACGCTTGCGCCGCCGGGTCAGGGTGAAGGTGAGCGACTGTCGAGCGCGGGTGATGCCGACATAGGCGAGTCGGCGTTCTTCCTCGATGCTGTCTTCCTCGATGCTGACGCGATGGGGCAGGAGTTCCTCTTCCATGCCGACCAGAAAGACGTGCGGAAACTCCAGCCCCTTGGCGGCGTGCAGGGTCATGAGATGGACGCGGTCGCCGCCCTCGGTCTCTTCCTGGCGGTCGAGCACGTCCATCAGCGTGAGATGACCGACCATGTCGGCGAGCGTTTTGTCCTGAAAGTCGCCCTTGTGCAGTTTGCCGAGCCAGCTCAGAAGATCGGTGACGTTCTCGTAGCGACGATCGGCGACCGGCTGGCTGGAGGCGTTTTCGCGCAGCCAGGCCGGGTAGTCGATGGCCTCGACGAGCGCGCTCATGGCGGCGGTCGGATCGGCGGCGACGCGCTGGCCGTGGTCGGCGATCAGACGGGCAAAGACGCCGAGCCGATTGCGTTGACGTTCGTTCAGGTGCTCGGCGAGACCCAACTCGCCGCAGGCGGCGAGCAGTCCGATGGCGCGTGCGCGGGCATAGTCGGCGAGCTTTTCCAGGGTGGTCGGGCCGATCTCGCGCCGCGGGGTGTTGACGATGCGCAGAAAGGCGGCGTCGTCCTCCGGGTTTGCGAGCAGGCGCAGATAGGCCATGGTGTCCTTGACCTCGGCGCGGGCAAAAAAAGAAGTTCCGCCGCTGAGAAAATACGGAATGTTGTGCTCGCGTAACGCCTTCTCGAAGGGGCGCGCCTGATGGTTGCCGCGATAGAGAATCGCCATGTCTCCGAACGCGGTTTCCTCCGCGAACTTCAGATGCAGAATTTCGGAGGCGACCTTTTCGGCTTCGTGCGCCTCGTCCTTGCAATGCAGGACGCGCGGGCGTTCGCCGGGACCGAGTTCGCTCCAGAGCCGTTTCTCGAAGACGTGCGGATTATGGGCGATCAGCGCGTTCGCCAGCCCGAGGATGCGGGCGCTGGAGCGATAGTTTTGCTCCAGCATGATGACCTTGAGGGTCGGATAATCGTCCTTGAGCCGAGCCAGATTTTCCGGACGCGCGCCGCGCCAGGCGTAGATCGACTGGTCGTCGTCGCCGACCACGGTGAAGGCGCCGCGCGGTCCGGCCAGATGACGCACCAGTTCGTATTGGGCGCCGTTGGTGTCCTGGTATTCGTCGACCAGCAGATAGCGGATGCGCCCCTGCCAGGTCTCCAGCAGATCGGGCTGGCTCCTGAAAAGCCGTGCCGGACCCAGGATGAGATCGTCGAAATCCACCGCGTTATAGGCGCGCAGGCTGCGCTCGTAGCCGGCATACAGTGTCGCAAGCTGTGCCTCGAAATCATCCTCGGCGCGGCTCATGGCCTGCTCGGGATCGACGAAATCGTTCTTCCAGCGCGAGATACGCTGCTGCACGGCGGACAGGCCGATGGCGTCGGCATTGCGCGTCCCGCGCAGGTGTTCCTTGATCAGCGATTCCGAGTCCTGGGCGTCCAGCAGCGAGAATCCGGCGCGCAGTCCGATTCGCTCGGGGTGGCGGCGCAGGATGTCGAGTCCCAGGGTATGAAAGGTGGAAATACCCAGGCCGCGCGTGTTGATGCCCTTGACCTGCTGACCGACCCGCTCGCGCATTTCGCGCGCGGCCTTGTTGGTGAAGGTGACGGCGCGAATGTGGCGTGCCTGGATGCCGACGTGCCCGATCAGGTGCGCGATCTTCTGGGTGATGACGCGCGTCTTGCCGGAGCCGGCTCCGGCCAGCACCAGGAGGGGGCCGGCGGTGTAACGCACGGCTTCGATTTGACGGGGGTTGAGTCCGCTCATGTGGGATCCAGCGGAGGCTCCATAAACGTTGTTTGAGAAGATCAGCCAGACTCCAGCAATACGCTGGCGGCCTTGTCATGGGGCGGCTGTCGAACGTTCGACCTTGAACCGGTCGGCGAGCGGCCGTCTGAGTCGGAAAGCGAAAAGCTGGCGGCTCTGATCGGAATTATGCCTGACCCAGCGAGACGACGCTCGGGCGAGCAATCCGGCCGGGTTCGTATTACCATTCTCCGTATCTTTCGCCACGCAACGGTGACCCCTGTGTCCAGTCGAGTTCTCACCATCCTAGTCCTGACGCTTGCGTTCGGGATGTCGCACGCACAAGAAGAGGAGGCGGTCGGCGACGGGTTTCTGCAGGCGCCGACGGTCGAGCCGTCGCCGGTGACCGGCGAGTCGGTGGAGCCCGACATCACCATTACCGAGTCCGGCAGCGATATCGTCTATGAATATCGGGTGCGGGGCATGCTGTACATGGTCCGGGTGCAGCCTCAGATCGGCCCCCCGTATTACCTTTTCGATCACGATGGGGACGGGGTCATCGACGCGCAGGAGCGGTCGGCGAGGAATTCCTCGATTCCTCAATGGGTACTGTTTCGCTGGAATTAAACCGCGCCTAGCGCGGTAGGCGATGTTTTTGGATTGGAGATGGCAAGCGCGCACTCCGGCAGTGCGACAAGTGCCGTGGGGGGCGGAACGGAGATCTGCTCCAGTCCGGGTAACAGCTCCGGCTGTGGCGTGGCGAAGAGCACCTGAATGCCCGCGCTATCCCGATGAACGACGGTCGCCTCGATCCTCCCGTCCTGGTCAAATCCGTGGAACTCAAGGTTGACCTGGGTGCCGGTCGGCAGGGTCAGGTTACGAACTTCCAGATACATTCCCCGCTGGGACAAATCACGGCCCCTCGCGCAAAAGAAGCGTCGTTTGCCGTAATGAATGTGTACTTGAAGCTCGATCGGATGGGGGGTGTGTTGGGTCGGCTCGATGGTCATCGCGGGAGGTTCCAAAATTCGCACAAATTCTCGACGAATCTTAAGCAGCCATCTTGACCGTCCGATGCAATCCCGATGACAGAATCGTGAAGATTGGCGAGTCGTCGTTCGCGCCTGTCCGAGCCATGGCGTCACGACCGGTTCGACTGAGGATGCCGGGTGGCGGCGCTTACAGTGCCCGACGTTAGCCGTGACTGACGACGGCAACCGCAAAGGTGCAAGCGGCACGGAAGATTTCAGGCCCCCCGCACACTTTGCGGTTCAACCGTCGATCAGGGTTCGATGACGATTTCTTCGAGGTTCGACATTAAACGGCGCCAGCTCCAAAAATCGTCGATTCTGCCGGAGCCGATCGAATCCAAAAATATCGCATACCGCGCTGGGCGCGGTTTAGTCGGCTCGCACCTCGATCTTGCGGGGCCGCACCTCTTCGCGTTTCGGGATCCGCAACCGCAGTACGCCGTCCTTCAGGCTGGCGTCGATGTTCTGGGCATCTAACTCCCGGCTCAGCGCGAAACTGCGGCTGTAACGCGTCTCGCGGATATCGGCGTACAAGGCATCGATGCCTTCCGGCATGGCGATCTGAAGCTCGCCCTCGATAAGTAGCGAATCCTTGTCGGCCTGAAGCTGGAGTCGATCACGGGGGACGCCAGGCATGTCAGCCTCCAGGGTGATGCCCTCGGCATCCTCGAAGACATTGACGGCCGGTCGTAGCGTATAGGCGCTCTCGCGATTTTTCTGGATTTGCGTCGACTCGCGGGGCGCGATTTCGGTTTGATCGTTCATCGTCCGCGTTCCTCCCAATCACTTCACTTCGATCTGGCGGGGCTGCGAAGCCTCGCGCCGCTGTATCGAAACATGCAGAACTCCCTCGGCATAGCGTGCATCCGTTTTGTCCGGATCCACGTCCTCCGGCAAGGTAATCACACGCCGGAAGGAACCGGAAAAGCGTTCCTGGCGATAGTGTTCCACCTGCTCGGGGGCGGTGACCTTCCGCTCGCCGGCGACGGTGAGCAGATTTTGCTGAAGCGAAATTTCCAGGGTTTTTGGATCGATTCCGGCGGCGAAGAGATAGACATCGACGCTCTTCGGCGTCGCGCCGATGTTGATGGGCGGATAGGCGCCGCGAGCGACGGAACGGATTGCCGCAGGCCATGCGCGCGGGGTAAACACCTCGTCTATTTCCCGTTGCATGCGTCTGAGATCGTCGAATAGACCGCCTTCAAAGTTCGTCAGGCTTCCAAACATCTCGGTACCTCCTCAATGTCGAGTGAGTGGGCGGACGCCCGTCGTCATTGGAGTGGCGTTCTCCAGGCGGGCGGGCTCTCATGGAGCCAGGCATCCACCTCTCCTTGAAAAGAGTCCCTCCAGGAAACTGGCAAGGGGTTTCTTGGCACTCCCGTCCTGAGAGTGCTAAGAAATGTAGCCGGTTTTGGGAGTCTTCAAGTCACCTAAACGGTGGCCTCTTCGCCTGTCCGCTTGGGCATCAGTGCGTGACGGACGCGCTCGAAGCGCGCGTTTAGACGGTCGTCGCGGGGGGCCGGTCCGCACAGATACCAGTCGCGCAACAGCTGGGTCGCGCCCTGGAGCGGATCGTCCTCGCCCTCGACCATGCGTTCGGCGAGCCTGGCGACCTGAAATTCCAGGCGTTGTTGTGCCAGTTCCGGAGGCGAATCCACGCCAGCGATGATCTCAAGCTGAAGACACAGCCGACTGCGTTGTCGGGCATTGTCCGCGAATCGTCGCCTGAGTTCAGCCAGTTGTCCGGTCTCCCCTACGGCGGCGGCGAGCGCGAATTCAAAGCGCGCCGAGAGCGCCTTGTTCAACGGGCTGTCCGCTTCCGATCGAAGCTGATTCCACTGTTGACGCGCGTCGGCCGGGTCGAGCGCGTCGGGGGTTTCGCCGAGCACGCCGAGTTCGAACTGCTCGCAGAGATCGGCCTGGCGTTGCAGCAGATCCAACGCGGCCTGCCGTTGCTGTTCCTCGCCCACGCGCGTGCGCCGTTCCAACTCGTCGCGGCAGTCGTGCCAGCGGCGGGCCAATTGGCTGGCGGACTGACGCGGAATCGGCAGAGCCTGGAGATCGCGCCAGCGCTCGTCGAACTCGCGCAGTCCGGCGGCGAGCCGTTGCGGATCCGTTTCGCTCGCGGCGAATGTCCGCGCCTCGGCACAGAGGCTCTCGCGGGCCGCCAGATTATCCTTGAGTTCATTGGTCTGCGCCTGATGCAGCGCGACTCGACGCTCGAAGACCGCGTCGCAGGCGGCCCGGAAGCTCTGCCAAAGTCGGTTTTCGTCTTTCTGGCGCGCGGGCACCGTTGTGCGCCACTCGCGTTGCAGCGACTTGGTCCGTTCGATGGCGGCATCCAGATCTGGAGCATCGACGAGTGTCCGAACCCGCTCGATCAGGTTGCGTTTATGGGCCTGATTGAGCTTGCGCTCGGCGTCCAGGCGCTGGTCGAGCTGTTTGAGCGAGCGGTGGAAACGGCGTTCCAGCGCCTTGCGATGGCGGCCTTCGGTCGCGCCGATGGCGGCCCAAGTCTGACGGGTTTCGCGCTCGGCACGCAGGATCTTTTTCCAGTCCACCCGCTCCCAATCGACCTTGCTTAAAAAATCTTCGATCTGTTGACAAACCTGCTCGCGCGCGAGCCGATTCGACTCGCGTTCGGCGGCTTGGTGTTCCATGAAGGGTCGGCAACGCGCATAGACGGATTCCGAGGCGGCGTGAAAGCGTTCCCAGAGTGTCTGGTTGGCGGGCGAACCGGATTTGTCGAGCCCCTTCCAGTCCATTTGCAGGGTATGCAACTGATCGGCCAGCGCCTCCAGCGGCAGTTCCTTGTCAACGAGCGCTTCCATATCGGCGCACAGCCCCTCCCGATGCTGATCCGCGCCCCAGCGTCGCCAGTGCTGAAGTTCCCGCAGTTGAGGGGCGAGGACGCGCAGCCGGTTGGCAATCTCAGCCGTAGCCTCGGTGGGGAGTTCGCTCGCCTGGATCAGCTCGAGTCCGGCCTGTAGACTTTGGTAGAGCGGGTCGGCCTTCTTGAGTTCGCCGGCCGCGAGACGGCTCTCCAGTTCGGCGAGCCGTTGCGGAAGCTGCGCCAGCCGCTGTTCGGCGTGCCGGCGTTGATGGGAAAGCCGGGATTCGAGCCGCTCGGCCAGAATCAGGAAATTCCGCGCGTCATCATTGTCGGGCAGATCGGCCGCCAGCGCGCGGCCCTGAGCGAGGACGACCCTGGCTTTTCGGTGGTCCAGCGCCCGAGTGTCGTCGAGCAGTCGCTGGGCCTGCGCAACCGTGCGCCGCAGCCGTTCGGCATGACGATGTCGATCCGCCAGGGCTTGCCGCGCGGTGTCCACTGCCTGAATGAGTTCCTGGTAACGCGCATCGAGACCGCGCTGCTGGGGATCCGGAAGGGCGGAAAGCGCGTTCCAGGCCATGGCGATTCGCTCGCGCCGCACGCCGATTTCGGACTCATCGGTCAGATCGGCAACGCCGGACAATTCGTCCAGCAGCGCCTGACGCTCCGCGCGCGTCGTATCGAGCGCCTCATGCCGCGCAATCTGGGTTGCATTCTCTCGGCGAAAGTCCGCATCGGTTTTCAGGAAACGTTCGCGCTCGGCCTGATAGCGCGCCCGCACGTCGGCTTCGGCCTCGGTTTCAGCCTCCAGCACCGCCCATTGTCGGTCCAGATGTTCCAGTAGCGCGCGGTCCTGACTCCAGTTGCCCAGGCGTCCCAGCCGCTCGGCCTTGGTGCAGATGTCCTCGCGCTGGGCGCGAATCCGCGATGGCAGCTCTTCGCGCTCGGCGATCATGCATAGCTTTTCGCGCGCGGTGCGATAGACATGCTTATCCTTTTTGCCAATCTGTCGCACGACGAGTGCCAGCGACTGCCTGTCGTGCAGACGCTCGATGGCAAGGCCGCGATTGAGCGCCAGAGGATCCTGGACTGCGCACTGGGCCAGCACTGCCGGGGATTGAACGCGGTCGAGCGCGGCGCGGCGGATCTCGGGGGCGCTCGCCTGAGAGGCGATCTGCTCGATGAGTTGAAGGTCATCGATCCGGGACAACTCGTCGATCCGCTCCGCGAGGGAGACTGTCTGCAAATCGCTATCGCACAGCAAGTGCCGTAAGCGCGCGGAGGCGGTTTCACGCACTCCGACATCGACGTCGTCGCTCAGAATCTGGCGGAGCAGCGGGAGATTCTGGAGCTGGCGGACCGCGTCGCGTCGTCGCGCGGGGTTCTCCGATTGACGCGCCTGCTCGGCAAGCGAGTCCTGACTTTTGGATGCGACGGCCTGGTGGGCTTCGGCAGCGGCCTGCTGTCTTTTTTTGAGGAATCGCGCGAATAGCATGTCAGCTCCGTCATTCGTTGCGTACAGCCCGACATTGTACCCGAGCAAACCGCGGCGTCGGTGCCTGACTGTGCATGCTCGGCAATTCTCGGTATGAACTTGACGTTCGCTGTCTCCTGATACCGTTCGTGGTGAATCCTGAGCGGAATGACGCCATCAGACCACGCGCCGATCATGAGTGCGAGTAAAGCACCGAGTTATTCTGGACTGGATCCTGAGAGGCAGCGAGGCGGGAATTCCGGAAACGAAAAAGCCCCGCCGAGGCGGGGCTTTTTGAGGCTGGGGCCAGACGCGGGCTTACATCATGCCGCCCATTCCGCCCATACCGCCCATGCCACCCATATCGCCGCCGCCCGGCATTGGCGAATCGTCCTTCGGCTCGTCGGCGATCATGGCCTCGGTGGTGATCATCAGACCCGCCACCGACGCGGCATTCTGCAGCGCCGAACGGGTGACCTTGGTCGGATCCAGGATGCCCATCTCGACCATGTCGCCATATTCGCCGTTGGCCGCGTTGTAACCGAAGTTACCCGAACCCTCGACCACCTTGTGCAGGATGACCGATGGCTCGCAGCCGGCGTTGGCGACGATCTGACGCAGCGGCTCTTCCATCGCGCGACGGGCGATGGTGATGCCGACATCCTGATCGTGATTGGAACCCTTGAGTTCCTTGACCGCGGTCTGTGCGCGCACCAGCGCGACGCCGCCGCCGGGCACGATGCCTTCCTCGACCGCCGCGCGGGTGGCGTGCAGTGCGTCTTCGACGCGCGCCTTCTTTTCCTTCATCTCCATCTCGGTGGCCGCGCCAACCTTAATGACGGCCACGCCGCCGGCCAGCTTGGCCAGACGTTCCTGGAGCTTTTCCTTGTCGTAGTCAGAGCTGGTCTCTTCGACCTGCGAGCGGATCTGCTCGCAACGCGCCTTGATGTCGATCTCGGAGCCGGCGCCGTCGATGAGGGTGGTCTCGTCCTTGGCGACCTGGACCCGCTTGGCGGTACCCAGCTCGTTCAGGGTGGCCTTCTCCAGCGACAGACCGACTTCCTCGGCGATGACGGTTGCGCCGGTCAGGACGGCGATGTCCTGCAACATGGCCTTGCGACGGTCGCCGAAGCCGGGCGCCTTGACGGCACAGACCTTGACGATCCCGCGCAGGGTGTTGACCACCAGCGTGGCCAGCGCCTCGCCTTCGACATCCTCGGCGACGATCAGCAGCGGACGACCCGCCTTGGCGACGGCTTCGAGCACCGGCAGCAGCTCGCGGATATTGGAGATCTTCTTGTCGTGCAGAAGGATATAGGGATCTTCCAGCTCGGCGCTCTGGCTCTGCTGATTGTTGATGAAATAGGGCGACAGATAGCCGCGGTCGAACTGCATGCCTTCGACGACATCCAGCTCGTTGTGCAGCGAGGTGCCGTCTTCCACGGTGATGACGCCTTCCTTACCGACCTTTTCCATCGCATCGGCGATGATCTTGCCGATCGATTCGTCGGAGTTGGCGGAGATGGTGCCGACCTGAGCGATCGCCTTGTTCTCGGTGCAGGGCTTGGAGAGCTTCTTCAACTCCTCGACGGCCGCCTCGACCGCCTTATCCATGCCGCGCTTGAGATCCATCGGATTCATGCCGGCGGCCACCGCCTTCAGACCCTCGCGGACCATGGCCTGAGCCAGCACGGTCGCGGTGGTGGTGCCGTCGCCGGCGATATCGGAGGTGTGCGAGGCCACTTCCTTGACCATCTGCGCGCCCATGTTCTCGAACTTGTCCTTGAGTTCGATTTCCTTGGCGACGGAGACGCCGTCCTTGGTGACGGTCGGCGCGCCGAAGGACTTGTCCAGAACCACGTTACGGCCCTTGGGACCCAGGGTCACCTTGACGGCATTGGCGAGGATGTTCACGCCTTCCATCATGCGGGCACGGGCATCGCCACCAAACTTCACGTCTTTTGCGCTCATTCTTTACCTTCCTCGAATTGATTCGTTGCTTGCGGAACTGGGATCACGGAGCGGACAGGGACGACGGAGGCGACTTAGCCCTCGACGACGCCCATGATGTCTTCCTCGCGCATCACCAGAAAATCGGTGCCGTCGAGCTTGACCTCGGTGCCGGAATACTTGCCGAACAGGACGCGGTCGCCGACCTTGACATCCAGCGGACGAACTTCGCCGCTCTCCAGGATCTTGCCGTTGCCCACGGCGATGACTTCGCCCTGGATCGGCTTTTCGGTGGCGGAATCCGGGATCACGATGCCGCCGGCAGTCGTGCGCTCCTCTTCCATGCGACGGACAACGACGCGGTCATGCAAGGGACGGATGTTCATGAAGGATCTCCTGGTGCGGTTGAGAAGGTTGATTGGCGCCACGATCCACGCCGAAAAGCGCGGTTGTTAGCACTCACTAGGAACGAGTGCTAATGGTAGAGACTAATCGTCGGGTGTCAAGGGCTGCGTGGCGTTTAACAGACCATCGAACTCTACCGGCGCGGCGGCGGCGATACCTGGGCGCTGCACGATATCGCCGCTGGCGAACCGCTGCCGCTGATCAGCCTGGAGATTGAGATTGGTTGGAATCGGATCTTCAGAAATCTGGATTGACCTGCCCTGACGTAACGTTCAGCCATGCACGCAACCCTTGCCGACGCCAGAAACGACGCAACTGTCCGCGGGAGATTTGAAAGCGCGAACCTTGACAGGGATCGATGACGAGCCGCGCTAGGCCACCCTCGCGAAGCTGGTTTGCGGTCACGGCAAGACGGCCTTCAAGGTCCGTCAATGACCGGCTCCAGGCAGGTAAATCCCGCGCCTGAAGCGCCGTCCACAAGGAATCCCAGTACACCAAAACACGACCGGTCGATGCCGTCGCACCCTCGCGCCACTGCTCCAGGGTCAGGTGCCGCAGGCTCGCGTGCCGTGCCAGACCAAGCGTCAGGGGGTGATCGCCGACAATCAGGTCGGGACGTTCGCCCGACAGCGTCGGCAGGCGTCCGCCGCCCCAGATCCAGAGGCCGCTGATGACTGGTCGGCGCCGGCGTTCACGGTCGCGATTGACCGCGCTGTCGAAGAACAGCATCTGCGCCTCGTTCAGCAGCCCATTCCAACGGTTGGCGTCCAGTCCGCCGGGGAGATCGTCACCGATCGCGCCACCGAGCATCCGATGGAGCGGCTGCGTGCGCAGATCCAGACGCCGGTCGGCCCTTAGATACCAGCGGCCCGGCGTCGGGGCCAGCAGCCGCAGTCCGTCGCCCCCGAAATGGTCGTTGAATAAGGCCGTCAGGGCATCGGCCTCGGCGCGATCCGGGACGATTTCAGCGCCAGCGAAGAGCAGTAGCCGATCCCGATCCGCGCGCAGATGCACCGGATCGGCGTGCATCCACCAGGCGTCCAGATCGGCATCCGGATCCTCGCCCAGGAGACAGAGCGGCGCGGTCGGAAAATCCCGGTCCGGCTCGTCGAAGACGCCGAACTCGGCAAGCAGGACGGCCGGCGGATCGGTCAAGAGGACGGCACGTTTGTCCGCCCGGCTCAACAGCCGATCGAGCGTCGGCGTCTTCGGAAAAGGCGGCGGCAAGGTCGGAATCGGCCCCAGCAGGCCGGGGCAGATGAGATCGAGGGTTGGGGCGCTAGACATGCTGCAAGGCCGGCCCCGGCCCCTTTGCCTTGATCGCCAAGGCTTTGGCGACCAGAAACGTGGATGCCCTGGTGACGAATAAACCGAATAGCATCGGCAACACCAGGTGCGTGGCGATCAAGGCGTCCATCTGACCTTGCGCTAGCTCCGGGATCGATGATCGCAACACAAAGACATAAACGGCAGTCAACCAGAACCCGGCCGAGTCCAGCAGAATGGCGACGACAATCCCCCAGATCGAACAGCCGAGGGCCAGCGTCAAGCACAGCGTCGTCACTAGAATACTGACGATCATGCTCAGGATGGCGATTGACTTACGGCCTGTATACCAATAGTACCAATGACTCTTGAATGGCCATGGATGGCCGGTAGCCCACCAACCGGAGAACGCTTGCTTTATTCTCATGGCATCACCTTGCTGGAGCTGAGTGCCGTTTCAAGGTTGCAAATCCGCCAGTCCCGGCAGCAGATCCGCCTGGATATCCGCGATGTCCTCCAGCCCCACGGCGACCCGCACCAGACCGTCACCGATCCCGGCCGCGCTCCGCTCCTCGGGGCTGAGACGTCCATGCGTGGTGGTGGCTGGATGGGTGATGGTGGACTTGGTGTCGCCCAGGTTAGCGGTGATGGACAGCAGCCGGGTGGCGTCGATCAGCCGCCAGGCGCCGGTCTGACCGCCGCGCATGTCGAAGGCGACGATGCCACCACCGGTGCGCTGCTGGGTGCCGATCAGACGATGCTGGGGGTGCCCGCTCAAACCTGGATAATAAACGTGCTCCACGGCAGGCTGCGCGAGTAGCCAGTCGGCCAGTTGGGCCGCGCCGCGCGCGTGCGCGAGCATGCGCAATTCGAGCGTTTCGAGCCCCTTGAGAAACACCCAGGCATTGAAGGGACTCAGGGTGGGGCCGGCGGTGCGCAGAACGCCGAAGACCTCCTCGCCCACAAGTTTATGATCGCCGACCACGGCGCCGCCGACACAGCGCCCCTGACCGTCCAGATATTTGGTCGCCGAATGGATGACCAGATCGGCGCCCAGTTCGAGCGGACGTTGCAAGGCCGGGGTACAAAAGCAATTGTCGACCGCCAGCAGGCAGTCATGGCGGTGGGCAATCGCGGCCAACTGGCGCAGATCCGCCATTTCGGTGAGCGGATTCGAGGGGGTTTCGCAGAACAGCAGACGGGTGCGCGAATCGATCGCGGCCTCCCAGGCATCGGGATCGCTCAGTGGCACATAGGTGGTCTCGATACCGAATCGCGCGAGATATTTATTGAACAGCATCGTCGTGCTGCCAAACAGACTGCGCGAAGAGAGAATCCGATCGCCGGCCTTCAGCAGCCCCATGCAGACCGCCAGGATGGCCGCCATGCCCGAGGCAGTCGCCACGCAACGCTCGCCGCCTTCAAGAGACGCGAGGCGTTCCTCGAAGGCGCGCACCGTGGGATTGGTGAAGCGCGAGTAGATATTGCCGGCTTGATCTCCGGCGAAACGCGCCGCCGCCTCGGCCGCGCTGGAAAAGACATAGCTGGAGGTGGTGAAGATCGGTTCGCCATGCTCGCCCTCTGGCGTGCGCCAGTGTCCCGTGCGGATGGCGCGGGTGGCGAAGCCTGCCTCCATCATTTGACGCTCATCCTCGGGCATGGCTGATCAAGATTCCCGTTTAAACCGCGCCCAGCGCGGTCTGTGATGTTTCTGGATTCGATTCAGCCTCGGCAGAATCAGGGACTGCCGGAGCTGGCACGGTTTAATCGGTATTGCTGAGATCAATGGCACTCTCGCTGCACGATAAACGACTGTCCTTGGCGCCGTCGTTGCGCCGGGCCTCCAGCGAGGCCAGATAGTCCGGCGTCACGTCACCCGTCACATAGACGCCATCGAACACCGAGGTATCGAAACGGTCGACATGGCTCTTGCCCTTTTTCTGGACCGCCTCGATCAGATCGCCAAGATCCTGAAAAATCAGTCCGTCGGTCCCCAATTCGCGCGCCACCTCCTCCTCGGTGCGGCCATGGGCGATGAGTTCGCTGGCCGCGGGCATGTCGATCCCGTAGACATTCGGATAGCGCACCGGCGGCGCGGCCGAGGCGAAATAGACTCGATGCGCGCCCGCGTCGCGGGCCATCTGGATGATCTGTTGCGAGGTGGTGCCGCGCACGATGGAGTCGTCGACCAGCAGCACGTTCTTTTTGCGGAACTCCAGATCGATGGCATTGAGCTTCTGACGGACCGATTTCTTGCGCACCGTCTGACCGGGCATGATGAAGGTACGCCCGATATAGCGGTTCTTGATGAAGCCCTCGGCATAGTTGATCCCGAGTTGATTCGCCAGTTGCAGGGCCGCGGTGCGGCTGGTGTCGGGGACCGGGATCACCACGTCGATGTCATGACTGGACCAGTCGCGCTTGATCTTGGCCGCCAGCTTTTTGCCCATGCGCGAGCGGGCCTTGTGCACCGAGATGTTATCGATGATTGAGTCCGGGCGGGCGAAATAGACGAACTCGAAGATACAGGGGGACAGCACCGGCTGCGGCGCGCATTGGCGGGTATGGAGTTCGCCATCGACGGTGATCAGCACCGCCTCCCCTGGCGCGACATCGGCAATGAGTTTGAATCCGAGGGTGTCGAGCGCCACGCTTTCGGAGGCGATCATGTACTCCGCGCCTGCGGGAGTCTCGCGGCGGCCATAAACAAGCGGCCGGATCCCGTTGGGATCGCGGAACCCGAACACCCCGAAACCGGGGATCATGGCGACCGCCGCGTAGCCGCCCCGACAGCGACGATGCACGCCCGCCACGGCCCGGAACACATCCTGCTCGTCGATCCTCAGTTTGCCCTGAATCTGCAACTCATGCGCGAAGATATTCAGCAGGATCTCGGAATCCGACTCGGTATTGAGGTGACGCAGGTCATCGACGAAGAGGTCGCGCTTGAGATCCTCGGCGTTGGTCAGATTGCCGTTATGGGCCAGCACGATGCCATAGGGCGAGTTGACATAAAAAGGCTGCGCCTCCGCCGAACTGGCCGCCCCAGCGGTGGGATAGCGCACATGCCCCACGCCGGTATTGCCGCGCAACTGGATCATGTGACGGGTCTGGAACACATCCCTGGCCAGACCGTTATCCTTGCGCAGATAGAGCTTATCGCCCTGACAGGTCACGATGCCCGCGGCATCCTGACCGCGATGCTGCAAGACCAGAAGAGCGTCGTAGAGAGACTGATTGACCGGACTTTTGCCGACGATGCCAACGATACCGCACATAGGATACTCGCCCTCGCCATCGGGTAGGCTACGCTGAATCGAGCCGCGGACTCTGATGCGAGCCGCCGGCCCAGCGAAGCCGAAAGGCTTGCTGCGAGCAAAGCCGAAGGGCTTGCCCTGAGCGGAGCCGAAGGGATGGAGGAAGATGATTGAAAGCAGGCGACGCTAACCCAGAACAATGGCTGCAATCAACCACGGAGACTCCTGGATGACGCGCGGGAAGCCCTGCAAGACCGTCACATCATTAAAGCATGAAAAACCCTAAAGCTGCTTGATCCGGGCTTGAATCTCGTCGGGCACCATTCCAAGCATCCAGTCGGCGAATTCCTGGAATTGACCGATGTAACGAGACTCCTGCCACCAGGGATCGCTCGGTAACGGTGTCAGGCCGGCGAGAAACACCGCCATCGCCACCATCACAACCCCTCGACCGGCCCCGAAGACGAGCCCTAGAACACGATCGGCACCCGTCAGACCAGCCTTGTCCACGAACGCGGTCAGCACGGCGCCGAGGATCGCGCCCAGGATCAGGGTGACGAGTACCAGCGCGATAAAGGCAACCGCAAGCCGCACCGATGGCTGCGAAAACTGCGCGACGAGAAGATCGGCAACCTCCCGGTGAAAGACCCAGGCAACCGCCAGGGCCGCGACCCAGACGCCCAGCGAGAGCAACTCCCGGACGATGCCGCGCGCCAGCCCGACCAATGCGGACAGAACGACGATGGCGATGATCGCGAAATCGACCCAGTTCACCTTCCACTCCCGATCGTTGACGTCAACCGATGACCCTGGAAACCGCAGCATCCCATGATACAACGCGGAAAAGCCTGCAAACATTTAGAATTACGGATAGCGTTGGATCAAGGTATCCAGCTTTTGCTGCTGACGCAGCCTGGTGGCGGCACGCTCGGCACTCGCGCGATCCACTTCCGGCCCAACCCGCACGCGATAGTACTGCTTACCCCGGACTTCGGCCTTTTCCACAAAGGCCGAAAACCCGGCGCTCCGCAATTTCGTTTCGAGCTCGGCCGCGCTCTGCGCCGTTCCCAGACTGGCAACCTGAATGACCCAGGAGGGCATCCCATCGTCCCTCGCCTTGGGCGGCGCGACCGCCTCGACCTCCTTCACGACTGGCGGCGATTCGGTTGACAACCGGCCGAGCCGATCAGGCTGCGTGGCCGGCGAATCGCGACGAACAGGCTTTTCCGGCTGGCGATCCTGGTCCGCTTCGCCGCCGGGATTGGCCTCATCGGCGCCAGCGGGCACGGGCAGCGTCAGCGGATCGCTTTCGATCGGCAAATCGGCATACCTCTCTTCAGTCACCTGACCAGTCGGCGGATCTGGCGCGAGTTCGGTCAGGGCAGGATCGTCGAAGTCCGGTTCATTCGGTCGCGCAAGATCGCGCGATGGCGGCGCCAGCGATTCCTTTTCAAAAAACATGGGTACGAAGATCACCGCCAGCGCGACGATCGCAACCGCGCCTGCCAGACGTCTTTTGGCCCCTTCCCGCATAGCTCTTACTCCGATGCCGAGCACGTCCTCACAGGGATCGCGCGATGAAGCCGATGGATCGAAGAACCCAAATCAGGATCGAGTATAACCCCTCATGGAACTTTGGAGGAACAGCGGCCAGCGCCCACGGGCGTTTTCAATGGCCGTCGCGCGCGGTCGTCGCGACGGATTAAAAATCGCCTCTTGCGCGATCTCCCGATCTTGGATCAAATCCGCGCCCAAGCGGTCTATCCGACTTGCCTCAGACTTCCCAGCGAACGAAGGAGTTGCCCCCAATGATCGAGGTTCGCGAGCTTTGTCGCCAGTACGGCGAACTCAAGGCGGTCCAGGACGTCTCGTTCGACATCGGTCACGGCGAGATCGTCGGTCTGCTCGGCCATAACGGAGCCGGCAAGACCACCATCATGAAGATGCTCACCGGCTATCTCGAACCGAGCGCCGGGACGATCCGCGTCGACGGACTGGATATCGCCAAACAGCGTCGCGCCATCCAGCGGCGCATTGGTTATCTGCCCGAAAACTGTCCGCTCTACCCCGAAATGACGGTGCTGGATTACCTGGATTATCAGGCATCGCTGCACGGACTCGCCCCGCCCCGCCGCGCGACCGCGATCCGCCGCGCCGTGGAGCGCACCGAACTCGGCGCCAAGGCGACCGCCATCATCGGCACCCTGTCGCGCGGCTACCGCCAGCGGGTCGGCGTGGCCCAGGCGATCCTGCACGAGCCGGTCATCCTCATCCTGGACGAGCCGACCAACGGGCTCGATCCATCCCAGATCCAGCACATGCGCGGTCTCGTGCGCGAACTGTCCGCCGACGCGACCCTGATCATCTCGACTCATGTGCTACAGGAGGTCGAGGCGGTCTGCGGGCGGGTGCTCATCATGCGCGGCGGACGGCTGGCGCTTGATAGCCGCCTGAACGCCATCGGACGCCAGCCGCGGTTGCTCGTCACGCTCGACCGCGCGCCAGCGGAGGCGGAACCCCTGCTGTCCGGAGTGGCCGGAATCGCTGGAGCGGCCATGCTGGATCAGGATGGCGATCTGCGCCGCTATGCGCTGGAGACGACCGATCCGCGCGCCACCGCCCCGGCGGTTGTCGAGGCGGTCAGTCGGCAACGCTGGCCGTTGTTTGGGCTGGAGACCGAGCGCCAGGATCTGGAGGCACTGTTCGGCGCCGTCACCCTGGAAACGCGCAACCTGGAACCGGCGGAGGCCACCCATGTCTGAAATTCTGCGTGTCGCCCGCCGTGAACTCGCGGCCTTTTTCGGTTCCCCGGTCGCCTATCTTTTCATCGGCACCTTTCTGGCGGTGTCGCTCTTCGTCTTCTTCTGGGTCGACGCCTTTTTCGCCCGCAACATCGCCGATGTGCGTCCATTGTTCGAGTGGATGCCGATCCTGCTGATCTTCCTCTGCGCGGCGCTCACCATGCGTCTGTGGAGCGAGGAGCGGCGGGCCGGGACGCTGGAGACGCTGCTGACCCTGCCGGTGACCACGCCCCGACTGGTGCTTGGCAAATTCCTCGCCGCGCTGGGTCTGGTGAGCGTGTCGCTGGCCCTCACGCTGCCCCTGCCGCTCACCGTCGCGCTGCTCGGGCCACTCGACTGGGGGCCGGTCCTCGGCGCCTATCTGGCGACCCTGCTGCTCGCCGCGGCCTATCTGTCGATCGGTCTCTTCGTCTCGTCGCGCACCGACAACCCCATCGTGGCGCTCATCGGCGCCACACTCGTCTCCGCGTTCCTCTATCTGATCGGCTCGCCGGCACTCACCGCGCTGGTCGGTCATGGCGGCGGCGAGTTGCTGCGGCTCATCGGCAGCGGCGCGCGCTTCGAGTCGATCACCCGTGGCGTTCTCGACCTGCGGGATCTTTACTATTACCTCAGTCTCGTCGGCGTCTTTCTGACCCTGACGGTCTACAGCCTGGAGCGTCTGCGCTGGGCCGAACACGGCGCCAATCCGCGTCACCATCGCCGCTGGATTCTGATCACGGCGCTCACCGTCGCCAATCTGGCCGCCGCCAATCTTTGGCTGCATCCGGTCTCCGCGATCCGCGCCGATCTCACCGAGGGGCGGCTCTACAGTCTCTCCGAAGCAACCCGAACCTATCTCGACCAGCTCCAGGAGCCGCTGCTGATCCGCGGCTATTTCAGCGCCCAGACGCATCCCTTGCTGGCCCCGCTGGTGCCGCAGTTGCGCGACCTGCTGAAAGAGCTGGAGATCGCGGGCCAGGGCCGGGTACGGGTGGAATTCGTCGATCCGCAGCAGTCCCCGGAGTTGGAGCGGGAGGCCGGCGAGCAATACGGCATCCGCCCGGTCGCCTTCCAGACCGAGACCAAATATCAGGCGTCGGTGGTCAACTCCTATTTCGATTTGCTGGTGAAATACGGCGATCAATTCGAGACCCTGGGTTTTCAGGATCTGATCGAGGTCAAGGTGCGGAGCGAATCCGATCTGGACGTGCGTCTGCGCAACCCCGAGTACGACCTGACCCGTACCATCAAGAAGGTGCTCTACGGTTATCGGGGTGGCGGCGATCTTTTCGCCAGTCACTCCAGCCCGCTGCACTTCCAGGGTTTCATCTCGGATGCGGCGGCGCTGCCCGAGCCGCTGCCGGCACTGCGCCGGGAACTGGAAGCGCTGCTGGGCGAACTGGCCGCGACATCCGCCGGACGCTTCAGCTTCGAGATCGCGGACCCGGCGGCCGGCGACGGGTCGCTGGCAAAAAGCATCCAGGAGCAGTTCGGTTTTGAACCGCTATTGACCAGTCTGCTGGATCCGACCCCCTTCTATTTCTACATGGTGCTCCAGTCCGACGACCGGGCCACGCCGATTCCGATTCCGCCCCCCGAATCGCTCGACCGCGCCGGACTGAGCCGCGCCATCGAGGCGGCGATCAAGCGTTTTGCCCCCGGCATGCTGAGAACGCTAGCCCTCTACACGCCCTCCCCCGCCCCCCAGGACTTCGGGATGGGCATGAGCGCCGGGAATGAGTACGGCCTGCTGCAAGAGAGCCTGCGGGAAAACTTCAGCCTGCGCGAAACGGATCTGACCTCCGGACAGGTTCCCGAGGACACGGATCTGCTGCTGGTCATCGGGCCGGAGGATCTCGACGAAAAACAGCAGTTCGCCATCGATCAGTTTCTGATGCAGGGCGGCACGGCGATCCTGGCGGCTTCCAGTTTCCACGTCGACCTGACCGGCGGCTCGATCGCGGCGCGCCGCGCGGCCACCGGGCTGGATGACTGGCTCGCGCATCAGGGGCTGCATCTGGAACCGACGCTGGTTCTCGATCCTCAAAATACCCCTTTCCCGATCCCGGTCCAACGCGACCTTGGCGGCTTCGTCGTCCAGGAGATCCAGACGCTCGACTATCCTTACTTCCCGGACGTGCGCGCGGACGGACTCGCCGAAACGTCTGGAATCACGTCCAATCTGGGCCAGATCACCCTGAACTGGTCCTCTCCGATCCGCGTCGACGCCGACCGCAACGCCGAGCGCCAGGTCATCGAGTTGATCCAGA